>CAPEBR010000018.1 GCA_948602995.1 uncultured Dorea sp.
ATGAAAGAAGAATTGATAAAATCAATGAAGTATTAGGAAGCTATGGCATTGCTTCAATTGAAGAAGCTGAGAAGATTACAAAAGATGCCGGGCTTGATGTATATAACCAGGTAAAAGGTATCCAGCCGATTTGTTTTGAGAATGCGTGCTGGGCATATACAGTAGGTGCTGCAATTGCCATTAAGAAGGGCTGTAAGACAGCAGCAGATGCAGCAGCAGCAATCGGAGAAGGTCTTCAGGCTTTCTGTATTCCGGGTTCTGTAGCTGATCAGAGAAAGGTAGGTCTCGGACATGGTAATTTAGGAAAGATGCTCCTTGAGGAGGATACAGACTGCTTTGCATTCCTTGCAGGACATGAGTCATTCGCTGCGGCAGAGGGTGCGATCGGTATTGCGGAGAAGGCGAACAAGGTTCGTAAGAAACCGCTCCGCGTTATCCTGAACGGACTTGGAAAGGATGCAGCAAAGATTATTTCTAGAATTAACGGATTTACATATGTAGAGACAGAGTACGATTACTATACAGGAGAATTAAAGGAGGTTCAGAGAATCCCATACTCTGAAGGACTCCGCTCCAAAGTAAACTGCTATGGTGCAAATGATGTACGTGAGGGCGTTGCAATTATGCATAAGGAAGGCGTAGACGTGTCTATTACTGGTAATTCTACAAACCCGACACGTTTCCAGCATCCGGTTGCAGGTACATACAAGAAGGAGTGTATCGAGCAGGGCAAGAAGTACTTCTCCGTAGCATCCGGCGGCGGCACTGGACGTACCCTTCACCCGGATAACATGGCAGCAGGACCGGCTTCCTATGGTATGACAGATACATTAGGACGTATGCATTCTGACGCACAGTTTGCAGGTTCCTCATCCGTACCGGCTCATGTTGAGATGATGGGGCTGATCGGGGCAGGAAATAACCCGATGGTAGGTATGACAGTAGCTGTTGCAGTAAGTATCGAGGAAGCAGCACAGAATGGAAAGTTTTAAAAAATAGCGTAGAATCAGGGGCTATCGTTGGCATTGAGATGTCGGCGGTAGCCTTAAATTTTGCCGCTATGAAAATCGTAAGCTAAAAGGGTGTAACAATTAAGGACATTTTTAAATTTGTATTGAAAACGAACGTAAGTTCTGATATAATACAATAAGTAAGATGCCGGGGGAAGAACCCAAAGTAAACGAACAGAGAGTTTTACTCAAATACGCTCTGGGGAGGTGATCGTTATGGCACAGTCAATCCACACATACATTGCGATTGACTTGAAATCTTTTTATGCCTCTGTGGAATGCGTCGAGAGGGGGCTTGACCCTATGACAACGAATCTTGTTGTTGCCGATTTAAGCCGCACAGAGAAGACCATCTGTCTTGCCGTGTCACCATCGTTAAAGGCCTGGGGGATCTCTGGCAGGGCAAGGCTTTTTGAGGTGGTACAGAGAGTAAAGGAAGTCAATGCAGGGAGAATCCTTCAGGCGCCGGGACATGTATTTGACGGCGCCTCGTATGATGACAGGGAGCTTCAGACGTCTCCCCAGAAAGAGCTTGACTATATTGTCGCGCCGCCCAGGATGGCATACTATATTGAATACAGTACGAAGATTTATGAAATCTACCTGAAATATGTGGCGCCAGAGGATTGTCATGTATACTCCATTGATGAGATTATGATTGACGCCACGCATTATCTGAATACCTATCAGATGTCTGCCCGTGAGCTTACAGGAAAGATTATCCGGGATATTCACGAGGCTACAGGGATCACCGCTACGGCAGGGATCGGTACAAATCTTTATCTCTGTAAAGTGGCGATGGATATTGTGGCAAAGCATATTCCGCCGGATAAAAACGGGGTAAGGATTGCCACTCTGAATGAAAAGAGTTATCGCCGGATTCTGTGGAGCCATGAGCCTATTACAGATTTCTGGCGTGTGGGGAAGGGATACGCAAAAAGACTGGCGGAGCATGGTATGTTTACGATGGGAGATGTGGCAAGATGCTCATTGGGGAAACCAGAGGATTATTATAATGAGGACTTGCTTTATAAGCTGTTCGGCGTCAATGCAGAGCTCCTTATTGACCATGCCTGGGGATGGGAGCCCTGTACGATGGCGCACATTAAGTCCTATAAGCCGGAAAATAACAGTATCTGTTCCGGACAGGTGCTGCACTGCCCGTATACAGCTGAAAAGGCAAGACTTGTGGTGCAGGAAATGGCAGATATGCTTGCGCTGGACCTGGTAGACAGGCGTCTGGTGACAGATCAGCTTGTACTGACAGTGGGTTATGACATGGAGAATCTGAGAGGCAGGAAAAAACAGTATCAGGGCGAGGTTACGACTGACCGCTATGGACGGAAGATTCCGAAGCATGCCCATGGGACCACGAATCTTGAAAAGCAGACATCCTCTGCAAAGGTGATTGTGAAAGCGATTTTGGAGTTATATGACAGAATTATTAACAAAAAATTTCTGATCCGGCGGATTACCCTGGGGGCGAATCATATTGTGGATGAAGCTTCTGTTGTTCAGGAGCCGGTTTTTGAGCAGCTTGATCTGTTTACGGACTATCATGCAAGGAAGGAGCAGCAGGAGACGGAACGTTCGGAGCGGGAGAAGGAACGCAGGCTGCAGCAGGCCATGCTGGATATCAAGAAAAAGTACGGGAAAAATGCGATCCTGAAAGGAACAAATCTGATGGAGGGCGCCACGGCAGTGGAGCGAAACCGCCAGATTGGCGGGCACAAGGCGTGAATCATTGTGGGATGAGAGTATCAGGAGGAATATAGGATCCTATGAAAGAATTAATGAACTTGAAAAATATGCATAAATATGACGATATTATTGACCTGCCACATCATGTGTCAAAGACCCACCCTCAGATGCCGGCTGCAGACCGGGCTGCCCAGTTTGCGCCCTTTGCTGCACTGACGGGGCATCATGAGTCTGTGAAGGAAGCTGCACGGCTGACAGAGGAGATGGCAGAGCTTGATGAATTGGTTAAGGCAGAGATTAATGAAAAGCTTCAGAAGATCCAGAAAAATCTAAGCCAGAAGCCAAAGGTCTCAATTACCTATTTTGTTCCGGATGCCAGAAAGGAGGGCGGTAGTTATGTAACAGTGACCGGAGGTGTGAAAAAGGTTGACACATATAAAAAAATCCTCCTTCTGACAGATGGAACCTATATACCGATTGATAAAATAGCAGGAATAGAAGGGACGGGGCATTTTTAAAAATGCCCCGTCCCTGATTGCATCATTCTTTTCTCTGGTATAACATTTTCAGAATAACTGGTGTAATCACAGATGACACAAGTATTAAAAGGATGACTGCTGAAAAGTATTTCGATTCGATCATCTGTACCTGCAGGCCTTTCTGTGCCACAATCAGCGCCACTTCCCCGCGGGTCATCATACCCACGCCGATTTTCAGGGAATCCAGGGATTGGAACCCCAGAAGCCTGGATATCGCTCCGCATCCGATTACCTTGGTGACCAGTGCGACAATTACAAAAAGTACACTGAATATGAGCAGTGCAGGCGTCATGTCATCAATGGAGGTCTTAAGCCCGATGCTGGCGAAAAATACAGGCGCAAAGAGCATATAGGAGTTGATATCTACCTTGCGGGCTATGTATTCGGAATCATCAATGCTGCACAGGACAATGCCGGCTACATAGGCTCCGGTAATATCCGCAATTCCGAAAAACCTCTCCGCCCCATATGCCATGGCAAAGGCAAGAACAAATCCTAAGATCGGAATCCGCCTTGTATGCGGATACTTCTTGTCTAAAATCTTGAATATTTTATATGTAATCACACCAAAAACAACAGCAGCAGCAAAGAATAGTACTGTGCTGATAATAACAGCGGACGGCTTTGAATCAGGATCCTTCATTCCTACCACAAAGGTCAGGACAATGATTCCGATTACATCATCAATAATTGCCGCGCTCATAATCGTAGTTCCCGTTTCGGATTTCAGATACCCGAGCTCCTGCAGGGAAGCAACAGTAATACTTACAGAGGTTGCGGTCATGATCACACCGGTAAACAAAGCGGAGTAAAACTGGCCGCTTCCTGTCGGGGCAAATCCGTAATAGCAGCAGTACAGAAGATATCCCCCTGCCAGCGGAACGAAGACGCCGGAGCAGGCAATGAGAAGCGCCTTCCATCCAGTGCGCATCAGATCCTTCAGGCTGGTCTGCAGCCCGGCAAAAAACATCAGAAGAACAACACCGATCTCTGCCATGCCGCTGATCAGTTCCGTCTGCTGTACAAGGCCAAGAATACCAGGGCCGATTAAAAGCCCGGCGATAATTTCCCCCACAACCTGGGGCGCCTTAAGCTTTGCAGCAGCCAGACCGCACAGTTTGGCAGAAATAAGGATAATCGCAAGATCCCTGAAAATCATATAAGTTTCCATGTTTACATCTCTCCCTTAATAATACATATTTTCAAAAACGTCCTTCATTATAGCACCATTACACATACAATGCAAATCGGGGACGGGGCATTTTTAAAAATGCCCCGTCCCCGATTCAATCAGTTGCACTTTTCTGTGTGGAGTGGTATCATAAATAATGTTAATGTTGTAAGAAAGTTGAAGGAAACACTTGACAAAGGCAGAAGATATTGATATTATAAAAAAACAGAACGCACTCTGTTTTTGGAAAACTAAAAAAGAAGGAGAAATGCGTGATGCAAAGAGTATATTCATTACTTGTTAATAATGACCCAGGCGTATTAAGCCGTATATCGGGCCTGTTCAGCCGGAGGGGCTACAGTATTGACAGTATTACTGCGGGAGTGACGGCGGATTCCAGATTTACAAGGATTACGATTGTGGCCAGTGGGGATGAGCTGATTCTGTCCCAGATTGAGAAGCAGGTCAGAAAGCTTGAGGATGTGATTGAGATCAAGGTGCTGAATCCCGATGAATCTGTTTACCGGGAGCTTATTATGGTGAAGATCCGGGCGAATTCTGCCCAGAGGGCAGAGATCATATCCGTGGCAGATATTTTCCGGGCAAAGGTTGTGGATGTGGAGAAGGAATCCCTCATGGTGGAGCTTACCGGAAACCAGTCGAAGCTTGAGGCATTCCTGAATCTTTTGGACGGCTATGAGATTCTGGAACTTGCAAGGACGGGAATCACCGGCCTTAAGAGGGGAATCAAGGATGTCACTTATATTGATTAGAGCGTGTTTGAAAATTGCTTTCTGCCAAATGTGCGTCACAAATTGCGGGGCAAATAAGCCGCAAAGTGGGGCGTGCAGGTGGCAGAAATGAATTTTCAAACACGCTCTAGTACAGCATTGTAGAATTCACCGTTAATTATGTAAGGCTGTAGTAGTACGGCTAATTAGTATGGGTTATACTGTCAGCCAGCACTTATGGTAAAGTTTAAATTTACATATATTTATGAAAAGCAGGAGGAAGATAAAAAATGTCAAAAATTTATTATCAGGAAGATTGTAACTTATCCTTACTGGAGGGAAAGACCATTGCAGTAATCGGATATGGAAGCCAGGGACATGCACATGCCCTTAATGCAAAGGAGTCCGGATGCCATGTTATTATCGGTCTCTATGAGGGAAGTAAGTCATGGGCAAAGGCAGAGGCTCAGGGCTTTGAAGTTTACACAGCGGCAGAGGCTGCAAAGAAGGCTGATATTATCATGATCCTGATCAATGATGAGCTGCAGGCGAATATGTACAAGAAGGATATTGCGCCGAACCTTGAGGAAGGCAATATGCTGATGTTCGCTCACGGTTTTGCGATTCATTTCGGACAGATTGTACCGCCGGCAGGCGTGGATGTTACCATGATTGCGCCTAAGGGACCGGGACATACTGTAAGAAGCGAGTATCAGGCAGGCAAAGGTGTTCCGTGTCTGGTAGCTGTAGAGCAGGATGCTTCCGGCAAGGCTCTGGATATGGCGCTTGCGTATGCGCTGGCAATCGGCGGGGCAAGAGCAGGTGTTCTTGAGACAGACTTCAGAACAGAGACTGAGACAGACCTCTTCGGTGAGCAGGCTGTTCTCTGCGGTGGTGTATGCGCGCTGATGCAGGCAGGCTTTGAGACCCTGGTTGAGGCAGGCTATGACCCGAGAAATGCTTATTTTGAGTGTATCCACGAGATGAAGCTGATCGTAGATTTGATTTACCAGTCAGGATTTGCAGGAATGAGATATTCCATTTCCAATACTGCTGAGTATGGTGATTATATTACAGGACCGAAGATTATTACAGAGGATACGAAGAAGGCTATGAAGAAGATTCTTGCTGATATCCAGGACGGAAGCTTTGCAAAAGAGTGGCTGACAGAGAACAAGGTCGGCGCACCGCACTTCCGCGCAATGAGAAGAAATGCAGCAGAGCATGAGTGCGAGAAGATCGGCGAGGAGCTTCGTAAGCTCTACAGCTGGAGTGATGAGGATAAGCTTGTAAATAACTAATCATATTTATACTCACGGCAGATTTCATCAGCCGTGAGTATATTTGAATTGGGTTTATTTTTGTGTAAAAGTGGGAAAATAAAAAGACATCCACATGACGGAATGGATGTCTTCTCTGTATCTTTGTTGTCTATTAAGAAATTGCGTTTACAGCTTTTGATAAGCGGGAAATCTTTCTTGAGCATGTATTCTTGTGATATACACCCTTGCTTCCTGCCTTGTTAATCTCAGCAATTGCGACTTTCAATGCGTCTGCAGCTAAAGCGGCATCCTTGTTTGCTACTGCTGTCTCAACTTTTTTTACGCAAGTTTTTACCTTTGATTTGATTGCTTTATTTCTTGCAGCCTTAGTTTCGTTTACTAAGATTCTTTTTTTTGCAGATTTGATATTAGCCAATTTGTCCACCTCCAATATCTCGTATTTCGACCTTTGTTATCGATTCAGGATTCGTTAGAGCCGGACACGGACGTCCTAACGAAACGCACGTATTTATTTTAGCCCAAGGGAGTTGTTCTGTCAATACATATTTTTTGAAATATTGTAAAAACTAGTATTGTTCTAAATATGATTTTGAAAGCCGGGGAGAGATGAAGATGGTGGAGAAGTATAGTATCAGAACAGATCTGGCACTGGAGCAAAAAGAGCGGTTTGAGTCAGATCAGGTTGAAGTACAGGGGGTTGTACTTACGGAGGAAGTAGACGAGGAACGGGAGATCAAGGTGACAACGGTGAAGATTGAGACAGAAAACGGGGCTAAGGTTATGAAAAAGCCTGTAGGGACGTATATCACCATGGAGGCCCCAAATATGGCAGTGCCGGATGAGGATTACCACAGGGAGATTTCCGCAGAACTTAAGAAGTTTCTGGCTAGTATCATGAAGGGAGATCAGGAGGATTACTCTGTGCTTGTGGTAGGGCTGGGAAACCGGAAGGTGACTCCGGATGCATTAGGCCCCTATGTCGTGGATAATCTGAACATTACCAGGCATATTGTGAAGGAGTATGGGAAATATGCCATGGGGGAGGAGCATGTCAGGCTGGTAAGCGCCATTGTACCGGGCGTGATGGGACAGACAGGGATGGAGACAGTGGAAATCATAAGGGGAATTGTGAACGAGACCAATCCGGATCTGATCATTGCCATCGACGCGCTGGCTGCCAGGAGCTCAAAGAGGCTGAACCGGACCATCCAGATTGCGGATACGGGGATTAATCCGGGATCCGGCGTGGGAAATCACAGGAATGCCATTACCGAGGAGACGGTGGGGGTTCCGGTACTTGCGATCGGGGTTCCGACAGTTGTGGATGCGGCAACGATTGTCAATGATACGATGGAAAATTTCCTTGCGGCTCTTGAATCGTCAGAATCATTAAAGGGAGTCGGGGTAGTGATGCAGGGATATAGCGCCGCGGAAAAATATGAGTTGGTGAAAGAGCTCATTTCCCCGCACCTCAATGGGTTATTTGTAACACCAAAAGATATTGATGAGACAGTGAAGCGCATCAGCTATACCATATCGGAGGCTTTAAATATGCTGTTTTCCGGCTGTAATTCACAGGATAGTGCATCCTGGTAAAGCAGATCGGAAGGGACATGCACATAATGAGAAATCTTCCGTCATATAGTGTTAAGACGATAATTATGACGGAGTGATAAGTTGAAGGACGGACAGAGAATCAGCCGGATTCTGATGGCAGCCACAGGAGCAGTTCTTCTATTGTATATAATGGGAAGTATGGGAGCGAAGGTAAATCTGGAGGAATCTAGAAGGCTCCTGGCAGGACCTAATAAGATGCTTCTGAAAAGTGCAGAAGAGATGTATCTTGGCGGATTTGCCTATTCTGCGAAAAGCCATCATGTTTCGGCATGGGAGTGGGCGGCAAGACAGGCGATGAACCTGATTCCGCTCGGAACCTATGTAGAGGAAATGGACACGGCAGATACGGATATTGAAGACCAGGCAACCTATGAAATGATCCTGGCAAGACAGGCAGAAGATGAAAACGAAGTAGATGAGAACGGAAAGCTGATTGGGGAAGCAGAAAAGGAGCCGGAGGCAGAGACGGCTGCACCGGCTGGCGGAGGAATTGACATTTCCCTTAAAAAGCTAAAAAATTATGAATATCTGGTCAGTAATTTTTATACGATTGACAGTACAACCATGACCAGCCCGGAGGAACTCAACGCAGAAGTGCTTCTTGGAAAGGATCTGAAAATAGATCAGAATACAAAGGGGCCGAAGGTACTTATCTACCATACACATTCACAGGAAGCATTTGCCGACTCAGAAGCAGGCAATACTTCTGATACGATTGTGGGTGTGGGAGAATATCTTACGAAGCTTTTAAATAAACGGGGAATTGAGACGCTGCACCACGAGGGAGTCTATGACCTGATTGACGGGGAACTGGACAGGAGTAAGGCGTATGATCTTGCAGAACCAGAGGTGAGGAAAATCCTCGAAGAGAATCCGGGCATTGAGGTGGTAATTGACCTCCACCGTGACGGAGTAGCAGAAGGAACACATCTCGTGACCGAGATCAATGGAAAGCCTACGGCGCAGATCATGTTTTTTAACGGTCTGAGCCGTACGAAGGCAAACGGGGATATCGATTACCTTTATAATCCTTATATTCAGGATAATCTTGCGTTTTCCCTGCAGATGCAGCTAAAGGCTATAGAGCTGTATCCGGGCTTTACCAGGCATATCTATCTCAGGGGATACTGTTATAATATGAATATTATGCCAAAGACACTGCTCATTGAGGCAGGCGCACAGACCAATACGGTAAAGGAGATGAAAAATGCCATGGAGGTGCTTGCCGAAACCCTGGACCAGGTGCTGACTCCATAAAAATATATTTGATTCGAACCAGAGTTTGTGCTAATATGTTGTTATTATTCACAGGCATATAAAGACTCCAGGGAGGATGCGTACTCATGCGAAGATGATAGATACTGCAGGCTGTAGTACCGGCGCGGGGGCATATTTTGCTTTATATGTCCGGGAATCATGAAAGGATTGGAAAAATGGCAAAAAAGTCTACATATGATGCTGACAGCATTACAATATTAGAAGGCCTGGAGGCAGTCCGGAAGAGGCCGGGCATGTATATCGGAAGTGTATCTACGAAGGGGCTGAACCATCTGATCTATGAGATTGTAGATAATGCGGTAGATGAGCACCTGGCCGGGTTTTGTACGGAGATACGGGTAACGCTGGAGCGGGATGGCTCCGCGACAGTCATAGACAACGGGCGGGGTGTTCCGGTAGGGATGCACGCGAAAGGAGTATCGGCGGAGAGGATTGTCTATACCACGCTTCATGCCGGCGGAAAATTTGATGACTCTGTATATAAGACAAGCGGAGGTCTGCACGGCGTCGGCTCTTCGGTTGTCAATGCATTGTCTGCATACATGGACGTGGAGGTCAGCCGGGACGGCTTCATTCACCATGACAGGTATGAGAGAGGAATTCCGGTTATAGAGCTTGAAGAGGGGCTGCTTCCTACCATTGGAAAGACAAGAAAGACTGGTACGAAGATTAACTTCCTGCCGGATGATACTATATTTGAAAAGACCAGATTCCGTGCGGATGAGGTAAAGAGCCGGATGCATGAGACAACCTACCTCAATCCATCACTCACGATTATTTTCGAAGACCTGAGAGATGGCAGCAAAGAGCGTATTGTATATCATGAACCGGACGGAATTCTAGGTTTTATCCGGGAGCTGAATGCCAAGAAGGAGGCTGTCCATGATCCGGTTTATTTCAAAGGACAGGCAGAAGGAATCGAGGTAGAGGCTGCATTTCAGTATGTAAATGAATTTCATGAAAATGTACTTGGATTTTGTAATAACATCTATAACGGTGAGGGGGGCACGCACCTGACAGGCTTTAAGACTACCTTTACAACTGTGATCAACCAGTATGCAAGAGAGCTTGGAATCTTAAAGGAAAAGGATGCGAACTTTACAGGCGCGGATGTGCGGAATGGAATGACGGCAATTATTTCCGTGAAGCATCCGGATCCGAGATTCGAAGGACAGACGAAGACAAAGCTTGATAATCCAGATGCCGCAAAGGCCACCAGCAAGGTGACAGGCGATGAGATTGTCCGGTATTTTGACCGGAATCTTGATAACCTTAAGAAGGTCATTGGCTGTGCGGAGAAGGCAGCAAAGATCCGGAAGACAGAGGAAAAGGCAAAGACCAATCTGCTGACAAAGCAGAAATATTCCTTTGACAGCAATGGAAAGCTTGCGAACTGCGAGAGCAGGGATGCACAGCAATGTGAGATTTTTATTGTGGAGGGAGACTCTGCGGGAGGCTCCGCCAAGACGGCGAGAAACCGGATGTACCAGGCGATCCTGCCCATCCGGGGTAAGATTCTTAACGTGGAAAAAGCAAGTATTGATAAGGTTCTTGCAAATGCTGAGATTAAGACCATGATTAATGCCTTTGGATGCGGATTTTCCGAAGGCTATGGAAATGACTTTGATATTAAGAAGCTGCGGTATGACAAGATTATTATTATGGCGGATGCGGATGTGGACGGTGCACACATATCCACTCTTCTCCTGACACTGTTCTACCGGTTTATGCCAGAGCTGATCTATGAGGGACATGTCTACATTGCCATGCCGCCTCTGTATAAAGCTATGCCTAAAAAGGGGAAGGAAGAGTACCTCTATGATGACAAAGCGCTGGAAAGATACCGGAAGACCCATGAGGGCTCCTTTACCCTGCAGAGATACAAGGGCCTGGGTGAGATGGATGCAGAACAGCTCTGGGAGACGACCCTGGATCCCGAGAGAAGGATTCTCAAGAGGGTGGAGATTGAGGATGCGAGAATGGCTTCCAGTGTGACGGAGATGCTCATGGGAACAGAAGTTCCGCCGAGACGTTCCTTTATATACGAAAATGCAACTGAGGCAGAGCTGGATATTTAAAAGGATATATTTATATGAATGAAGATAACGATTCAGGGAAGTGATACACATCCTCTGAATGGTTATTATTTTCGGGAGGAAATAAGATGCAGGAATCACAACAGATTATCAGAACCGAATATTCGGAGGTCATGAAAAAATCTTATATTGATTATGCCATGAGTGTGATTGTGGCACGTGCGCTTCCGGATGTGAGGGATGGCTTAAAGCCGGTACAGAGAAGAACGCTTTATGATATGCATGAGCTTGGAATCCGCTGGGACAGGCCTTACAGGAAATGTGCCCGTATTGTGGGTGATACCATGGGTAAATACCACCCTCACGGGGACAGCTCCATCTATGAAGCGCTGGTGGTTATGGCACAGGAATTCAAAAAAGGAATGATTCTGGTAGACGGGCACGGGAATTTCGGTTCCATAGAGGGAGACGGCGCGGCGGCCATGCGGTATACAGAGGCGAGGCTTGCGAAGCTTACCCAGGAAGCATATCTTGCAGATCTTGATAAGAACGTGGTAGATTTCCTTCCGAATTTTGATGAGACGGAGAAGGAGCCGGAGGTGCTTCCGGTGCGGATTCCAAATCTGCTGGTGAATGGGGCGGAAGGAATTGCAGTCGGTATGGCTACCAGTATTCCCACCCATAACCTGGGAGAGGTCATAGATGCAGTGAAGGCCTATATGAAAAATGATGACATCAGCACAAAGCAGCTGATGAAATATGTGAAAGGGCCAGATTTCCCTACAGGAGGGATTGTGGTCAATAAGGATGACCTTCTGAATATCTATGAGACAGGAACTGGTAAGATTAAAATCAGGGGAAAGGTTGAAGTGGAAGAGATGAAAGGCGGCAAGAAGCGGCTTGTCATTTCTGAGATCCCGTATACTATGATCGGTGCAGGAATCGGTAAATTCTTAAATGATGTATGCGCCCTGGTTGAGACGAAGAAGACCACGGATATTGTTGACATTTCCAATCAGTCCTCTAAGGAGGGAATCCGGATTGTCATTGAGCTTAAGAAGGGAGCAGATGTCAGTAATCTGACGAACATGCTCTACAAGAAGACACGGCTTGAGGATACCTTTGGCGTGAATATGCTGGCAGTGGCCAAAGGGCGTCCGGAGACAATGGGTCTTAAGAAAATCATTGAGCACCATGTGGACTTCCAGTTTGAACTTGCCACTAGAAAATATAAAACACTTCTTGCAAAAGAGCTTGATAAAAAGGAAATACAGGAGGGACTGATCAAGGCGTGCGATGTCATTGACCTGATTATAGAGATCCTCCGGGGCAGCCAGTCCGTGAAGGACGCAAAGGAATGTCTGACCAGGGGAAACACTGCCAATATTAAGTTTAAGTCTTCCATCTCAAAAAAGATGGCGGCAATGCTGCGCTTTACGGAGCGGCAGGCAACAGCCATTCTGGAGATGAGGCTTTATAAGCTGATTGGCCTGGAGATTGAGGCTCTGATGAAGGAGCATGAAGAAACACTTCATAATATTGAAACCTATGAGGATATACTGAACAATTACGGTTCCATGGCCGATGTGATCATTGCAGACCTGGAACGGATTAAGAAGGAATACGGGCGGAAACGCCGCACGGTTGTTGAGAATGCGGAGGAAGCGGTCTATGAGGAAAAGAAGATAGAAGAGCAGGAGGTCGTATTCCTCATGGATCGTTTCGGCTATGCCAAAACGGTTGATCTGGCAACCTATGAGAGAAATAAGGAGGCGGCAGATTCGGAAAATAAGTATATTGTGAATTGCATGAACACAGGAAAGATCTGTGTCTTTACAAATAATGGAAGGATGCATCAGGTAAAGATGCCGGATCTTCCCTTTGGAAAGTTCCGTGACAAGGGGATGCCCATTGACAATGTGAGCAATTATGACAGCACCCAGGAGAATATCGTGTATATCTGTGATTCTGAGCAGATGCGTTATGCAGCATTCCTCTTTGCCACAAAGCAGGGTATGCTGAAAAAGGTACAGGGAGAGGAATTCCAGGTGGCAAAGCGTACCATTGCTGCCACAAAGCTCCAGGAGGAGGACGAGGTGGTAAGCGTCCAGGTGATCACGGCAAACCATCAGATCGTGCTTCAGACGAAGGAAGGATATTTCCTGCGGTTCGGGGCAGATGAGGTGCCGGAGAAGAAAAAAGGCGCTATCGGCGTCCGGGGAATCAGGCTTAGAAAAAAGGACGAGCTGGAGCAGGTATATTTGTTCCCGGATGGCACAGAGTGCAGGGGCATGTTCGGAGAAAAAGAGGTGTCCCTCCACAAGCTTAAGGCAGGAAAAAGAGACGGGACAGGGACGAAGACGAGAGGATAGGTGTGCGTCAGGATGACGGAAAAAGCGGGAGGAAATACAGAAGAGAAAACCAAAGGAATGAAAGGGACAGAAAACACAAGGGAAAATAGCGGAAGGGAATGTTCTGAGGAGACAGTCAGGGAGGCAAAGACCCAGTATATGACACAGGAGAAGAGCCAGGGGGAGTATACGCTGGAGGATTATTACCAGATTCCTGACGGGTACAGGGCAGAACTGATCGACGGCGTGATCTACAATATGGCAGCGCCCTCACCGCTCCATCAGTTGATCGGAGGAAGAATTTTCAAGACATTTTCGGATTACATAGACAGAAAAGAAGGGATGTGCATACCGGCCTATGCCCCGTTGGATGTGCAGCTGGACTGTGATGACAAAACGATGCTCCAGCCAGATGTTCTCATTGTCTGTGACCGGAAAAAGATCCGCAAGGGCGTCATCTACGGCGCGCCGGATCTAGTTGTAGAGATCCTCTCAGGTTCTACAAAGAGAAAGGATATGACAGTAAAGCTTGCGAAATACGCAGCAGCCGGAGTCAGAGAATACTGGATGGTGGATCCGGATAAGAAAAAGGTGATTGTATACGAGATGGAGGATGACCTGAATGTGTCTATATTCGGATTTGACCATGAGATTCCGGTCCGGATCTTTGGAGGAGAATGTATGGTTGATTTTAAAGAAATATGGGAGTATGTGAGCTTTTTAGAGACTAAATGCAGAAGAGGAGACTGAAGGATGTCAGACCAAAGAGAGTGGTCCAGGTCAAGAGATGATCTGGTGGATGCCGTAAAGCGGCTGGGTTTTCCCGAGGAGCTTGGAGTGGAGATGGCAAAGAATCTGGGCAGTCCGAAGGCAATGAACCGGATGGCGTCGTATCTGTACCATGTGAAACCGAAGAGTGTAGAGATGGTAGTGGATGAGATGCTTGCGATATGCAGTGAGATTGATGCCTGGAGGGATAAGAAAGCGAGTGAGGAGGCCAATGCCAGATTATGGATTAAGCGGTGAAGAGTTATGAGAGAGTTTGTTTTTGAATATATAAAAAAGAAATATAGGACATCTCCGGAGTACCCGTGGAGAAACGATCAGACCAGTGCCGTGTTCCGGCATGAGGATAATCGGAAATGGTTCGTGCTTGCCATGGAGGTTCAGAGGAACAAGCTGGGGCTTTCCGGCGGGGAGCATGTGGATGCAATGAATCTTAAGATAGATGATCCGTTCTTCCGGGATACGCTGATCCGGGAAGAGGGGATTATGCCTGCCTATCATATGAATAAGCTCCATTGGATTACCGTGCTTTTAGACGGCACGGTTTCAGAGGAACGGATTTGTGACCTGATTGACCTGAGCTATATGGCAACAGCCTCTGCCAGAAAAAAAGAAAAGGTACGTCCGCCAAAGGAGTGGGTGATTCCGGCCAATCCCAGATACTATGATATTGAACATGCCTTTGATCAGACAGACCAGATAGACTGGAAGCAGGGGAGAGGTATAAAAAAAGGGGATACGGTATTTCTGTATGCAGCTGCCCCGGTGTCGGCAATCCTTTATAAATGCAAGGTGACAGAGACGGATATTCCTTATGATTATACAGAGAAGAATCTGACCATTACTGCATTAATGAAGATAAAGCTTAAAAAGAGATACAGGCCGGAGCGGTTTACGTTCGATATATTGAAAGAGGAATACGGGATCTATGCGATCAGAGGTCCGAGAGGGATTCCCAATAGTCTGAGTGTTGCGCTAAAAAGATAAAGGGCGTCTGTTTAGGAATGTAAAAAGGAGGAGGGAGTGCGCCCCGTGGGTTCCTGGCCTTATTTAGGACATTGGAGAGTAAAATAAGAGGCAGTCACCGATGACAAGGTGACTGCCTTAAAATATGTATTTTTTACAGATCAGCGATAGTTTTTAAATGAAAATATGCCTTCATTCTTGTGAGTACAGATTTTTGTACAGTGCTTTATCCTATAATGATTTCAACAAGGAAGTTGCACGTAACAGTTTACAGGGATTCCTGCCTGAAGTGTTACGGTTGATCATTAGCAAGGAGGATAGAATGAGATGAAAGGATATTTTGTAGACGAAGGGTATATGGGATTTGTTGACGGTGAGTACCGGTTATTTGCAGATGAAAGAGACTATTATGATTATCTGGAAGAATAAGGAAGACGGAAAGAGAAAGGAAAGAACAATTATGGTAGAGATTTTTGCACCGACAGATTTTGAAGTTTCAGGCCTGGATGCGGAAGAGCTGGAATTTATGGATGTAAAGGAGCGAAGGAAGGTACTGGAAGAAGCGGGACTTGATCCGGAGGTTTATGATTTTTAAGTGGAGGAAAGAAGTTGGAGAAAGTATGAGTGCCGGCAGGCTTTATGACCGGTTTAAAAAGAAGGCGGCAGGAACAATCCGGGTGTATTCACCGTTTAATTATGGAATGCTGTACCAGTATAAACCAGCTTAAATAACCTTAGAAAGATATTTAAGCTGGTTTTGTATTAGTCAGAAAATTCCATGGTTGTATTTCAACTGGGCATGGATCATCATGATTAATCCTGCTGCAAATGAAATACCAAAAATAACTCCGTATTTTCCGGAATGCATCCCTGTGCACAGGACGCCGGACAATATGATTCCCACTCCTATAAGTATTGCTGCCTTTCCCATAACAGCCGTATATTCTTTTCTGTCAGATTCCTTTACCTTCGTGTGATGATAATCATGAATCAGATCAATCCGTTCTCTGATCCATATGAGATATCCCATAAACAGAAACGGCAGTCCGCATGCGCTTATAAGGATAGCAATAATGAAATCTTTCATAATTAGTCTCCTGCGCTATTTTACAGTTACCTTTACTGAGGCCTTCATGCCATTAATGGAGAGAACATAAACGGTACAGCTTCCTTTTCCAATTGCCCGGACGACGCCATTCCCTGACACTGTTGCAACCTTGCTGTCAGTTGTGAAGTAACGGAGCTTCTGAATATGGCCGAGACACCGCTTATTCCGGTCCCGTGGAACAGCTTTAACGATTAGTTTTTTTAGCTTTTCCCGTTTTAATGACAGGGTCTTTGGGGATACTGTCAGTTTTTTTACATTTGTATACTTTTTATTTGAATCTGTTACTGCATGTATGGAATAGCTCTTTGCAAGATACTGCTTTTTGCCATTGAAAATGCGGTATGCTCTCACCAGGGCTTTATAGGATTTTTGGGTTTTCAGCTTTCTGCCATTCACTTTCTTTAATGTAAACGAACGGGTCTTTGGACTGGTGATGGTTTTTATAAGTTTCATGCTGGTTCCGCATTCTGCTGCATAGACTTCATAGCCGTCGGCATCAGGAGCCTTTCCCCAGGAAACAACCATGCTCTTCTTTTTCGCGTTCCAGAACATTCCGATCTTTTTATTAAGTGCCGCAGCATTTGTAGCTTTGTCCGGAGGCGTTACGGTTACCTTACATACGGCCTCCTTTTTGCCGTCTGCGGAGGTGGCAGTAATCCGGGCAGTTCCGGTCTTTACTGCGGTTACTTTTCCTTTTGCATCTACAGCTGCCACCTGTGGGTTGTCAGATCTCCAGGTAATGGTTTTGTATGTCGCATCAGCCGGGAGGACTTCTGCATGCAGTGTTATTGTGTCGTCGTCCTGTATGGAAGCAGTGGTCTGGTTAAGCTTTATGCCGGTAACTGGAATTACGATGACAGTAATCTCACTGGTTCCCGTAATACTGCTTCCATCTACAGCTGCGGCTGTAATTGTAACCGTTCCAGTCTTTAATGCTTTCACGGTTCCGTTTGCATCTACTGAAGCAATGGAAGGTTCACTGGAGGTCCAGGTAATCCCGGGATTTGTTGCATTTTCCGGTAAAATCTGTGACTTCAGAGTGAGTGTTTTCCCCAATGGAAGGGTTGTGGATATTGGTTCTAGTTTTATCTGCTGAACCGGCACTGCTTCTACGGTAATGGCACATTCTGCCGTTTTGCCGCCGTCCTCTGTGGTAACGGTAATCGTAGCAGTTCCGGCATTTTTTGCAGTTACAAGTCCATTCTCATTTACAGAAGCAACAGCTTCATCGCTGGAGCTCCATGTTACATCTTTGTTGTCTGCATTTTCCGGGGCTACAGTTTCCTTAAGCTGCAGAGCCTCTCTTACATACATATGTGCCGCAGTCTGGTCAAGGATTACTCCGGTGACGGTTGTCTTAAGTACCGTAATGGTACATTGTGCCGTTTTGTCCCCGTCCTCTGTGGTAACAGTAATAATGGCGGTTCCGGCATCCTCTGCAGTTACAAGACCATCTTCATCTACAGAAGCAACGGCTTCATTACTGGATGTCCATGTAACATTTTGATTGTCCGCGTTCTCCGGAATGACAGTCTCTTCAAGCTGCAGAGTTTCGCCTATATGCATCTGTGCTTCAGTCGGATCCAGGCTGACACCTGTGACTTTTGTCCCCGGGACAGTAATGGTACATTCCGCTGTTTTTCCGTTTGCTGTACTGGCTGTAATGACTGCTTCTCCGGAGTGCAGGGCTTTTACGGTTCCGTTTTCAACGGATGCGATACTGCCATCGCTGGAAGACCAGGTGACCGTTTGATTTTCCGCGTAATATGGGACAATAACAGCAGAAAGAACAATGCTTTCTCCAACATTCAAGTCTGCTTCCTCCGTATCCAGTATAATCTCTGATACCTCTACGCCGGTTACCTTTCCCTTATCTACATTTTCAATCTGCTCCCCTGGATCCTCCAGATTTCCTTCTACAATAATTGTGCCGGAATTTTCGATCATGCCGGTTACAGTCAGTGTATGGTCTGCCGGGACAGTAAGAATCCGGCCTTCTGGGATTACAAGCAAGGTATCCTCCGGAATTTCCAGATCTCCTGGAAGCGTTGCATTGCAGGGAAGAAGCATACCGCCGGATTCGGCATCTCCTCCTGTTATGCTTCCAGTCATCACGCCTTCCTGCTCCTGAAATACGATACTGTTTTCAGCCATCCCGAGATCATGATTCGTGCCGGTACTCTCGACCCAGGATCCGGAAGTGGTCACAGACTTGCCGGCAATGATCCCCTTCGTGCCATTGAGTCCCATGGCCTTTACATAGCTATTTTCTATGTAAATGTCACCTGTAGAATATATGGCAGCATTTCTTCCTGCAGACACGGTTATACCGGTTCCTGTAATGGTCAAGTCACCCTCTACAGAGATACCATGTGCTTTGCCGCCTGCGTTTATAGAAAGACTGCCGGGGCCTGTAATGATCAGATTCCCTTCTGTTTCAAGTGTACTGTCAATGGATATCTGTCCATCTGTGGTTAAGGTAATGGCATCATCTGTTGTCTCCATAGATGAAAAACCATAGTCTCCGGCATTTTCCGGCAAAACCACCGTTCCTCCTATGGTAAGAACCGGGACATTTTCCCCAGCTTTGGCGGATATATTTACCGGCAGAAGTGTTACTGTCAGTAATACTGCTAAAAAGAAGGCGGTCAGACGCCTGGCCGCCTTTACTGGTTTTCTCGGAAAATCATAATCCGATACATCTTTTCCCATATTTCTCTCCTCCTTTTGCTTTTTGCACATACTTTGTGGTGATAACTCATAACTCAATTCTACCCTAAAAAAAATTGGAAGTCAATGTTGCGATGTTGTTACTATGAGCGGATGGTTAGTCAGTGAATAGTAACCAGGGGACTATCGGATTTTTTGATTTTTAGTTTGATTATATCTGAAGGCTGCGGTATACTACAATGGTAAGGGTGAGCCGGATATCTGATTAGAAATATGCTGATAAGATTAAGAAGGAGTGATGGCATGGGACTGTATGTAAATCCAGGGAACCGTCAGTTCAAAGAGGCTGTGAACTCGCCGATCTATGTAGATAAAAGTGGACTAATTGATTACACAAACAGTGTTTTAAATACACATAGGAAAAATATATGTGTCAGCCGGCCGCGACGTTTTGGAAAATCCATGGCTGCAGACATGCTTTCTGCCTATTATAGCAAAGGATGTGATTCCAGGGAACTGTTTGCGGATCTGGACGTATCGAAGCATCATAAAACGGTATCAGACATGGTCCGGGAAACCAGGCGGGTGAATGCGTACGAATCGAATTTAAACCGGCATAATGTAATCCGGTTTGATGTGCAGAGATTTTTATTTGATGAATCCCATATATCCGTTTTTATCAAAAGGATTCAGGATGTGATTATCAGGGAGTTAGAGGCAGAGTTTGAAGAATACGTTGACTGTGCACAGGATTCATATGGATTACCAGGAGTGTTAGAGCAGATTTACGCCCATACGGGAGAGGAATTTATTTTTATTATTGATGAATGGGACTGTATATTCCGGCTGGCAAAAGAGAACACGGAAGTGCAGAAAAAATATCTTGATTTTCTACGGGGGCTTTTCAAAGGTTCTGAATATGTGAAACTGGCATATATGACCGGGATATTTCCCATTAAAAAATACGGGGAACATTCGGCGATTAATGTTTTTGACGAGTATTCCGTGACAGATCCCAGGAATCTTAGTGAATATTTTGGATTTACAGAAGAAGAAGTACAGGAGCAATGTAAGAAATATGATGTGGATTTTGCAGAGATGGCAAGATGGTATGACGGATATCAGATGGGTGATACCCATATCTATAACCCTAAATCTGTTGTAGATGCCCTGACCTGGAAAAAATTTAAAAGCTACTGGACCGGTACGGAGACCTATGAGGCATTAAAGGTTTATATTGAGCGGAATTTTGACGGACTTAGGGAGGCTGTCATGGAAATGATAGGCGGCGGGCAGTGCAGGATCGACCCGGCGATCTTTCAGAATGATATGACTTCCTTTTATACGAAGGATGAGATTCTGACCTTGTTAGTTCATCTGGGATATCTGACCTATGATGAGAGAAATAGTACAGTATCCATTCCGAACCAGGAGATAGAGCACGAGTTCGTCCGTGTAGTGAAGGTTGGTGGATGGGGCAGCCTTATGGAAACCCTGAATCGTTCGGAGGAACTGCTAAAGAGTACATGGGCGATGGATGCAGACGCAGTAGCGGACGGGGTGGCAAAGGCGCGTAGTGATACAGCATCAATCATTCAGTACAATGACGAGAACAGTATGGCCTGTGCACTCTATGTCGCATATGCCAGTGCGCGGACGTACTATGCGAAGCCAGTCAGGGAATTTCCGAGTGGAAGGGGATTTGCTGATGTGGTTTACCTTCCGAAAAAAAATGCAGATTGTCCGGCACTGCTGATTGAGTTAAAATGGAACAAGTCTGCAGAAGGGGCTGTCAGGCAGATCAAGGATAAAAAATATATGGACTGGCTGAAAAGCTATACAGGGGAAATTCTTCTTGTGGCAATTAATTATGACAAGAAGAAGGATATTCATACGTGTATAATTGAAAAATACCCGGATTGCATATAAAAAAATGAATCGTTTTAGTGAATCCGAGTGAGAGGTAAAGAAACAGGAGGTTTGGAAAACATGAGAAGATACTGGAGATTATGGATTATGGCATTACTTGCCGCCTTTCTTTTTTCCTTCCCGGCCTATGCAGGCGAGAAGGCCGTGGAACCGGAGATGATCTACCCCACGGGGCTGGAGCCGCTGCCGGAGAACATCCCGGATCCCCGGGTGGAGGAGGATGCGGATGGCATACAGCCATACAACGTAACAGTACCATACAGTGGAACAGAGACGGAACTTTTTTTAGAACTGGAAGAGAAAATGAAGACCGCTCTTCTGGAGGGAGAACCGGAGCTTGATGTATCAGGTATGAATATAGGTGTCGAAGATTATAAGATCTACAGGCTTGTATACTTCTCACCATATCTCAGCAACGGGATTGACCTGGACTGTTACTATAACCGTCTGACTAAAACTTATACCCGTGTCGAGATTGAAAATCCCATGTCCCTGGAGGAGACAAAAGCATACTGCCTGAGTATTGACAGTGATGTAAGCGAGATTATGCAGCAGGTGTCTGACGAAATGGACGATGAGACAAAAGCACTGAGAATTCATGACTATTTTGTATATGAGTATGAATATGATAATGATAACCTTGAGGCGGATACACTGCCGGAGGACTCCTTCCGCAGCGGGGGGATTATCAGAAGAAAAATCGGAGTCTGTCAGGCCTATGCTTATGCATATTCCTACATTATGAATAAGTTGGGAATTGAGTGTCACGTAACCGGAAGCGATTCCATGAACCATGCATGGAATATTCTTAAGCTGAACGGGAGCTATTACCATGTAGACTGTACATGGGATGATCCGGTGTGCGACAGGCTGGGAAGAGTAGGACATGAGTTTTTTCTGCTGAGTGATTACGAGATACGTTACGGCAGGCCCCAGGTACATTATGACTGGGATCTTTACTGGACGTTTGATTGTAATGATGACAGGTATGATAATGATTATTACTGGACGGATATTGTTTCGCAGATTATTCTGGACGGAAGCAGTATGTACTATATAAAAAATGAACGAGATGCGGAAGGAAGAATTGACCATGGATTTATCTTCTGCCAGGAAACCTATGGAACCCCTGAAAAGCTAAAGGATCTGGGAGAATGGACGGACTGGAATGATCCGGACCGATACTGGGCAGGCACCTATTCCGGGTTATTCCTTCAGGACGGGGAGTTGTATTATAATACCTCCACAGAGCTGAGGAAGATGTCCGTGGACGGCAGCAGCGATGTAAGGATCTGTGAAGACGTATCAGATACAGAGGAAGGATATCTGTACGGCAGCAGGAAGCACGGAGACCAGCTTGAATACATGCTCTGCACGTCACCTCAATTCGAGGAAAAAGCTGCAAGGTTTCATGTGCCGGTTCCCTTTTCCATTGCCCCGTCACAGATTATTCTTGGTACAGACAGTATGAAGCTTGGAGTTGGAAAATCCAAAACCATAAGCTATAAGCTTGTCCCCGCGGGGGCATCTTCCCAGATTCAATGGACTTCAGACAATACGAATGTGGCAGGGGTAGATGCAAATGGAGCAGTAACCGGAAGAGCGGAAGGAACAGCGAAGATAACCGCTTTGACCGGAAACGGGAAAACAGCCGTATGTACGGTGAATGTATCAAGAGAAAAATATAAGGTTACCTTTGATGCCAATGGAGGTACTGTATTAGCAGAGACAAGGGAGATTGAACTGGGAAATACATACGGAACCATGCCGGTGCCCGTCCGGGCAGGTTATCAGTTCGCTGGCTGGTTCACACACTCTGTGAACGGTTCGGAAAAAACAGAGGGTGACCAGGTGCGGGAAAAGGATCATACCCTGTATGCGCACTGGAAGGCAAATACTTATCTGGTCCGGTATGATAAAAACGGGGGTTTTGGCGGAAGTATGGCAGATACTGTCTGTAAATACGGCGGTTCCGTTATCCTGCGTCCAAATGCCTATACGAAGCCAGGCTATCATTTCGCAGGATGGGCGGAGACTCCCGGCGGTTCTGTTGCCTATCAGGACCAGGCTATTGTGAGAAACCTGACGGCTGCCGATGGCGGAATTAAGATACTCTATGCAAAGTGGACTCCTGCAAGGTATAAGATCACCTATAAGCTGGGAGGAGGGAAAAATCATAAGAAAAATCCTTCAGGCTACTATATTACCTCATCAAAAATTCTCTTAAAGAATCCCACAAGGAAGGGCTGCACCTTTAAGGGATGGTACAGTGACAGCAAATATAAAAAGAAAGTATCCGCCATCCAGGCCGGCAGTACGGGAAATAAGACTCTGTATGCGAAGTGGTCAGTTAAGAAGTATAAGATCACCTATAAGCTGAAAGGCGGAAAGAATCATAAAAAGAATCCAAAGACTTATCAGGTGACAACGAAAACAATCAGCCTGAAAAAACCTGTCAGGAATGGCTATACTTTTAAAGGATGGTACAGTGACAGCAAGTATAAAAAGAAGGTAACAAAAATCAAGAAAGGAAGTACAGGGAATAAAGTATTATATGCAAGATGGAGCCGTTCATAAAAATTCCTTGATTTTCCACGGAATCAGTGCTATAATCCTCTATAGTTACATAATGACCCGGCGGAAGAGTGAACAGAAAAAGTTCACTCTTCTTTATTGCCGGACACACGACAAAAAACGTCAGATGAATGTTTTTAGCTGGAGTGAAAATGTCAGGAAAGGAAGTTTTGCATTGTCAAAAAAAGAAATTTACGAACAGAAGACGGAAGAGATCCTGCTCCCCATGATGGAGGAATACGGATTTGAGCTTGTGGATGTGGAGTATGTGAAGGAAGGCGGTACCTGGTATCTGCGTGCATATATCGACAAGCCGGGAGGCATTACCATTGATGACTGCGAGGCAGTAAGCAGGAGACTGTCAGATATTCTTGATGAACAGGATTATATTGATGACTCCTATATCATGGAAGTGAGTTCTCCAGGTCTTGGCAGGCCCCTTAAGAAAGAGAAGGATTTTAAGAGGAGCCTTGGCAGTGAGGTAGAGTTAAGGACATACCGCATGATTGATAAGAGTAAGGAATTTACAGGAATACTGAAGGATTATGATGATACCACAGTGACCATAGAGCTTTCGGATGAAACTCTTAAGGTATTTCAAAAAGGCGATATAGCGCTCATCCGCCTTGCGTTCGATTTTTAAGATAGGAGGAAATGGATAATGAACACAGAATTATTAGAAGCGTTAACGATATTGGAGAAGGAGAAGGATATCAGTAAGGAGACACTGCTGGATGCGATTGAGAATTCACTGCTGAATGCCTGCAAGAACCATTTTGGAAAGGCAGATAATGTGCGGGTAATCATGGACAGACAGACATGTGATTACCGGCTGTATGCAGAGAAGACAGTTGTGGAAGACGTGCTGGATCCCATTGAGGAGCTCAGTTTGGAGGAAGCCAGAAGCATGGATGGGAAATACGACCTGGGCGATATTGTCCAGATTCCCATTGAGTCCAAGTCCTTTGGCCGTATCGCCACGCAGAATGCAAAGAACCTGATTCTGCAGAAGATCCGGGAAGAGGAAAGGAAGGTTGTATTTGACCAGTATTTCGAAAAGGAGAAGGACATTGTTACCGGAATTGTACAGCGCTATGTGGGAAGAAATGTGAGCATTAATCTTGGAAAAGCGGATGCCATGCTGACGGAGAATGAGCAGGTCAGAGGCGAGGTCTTTAAGCCTACAGAGCGTATTAAATTGTATATTGTAGAAGTAAAGAATACAACGAAGGGACCGAAGATTCTTGTGTCCCGTACTCATCCGGAGCTTGTGAAGCGTCTGTTTGAGTCAGAGGTAACCGAGGTCAGAGACGGTGTGGTTGAGATTAAAAGCATCGCAAGAGAAGCGGGAAGCAGAACGAAGATTGCAGTATGGTCCAATGACCCGGATGTGGATCCCGTAGGTGCATGTGTGGGTATGAACGGCGCGAGAGTGAATGCCATCGTAAGTGAGCTAAGAGGTGAGAAGATTGATATTATTAACTGGAGCGATAACCCGGCGATCCTGATTGAGAATGCCCTGAGCCCGGCAAAGGTTATTTCTGTTATGGCGGATCCAGACGAGAAGGTGGCGAGCGTCATCGTACCGGATTACCAGCTTTCTCTTGCAATCGGTAAGGAAGGTCAGAATGCAAGGCTTGCGGCAAGGCTTACCGGATATAAGATTGATATTAAGAGCGAGACACAGGCTATTGAGTCAGGTGAGCTTCCGGAAAATTATATGGAGCTTAGCGAGGGCGTGTACGAGCAGGAGATGTATGAGGAAGGCTACGAAGAGGGCTACAGCGAGGAGGATTATGGCGAAGAGGGCTATGGTGAAGCAGACTATGGCGAAGAAGGAAGTGGTGAAGCAGACTATGGCGAAGATGGCAATGGTGAGGCGGACTATGGCGAAGATGGCAGTGGCGAAGCGGACTATGGCGGAGAGAGCGAGGCGTATGCCGGTGAAACAGAGGAGCTTAAGTTCGATGAGATTGAGTTTGTGGAAGTGGAGGAGTAGATGATTCGTTGAGTGGGAAAAGAAAGATGCCTGTGCGCCAGTGTGTGGGCTGCCAGGAGATGAAGAATAAAAAAGAGATGATACGCATCATCCGTACAAATGAACAAGAATTCCTTCTTGATACTACGGGAAAGAAGAATGGCCGCGGCGCCTACCTCTGTCCGGATCCGGAATGCTTTGAAAAGGCTGTTAAAAACAAAGGCCTGGAGCGTTCATTCAGGCAGACAATTCCGAAGGAAGTATATGAGATGCTGAAAAAGGAGATGGAGAAGCTTTGAAACAGGATAAGGTGGCAGGTCTGATCGGTCTGGCTACGAAGGCAGGCAAGACTGCAGACGGAGAATTCTGTACAGAAAGAGAAGTAAAGTCAGGAAAGGCTGCACTCGTGATTGTTGCAGGAGATGCGTCGGATAACACAAAGAAAAAATTTCAGAACATGTGTGACTTTTATAAAGTGCCAATCTATTTTTATAAGGATAAAGATACCTTGGGGCATGCAATGGGAAAAGAATTCCGTGCATCGCTGGCCATACTTGACCAGGGGTTTGCAGGGAGCATTAAGAAGTATATGGAAGATGCCAGACAGTCTGGCAGAGAGTAATACAATTGCATAGAGGAGGTAGTGTATATGTCAAAAATTAAAGTTTATGAATTAGCAAAAGAGCTGGATAAGCCAAGTAAGGAGCTGGTGGAGTTTCTTACAGGAAAGAATATAGAGGTAAAGAGCCATATGAGCGCAATAGAGGAAGCGGATGCAGATCTGGTGAGAAAGGCTTTCGGGAAAAAGGAAAAGGCAGAAGGAGAGATGAAGCCTGAGGCTCCCAGGAAAAAGAACATTGTTCAGGTATTCCGTCCGCAGAATACCCAGAGCGGTGCAAGGCAGGGGAGACGGCCGGGAGGGAAACCAGCCCAGCAGATGGGAAGACCGATGCAGGTGAATAATGGCCGCCCGTCCAGGACATCAGCAGCCGGGACAAAGCCTGTGGGAGCCAGAATGCAGCCAGAGAAGCCGCAGCCGGTAAAACCGCAGCAAGAGAGACCCCAGGCAGCAAAGCCACAGCCGGAGAAGCCTCAGGCAGTAAAGCCGCAGTCAGAGAAGTCCCAGGCAGTAAAGGCACAGCAGGAGAAGGCGAAGACGGAGCCAGGCATGCAGGCAGCTAAGGGACAGCCCAGGCCGCAGCCGGAGAAGCCTCAGACAGCAGAGAAGCAGTCTGCGGAGAGACATCCTGAAAGGGCTGCAAAGACACCGGTTCAGGAAGAAAGAGCACAGGAAGCGGGTACTGACAGAACAGCAGCAAGACAGCAGAATGAGAGATCCCAGTCTGAGAGACCAACAGAGAGACAGTCCAGGGAGACCCAGAGACCTGCAAGACAGAATTCCCGTTCTGAGAGAGGCCAGGACCGTCCGCAGGGAGACAGGAGAGACGGGAACCAGGCAAGACGCTCTGACAGAAGAGACCGGGATCAGGATGGCCGCCGGGGAGACAGAAGAGACGGAGGCCGCCCATTTGGAGAGAGAAGAGACAGAAGGGACGGAGACCGTCCATTTGGAGAGAGAAGAGACAGAAGAGACGCAGACCGCCCGTTTGGAGAGAGAAGAGACAGAAGAGACGGAGACCGCCCGCAGGGAGAAAGAGGGGAGAGAAGGGACGGAGGCCGTCCATTTGGAGAGAGAAGAGACAGAAGAGACGGAGACCGCCCGCAGGGAGACAGAAGAGACGGAGGCCAGGGAGGCTTCAGGGACAGATTCCGCGGTGATAACAGAGGCCAGGGACGAAGCGGAAGACCAGGGGAAAGGACCGGAGACAGAACCGACAGGCGTCCTTCTATTCCATCACCGATTGTGGAAGGACAGAAGCCCCAGCGCAGCAAAGGGAAAGGAAAGGACGATTACAAGAAAAAGGATTTCCGCCGGGATGAGGATAGAATGAGCAAGGGCAAGAAGGGAATGAACCAGACGAAGCAGCAGCTTCATAAGCCCCAGCCTAAGGAACAGAAGCAGGAGGAGAAGATTAAGTCTATCATTATTCCAAAGGTTCTTACGATTCAGGAGCTTGCGGATAAGATGAAGGTAGTGCCTTCTGTGATTGTGAAGAAGCTCTTTATGCAGGGTAAGATCGTAACGATTAATCAGGAGATTGACTATGAGACAGCAGAGGAGATTGCGCTGGAGTTTGAAATCCTCTGTGAAAAAGAAGAGGTTGTGGATGTGATTGAGGAGCTTCTTAAGGAGGACGAAGAGGATGTCAGCAAGATGAAGAAGCGTCCGCCTGTAGTCTGTGTTATGGGTCATGTTGACCATGGTAAGACATCCCTTCTTGATGCAATCCGCAATACCAATGTGATCGGCAGAGAGGCCGGCGGTATTACACAGCATATCGGAGCATCGGTTGTAGAGGTAAATGGAGAGAGCATTACCTTCCTTGATACACCAGGGCATGAGGCATTTACAGCCATGCGTATGAGAGGTGCAAGCTCCACGGATATTGCCATCCTTGTGGTAGCGGCAGACGATGGTGTTATGCCTCAGACCGTAGAGGCGATTAACCACGCCAAGGCGGCAGGAATTGAGATTGTTGTTGCAGTCAATAAGATTGATAAGCCGAGTGCAAATGTAGAGAGAGTAAAGCAGGAGCTTACGGAGTACGAGCTGATTGCAGAAGACTGGGGCGGAAGTACCATCTTTGTTCCGGTATCTGCCAAGACGGGAGAGGGATTAGAGGAGCTTATGGAAATGATTCTTCTGACCGCTGAGGTTATGGAGCTTAAGGCAAATCCGAACCGCCGTGCGAGAGGACTTGTGCTGGAGGCAGAGCTTGATAAGGGAAGAGGCTCTGTGGCAACGGTCCTTGTACAGAAGGGAACGCTCCGTGTAGGCGATGCCATTGCGGCAGGCTCTGCCCATGGCAAGGTAAGGGCCATGATGGATGATAAGGGAAGACGTGTCAAAGAGGCAGGTCCGTCAACACCGGTTGAGATTCTTGGACTGAATGATGTGCCGAATGCCGGTGAGGTATTTGTGGCATGCGGAAATGACAAGGAGGCAAGAAACTTTGCAGAGACCTTCATTGCCCAGAGCAAGGTGAAACTTCTTGAAGATACAAAATCCAAGCTGTCCCTGGATGATCTGTTTACACAGATTCAGGAGGGTAATCTGAAAGAGCTTGGCATAGTTGTAAAAGCAGATGTACAGGGCTCCGTAGAGGCAATTAAGCAGAGCCTCCTGAAGCTTTCCAATGATGAAGTTGTAATCAAGATCATCCACGGCGGTGTGGGCGCGATTAATGAATCAGATGTCAGTCTTGCGTCAGCATCGAATGCGATCATTATCGGATTTAATGTCCGTCCGGATGCATCGGCAAAAGAGACGGCAGAACGAGAGGGTGTAGATGTTCGTCTGTATCGTGTTATTTATAATGCGATTGAGGATGTGGAGGCAGCCATGAAGGGTATGCTTGATCCGGTATTTGAGGAGAAGGTACTCGGTCATGCCGAAGTGCGCCAGACCTTTAAGGCGTCAGGCGTTGGTACGATTGCAGGCTCCTATGTTCAGGACGGTGTCTTTGAAAGAGACTGCTCTGTGCGTCTGACAAGAGATGGTATTGTAATCTTTGAGGGACCGCTTGCTTCTCTGAGACGATTCAAGGATGATGTGAAGGAAGTAAGGGCAGGATATGAATGCGGATTTGTATTTGCGAACTTTAATGATATCAAGGAGGGTGACCTGGTAGAATCCTACAAGATGGTTGAGGTTCCGAGATAATTGAAAGGATAGAAAAGTGAGAAAAAGAAGTATAAAGAATACCAGGGTCAATACGGAGGTGCAGCGGGAGCTTAGTAACATCCTGAGAGGTGGAATTAAGGACCCGCGGGTTGCACCGTGGACTTCGGTGGTGGCGGCTGAGGTTGCGCCGGATCTTAAGACATGTAAGGTATATGTCAGTGTTCTGGGGGATAAGAAAGCACAGGAGGATACGCTTGCGGGCCTTGAGAGCGCTGTTGGCTATATCCGCCGGGAGCTTGCCAGAACGCTGAATATGCGGAACACGCCGGAGATCAGATTTGTATTAGACCAGTCAATTGAATATGGTGTAAATATGTCAAGAAAGATTGATGAAGTGACAAAGACTTTGAAAGCAGAGGGTGAAGAGAATGCTTAATAGAATGCTTACACAGGCGGGAACGATTGCAATCGGAGGACATGTAAAACCGGATGGAGACTGTATCGGTTCCAGCATGGGATTATATCAGTATATCAGGGACAATTATAAAGAAAAACAGGTGCATGTATATCTGGAGGAGACTCTGGCAGCTTATGAGTGCCTGGAGGGGATAGGAGAGATACGGCACGAGATCACAGGAGAGGAACATTATGATTTGTTTATCAGCCTGGACTGTGCGGATAAGTCAAGGCTCGGCTTTTCTCTGCCGCTTTTTGAGAGCGCGGATCATACACTATGTATTGACCACCATGTCAGCAACGGGGGTTATGCTGAAGAGAATTATGTGGTTCCGGATTCCAGCTCCACATCAGAGCTTGTTTATGAGCTGGCAGATAAGGAAAAACTTGGGAAGGCCGCGTCAGAGGCGCTGTATGTCGGAATTGTGCATGACACAGGGGCCTTCCAGTATTCTGCTGCAAAACCTTCTACCTTCCGGATGGCGGCAGAGCTGTTGGAGAAAGGGATTGACGGACCGCGTCTGATTGCGGACACGTACTATGTAAAGACGTTTACACAGAATCAGATTCTGGGAAGGGCGCTTATGGAGAGTATACTATTCCTGAATGGAAGATGTATTGTCTCTTACTTTAAGAAGGACACCATGGAGTTTTACGGTGTTACCCCCAAGGAAATGGATGGAATTGTCAGTCATCTGCGCAACACAAAGGGGGTAAAGGTGGCAGTCCTCATGTATGAGTTAGAGCCAGGGGTATATAAAGTGAGCCTCCGCTCGGATGACTCAGTGGATGTCAGCACAATTGCCTGCCAGTACGGCGGAGGCGGGCATAAGAAGGCTGCAGGCGTTACGATGCAGGGAAGCTTCTACAATATTATTAACCGCCTGTCAGCGCAGATTGATAAACAGCTGAGGGATGATGAATGATACATGGGATCTTAAATGTATATAAGGAAAAAGGCTATACCTCCCATGATGTTGTGGCAAAGCTTCGGGGAATCGCCGGTCAGAAGAAGATCGGGCATACCGGGACACTGGATCCGGAGGCAGTGGGTGTTCTGCCGGTCTGTCTTGGCAGGGCGACAAAGCTTTGCGGTATGCTGACGGACAAGGATAAATGCTATGAAACCGTCCTTCTTCTCGGTATAGAGACAGATACGCAGGATACGACAGGGAAAATCCTTAAGGAAGAAGACATCTCCGGGCTTGAAGAAGCAGAGGTGACGCGTGTGGTCAGAAGCTTCACAGGAGAGTATGAGCAGATTCCGCCTATGTATTCTGCCCTGAAAGTGAACGGCAGGAAGCTGTATGAACTTGCAAGGGAAGGCAGGACAGTGGAGCGTGCGGCAAGAAGAGTTACGGTCTATGGGATTGAGATTCTGGAGATCCATTTGCCCCGGGTGCGGATGCGTGTGCACTGCTCGAAGGGAACCTACATCCGGACTCTGTGCCATGACATGGGAAAGAGGCTTGGATGCTGTGGGTGTATGGAGGAGCTTATCCGTACCAGGGTAAGCGGATTCAGGATTGAGGACAGCTTAAGCATTTCCCGGCTGGAGGAGATGGGGAGGAACGGGACACTCTCTGAAGCCGTTCTTCCGATTGACCAGATGTTTCCGGATTATCAGAAGCTTACAGTACGAAAGAGTTGGGAAAAGGCCGCCCTGAATGGAAACAGAATCCCTGCTGAGGGTATCTGTGAAAGACTGATACCAAAAGATGGGGAGCGGATCCGGCTGTATGACCACACAGGCGCACTGATCGGAATATACAGATATGAGGCAGAACAGAGAGAATACGGGCTGATTAAGATGTTTTATGTCAGGGAGAGGGATTAGGAGATGCAATATATCGAAGGTCTGAAGCAGTACAAAAACAGCAAAGGGGCGGCGGTGACGTTCGGGAAATTCGACGGGCTTCATCTGGGACACCGGATGCTGACAGACGCTGTGAAGGAGCTAAGTGAAAAAGAGGATGTCAGCAGCGTGGTATGTGCATTTGACATGCATCAGAGTAATATGCTGATGACAAAGGAAGAACGAAAGCTGCACCTGGAAAAGGATGTGGATTATCTGGTGGACTGGGCATTTACAGAAGAGCTTAAGAGGCTTCCGGCAGAGGAGTTTATCAGGGATATTATCGCTGGCGTGCTTCATGCGGAATATGTTGTGGTCGGTACGGATTTTCAGTTTGGCTATGGGAAATGCGGAGATATCCATATGCTGAAGGCTTATGCACGGGAGTACGGCTATGAACTGATTGTCATCAACAAGAAAAGATACCAGGACCGGATTATCAGCAGTACCTATATCAAGGAAAGGCTGAAAGAAGGGGCAGTATCTGACGCAAACAGAATGCTGGGATACCGGTTCGGCGTTACAGGCGTGGTAGAGCATGGAAAGCAGCTTGGCCGGACACTGGGCTTCCCTACTCTGAATATCCTGTGGCCCCAGGGGAAGCTTGTGCCTCCTAAGGGAGTGTACCTGTGCCGTGTTTATGTGGACGGGCAGGGGTATAACGGGATTGCCAATATTGGTATTAAGCCTACGGTGTCAGATGAGGATACTGTACGGATTGAAAGCTTTCTGTTTGGCTATGACGGGGATGCCTATGGGAAAGAGGCTGTGACAGAGCTGATGGAATATGTAAGGCCGGAACAGAGATTCCGGGATAAGGCAGAGCTGAAGGAATGTGTAGACCGCGATATTGCCTGCGGCAAAAGATACTTTGGGATAGAAGAGTAAAAGGAGAGTACAGATGAGTATTACAGAGGTATTTACACTGTTTGGAGGACTTGGTTTCTTCCTTTATGGCATGAAGCTCATGAGTGAGGGCCTTGAGAAGGCGGCCGGTGCAAAGATGCGTGGAATTCTTGAATTCTTTACGCAGAACCGCTTTATCGGAATGGTGGTAGGAATCGTATTTACAGCGATTATCCAGTCTTCGAATGCAACTACGGTCATGGTAGTAAGCTTTGTAAACTCAGGGCTTATGACCTTGATGCAGGCAACGGGTGTAATCCTGGGCGCTAATATAGGTACGACAGTTACCGGACAGCTAATTGCATTTAATCTGTCTGATATTGCCCCGCTTGTGGTGATTATCGGCGTGATTATGGTGATGTTCAGCAAGAAACAGAATGTAAATGTGAAGAAGATCGGGGAAGTGATTCTCGGATTCGGTATTCTTTTTATGGGTCTTAGAATTATGGGAGAGAGTATGGAAGCGGTGAAGTCGTCGCCTGCAGTACTGGAATTTTTAAGCTCCCTTAAGAGTCCGTTTTCTGCCATACTTGTGGGATTCCTGATTACAGCAGTGCTGCAGAGTTCCTCTGCTACAGTTGGTATTATCCTCCTTATGGTTTCGCAGGGGCTTCTGGCATTTACCATATGTCCGTTTATGATTCTTGGATGTAATATCGGTTCCTGCGTATCTGCCCTTGCGGCCAGCTTAAGTGGAAAGAAAGATGCAAAGCGTGCGGCGCTGATACATTTTCTCTTTAATGTAATCGGCTCTTTGATCATGTTTATTATATTAATGGTGGCATTAAAGCCGATTACAGACGGACTCATCTATATGTCCGGAGGAAATCTGGCCCGTGCAGTCGCAAATGTACATACGCTTATGAAGGTATTCGAGGTTGCCATGCTGTTCCCGTTCATGGGATGGATTGTGAAGGCTACCTATAAGCTTGTGCCAGGGAAGGATGAGGTGCAGGAGGACGAATACGAGCTTCAGTATATTGGAAAGGGAAATATCCTTGCCCCCACAACAGCATTTTCCAATGGTATCCATGAGATTGAGCATATGGGAAAGGTCGCCCTGTCAAATCTTGAGATTTCCATGAGGGCGCTGTGCGAGCTTGGTGAGAAGGACATTGAGGAGGTGTACAGGCGGGAGAAATATATTGACTTCCTGAACCGGAAAATCACGGACTACCTTGTGAAGGTGAATGAGATTGAACTCCCCCTTGCAGATGCACGTCTGATCGGCGGTCTGTTCCATGTGGTGAATGATATTGAGCGGATCGGCGACCATGCGGAAAACTTTGCAGACTCGGCGAAGGACCGGATTGAACGGGGAATCGGCTTCAGTGACAAGGCGAAAAAGCAGCTTCAGGATATGACGGAAGAGGTGGTGAAGATTCTGGAATATTCTCTTGAAATGTTCACACACAGGGATCCGAAGCATATGCAGGATATTCTGACACTGGAGGATGACATTGACGAGAGGGAGCGGAAGCTTCAGCGTGCCCATGTAAAACGTCTGACCAAGAATAAATGTACGCCGGAGGCTGGTATGCTGTTTTCCGATACCATTTCCGGGCTGGAGCGTGTGGCGGACCATGCGACGAATATTGCATTTGCGATAATGGATCCGGACAGCAATGAGACAGGGGACGAGGAGGACGAGGATTAAGGCAGCTGTTTTTGACGATTACATCATTAAGATGAGGAAATAGGATGAGGATTAAGACCGCTATTTTTAACGATTACATCATTAAGATGAGGAAATAGCAGGAAGGAATGGGAAAAATGAGGAAAAATAGATTTTTAGCGTGGCTGCTCGTTTTCTTTATGGCAGTTCAGACAACGGGTTTCCAGGCAGCGGCACAGGAGCCGGTCAGGGAGAAAGAGAGCAGCAAAGACAGCACAAAAGAGTCCGTATCCCGGGCGGCAGAAGAACCAGAAGCGTCCATGACCGCGCAGAATATGCAGGTCGAGGCGGAGGAAGGGGATTCGTTTGGAACTCTGTTAGGAAACACACTGAAGGATTCTGCTGAAACTTCTGACAACAGTGCGGGATACCGGGTTGCGGAGCTTGAAATTGAAAATCAGGAGGCAGTTGTCAGATATCAGGCGGAAAAGGAGTGCGACCTGGTTGTGGCAGTTTACAGCGAGGACGGCTCCCAGATGTTCGGCTCCGGAACCATAAAGGCAGAGCCCGGAGCAGGCACGGTGAGGGTGATGCTCAGTGTAAAGGAATGGCCGGAATATTATCTGACGAAAGCATATCTTCTGGACGAGACCGGGCATCATGCACTGAGTGAAACATTCGTGGATGAACGGCATACAAAGGAGTCCGAGGATTTCTATGCGAAGACGATTCATGACCCGTCATTTGAAGGAAAAGAAGTACTGAATCTGGATGATGACGAGACGAACAATTTTGCCGTCTTTGCAGAAGGCACTGTGATTGAGGACGAGGCGGCCGGGAACGTGACCGTCCAGGATAATAAGGACGGTACCTATACGGTTTCAAATCCCACAGAGCAGATAAAGGCACTTAAAGATGGACAGGCATTTGTCTACAGAAACAAGGATGGGAGCCTTGTGATAGTTGTGGTTTCTGGAACAGTGAAGGATGACGGTGATACGGTGACGATTACGGACAATTCCGATGCTTCGTTGGAGGATGTCTTCGAATACGTGAAGATATCAGGAGAAAGTGATAAAATGGTGCCGGTTGGTGCGGCACAGGGAAATAGTGGAGATACAGATTCAAAGGCAGAGGATTCAGAGAAGGAAGTAACATCGCTTCCTATTGATTTTGGCGCAGAGGCAGAGATTAAAGGCACATTTTCCGCAGAAGGCGGAGTAGAGGTCGGTATTGATAACGGGCATCCGACAGTACATGCAAAAATTACAGGCACGATTAAGGTAGAGGGAAAGCTGTCGGCAAATGTTTCACTTAAAACGGATCTTGGGAAAATTGCAATCATCCTGCCGGATCTGCCGGGTGTCATGCTTACGTTTGTTCCAGGTATCTCTTTCAGTGCAAGCGGTTCTATTAACCTGAATGCAAGTGTAACTGCAACTACAGGTTTTGACTATAACGGTGGAAGAGAAACCCCGTTCAAAGATCTGACCACTGGACCGGAATTTGACGGGAATCTGGATACGGAGATTGACATCTATGTCGGATTAAGCCTGACGCCATCAATAGAGGTTCTCAATGGAAAGATTGCAAAAGTATCCCTGAATATAGAGATTGGCTGCAAAGTTAATATGAAATCCCATAATGGACTTAAGAATGAGATTTATATACACGAGTGTAAATTATGCTATGCCGGAGAAGTACATGCGATTGGAAAGGTAAATGGAACGGTTACACTTCTGAACCAAAAGGATCCTTTTCGAACGAATTTTCCGGATATAGATTATAAGGTGTGCGATTTTTACTGGTCTGTGAGCAATAATAATGAACATGGGAAGGGATTCTGTCCTCATATTAAATACATAGTAAATGTAAAAGCTACTGATGAAAATGGTGCGGCAGTAGATAGTGCAAAAGTCCGGCTTCAGGATAACTCGAGGAATGTGATGGAAGAGAAACAGACATCCTCGGGAGGAGAGGTCAGGTTTGAACTTCATCCTGGGAAGTATATGATTATCTTTACAAAAGACAGCCTGTTGGCCACACAGTCAGTGAATATCTCAAAAGATAAGGAGCTTGAAAACCATAAGCATGACCATACGGTTGTTATGGAAGATAAAGGCTGCGGAGAGAATCTGTACTGGTCGCTGGATGACGGCGGGACACTTTCCATTATCGGAACCGGGCCGATGTTTGACTGGACATCTGGTAATGAAATACCATGGGCAAAAGACAGACAAAAAATTAAAGCACTATATATTAGCGAAGGAGTTACCTATCTTGGGGATTTTGCCTTCTATGACTGTGCCGGAGGATCAAATGAATTGAAACTTCCAGAAACATTAACTGCTATAGGAAATTATACATTTGCGAGCAGAGGTTTTTGGTATTCCAAAGGATTCACCTTTATTGGAGAGTTAGCTATTCCGGAGAATGTAACGAGTATCGGGAAAATGTGTTTTGAACGCAGTGGATGTTCGGAAAATGAAGGGGAAGAAAATGTAACAAAAGTTACCTTTGGAAACCATCTGAAGGAAATCGGTGAAGGAGCTTTTCAAGGGTTTCGATGCGAATGTGAAATAGTATTACCAGACAGTCTAGAAAACATACCGAAGGATGCTTTTTGGGGCAGTACCCTCACAGGAATTACGCTTGGGAAAGATGTAAAACTTATTGGAGAAAACGCTTTTGGAAATTGCTCCTATCTGACCGGAGATTTAATTATTCCAGATCATGTAGTAACAATTGAGAAGAAAGCTTTTAATGACTGTACAGCTCTTAACGGCAGTCTTACGATAGGAAAAAGTGTTGAGATGATAGGAGAGTGCGCATTTGGTGCGGAAGGGCAGTTAAGTCTTTGGAAAGGTGACCCTTTTACGGGAGAGTTGGTTATCCCTGATAGTGTAAAAATAATTGGGAATGCCGCATTTCGGGATTGTAGCAATCTGACAAGCTTGACATTAGGAAAAGGAGTTCAGGAAATCCGGGACGGTGCATTTTCAAATTGCACGTCTTTGAAAAATAATTTAGTCATTCCAGATAGTGTTGAGATAATAGGGGAACAGGCTTTTTTACAGTGTGATTTCAACGGTCTGGTATTGGGAAAAGGTCTTAGGAGCATAGGGGCAGGTGCCTTTACAGATTGTAAAAATATGAAAGCGGAGCTTGAATTTCCAGAAGGATTGGAAATATTGGGTGGATTTGGCGGATGTAGCAGTCTTACAGGAAGTGTTAGCGTTCCAGATACTGTAACAGAGATTGAAACATCAGCTTTTGAAGGGTGCACAGGATTGGATGGAAGTCTGTCATTATCCGCGCAGCTTAAAAAAATTGGTAAAGCAGCTTTTAGCGGTTGTAGTGGCTTGAAGGGGAAATTAGACATTCCGTCAACGGTAAACTTAATTGGACAAAATGCTTTTGAGGGGTGCAGCGGGTTTACAGGAGATCTCAATCTTCCAAATGGGCTTACTGCGGTTAATTACGAGGCTTTTAGTGATTGTAGTGGCTTTACAGGAGAACTGGTAATACCCTCAAGTGTGACAACAATTAGCAATGCTGCTTTTATGGGATGTACTGGACTCACATCGCTTACTTTAAATGGAAGCCTTAAGACACTTTCGGTTCGTGCATTTAATAATTGTACAGGCCTTGCCCAAATTACATTTTTAGGGAATGCCCCACAGACATATGCGGAAGCATTTTCCGGTGTTACTGCGAATGCGTATTATCTTGATGGAAATGCTACATGGGAAGAAAGAGTGATGCAGGCACTAGGGGAAAATCTGACATGGCAGCCTATTAAGGTGTCTGCAGTTAATGCAGTCTCAGATATATTGCAGGAAAATGGGGAAAGGAAAATCACAGATACTCAGGAAGATGAGGTGTCCTATAATGAGGAGAATGAGGAGGATACACCATACAGAACCAGTGAAGAGCTTCAGAATAAAGAAGAACAAAAACAGTCTATGGTAAAAGCAGTAGGAGGTACTGCTGAGATAGAGGAAGGAAAGCTGACTGCTGAGTTCGAAAATCTAGTACCCAATAGCACATATGTTGTTCTTGCAGTTAAAAAAGAAGATGCCGAAAACCTGGTTGATAGCGAGAACCTTTTATATATTTCGCAGGAAAAAGCAGACGAATCAGGAGGAATATCTATTACGTGTACTCCGGTAGAAATTAGTGGATTAATGAGTATTAAAGTGTATGGAAAAACAGACTGGGATTTGAAAAACAGTGAGGTTTTGCTTGGAAAATCATCTTATACATATACTGGAGAGGCATTTAGACCAACTGTAAAAGTGGAGTATAACGGAAAATATCTGACTTTAAATAAGGATTATACAGTTGTTTACGAGAATAATGTCAATGCCGGAACGGCAAAGGCGGTTGTAACCGGAGCAGGCAATTACCAGGGAAGTCAGACGAAAGAGTTTACGATTGAGAAGGCAGACCAGACTATTGAGTGTGCATTTTCTTCAAAGAACATCAAGGTCGGCGAAACGGTTTCCATTGGTGCAGCAGCGCCCGGAAAGCTTACCTTTACCTCATCAGACCCGGATATTGCGACCGTCACCGGGCAGGGAGCTGTCACAGGGAAGAAAGCAGGTACCGTAAGGATTACAGTCGAGGCAGAGGAGACTGAAAATTATAACAGCAGGACAAGAACCGTAAGCTTTAACGTACTAAACAACACATCCGGCAGTTCGGGCGGAAACCCGTCAAAGGATCCGGGAAAGAACCCATCGAAAGATCCAGGCCAAAATCTGCCAGGGAACAGCCAGGCAGGACGGCAGATACAGGTGAATAGCATTTCCCTGTCAGGAATATCAAAAAAAATTGCGGCAGGAAAAAAATTCACCCTAAAGGCAAAGGTATTGCCAGACACAGCAGGTAATAAATCTTTGAGTTGGTCGTCCAGTAATAAAAAATATGCATCTGTGGACAGTAAAGGCATAGTGACTACGACGAAGGCAGGGAAAGGAAAGAGTGTTACCATTACTGCCAAGGCAAATGACGGAAGCGGTAAAACGGGAAAATTTAAGATAAAAATTATGAAAGGTGTTGTCAAAAAAGTTAGGATGACCGCACCCAAAAGTGTAAAAGCAGGCAGAAAGGTAACCGTTAGGGCAAAAGTTACTGCGACAAAAGGAGCGAACAAGAAACTTAAGTACACAGTAAGCAGTAAAAAATATGCGTCTGTGAACAGCAAAGGCGTAGTGACTACGAAAAAGGCAGGAAAAGGAAAAACCATTACCGTGATTGCAAAAGCAACAGACGGAAGCAATAAGAAGGCTTCTGTGAAAATAAAGATTAAAAAGTAAGGGAGGAGAGCTATGTCACGAAAAAAGATGATTGCTGTTCTGACAGCTCTGGCACTTGCGGCCAGCTCCGGCGGAGCATGGATGGCGGGTGCAGAAGCGTATGCGAAGGAACCGGAAGTTCTTTCAGAGGATGCGCAGCAGAGTGGGGAGCAGGAGGAAGTAAAGGAATCGGAGGAGACTTCTGCTGATTCAGAGGATCAGGGAATGACTTCAGAAGAGGAACTGACAGAAACACCGGCAGAATCGAAAGAGGAATCAGAAGATCCTGCGAAGGAACCAGAACGATCTGACAATGAAAATCCCGTTCAGGAGGAATACAGACAGCCCGATATCTCACAGAAAAAGGCATTTTACAATTACGACAAAATACGCGTTGCTGTTGGGGCGGAAGTTCAGGTAGATCTTCCTTATTGGATAAGTGGAAATTGCAGCTATGCGGTAGTAGATGAGACGATTGCCAAAGTGGATATGACTGGAAGGCTGACCGGAATAGCGGTCGGGGAGACAATACTGAAGGTTACCGAAGAGGACGGTGAGCTGACAGAAATCCCGATTCAGGTAGTAGATGTGACAATTAGCAAGACTACTTATAACATCTATGTGAATGATAATATGAGTTCCTGGTACTATCCGTCAGTTAGGGTTGACGTAACCGGAATGAGTGAGGAGAGTGTTTTTAATTGTGAAAGCACGAATGACATCTGGGCATATGCTCATAAGACAGAAGGATATCTGGAAGTTTCTGCCCGGGAGAGTGGGACGATAACCGTTACAATAGACGGAAAAACATTTACGATTACGATTAATATTGTAAAGGCTGAATTGTATGCTGACAATAGAATTAGTAAGAATTTAGGAAGCATTGTAACGTATAAGGGCAAAAAGGATACGCTCATCCTGACCATTGATGGGAAAAAGACACAGCCGAAATCCTGGGAATCCCTGGATAAATCTATTGCCACAGTGAATAGTTCTGGACAGGTAACCGGAAAGGGTCTGGGAAGAACCACGATCAGAGTATTTCTTGACGATGTAACATATGCGGATTATCTGGTGGAGTGTACCTACAAGGGCGCTTATCAGGCGGTCAGCAATGGATTTCATGATTATGAGGAAGGGGATGGAAAGGGCTACAAGATTATTAAATACAGCCAGCCCAAGAGAATGAACAAGGGATTCCGGGACTGCAGTTCCTTTGTCTACCGTTGTTATTATGACCGGTCTCTGGGAAGAAAGATTTTTGACATCGGCGCCACGGGAGGAAGCTGGGCCGCCAATGCGGCTGCACAGGCAAGGTGGCTGAAATCCCAAAAGAAGACCGTTGCGAATAAGCTTGTAGGTGTGGATAAGCTTCTGCCCGGGGATACGATGTATACCCAGGGAGAGGGCGGAGTAGGACAATGGAGAAAAATCCATCATGCATTTATGTATGTGGGGAACGGGTATGTTCTTACAACATATAACAGTGACGGGAAGGGAAAGACTTTGGCGCTGGTACCTTATAACTATGACGGATACAACGTTGTATATATCGGCAGACCCCTCGCATCAGACATGAAGACCAAAAGCATTTCACTGAACAAAAAGAGCATCACAATAGGCGTAAAGGAAAAATATACCTTAAAAGCATCAAGAAAGCCAGACGATTCTACACAGGCTGTCAAGTGGTCCTCATCCAAAAAGTCAGTAGTGACGGTTTCTTCAAAAGGAGTACTTACGGCAAAAAAGAAGGGAACCGCATATATCACGGTTAAGTCCGGAAGCTGTTCGGCAAAATGTAAGGTAGTGGTAAAATCTGCCCCGAAGAAAATTAAGCTGAATAAAAAGAAGAAAACGCTGTCAGTGAAAGGAACCTTCCAGATCAAGTATACCTTATCAAAGGGGAGCGGTTCTGGAAAGATCAAATATACATCTTCGGATTCCAGGATAGCAGCCGTTTCTTCAAAAGGAAAAATTACAGCTAAGAAAAAAGGAAGCGCAGAGATTACAGCCACAACCTATAATGGAAAAAAGGCAAAGATGAAAGTTAAGGTAAAATAGGGAAAATCACAAAATTTCCTTTACTTTGTCTAAGCCATATGCTATACTTTCCAAGTATGGATAGCCGGTGTTCGGTAATTGGATACTCCAGCCATTACTTAATATCAGGCGTTATGATAAGATTAAAGGAGGAAATCAAAGATGATTTCAAAAGAAAGAAAAGAACAGATTATTGCAGATTACGGAAGATCAGAGGGTGACACAGGCTCACCAGAGGTACAGGTTGCGATTCTTACAGCAAGAATCAATGACCTGACAGAGCATTTTAAGGCAAACCCGAAGGATCATCATTCAAGAAGAGGACTTCTTAAGATGGTAGGCCAGAGAAGAGGACTTCTGGCATACCTTAAGAAGATGGATATTGAAAGATACCGTTCCCTGATTGAGAGATTAGGACTGCGTAAATAATTTATATTTGGGGACGGGGCATTTTTAAAAATGCCCCGTCCCCAAATTAAAGACTGCAGGCAGAGAGACTTTACCCGAGACCACTGAAATGTGTATTTGTAATCTGGCACAAGGAAAAGTGCATATTTCAGTAGTTTCGGAAAATCTCTGTCAGGCCGTTGAAAGTATAAGGTGATTACTTGGCAGGTCTGCGCAGTTACAGTATAAGTTGAAAAAGGAGAAGGATATGTATAAAAAATTTGAAATGGAATTAGCCGGAAGGACTTTGTGTGTAGATGTAGACAGAGTTGCGAAGCAGGCAAATGGTGCAGTACTGATGCATTATGGAGATACTACAGTGCTGTGTACAGCTACGGCTTCTGAAAAGCCAAGAGACGGAATTGATTTCTTCCCGTTAAGTGTGGAGTATAACGAAAGATTATATTCTGTGGGAAAGATCCCGGGAGGTTTTAATAAGAGAGAGGGAAAAGCGTCAGAGAATGCAGTTCTTACGGACCGCGTGATTGACCGTCCCATGAGACCGCTGTTTCCAAAGGATTACCGTAATGATGTAACCCTGGAGAATCTTGTCCTGTCTGTTGACCAGGACTGTTCACCGGAGCTTACGGCGATGCTCGGTGCAGCTATTGCAACAACTATTTCGGATATTCCTTTTGACGGTCCCATCTCAACGACACAGGTGGGTCTGGTAGATGGAGAATTTGTATTTAATCCGACAGCAGCCCAGAAGGAAGTGTCAGGGCTCGCCCTTACAGTGGCATCCACAAGGGAAAAGGTAATTATGATTGAGGCAGGAGCCAATGAAGTGCCGGAGCAGAAGATGATTGAGGCGATCTTTGCTGCCCATGAGCTGAATCAGAAGGTGATTGCATTCATTGATACGATTGTTGCAGAATGCGGAAAGCCGAAGCATACGTATGAGAGTTGTGCAGTGCCGGAGGAATTATTTGAGGCAATTAAGGAGATTGTGCCGCCGGAGGCCATGGAAGAAGCTGTTTTTACAGATGAAAAGCAGGTCAGAGAGGAAAATATCCGCAAGATTACAGAGAAGCTTGAGGAGGCATTTGCAGAGAAGGAGGAATGGCTTGCAGTTCTGTCAGAGGCTGTTTACCAGTATCAGAAGAAGACAGTGCGTAAGATGATCTTAAAGGATCACAAGCGTCCGGACGGAAGAGCCATTGACCAGATCAGGCCTCTTGCAGCAGAGGTTGATCTGATCCCAAGGGTTCATGGCTCCGCAATGTTTACAAGAGGACAGACGCAGATCTGTACGATTACGACTCTGGCGCCCCTTGCAGAGGCGCAGAGACTGGACGGGCTTGATGAGGCGGAGACATCCAAGAGATATATGCATCACTATAATTTCCCGTCCTATTCTGTCGGCGAGACAAGACCTTCAAGAGGTCCGGGACGCCGTGAGATCGGGCACGGCGCTCTGGCAGAGCGTGCTCTGGTGCCGGTGCTTCCAGACGAGGCAGAGTTTCCCTATGCGATCCGTACGGTTTCTGAGACCTTTGAATCCAACGGTTCCACATCCCAGGCGAGCGTGTGTGCATCTTCCATGTCCCTGATGACGGCAGGCGTACCGATTAAGTCTGCTGTGGCAGGTATTTCAGCAGGACTTGTGACAGGGGATACGGACGATGATTATCTCGTGCTTACGGATATCCAGGGACTTGAGGATTTCTTCGGCGATATGGACTTTAAGGTAGCAGGAACCCATAAGGGAATCACTGCAATTCAGATGGATATAAAGATCCACGGGCTTACAAGACCGATTATTGAGGAAGCGATTGCAGCAACGAAGAAGGCAAGAACCTATATTATTGATGAGGTTATGAACAAGGCGATTGCTGAGCCTAGACCTGAGGTTGGTTCTTATGCACCAAAGATTATTCAGATGCAGATTGATCCGCAGAAGATCGGTGATGTTGTAGGCCAGCGCGGTAAGACGATTAATGCGATTATAGAACAGACGGGAGTTAAGATTGATATTACAGATGATGGTTCTGTTTCCATCTGCGGAACAGAAAGCGGGAGCATGGAAGAGGCTCAGAAGCTGATCTACACCATTGTGACGGATTTTGAGGCCGGACAGGTTCTGGAAGGAAAGGTTATCAGCATTAAGGAATTCGGCGCCTTTCTTGAATTTGCACCGGGTAAGGAAGGTATGGTACACATTTCCAAGCTTGCAAAGGAAAGAGTGAACCATGTAGAGGACGTGCTGACGCTGGGAGACAGGGTGAAAGTTGTCTGCCTTGGCAAGGATAAGATGGGAAGATTCTCATTTAGTATGAAAGATGTAGCGGAGTAGGATATGGATGTAAAAAAGGCATTGCACAGCGGGGAGCTTTACTTTCCCCACGATGAAGATATTCTGAAGGAGCAGTTCGTGTGTCTGGACAGGCTGTATGATTTTAATATGACACGTCCCACCGAGATGGACAAAAGGGAGCAGCTTTTGAAGGAGATGTTTGCAGACATCGGGGAAGGGTGTTATGTTGAGCCGCCTCTTCATGCAAATTTTGGCGCGCATCATGTACATTTCGGAAAGAATATTTATGCAAATTTTAATCTCACTTTAGTGGATGATACACATATTTATGTTGGAGATTATACAATGTTCGGCCCGAATGTGACGGTTGCGACGGCGGGTCACCCGATTCTGCCAGAGCTTCGTGAGAAGGGCATGCAGTATAATATGCCGGTGCATATTGGTAAAAACTGCTGGATCGGGTCAAATGCGGTAATTCTGCCGGGGATTACCATTGGAGATAATGTGGTGATCGGCGCGGGAAGTGTTGTCACAAAGGATCTTCCGTCCAATGTAGTGGCAGTGGGAAATCCCTGCAGAGTGCTCCGTGAAGTGAATGAGCATGACAGAGAGTATTACTATAAGGATCGGAAAATCAAATGGAATTAGGGCATGTTTGAAATATGTCCGGAGGAAGGGCAGACATTTTTATGTCTTGCCCTTTTTCGAACTATGTTATATTTTTTCATGTCTGCCGGGTGTATAATAAAGATTATGGATGCAAAGCATGATATAAGCGTCAAAATAGAGCACTTGAATACAGTGCGAGCTGCGAGGAGGAATTATGATGTATAAAATGAGACGGTGCGGGGTGCTGCTTCCGGTGAGCAGTCTGCCAGGAGGATATGGAATCGGCGATTTTGGAAGGAGCGCCTATGAATTTGTGGACAGTCTTGTCCGGGCAGGGCAGAGTTCCTGGCAGATTCTTCCACTTGGACCTACGAGCTATGGGGATTCTCCGTATCAGTCCTTTTCCACATTTGCCGGAAATCCATACTTTATTAGTCTGGAGGAGCTGATAAGGGAGGGGGTTCTGACGGAGGAAGAATGCGATGCGGCGGATTTTGGAGATGATGATACGGCGGTGAATTATGAGAAGATGTATCTGGAGAGATTCGGGCTTTTAAGGAAGGCATATGAGCGGAGCCGGATTGCGGAAAATCCAGAATTTGCGGCATTTGAAAGAGAGCAGGATTACTGGCTGTCAGATTATGCGCTTTTCATGGCAGTAAAGGGACGGTTTGAGGGAAGGCCCTGGAGCGAGTGGGCGGAGGATATCCGCCTGAGATATCAGTATGCATTAGACTATTACCGGGAAGAGCTGTATTTTGATATTGAATTCCAGAAATATATGCAGTTTAAGTTTTATGTGCAGTGGAGAAAGCTTAAGTCCTATGCAAATGAGAAGGGGATTGAGATTATCGGGGACATTCCCATTTATGTTGCAATGGACAGTGCAGATGCATGGGCGTCGCCCTGGCTGTTTAAACTTGACAGAGACAATCGTCCGGTACAGGTGTCCGGATGCCCGCCGGATGCATTTTCTGCCACAGGCCAGCTTTGGGGGAATCCGCTCTATAACTGGGAGGTTCATAAGAATTCCGGCTTTGACTGGTGGGTAAAGCGGATTGCCCATTGTTTTACAATGTATGATGTACTTCGGATTGACCACTTCCGGGGGTTTGATGAGTATTATGCCATTCCTTATGGAGATAAGACGGCGGCAAGAGGATGGTGGGAAAAGGGACCAGGGATGGATCTGTTCCGGGCGGTTTCCTTTCACCTTGGGGAGCGGAAGATTATTGCAGAGGATCTTGGCTATATGACGGAGTCCGTAAAGCAGCTTGTGAGGGACAGCGGCTACCCGAATATGAGGGTGCTGGAATTCGCTTTTGATGAGAGGGATACTGGAAATGCCAGTGATTACCTCCCGCATAATTATCCGAGGAACTGCGTGGTCTATACAGGAACCCATGACAATGAAACTTTAGTATCCTGGCTTGGGAACATCACGCCTAAGGAACGCCGTATGGTGCGGACTTATCTACATGATTTTCATGCAGATGCAGGGGAGCTTCCAAAGAAACTGATCTGCCTGGCACTGGGAAGTGTGGCGGACTTGTGCATCATTCCCATGCAGGACTATCTGGGACTTGATGACAGGGCGAGAACAAACAAGCCGTCCACTCTTGGGATAAACTGGAAATGGAGGTTAAGGGAGGGACAATTTAGCAAAGAGCTCCAGGAAGAAATGAAGGAGCTTGCCATAACGTATGGCCGTTAATTTGGGACGGGGCATTTTTAAAAATGCCCCGTCCCAAATTGGTTGTTGGAATAAATTGGGAGCATGGACATATATTGTTGTTAAGAGGTGGTGATGTGATGCAGGGAGAAGGAATCCTGAATGTACTGCCGCGCGGTATACGGCTGCTTCTTAAAAGGAGGATACAGTGTGAGTTTGATCTGCTTCAGGAGATCAGGCTCAGGGCGCAAAAGCCGCTTCTTCTTTTGTACAGTGGGGAGGAGGTTTTTGTGGAAAGAGCGCGCGGTGAGCCCTATATTGTTACAAAGGAGGATTTGCGGGAAATGGTTGATTATATCAGCCATTATTCTTTATATGCCTATGAACAGGAGATGAGGCAGGGATTCATTACAATAGAAGGGGGGCACAGAATCGGTATGGCAGGGCAGGTGATGCTGGAAGGAGGAAGAGTAAAGAATCTGAAATATATTTCTTCGGTGAATGTACGGATCTCCCATGAGGTGCCCGGATGTGCGGACAAGGTGTTCCCTTATATTACAAGGCAGAGGAGACTCTATCATACATTGATTGTGTCTCCCCCTGGATGTGGGAAGACGACACTGCTTAGGGATCTGATCCGGCAGATTTCTGATGGAAATGCGTTTCTTTCGGGAAAGCCGGTGGGAGTGGTTGACGAGCGGTCGGAGATTGGCGGCTGTTATATGGGAGTGGCGCAGAATCATCTTGGAATCCGGACGGATATACTGGACTGCTGCCCGAAGGCAGAGGGAATGATTATGCTGATCCGTTCCATGGGCCCTGAGGTGATTGCGGTGGATGAGATTGGATCAGAAGAGGATGTGCGTGCCATTGAATATGCGCTTCACTGTGGATGCAGTCTGATTGCCACGGTACATGGAAATTCGGTTGAGGAGCTTGCGAAAAAGCCGGTTTTTGGAAATATGATCCGGGAGAAGCATTTTGGACGTTATATTCTTTTGGGAAATCACGAAAAAGCCGGGGAGATCCGGGGAATCTTTGACGAAAATATCCGATGTATTTTTCAGGAGGAGGTACGAAAGAAGGAGATATGCTAAAAGCAGCGGGAAGTGTTCTTGTAATCAGTGCTACGGTGCTTTTTGGGCTTAGGAAGGCAGAAATGCTTCATGACGAGTATGCGCAGATGCAGTATGTCAGGCAGCTTTTTTACTGGGTCCAGAGTGAGATACGCTATGCCGGAAGCCCTCTTGGAGAAATATTTTCCTATATTGGGAAGTCTGCCAGGGAGCCATATGGAACGTGGCTTAACGGACTTGGAACCCGGCTTGGAAAGAGAGATGGAGGTACTTTTGAGGAGATATGGAAGACAAGCATAGGCGAGGGCCTGCAGGGCTGTGCACTTTCCGGTGAAGAGCTTTTAAGGCTTAAGGAACTTGGGGAGCGGCTGGGACTTGCGGATGTGACCATGCAGGTGAAGATCCTGGAGCTCTATCTTACAAGGTTAGAGCTGTCTATGGAAGAGATGCAGGGGGAAATGAAATCAAAGGTGAGATTATGCCATTGCCTGGGAATTATGAGCGGGATACTGATTGTAATCCTGCTGCTATAGGGGGAGGGTTACATGACTGTAAATATGATCTTTAAAATTGCAGCAGTGGGGATTCTTGTCTCAGTATTGAGCCAGGTTCTCAAACACAGCGGAAGAGAGGAGCATGCATTCCTGACAAGCCTGGCCGGGCTGCTGCTTGTATTATTCTGGATTGTGCCATATATCTATGAACTGTTCGAGTCCATACAGAGACTGTTTTTTGTTTCATAAAACAAGTGCTGAATTCCAGTTCTATGCAGCGGATTCAGCAATCAGACAGTTATACAAATATGGAAGGGGGCTTAGAATTGGATATCATACGGATCGGTATTATCGGAGTTGCAGGAGTACTTCTTGCAGTGCAGTTTAAAAGCGGGAAGGCAGAGTATGGCATCTATATTAGCATCGCTTTAAGCCTGATTATTTTTTTCTGTGTTCTTGGGCATCTGGAGGCAGTGATTAACCTTGTGAAGACCCTTGGCGGATATATCCGGATGGATACAGCCTATGTGGGGACACTTATAAAGATGCTTGGAATTACGTACATTGCGGAATTTGCCTCCGGCATCTGCAAGGATGCAGGATATCAGGCAGTTGCAGTGCAGATTGAAATTTTTGGAAAACTTGCGGTGCTTGTGCTTAGTATACCAGTGCTTCTGGCGCTTCTTACAGTGATAAAGGATTTTTTGTCATGAGAATGAAAGGCAGGAAATGTGCAGGGATTTTTGCCGGATTATTTATACTTCTTATGCCTGCTGTATTGTGCGCGGAATTGAAATGTATGCCTGTCCAGGCGGCGGAAAACAGGGACCGGACGTACAGCAGGGAATCAGCACAGGCCGGTGAATATGAATTTCCAAAGGAGCAGAAATCTAGAGATCAGTCAGCAGGAACTAAGGAGCAGAAATCTAGAGATCAGTCAGCAGGAACCCGGGGGCAGACATCCAGTGGTGAACTGGCAGAAGGGTATGATCAGGCATCCAGTGGGAAGTCTTCGGAAAATATAGGAGACATGGCAGATGAACTGGCAGGGCAGTTTGACTTCGGGGAAATTGACGAGGAACTTAAAAATCTTTTCCCAGGAGAGAGGATTGGATTTCAGGAGACACTTTTTGATGTATTGTCCGGGGAGACGGAGTTTACGATAGAGCTTTTGGGAAGGCTGGTGTCTGACCAGTTTATCTATGCTGTGGAAAGCAGCCGGAAAAGTCTTCTGCATATCTTGTTTTTATGCATTATGGCAGCGGTCTTTACCAATTTCGGACAAGTATTTCAGAGTAAACAGATTTCAGCCGTTAGTTTTTATGTGCTGTATATTCTTCTGCTTGCCCTGTCTTTAAATTCTTTCCGGGAGGTTGTGGAATGGACAACCGGAGGAATCGAGGGGCTTACAACATTTATGGGAGCGTTCTGCCCGGTGTACTTTCTGGCGGTAACCGCAGCGAAGGGAGGCGTAACGGCAGCAGCATTTTATCACCTGGTTCTGTTTCTGATTTTTCTGGTGGAGCTATTCATTGTGAAGATTCTTCTTCCTCTAGTACATGTATATATGATGGTAAAAATTCTGAATTTTCTTTCGGAGGAAGAGTATCTGAGCAAATTTGCGGAACTGATTGAGACGACGGTTTCCTGGATCTTGAAGTCTCTGCTTGCGTGCATCATAGGACTGAATGTGATACAGAGCCTGATCAGTCCTGCAGTGGATGCAGTGAAGAGAAGTGTGGTTACAAGAGGGGCTGAGGCGATCCCGGGGGTCGGTGACGCCATTGGCGGAATGACAGAGGTAGTGCTTGGAACAGCCGTACTGGTAAAAAATGGTATTGGGGTGACAGGGGCGGTAATCTGTTTCGCACTGTGCATTGTGCCTCTTGTACAGATCGGGTGCATTGTACTGATGTATAAGCTGGCGGCTGCATTGATTCAGCCGGTGTCGGATAAACGGGTAACAGGGTGCGTGGAGAGTGTCAGCGACGGGCTAAGACTTCTGATGCGGATCGTCTTTACCACAGGATTTTTGTTCCTGCTTACCATTGTGGTAGTTTCGGCATCGACAGGAAGTGTATAAGGAGGAAGCATGTTTGACTATATTTATGAGTGGATGCAGAATATTGCGTTTTACCTCGTACTGGTGACAGCGGTTCTTCATGCAGTTCCGAATAAGGACTATAAGAAATATATTCGATTTTTTACGGGGCTTGTGCTGATACTTATGATACTGACGCCAGTTCTTAAAATTTTCGGAACCGAGCTCCGGATCACTGATTTTATAAAAGAAGTGGAAGAATATACAGAGGGAGAATCTATACAGAGCCTGGAGAATGCCATGGCAGAGGAGGCGCAGAGATTTTGGAATAACGAAGCGGAAGAGTCGTTAGAGGGCAGAGAGATGACAGAAAATAACTCCGGCATCGCGGGAGAGTCTTCAGAGGGCAGCGAAAGAGGGGCAGATGGAATTGAAGTGGAGGAGATTCAGATTGACTGGCAGGAAGGATTTTGAAAATACCTTTTTTAAGGCATTTAAAGGGAAAAAACTGAAAAAGGATCAGATTCTCATCGTACTGCTTGCAGGGATCCTTCTGCTTGTCATAGCCATACCGGGAGGAGAGAAGAAGGAAACGCAGGACAGGGGAAAAAGTACATTTCTTTCCGAAGAAGGGAAGGAGACCCGGATGTCCGAGACAGAGTATGTGGCGCAGCTAGAGGAGAAGCTGGAGGGCATTCTGTCTGAGATGGAGGGCGCCGGGAAGGTGTCAGTTATGATCACACTTTCGGAATCAAGGGAAAAAGTAGTAGAAAAGGACACCCAGGAAAGCCGGGAGCAGGTGACAGAGAGTGACAGCCGGGGTGGAAAAAGAACGACAAAGAGTGAGAATCGCAGTGAGACGGCAGTGAATGATGAGACAGACGGAGATGGAAGATCCCCTTATGTCAGCAAAGAACTAAGCCCAAAGGTGGAGGGAGTGGTGGTTATTGCGACGGGCGGGAATAATGCAGTTGTAGTAAAAAATATTACTGAGGCAGTTCAGGCATTATTTGGGATAGACACGCATAAGATTAGAATAGTGAAAGGTAGGAGGGAAGCATAAGTGAAACGAATATTTAAAAAGAATCAGATCGTTATTGCAGCATTGGCGATAATGATCGCGGCTGCCGGATATCTGAATTATTCAGGCAGGCTGTTTAGCAATGAAAAGGATGCAACAAAAGCGAATAACGAGATTGCAAACCAGGAGCTTCTTGATATTTCGGAGGAGGATCTTGCAAGTGCTTCCGATGATATTGAAAGCAAGGACGGCGATGACGGTAGTGTGGACGGGACGCCTGGCGAGGCGGTGCTTACTTCCGGTGAGGCAAGTGCGGTTGTGGCGGAGGCTAAGGTTTCCAGAGAGCAGGTGCGGGCGAAGAATAAGGAAACCCTGCTTGAGATTATTGACAATGAAAGTATCAGTGAGGAACAGAAGCAGGATGCCATTAATCAGATGGTGGCGATGACGGACCTGATGGAGAAGGAGGCCGCTGCGGAGACAATGCTTGCGTCCAAGGGATTCAGTGAGACGGTGGTGAGCCTTACGGCCGAATCAGCGGATGTGGTGGTGAATGCAAAGGAGATTGACGACGCCAGCCTTGCGAAGATTGAGGACATTGTAACCAGGAAGACGGGGATTGCGCCGGAAAATATCGTGATCACGCCAGTGTACTCTGACGGGAAATAAAAGTGAGGCGGGGACGCAGCCCGGAGCAGAAACGAATTCCGGGCTGCTGTTTGTCCCCCTGCCCGCGTCCTCCCTCATTTTCCTGTTGAGTTCATGGTCCTGCTGTGTTATACTGATTACCGGTGTATTTTTCAGGTTATACTACTATATATTATCAGGAGTGTTTAGAATATGTCACTGGTTACAGGCGAGGTAAAAAAACAAATAGAGAAGAGAAGAACATTTGCAATCATATCCCATCCTGACGCAGGAAAGACCACCCTCACTGAGAAATTCCTGCTTTACGGCGGAGCGATCAATCAGGCGGGAAGTGTAAAAGGAAAGGCAACAGCAAAGCATGCGGTATCTGACTGGATGGAGATTGAGAAGGAGAGAGGAATCTCTGTGACATCCTCTGTCCTTCAGTTTAATTACGGAGGCTACTGTATCAACATTCTGGACACGCCGGGCCATCAGGATTTCTCGGAGGATACGTACCGGACTTTGATGGCAGCGGATTCGGCAGTTATGGTCATCGACGCATCGAAAGGTGTGGAGGCGCAGACGAGAAAACTTTTTAAAGTATGTACCATGCGTCACATTCCGATCTTTACATTTATCAATAAGATGGACAGAGAAGCCATGGACACTTTTGAGCTTCTGGATGATATTGAGACAGAGCTTGGTATCGCCACATGTCCGGTGAACTGGCCCATTGGCTCAGGTAAGGAATTTCTGGGCGTCTATGAAAGAGCAGAGAAGGTGGTAGAACTCTTCTCAGATACGAGGAAGGGAACCATCCAGGGAGAGGTGAAGAAGGTTTCTCTCGTATCACCGGAGCTTTCAGAGCTTATGAGCGAGGAGCAGAGGAGCAGACTTATGGAGGAGACGGAGCTTCTGGACGGCGCGGGGGCGGAGTTTGACCAGGAGCTTGTAAGTAAAGGAGAGCTATCACCAGTGTTTTTCGGTTCTGCCCTTACGAATTTTGGTGTGGAGACATTTTTGCAGCATTTCCTTAAGATGACCACATCCCCTCTTCCGCGTATGTCGGACAAGGGGATGATTGATCCCATGGCGGAAGAGGCATTTTCAGCCTTTGTCTTTAAGATCCAGGCCAATATGAATAAGGCGCACAGGGACAGAATTGCTTTTATGCGGATCTGCTCGGGCTCCTTTGATGCAGGGATGGATGTGTACCATATGCAGGGCGGGAAAAAGGTACGGCTTTCCCAGCCGCAGCAGCTGATGGCAAGTGAGCGCAAGATGGTGGAGAAGGCTTACGGAGGAGACATTATCGGAGTATTTGATCCAGGGATTTTTTCCATCGGAGATACCCTTACGACTTCCGCAGAGCGGTTCAGCTACGAAGGAATTCCTACCTTTGCACCAGAGCATTTCGCCAGGGTAAGGCAGGTGGATACCATGAAGCGCAAGCAGTTTATCAAGGGAATCAACCAGATTGCCCAGGAGGGTGCGATACAGATTTTCCAGGAATTTAATACAGGCATGGAGGAGATTATTGTGGGCGTTGTGGGCGTGCTGCAGTTTGATGTGCTCAAATACCGTCTGGAAAACGAATATAACGTGGAGATCCGTATGGACAATCTGCCCTACGAGTATATCCGGTGGATTGAGAATCCGGATATTGATGTGGCGAAGATCACCGGCACATCGGACATGAAACGGGTGAAAGACCTGAAGGGACGGCCACTGCTTTTGTTTGTAAACGAGTGGAGCATCCGCATGACACAGGACAGAAATAATGGACTTATCCTGGCAGAATTTGCAAAATAGGGGATACTATTCATGGGGCCGTGCACTCCGCTGCACGGCATCCGAGCCGGTAAAATGGTGGTGAGCGGACGGTTAGTCCGTGAATAGTAACAAATAGGGACGGGGTATTTTTAAAAATACCCCGTCCCCACTTTGCAAATTGGGATGGATTTGTTATAATAGATTAAAATATGTAACAGTTCAGAGGGAACAGACAGGAGGTAGAATGACATGGGAAAGGAAGAAAAGAGTACTTATACGATAAAGACAGAGGAGAATCTTGGAGAAGTTAAGATTGCGGACGAGGTTGTGGCGATTATTGCGGGGCTTGCAGCCATGGAGGTTGACGGGGTTTCTTCGATGGCTGGCAATGCCACGAAGGAGCTGGTGAACAGGCTTGGCAGGAAGTCTTTGTCCAGGGGCGTGAAGGTGGATGTGCTGGATGGGATTGTGACAGTGTCTCTGGCTATGAACATGAAGTTTGGATACAGCATCAAAGATGTTACCGGGAAGGTGCAGGAGAAGGTCAGGGCGGCCATTGAGAATATGACAGGGCTTGAGGTTGCGGATGTGAATATCAGGGTTGCCGGAGTGGATGTTCCGGAGGAGGATTAAGTGAAACGGTCAGAATTGCGGGAGCATATATTCAGAATGGTATTTAGCTATGAATTTAATAGTGACAGTGAGATGCCTGGGCAGATGCAGCTTTATTTTGAACAGATGGAGGGCAGGGAGCCTTCGGAGGAGGATATGGAGTATATCCGGACGAAGGCGCTTGACGTTATTCTTAAGACAGAGGAGATTGATGCACTCATTAACGCCCATGCAAAGGGGTGGAAGACTGGACGCATGAATAAGGTGGATCTAAGCATCCTGCGTCTTGCTTTGTATGAGATGAAGTGGGATAAGGATGTTCCGGAGGGAGTCGCAATCAATGAGGCGGTAGAGCTTGCCAAGAGATACAGCGGAGATGACGGACCGGCATTTGTGAATGGAGTGCTTGCGAAGCTGACAGAGAAGAAGGAGCAGCAGTGAGGGAAGTGATTCGGGGGTGCAGATTTCCTGCGCTGGCCAGAGGTGGAGATGATGGTGCGAAATGTCTATACTGTAGGACAGATTAATGCTTATATTAAAAATATGTTCACCCAGGACTATATGCTGAGCCGCATCTATGTGAAGGGAGAAGTGTCCAATTGTAAATATCATACCTCGGGGCATATATATTTTTCACTAAAGGACGAGTCAGGAACGATTGCCTGTGTTATGTTTGCAGGGCAGCGGGGCGGGCTCGCTTTTCGTATGAGTAATGGACAGCAGGTGGTCGTATTTGGCTCGGTGAATATTTATGAAAGAAGCGGGACCTGTCAGCTTTACGCAAGGGAGATCCGATTAGATGGAGAGGGCGTCCTGTTTGAAAGATTCCAGGCTCTGAAGCAGGAGCTTGAAGAGATGGGAATGTTTTCAGCAGAATATAAGAAGCCGGTTCCAGGGTTTGCCAGGCGCGTTGGCGTAGTGACAGCTTCCACAGGCGCTGCGGTGCGTGATATTATGAATATTGCCAGGCGGAGGAATCCGTATGTGCAGCTCATCCTTTATCCTGCCCAGGTCCAGGGTGAGGGGGCGAAGGAAAGCATTGTCCGGGGGATTGAAAGGCTGTCCCGTGAAGAGATTGATGTGATGATTGTGGGAAGGGGCGGCGGTTCCATCGAGGATCTGTGGGCCTTCAATGAGGAAGAGGTCGCCAGGGCCATTTTCAACTGTCCAGTTCCGGTTATCTCTGCAGTGGGACATGAGACGGATACCACGATCGCTGATTTTGTGGCTGATCTGCGGGCTCCTACGCCTTCGGCGGCGGCAGAACTTGCGGTCTTTGATTACCGTCAGACCCAGGAGAGGTGCAGGCAGTACCGGCAGAGGCTTGGCTCTTTGCTGGAACGCAAAGTGCAGTTTACGAGGATGCGCCTGAAAGGCTATGAGTCAAAGCTTGGATTCCTCCATCCGGGAAATAAGCTCAAGGAGAACCGGATGCGCCTTGCAGAGCTTGAGGACAGGCTCAGGGGGCGGATGAAGGAGAAGATCCGTACGTCCAGACAGAGGCTTGAGATCTATATAGAACGGATCAACGGCCTGTCCCCTTTAAAGAAGCTGAATCAGGGGTATGCTTATGTGCAGGACGAATCAGGACATGCACTGAAAAGCATCCGGCAGGCCGAAGAGGGGAAGAAGCTTTGTGTTCATGTGACAGACGGAGTGATCTATGCAAGGACAGAACAGGTGAAGGAGGAGCATTATGGCTAAGCAGACGCTGGAGGAATTATTTGAAGGACTTGAGTCGGTGATCGGTACGATGGAGCAGCCGGAGGTTTCCCTGGAGGAATCCTTTCAGCTTTATCACAGGGGGATGGAGCTTCTTAAGTCCTGTAATGACAGACTGGATAAGATAGAAAAAAAGATGCTGGTTTTAGATGATGAAGGTGAGATGCATGAGTTTGAAGAGTGAAGAATTTGAAAGGCAGCGAGAGTGCAGGGTAAGGCAGATCGAGGATATTCTCCAGTCATACCTTCCGGTACAGAAAGGCTGTCAGAGGATTATTATGGAGGCCATGACCTACAGCCTTCTGGCAGGAGGAAAGAGGATACGCCCAATGCTAATGAAGGAAACCTTTTCCCTGTTCGGAGGAAAATCAAAGGCAGTGGAGCCCTTTATGGCTGCTATTGAGATGATCCATACGTACTCTCTTGTGCATGACGACCTTCCGGCAATGGATGATGATGATTACCGCAGAGGGCGTAAGACAACACATGTCGTATATGGGGAAGACATGGGGATTCTTGCTGGAGATGCTCTTCTTAATTATGCATTTGAGACGGCGTTCAAAGCCTTTGTGATGGAACCAGAGGATGCGCTTCTGACTGGACGTGCCTTAAGTGTGCTGGGGGAAAAGGCAGGAATATACGGTATGATCGGCGGACAGGTTATTGATGTAAAGGAGACAGGGCATCAGATTTCAAAGGAAGTGCTTGATACGATCTATGAGCTTAAGACATCAGCACTCATCGAAGCTGCGATGATGATCGGGGCGATTCTCGGAGGCGCTTCAGAGGAGGAGGTCAGGACAGCCGGGAGCATTGGGAGGAAGACCGGACTCGCATTTCAGATTCAGGATGATATCCTTGATGTGACGAGTACCACCCAGACTCTGGGGAAGCCGGTACATAGTGATGAGAAAAATGAAAAAACTACATATGTAACACTTTTTGGAATTGAAGAGGCCAGGAAAAAGGTGGATGAAGAGTCTCAGGATGCGGTCAGGCTATTAAAGAGACTTCCGGGAGAGAATCCGTATCTTGAAGAGCTTCTCATACAACTGATCCACAGAGACAAGTAAAGATAGTATGATTTTTACTTAAGACAGGGGAAATCTTATATGCTGGAACGAATACAAAAGGAAAATGATATAAAGAATCTGACATCAGAAGAGCTTGCCATACTGGCCAGGGAAATCCGGCAGTTCCTTGTGGAAAAGGTCAGTAAGACAGGGGGGCATCTTGCGTCTAATCTTGGGGTTGTGGAGCTTACCATGGCACTGCATCTTGTGTTTGACCTGCCCCAGGATAAGATCATATGGGATGTGGGACACCAGTCTTATACTCACAAGCTTCTGACAGGGAGAAAGGATGGATTTGACGGCCTGCGGACCTACGGGGGATTAAGTGGATTTCCAAAGAGGAAGGAAAGCCCCTGTGACGCCTTTGATACAGGGCACAGCTCAACGTCCGTTTCCGCAGGGCTTGGCCTTGTGGAGGCGAGGGATATAAAGGGGGAAGAGCATTATGTGATCTCGGTGATTGGCGACGGGTCCCTTACAGGAGGCATGGCATACGAGGCACTCAATAATGCATCCAGGTTAAAGAGTAATTTTATTATTATTTTGAATGATAATAATATGTCCATCTCGGAAAATGTGGGAGGTATGTCCAAATACCTGTCCCATCTCAGAACAGCAGGTTTTTATACAGGCTTAAAAAAGGGCGTGACCAATGCACTGGAGTGTATTCCGGTTTTAGGGGATACTCTGATTGAACATATCCGCAGGACAAAAAGCAGCATTAAGCAGCTGGTGGTGCCGGGAATGCTGTTTGAGGATATGGGGGTTACTTATTTCGGACCAATCCAGGGACATAATCTGCCGGTATTATGCAGGGCGCTTTCAGAGGCAAAGCGTGTGGAGGGACCAGTGCTTCTTCATGTCATGACAGAGAAGGGAAAGGGCTATGAGCCTGCAGAGAGTGCGCCGGATAAGTTCCACGGGATCGGTCCCTTTGATATTAAGAGCGGTGAAGTAACTGCAAAAAAAGAAGAGGATACCTATACAGATGTTTTCGGAAAGGTCATCTGTGCCGAGGCGGCAAAGAACCCGGAGATTACGGTGATTACTGCAGCAATGGCAGATGGAACGGGTCTTTCGGGTTTTCGGAAACGTTTTCCGAACCGGTTCTTTGATGTGGGGATTGCGGAGGGACATGCTGTTACCTTTGCAGCCGGGCTTGCAGCAGGCGGGCTTAAGCCGGTCTTTGCAGTGTATTCTTCCTTTTTGCAGAGAGGATATGATCAGATCATACATGACGTGGCGCTTCAGAATCTTCCGGTGATGTTTGCTGTTGACCGTGCCGGACTGGTAGGAAGCGACGGGGAAACCCATCAGGGAATTTTCGACCTTTCCTATCTGAGCGCAATTCCGAATATGACGGTTCTGTCCCCGAAAAATAAATGGGAGATGGCGGATATGGTCCGGTTTGCCGTGGGATATGACGGGCCGGTGGCGCTCCGCTATCCGAGGGGAACAGTATATACCGACTATGAAAAATACCGCGCTCCTGTGGAATATGGAAAGAGCGAATGGATCTGCAGGGAGGAGGGGCTTGCTATTCTCAGTGCGGGGCATATGTTTGAAGAGGCAGTGAAGGTACGCGAAAACTTGAAGAAAAAGGGCATTCCCTGCAGCCTGGTGAACGCCAGATTTATCAAGCCTCTGGATGAGGAGATGATACGCCGCCTTGCAGAGAATCACCGTATGATTGCTGTGATGGAAGAAAATGTAAAGACTGGCGGATACGGGGAGCATGTACTGGAATATGCAGAGAGGGCAGGTCTTTTGGTTAAGGTGCTGATCCTTGCCCTTCCAGATACGTATGTGGAGCACGGGAGCATTGCCATGCTCAGAAAGGAAAACGGGATTGACAGCGGGAGCATGACAGAAAAAATCTTAAAGGCAGTTAAGGAGCTTCAGATATGAAGGAACGGTTGGATGTATTGCTTGTAAAGCGGAATCTGGCATCGTCCAGAGAGAAAGCAAAGGCAGTGATTATGTCGGGAAGTGTATATGTGGACGGGCAGAAGGAGGATAAGCCCGGCATGTCATTTAAAGAGGAAGTAAAGATCGAGGTCCGGGGACATTCCCTGCCCTATGTAAGCCGTGGAGGGCTAAAACTTGAAAAGGCGCTTCAGTCCTTTGACACCTCTGTGAAGGGAAAAGTCTGCACGGATGTGGGAGCTTCTACCGGGGGATTTACAGACTGTATGCTTCAGAACGGAGCCCGTAAGGTCTACGCAATTGATGTGGGGAGAGGACAGCTTGACTGGAGGCTTCGGGAGGATCCCCGCGTTGTATGTATGGAGAAGACCAATATCCGTTATGTGAAGCCAGAGGATATTGGGGAGCCTGTTGATTTTTCCTCTGTTGATGTATCCTTTATCTCCCTGTCAAAGGTGCTGCCTGCAATCCGGGATTATCTGAAAGAGGACGGGGAGATCGCGGCGCTTATTAAACCGCAGTTTGAAGCAGGAAGGCAGAAGGTGGGGAAGAAAGGCGTTGTCCGGGATCCAGAAACCCATATAGAGGTGATTGAGGCAGTGACGGGTTTTGCTGTTTCATGCGGATTCTATGTGGAAAATCTTACCTTTTCGCCAATCCGCGGACCGGAGGGAAACATAGAATATCTTGTACATCTGAAAAAATGTGGAGGCGGTATCCGTGGGAGTATAGACATCAGGAAGACTGTGCAGGATGCGTTCGGCAGCTTCTGCAAGGACTCTGCATAAACACAGGGCAGAGGCGGGCAGGTTTTCATGTAATCTGCGAAGGAGTAGTGGGAGGAATAGCAGGAGATGGAACGGTTCTTTATTGTTACAAATGACGGAAAAGACATCGGACAGAGGGTGACAGAGGGAATTATTGAAATTCTTATTTCATGGGGAAAAACATGTATCCGGTGTCTGAAGGATGAAAATAAAAGGATTATCATGGATTCGATTCCAGAGAACTTTGACTGCGCCATTGTGATTGGCGGAGACGGTACTCTCATTGAAGTGTCAAGAGCCCTGCATGGGAGGAATATCCCGATACTGGGGATTAATATGGGAACTCTTGGTTATCTCGCAGAGGTTGAGGTAAGCCATATTGAGGAGGCACTAAAGAGGCTCCTTTCCGGTGAGTATGCAGTGGAAGACCGGATGATGCTTGAAGGCACACTTTGCAGTGTGTCCGGGCCGTTGGTGCGTGACGTGGCACTGAATGATATTGTGGTGGCGAGGCGGGAAAGTCTCAGGCTGATTCATTTTAAGCTGTATGTAAATGGAGAGCTGCTGAATTCCTATGAGGCAGACGGGATGATTATCTCCACGCCTACGGGCTCCACGGCGTATAATCTGTCAGCGGGCGGGCCCATCGTAGAGCCTACTGCCTCTCTGATCGTGATCACGCCGATCTGCTCCCATGCACTGAATACGAGCAGTATTGTGCTGTCAGCAGAGGATGAGCTTGTTCTTGAGATCGGAGAAGGAAAGCAGCATACAGTGGAGGAGGCATGCATTGCCTTTGATGGTGCGGATACGATGACTATGGTGACAGGAGATACGGTGACAGTCAGGAGGGCAGCGGCTTTTGCAAAGATTATCAAGCTTAGCAGAGTCAGTTTTCTGGAGACACTGCGGAGGAAGATGAAAGGAAATTAGCAACATGAAGGTTAACAGACATGCAAAGATTATTGAGTTGATCCACACATATCATATTGAGACACAGGAAGAACTTGCCGAGCGTCTGCAGAATGAGGGATTTCAGGTGACGCAGGCAACGGTGTCCAGGGATATCAGGGACCTGAAGCTTACAAAGGTTCCGGCAGAGGGAGGAGGACAGCGTTATGCGGTCCACCAGGATGCAAAGGACGGGATGAACGAAAAGTATATGCGTGTGCTAAGAGACGGTTATGTGTCGATGGATATGGCACAGAACATTCTGGTGATCAAGACGGTAGCCGGGATGGCGATGGCAGTCTGTGCCGCGCTTGACGCCATGAAGTGGAAGGAAGTTGTGGGCAGTATTGCGGGGGATGACACGATTATGTGTGCAATCCGCAGTAAGGAGGATACTGTACGGGTAATGGAAAAAATCAGCAGGATTGTCCTGTAGGAGGAATAGATGTTACAAAATTTACATGTGAAAAACCTGGCTCTTATTGATGAGGTCGAAGTGGAGTTTGAAGATGGCCTGAATATTCTGACTGGTGAAACCGGGGCGGGAAAATCAATTATTCTTGGTTCGGTTAATCTGGCTCTTGGCGGAAAATATACAAAGGATATGATAAGAGAGGGCGCAGATTATGGCTTTGTGGAGCTTACCTTCAGTGTAGAGCATCCGGCACAGATCAAAGCGCTGAAAGCACTTGATATTTTCCCGGAGGACGGGGTTATAGTACTGAGCCGCCGCCTGATGGAAAGAAGAAGTGTTAGCCGGATTAACGGAGAGACAGTAACCATGGCTGTCTTAAGAGAGGCGGCGTCTGCCTTGATTGACATTCATGGACAGCATGAGCACCAGTCTCTGTTGTATAAGAAAAATCACCTGGGATTTGTAGATGCGTTTGCAGGCGAGAAAGCAGAAAAATTAAAGAAAAGAGTGGCAGAAGCATATCAGGAGTACCGCTTGTTTAAAAAACGGCTGGAGGAATCCGATATGGATGAGTCGGAACGCGCAAAAGAGATGTCCTTTCTTCAGTTTGAACTGGATGAGATTGAAAATGCAGAATTAAAAGAGGGCGAGGATGAGGAACTGGAGACTCTTTTCAGACGCATGGAAAATGGAAAGAAGCTTACCGAGGGCGCGGCGGCTGCTTACCAGTATACCAGTGAGGGGGACGGAAGCGCCAGCGAGAACCTGAGCCGTGCCATAAGGATGCTGTCGGAGCTAACCGGGTACGACGAGAGGGCGGGGCAGCTCTATGGGCAGCTCTCGGAGATTGACAGTCTCCTGAATGATTTTAACCGTGAGCTGGCCGATTACTTAAGCTCCTGCGAATTCTCAGAGGAGGAGTTCTATGAGACAGAGAGCCGCTTAAATGAGATCAATCGTCTGAAGACAAAATACGGTGGTACGATCGGAGAGATTCTTTCCTATGCAGAATCCGGGAGGGAAAAACTAGAGAGACTTAAGGACTATGAAGCCTATATGGAAGAGCTGAAAAACGGACTGGAAAGTGCACAGGAGAAGCTGAAGGAGGCCTGCGCAAAGCTTACCAGGGTCCGCAGGGCGGAGGGAAAGCTTCTGGAAAGGAAAATTGAGGAGGGGCTTAAGGATCTGAACTTTGCGGATGTGAAGTTTGAGATTGCTTTTGACAGCCTGAAGGATTATACGGCTGACGGAGCGGATGATGTGGAATTCCAGGTATCCCTGAATCCCGGACTTCCAGTAAGACCCCTTGCAAATGTAGCGTCAGGGGGAGAACTTTCAAGAATCATGCTGGCAATTAAGACGATTATGGCAGACCAGGATGCAGTGGAGACCCTGATCTTCGATGAGATTGATGTGGGAATCAGCGGCCGTACGGCACAGAAGGTGTCGGAGAAGATGGCAGTCATCGGCAGGAATCATCAGGTGATCTGTATCACACATCTTGCCCAGATTGCGGCTATGGCCAGCACCCATTTCTTGATTGAAAAAAAGGTAGGGAGCAGTGATACCACTACTACAATCCGCAGGCTTGACGAGGAGGAGGCAGTGAAAGAGCTTGCCAGAATCCTTGGAGGGGCAAAGATTACAAAAACAGTGCTTGAAAATGCCCGGGAGATGAAACAGCTTGCCATAAGGTTTATAGATGGATAAAAATAGATATATGAAAATGTTTTTGCGAAACAGAAAAATCAAAAAGAGGACGTTATCTAATCTCATGATAATGTCCTCTTTTTTTACTTCAAAAGTGTGCAGTCTTTACTAGCTGTAACAGGCGTCAGTCCACTACACTGGACATAGAAAGAAAAAGTAAAGAATATGTAACAGTGAAGGCATCTGAACTGTTACATAAATACGAAAGGAGACCAGAGTATGTACAGCAGAATATATGAGCCTGTTTCCGACCTGTCCGCCTATCTTGCGCGCATTGGAGCCGGACCGTGTGAAGCAGCAGATAAGGACTACCTGGACCGTCTGATCAGCCTCCATCAGACACACATTCCATTTGAGAATCTCAGCATATACGATCTGGATGAGCCGGTCAGCCTGGACACGGAGGATCTGTTTAACAAGCTTGTCATAAGGGGAAGAGGAGGCTTTTGCTTCGAACTTAACGGCCTGTTCTGCCATCTGCTTAAGGGATGCGGATATGATGTGCAGGAAGCCCGGGCGCGTGTTGTAATGGATCAGGTTTACGGAGGGCATGTACCGCCTGGAAATCACAGGATTGAACTTGTAAGGCTTGGCGGGAGGTATTATTTCTGCGATGTCGGCTTCGGAGGACCGTCGCCATCAGGAGCCCTTCTTGTAGAGGACGGATATGAGGAAGAGATGGGAGAACGCAGGTTCCGCGTGGAGCGGACGGATGAGTACTGGTGGAGAATGGGCATGTGCAGGGAAGATGGATTTGAACCGCTGATTGAATTTACACTGCAGCCCCAGGATCCAGTGGAATTCGCTCCCCTGGCAGGATATTATTCCACCACGCCGCTGTCAAAATTTGTGGCAAACAGAGTGCTGAACCTTCGGACTGAGAAAGGACGCAAATCCATCTTCAATGATGTGTATACACTGGAAGAGGACGGAAAGGTGACGGAGACTGTCATTAGGGACAAGGAAGATCTGTGGAGAATCGTCAGGGAGGAATTTGGCATTAGGATCTGACTGTGAAGCGGAACGGTTATTGGATATTTCTAATATGGAAAGGAACGGGACAGCGGTATGTTTTTGAATGGGAAAAAATTTTATAAGGAGCTTCAGGTATATTATGAGAAGGAGAATTATGAAGGGGCAGAAAAGTACCTGGAGGAGAAATCAAGGGAACTGAAGTGTATGGTCATGCCGGCATCCGGCCTTGGATGAGCATCCTGTCCGGATACTCAGGATGAGGATGGATTGACAAAGGAGACAAGAGAATGGCTGGTTAACAGAAATCAGAGCATTGCGGTCGTAACCTATGAACAGGCCCGTCTTTTCCAAAATCAGGAAAAGTGGGCGCAGAGCATAAAAAAGTATAAGGATGCAAAAGCTTTAATGGAGCGCAATTTTATGACAGAACTGAGTATTTATGAGGCGCTTTTAAAGAATATGGAGCTTATACAGACGCAGCAGGAAGGATAAAAGCTTATGGCAAGAGTAATTCTCGGGAAATATATTGGGGTTAAGGTTCCGGAAGGGCTGACGGACAAGGAAAAGGAAGAGCATGTGATTGCGGATATCCTTTCACGGTCCACCGTGAAGGTTTCCGAAAGGGATATCAATGAGCGTGCCAGGCGCATGGCGGAGGAATATGCCCTGAGGCTGACCCAGCAGGGGCTGTCCATTGAGCAGTACTATGCGGCTTCCCACACGAATGAGAAAGAGCTGGTAAATAAGATGAAGGAACTGGCGAAAAAGCAGCTAAAGGCAAGGATGCTCCTTGCGGAAATTGCGAAAAAAGAAGGGATTGCGGCCACAGAGGAGGATTTTGACCGGGAGATTGAAAAGCTGACGGTCCGGTATCCACTGGGGAGAGAAGAGGTAAAAAGAGTGATACAGGGCGAAGAGGCGAAGAGGCTGAGAGATGAGATTGCAGTAAAAAAGGCAATGGACTTTATAATGGAGCATACAGCGAAGTGAGGTGACGGAAGGGATGCATCCATATTATGATAACTGCGCCAGGGATGCGCTTGCCATGGCGGCAGAAGCGGCGAAAAGCATGGGACAGGTCACTGTGGGGACAGAGCACCTTCTGCTGGCGCTTACGAAGGAAAAGAGCGGCAATGTACATAAGCTTCTTAGGCGGTACGGGATGGATGAGCAGCTTGTGTCTGCAATGATTGAGGAATGGGTGCCTTCTACCGGGCTTGTGATCGTACAGTCTGCCTGGAGCTATTCCATGGAAAGCACAAAGATCCTGGATCAGAGCCATAAGCTTGCCGCATGGTTTCAGGCAGAGTTTACCGGGGTGGAGCATATCCTGCTGGCGCTTCTTAAGGATGACACTGTAGGTGCGGCAAAGTTTTTTAAGGCAGCGCAGGTAAGGCCCTGGCTGGTTTATATGGAGCTGATTACAGAGATGAAGCGCAGAAGAGTCGGAATTGCAAAAGAGGATCCCCGTCATTTAAAAACGTACCAGCGCACAGAACTTCTGGATCAGTTTGGCCGCGACCTTACAGAGATGGCCGCAGAAGGAGAATTAAGCCCACTGGTGGGGCGGGAGAGTGAAAGCAGGCGGCTCCTCCAGGCACTGTGCTGCTGGGGAAAGAACAATCCTTGCCTGGTGGGAGAGCCCGGGGTCGGGAAGACGGCCATTGTCGAGGGCTTTGCCGCGGCGGTAGCGGAGGGCCGGGCGCCGCAGAAGCTTAAGGACAAGAGGGTGGTAGCCATCGACCTGGCAAGCATCGTGGCCGGAAGCAGATACAGGGGAGATTTTGAAGAACGCCTGAAGCGGATTATACAGGAAATCACCGGAGCCGGAAATGTGATCCTCTTTATTGATGAGATCCATACCATTGTGGGAGCCGGCGGCACGGAAGGCGGCATTGACGCCGCAAATATTCTGAAGCCCTGCCTTGCCCGTGGTGAGATCCAGGTAATCGGCGCAACTACGACGGAGGAGTACCGCAGATATATTGAGAAGGACGCGGCGCTGGAACGCCGGTTCCAGCCCATCCGGGTGGAGGAGCCCTCCCAGGAGGAGAGCATCCGCATCCTGAATGGCGTGATCGGAAGGTATGAACACCATCATCATGTAGCCTTTACACAGGAGGCAGTAAGGGCGGCAGTGGAAATGTCCGGGCGGTATATTAATGACCGGTATCTTCCGGATAAGGCGCTTGACCTTGTGGACGAGACAGCGGCATCCGCTTATCTCGACCACCCGGAGCAGCCGGAGGATGGCGGGCATGTAAGCATCGGAACCGAAGAGATCGCGAATACCGTGTCCCAGTGGACGGGAATTCCGGTTACACAGGTCAATCAGGACGAGAGCACGCGCATGCTCCGGATGGAAGAAATATTAGGAGAGAAGATCATTGGCCAGAACCAGGCAGTGGAGGCTTTGGCAAGGGCAATGCGCAGAGTGCGCACGGGAATACAGAATCCGGACAGGCCCATAGGGTCCTTTTTATTCCTGGGTCCTACCGGCGTGGGAAAAACAGAACTCAGCAAGGTACTGGCAGAATTTATGTTCGACAAAAAAGACGCCTTTATACGGCTTGACATGTCCGAATACATGGAGCCCCATTCCGTTGCGAAAATGATGGGCGCTCCTCCGGGATACATAGGATTTGAGGACGGCGGTCAGCTCAGCGAGCGGGTGAGGAAGAATCCTTACGCGGTTGTTCTGTTCGATGAGATTGAAAAGGCCCATCCGGATGTGTTCAATGTCCTTCTGCAGGTGCTGGACGACGGACATATGACGGACGCAAAAGGACGCAAGGTAAGCTTTAAAAATACCATACTGATCATGACTTCCAACGCGGGAATCCGGACAGGCGGCGCAGGCAGAAGACCCGGATTTAAGCCGGATACCGGAGACGGGGAACGGAAAAATGAAGACATCAAATCAGAGATCCTCTCAGAGATCCGGCATGTCTTCCGCCCGGAATTCCTGAACCGGATTGATGATGTGATCGTATTCAGACAGCTGAATGACCGGGACATGAAGGAGATTACAACCCTCCTGATCGGGGAGCTTGCAAGACGCTGCGCCGACATGAATATCCAGATCCAGGTAGATGACGCCGTAAAGGAATACCTGGTGGAGAAGCATGTGAACCTGGAATACGGGGCAAGACCCTTAAGACGCGCGGTCCAGTCGGAGCTGGAGGATATGATTGCGGAGGAGATATTAAAAGGGGAAATCAGACCAGGAGACCATGTCAGCATCTGGATGGAGGAAAAGATGATAAAGTTGGGGACGGGGCATTTTTAAAAATGCCCCGTCCCCTTTGGAAGAACGTACAGAAAAAAATAAAAATTATTTTGAATTATGTGCAATGTGTACTAACGGAGCCGTCTGCAGATGAATTATGATATTAACAGAAAAAAGATAGAGGAGGAAATAATATGAACTCAAATGAAAGTAAAGTACAAGAGATTTTGAAACAGCGCGGCATTGATACTGCAGTTATGGATGATGTTACAGAAGCTGACATTCCTGAGCCGTGTGACCGTTTTAAGAAGCTGCAGGAAATCTATTATGTACTGAAGGTATCTGCTGATATGGAGACGCCATACTGGTATAACAGACTCTGGTGGGAGAATGACGGAGATCTGCTTGAGGTGAGAAGGGCAAGAGCGGTTGCAGGCGGCTATGCACATACAACACCGACCATTCTTCCGTGGGAGAAGCTTGTTATGAACAAGACAAAGAATGTGCGTGGTGCATTCCCGTTCCCTTGGGTTACAGCAAGCTTTTTCAATGCCCAGGCAGAGGCGCTTATGAATGAAGTGGATGCTCCGGCAGAGAGTGAGGCAGATGCTGTATCACAGGTAGGAGCAGGCGGTGGAAACGTAACAGAGAGCTATGGGGAGATTATCTGTCTCGCGAAAAAGTTCGGTATGAGAAAAGAGGATATTCCGGTACTCGTAAAAGTATCAAAGCCATGGGACGAGGTATCTGTTGAGGCTCTCAGTACAACCTACGCAAAGATGCTTCCGGGATATGACCAGTTCGAGAGAATTATGGACAGCGTTGTCTGCATGTTTGATTCCTACGCGATTCCACAGGGACGTGAGGTTATGAACTATTATCTGCCTCTGCAGTATGGTTTTGACGGCATCATGAAGATCTGTGATGAGAAGATTGCAGAGTACATGGGCGAGGCAGGGGATGACGGACTTCTTGGCATGAGCCGCGGCTACTACTACGCAGCTATGAAAGAGGTTGCAAAGGGATTAAGCCAGTGGTGCCAGAACTATGCAGATAAGGCAAAGGATCTTGCGGCACGCGAGTCTGATCCGGAATTCAAGAAGAATTACGAGGAGATCGCAGAGGTTATGGGCAACATTGCACACAAAGCTCCGTCTTCCTTCCGTGAAGCACTTCAGATGACACTCTGCCTCCACTATGGTGTTGTAAATGAGGATCCGCAGTCAGGACAGTCTATCGGGCGTCTCGGGCAGGTTCTCCAGCCGTTCTATGAGAAAGACATCCAGGACGGAGTTATGACAGATGAAGATGTGATTGAACTTCTTGAGCTTTACAGATTAAAGATTACATGTATTGAGTGTTTCGCATCTGCTGGTGTATCCGGCGGCGTTCTCTCCGGAAATACATTTAACAACCTGTCCATGGGCGGTCTTGGATATGACGGACTTACTGCGGTTACCCCGCTTGAGTATTTAATCGTTGAAGCTGGTATGAGAGCAAAGACTCCGCAGCCGACACTGAGTGTTCTCTATGATGAGAAGACACCGGAAGACTTCCTTATGAAGTGTGCGCGCTGTACAAAGCTTGGTATGGGATATCCTGCATGGATGAACAACCAGGGCGGTATGAACTTCATGATGAGACAATACGGTCCGGAAGGAATGGATGTTGTGGACGCAAGGGCATGGTGTCTCGGCGGATGTCTAGAGTCCTCACCAGGAACCTTCTCACCGCTTAAGTACAATGGAAAGACAACTATGGTTCCTGGCGGAGCATCACCTACATGCGGTACTGGAATCCACTTTATCGCGCTGCCGAAGGTTCTTGAGCTGGTACTTACAAATGGTGTTGACGAGAGAACAGGAAAGATGGTATTCCCGCCGCACAATCAGAAGATTGACTCCTACGAGAAGATGATGGATCTGTGGAAGGAATATCTAGATGTTACATGTCAGATTGTAAATAAAGTAAATAATCTTCAGATGGATATCTGGAGAAAATACAATATGCCGGCAGTAGCTTCCCTGTTAAAGGGCGGATTCCTTACAAACGGTCAGCATATCGGCCAGATGGGAGCAAAATACAACGCAACGATCAACTTCGAGTCCTGTGGTACGGTTACATTTATCAATACACTTGCTTCTCTTAAAAAGAATGTATTTGACGACAAGACCTTTACTCTGGATGAGATGATAGACGCAATGCTGAATAACTTTGGCTTTAAGACATCTTATGAGACAGGCGTATTCTCACCTGATTACAGAGAGAGCACCGAAGACGCGCCGAAGTATGAGAAGATATTTGCAGCCTGTCTGAATGCACCGAAATTCGGAAATGCGATTCCATATGTTGACCAGCTTCTGGTAGAGTATGAGAATTACATGGTTCCATATGTACATTCTATCCACTCATACTATGGAAAGCCACTTTACATGTGTCAGATCTCTGTATCCACACATGGCCCACAGGGATTTGTCACACTTGCAAGAGCAGACGGCACCTTGTCGGGAACAACCTATTCCGATGGTTCTGTATCCGCGGCAGCAGGAACAGACAAGAATGGTCTGTACGCAATCTTTGAATCAGCGACAGTATACGATCACTCCGTATGTCAGAATGCGCAGATGAACCTGAAGATTCATCCGACAGCTGTAAAGGGGCTCAACGGAACAAGGAAGCTGTTAGACGTAATCCGTGCTTACATGAGAAAGGGCGGATTCCATGTACAGTTCAATATCGTGGGTTCCGAGACTCTCAGAGATGCACAGAAGAAGCCGGAAGCATACCGCGACCTGATGGTACGTGTTGCCGGATTTACCCAGTACTGGTGTGAGATCGGTAAGGCAATCCAGGATGAGGTAATCTACAGAACCCAGTATGATGAGGCGTAAACCGACAGAAGCGATCTGAAAAAAACAATGTGCGGCAGCGGTGGGGACACCAGGCGTCTGCCGCACATAAACGAAAAAGATGGAGGGAAAATCATGAAACATAACGAATGTGTGAATTATATAAATCTTGACTGTGAAAAAGGTATGTGCGCACTGTCCAAGGTAATCGTTCCGATTGACGGAGAGGGAAGCCAGGCATGTCCGAAATTTGAAGCAGCGCCGATGTGCGGGAACTGTCAGAACTTCTGTGGTGCAGATAAATACGGAATCGGAACCTGTAAAGGGTTCAAAAAAGAGAACTGGGCTTATGCTACATGCGGAGCATTTGCCTGTGAAAATTACAAAAAATAAGGAATAGGAAATTATGGATAAGAAAGGTTTAATATTTGATATACAAAGCTTTTCTGTGCATGATGGACCGGGGTGCAGGACGAACGTGTTTTTTGTCGGATGCCCTCTGACGTGCAGATGGTGCGCGAATCCAGAGAGCTGGAAGAGAAAAAAACACATCATGTTTGCCGAGAGCGTATGCAAATACGACAAGGGCTGCGGGGCATGCAGGAATGTGTGTCCCCACGGTGCCCTTACATTCGAGGAGAGCGGAAGGCCGAAGGTGAATTTTGCGGTCTGTGATGACTGTGAAAGCTTTGAGTGCGTCAGCATATGCCCCAATAATGCATTAAAGCAGTGTGTGAAAGAGTACACGGTTGATGAGCTCATGAAGGTTCTGAGACGGGATTTTAATAACTGGGGTTCGGAAGGCGGCGTAACATTTTCAGGCGGAGATCCGCTGATGCATCATGAATTTCTGTATGAGGTGCTTCAGAGGTGCAAGGACGCACAGATACATACAGCCATTGAGACCAGTGGATTTGCATCGGAAGAAAATTTCCTGAAGGTGATGAAAAATATCAATTTTGCGTTTATTGATGTGAAGAATATGGATGCAGAGGCGCATAAATGGGGAACCGGAGTCGGCAATGAGCTGATCCTGTCCAATATTGAAGCGCTGAAAAAATCCTCCTGGAGGGGAAGACTGGTGCTTCGTCAGCCTACGATTCACGAATACAACGACAGTGATGAAAACGCCATGAAGGTGATTGAGTTCATGAAACGCCTTGATCTATTTGAGATCAATCTTCTGAAGTTCCATCGTATGGGCACATCAAAATGGGAACAGCTCGGGAAAAAGTATGAATACACGGATCATGGCGATATGACAGATGAGCGTATGAAGGAGCTGCAGCAGCTTTATCTTGACCATGATATCGCATGCTATATCGGAGATGATACACCTTTCTAAATACGGATTATAAAAGGAAAAATGGAGGGGCTTAGCATGAAAAACGCGAAACCAGGGAATATTGTAAAACAGTTTATATGCTATGTGATGGGGCTTTTGGTTATCACGATCGGTATTAATATATCTAAGATGTCAGCGCTGGGTATCTCACCGGTAAGCTCGATTCCCAGGGCATGTGAGCAGATCTGGGGATTCACACTGGGGACGACAACATTTATCATTTACATTATTCTGGTAGTATTGCAGATTGTTATTTTGCGTAAGGACTTTAAGATTATTAACGTACTTGGTATTGTACTGACGATGGTATTCAGTGTTATGATTGACTTTACCGGTACGGATCCGAATGCGTTCGGACATTTGCTGCTGGATTTTCCAAGACCGGGAAGCTATGTGATGAAGCTGGTTTATCTGGTAGTCAGTGTCCTGATTATCGGTATTGGCGTATTCCTGTACCTGCGTCCAAAGTGGGTTCCAATGCCCGCAGAGGGACTGGCAGGAGCGATCGCTCAGGTTTCAGGCAAAGCATTCGGTGATTGTAAGACAATTGTTGACACAAGCATGATTGTGGTAGCTCTGGTTTTGCAGTTGATCTTTCTTGGAGGCTTAAGTTCATTTACGGGTGACGGTGTTGTTGTCCGTGAGGGAACAATTGTAGCGGCGATTTTTGTAGGACAGGTTGTGAAATTCCTTGGTAAAAACCTGGGAGGTAAGGTTGACGACTGGCTGCATGCAGGAGAAGAAAAGGCATAACAGCGGGAAGCAGAAAAACGTTAGAAATGGCAGCAGAAAAAGGAAAACGGAGGATAAATTCATGAAGGCAAGATTTACACCAAGCCTGATTACAGGCAATGAGATGATAGATTCCCATCATAAGGAGCTGATTAAGCGCGCGAATGACTTGTTTGAGGCGCTTGAGGGCAGACAGAGCAAGGAAAAGGTGCTTGAGACACTAGGATTCCTCGCTGATTATACAACATACCACTTCCAGGCAGAGGAAAAGCTGATGGAGGAGGCAAAGTATCCGAAATATGAGGAGCATAAGGGATATCACAAGGCTCTGATCGAGGTGGTTGCCGGACTTCAGGAGAAGCTTGAAAAAGAGGGGCCGACAGAAGAGTTTGAAAAGGAAGTAAATGATAAGGTTGTAGACTGGCTCTATACCCACATTAAGGGATGCGACCATGAAGTAGCAGAATACAAAAATGTAAGAAGTCAGATGGACAACATGTTGTGATTTAGGAGTGTGAGAGTGCGCAGCACGGAACAATCCGTTTATCAGAAGCGTCAAAAGAGATTTTTGATGTTTGCCTCAGGCGGTATGATTCAAAAAGAAAAAGGGTCATACCGCCTTTTTTAGGGAATGAAGTTCCCTATGGCATATTCTGTTTTATAAAGGGTAACAGATAAACACGAATCAGCAGGGGGCTGGAATAATATGAATCAGACAAGAGAACTTGAACTGGAAATAAAAGGAATTGAACTGTCCCGGGAATTTTATATAAGGATTGGAAAACCTGTGTTAGAAGAGTTGTTTCCAGAGTATATGGAGAAGGCGGCAGTAGGACTGGTTGGAGAGGGATCAGAATGCTACGGCTTTGACGACATCCTCTCAACGGATCACGACTATGGCCCGGGGTTCTGTGTGTGGCTGGACAGAGAGGATTATCATAAGGCAGGGGAAAGGATGAATCAGATCTATGAGGCTCTGCCGCGCGAGTACAGGGGAATCGCGGAGAGACTGACCAGGGTGGAATCAGCCGGAAGGAGGGGAATTCTGGAGATTGATGCATTTTACAGAAAATTCCTCGGCAGGGACAGACTTCCAGAGAACCTTCGCGAGTGGCTCATTATACCAGAGCACTATCTGGCAGTGGCAACAAACGGAGAGGTATTCGAGGACCGCCTGGGCCGCTTTTCAAAGATAAGGGAAAGTCTTCTTTCCTATTATCCGGAGGATGTGCGTCTAAAGAAGATTGCCGCAAGGGCGATCACCATGGCACATTCGGGACAATGTAATTATAACCGCATGATGCAGAGACACGATACGGTGTCAGCAGTGCTTGCCCTGGGCGAATTTGTGAAGGCGGCTCTTTCCATGGTGTATCTGTTAAATAAAAAGTATGCACCCTATTATAAATGGATGTGGAGAGGACTGGAAAAGGTAGAAAGGCTCACCCCTGTGGGAGAACTGCTCAAAGAGATTTCTGAAACCGGACCGGACAGGCGCTGCTGGTATGGAGAAGATATCCAGAGATTCCGCTTCGAGCTTAACCGGACCGACCGGGTTGTAAGACTGATTGAGGAAATTTCCGGTCTGATAATTGATGAGATGAAACGGCAGGGGATCAGCAGCAGCACTTCAGATTATCTGGAGGAGCACGGATACGCGGCATTGCATCGGATACAGGATGAGACCATAAGGGCGCTTCCCATTATGGCGGCATAGGAGGATGAAAAGGATGAGGTACTGGATAGAAAAGATTATTGAGGAGGAATGGCGTCAGTTTCAGCTTGTGAATAACAGGGGAGGACGGGCTTCCTGTCAGGACAATCCGGAGGAATTCCGGATTATGAGAATGAGTCAGTTTCTCACATGGCCGGGGGAGCTGGCCGGCAGCTATTACGCAGATCTTCTCCAGGCCGCGGAGGAAGGCCGCAATCTCATCTTTGAGAAATATGCATATATGATGAGGGATACGGATCCCGTCCATTACAGGGAACTTGAACCGGTACTGCCGAAAATACCAGAGTCAGTGCAGAAGCGGATTGAACGGATTGTAAAGATTCAGATGAAATGGGCGGAGGAGTTCCGGGAGAGTTATCCGGCGTATTCGTCAGTCGGCCGTCCAGTCTATGCGAAGGAGGCGGCCGCTAATGAGACATCTTCGGAAACTTATCTTCGGGGAGAGCTTCTCTCCTACGGGGAGGAGACCGTTCGTATGTATGAGGCCTTTATAGAAAACTGTCTAGTAAAAAAAGTGAATCTGACTTATGAGGTGAGAAGAAACATGGCAGAAATGTATGGATATCCTTCGGTGGAATTGCTCGAAAAAAGTATGAATTATTGACGAATTTTGGTGAAACCGTGCAAAGTTTACTATATAATATTGAGACATAAATGATATAATTCGAAAATAAGAAGTAAAAAAAACAGCTGTAAAGACACCGGACGTAACAGGACAGCTTGTCTGAACTGTTGCCACTGGACAGCTGTGGGAAATGAAAGAGTGTGTGGCAGAGAGGAGGACAGACATGAAAATTCATCAAATTGCTATTTATGAGTCTATTGAGGGTTATCTTGACCGTATTCCGGTTGTTTTGGTGAATAAGGGAGAATATGTTGCAAAAAAAGAAGACGGGAATACAGAACGGAAGTATTATATTCTCAATGGAAGAACAAGAGTTCTCAAGAACCTGGATGGCAGGACATTCTGTGTCGATGAGATCGGGGAGGATGAATTCACAGGGGGCTTAAGCCGGGTACACAACCAGGAGCTTATGTGTGATGTTCTTGCCATGGAAGATACGGTTCTATTGGAGCTGGAGGATATGGTTTTCGAGGAACTGTTAAAGGATCCGCGGTTTGCCAGGATCTTTTTCCATAAGACGAGCCAGAGAGTGTACAAGATGTATAAGCGTATGCTTCTGAATGCAATGTTCAGTCAGACGGAAATACTGGCTGCCTATATTCTCAGAAATCAGAAAGACGGGAGATGTGTCTGTCCAAATATGAATGTATTGTGTGAAGATCTGGGATTCAGCCGGAGAAATCTTTACAATGCAATGAATAATATAATCAAATCTGGAGAAATAGAAAAAAAAGGACGTAATCTGTATATCAGGGAAAATGAAGCTTTAATGGAAAGAGGAATGCATGTTTTTGATTACATAGCTTAGACATATCTGTCTGCGGGCATAAGATTAAGGGGGAAAATCGAAGGCGTGGGAGATAAAGAACGGATTGAAACATTAGAGATATATAAGTTTATTAAAGATTATTTACCGCTGGTTCCGATCCTGAAGCTTAAGAAGGGACAGTATCTTTTTAGGGCGGATTATAAGGATCCCACATTGTTTTACATTGTATCAGGTGTCATTAAGGTAGAAACCGTATCCTACAATGGTAAAAAGATGATTGTGGATATTGTGGGAAGGAATGAATTTATGGGAGCCATAAGCTCCGTACACAATGCGGATTTCCAATGTTCCGGTATTGCAACCACTTCTATGACGGTTCTTGCGTTAAAGAGATCACTTTTGGATGAACTGATGCAGTCAGACGAATTTTCTGCTTTTTTCTATCAGAAAACAAGCAAAAGGGTCTATATGATGTACAAGAAGATTCTTGCAAAGAGCCTGTTCAGTCTGAGGGAGATTTTTGCAAATTATATTCTGGAAAATTCAGAGGGAGATATTTTTAATTTTGTCAGTATGTATGACATGTGTGATAACCTGGGCGCAAGCAGGAGGGGACTTTATAATATACTTTATCAGTTTGAGGATGAGGGACTTATTGAAAAGACGGAGGAGGTGTGGCGGATTCTGGACTGGCAGGGAATCATCCGGGAAGCGAGACAGGTGCTCGATTTTATGGGAGAGGAAGATTAAGCTGCACGCCCTGTTTTGTGGTGTCAGCTGCTTCGAAATCGGCCGGCGCAGGCCACATCCTGATTTTGGAATGGCTTCTCCACAAATTAGATGCACATCTTGCGGAAAGCAGTTTTCGGACAGCCTGCCGGGGGATGTGCATTCGCGTCAAGAGGAGTGAAATTATGAGTTTTTTGATATTATTTATTTTATGGATTATGTGGAACGGGAAGTTTACGGTGGAGATAGGCGTGCTGGGACTTGTGATCTGCGCCGCTTTGTATTTGTTTATTAACAGATTTATGGGATACAGCCTGCGTACGGAGAGGGAAGCGCTTAAATGTCTGGGGAAGGCGGTCAGGTATCTGTTGTTTCTCCTGGCTGAGATTATAAAGGCAAACCTGGATGTTGCGAAGATGATTCTCGCGTATGATATAGAACCAGAGCCGGTTCTTGCAAGATTTAACACGGATCTGCACACAGAGACAGGGCGGGTGATCCTGGCGAATTCCATTACCCTGACCCCCGGAACTCTGACGGTGGATCTCCATAACGGGGAGTATCTGGTCCACTGCCTGGATGAGGGGTTTGCAGAGGGGATGGAGCAGTCGGAATTTATAGAGAGAATCCGTGGAATGGAGCAGTTGGAGCAGACACAGGATTCTCTGGCTGTCTCCTGCAGATTCCTACAGGAAAGGAGAAAAAGATGATTCATAACTTTCTGCTGATTGTACTGGGATTGTTGTCTGTCATGAGCCTCCTGTGTCTCTTGAGACTTGTGCTGGGGCCGACAGCCGCGGACAGGCTTCTGGCCGTAAATATGCTGGGCGGAATGGTAATCTCCGCCATCGCGGTGCTGTCATTACTTCTTAAGGAAGCATATCTTTTGGACATCAGCTTCATCTATGCCCTCATTAGTTTTCTGGCAGTGGTGGTGCTGGCACAGATCTATATCGGGGCATCCCGTATGAGGTATAGGCATCCGGAAGACAGCGCTGCAGGGAAGAAATTTATGGACACAGCGTCATCCCGCATGCAGTCCGGATATTCGGAAGACAATCCTGCTGGGAAAGAAACTCCGGACATAGCGGCATCTGGAAAAGAAGACGGTTTGAATCAATGGAACACAGCAGGAGAGGAGGGCATATGAAATGAATATACTGAATGCAGTCCGGTACTTCCTGGGTGCAGTTCTGGTCACAGGGGGACTGTTTTTTGATGCCATCCAGCTTATCGGGGTGTTCCGTTATAAATATGTCATGAACCGGATCCATGCCGCCGCAATCGGGGACACACTTGGCGGCGGCCTGATTCTTTTAGGCGTCTTTCTGATAAATGGATTTAACCTTG
>CAPEBR010000019.1 GCA_948602995.1 uncultured Dorea sp.
GAAGCAATGCCATAGCTTCCTAATACTTCATTGATTTTATCAATTCTTCTTTCATATGATTCAAATAAAGCCATTTACTTGTCCTCCTGATTATTTGTGGCTATGTAATAAGAACTCCGTTCAATCCGGCACGCCATGCCTTCGCATCCTGTCCTGACGATTTCATGCACGCATGAATCGTCCGCCCATGCCAGTCTGCTGTGTCCGCCTATCGCGGCTATTCTTTTCTTGGATCGATGATTTTTGCGGCGTCAGCGACACGTCCATACTGTCCTTTTGCCTTTTCCCATGCATCATTCGGTGTATCGCCTGCTTTGATAAAGTCAGTTAATTTCCCAAGACTTACAAACTGGTATCCGATGATCTCATCATTCTCGTCCAAAGCAATACCCGTTACATAACCTTCTGCCATCTCAAGATAACGGGGACCCTTTGCCAGTGTTCCGTACATTGTACCAACCTGTGAGCGAAGTCCCTTTCCAAGATCCTCAAGGCCTGCGCCGACCGGAAGCCCGTCCTCTGAAAATGCGCTCTGGGTTCTTCCGTATACGATCTGCAGAAACAGCTCTCTCATAGCCGTATTAATCGCATCACAGACAAGGTCTGTATTAAGTGCCTCCAAAATGGTCTTACCAGGAAGAATCTCAGATGCCATGGCTGCAGAATGGGTCATACCTGAACATCCGATTGTCTCAACCAATGCCTCCTGGATAATTCCTTCCTTTACGTTCAAAGTGAGTTTACAGGTTCCCTGCTGAGGAGCACACCAGCCAATGCCGTGTGTCAGACCGGAAATGTCCTTCACCTCTTTTGCTTTTACCCATTTCGCCTCTTCCGGAATCGGAGCCGGTCCGTGATTTGCACCCTGGGCTACCGGACACATCATTTCTACTTCGTGTGAATAAATCATTTTAAAACTCCTTTCAAATACGTATTGTTATTTCTTTAACACCATACGTCATTATTTTCTCATATATTTAAAATTTCGTCAATTATTAGTTTCCTTATTTCACCGCCATTTTCTGCGCGTTTTACCGCCATCACCGCCGTTTTTATTCTGAATACTCCCTCCTGCCATTTTTTTCACTTTTCACCGGCAGGAGAGAGCCATTATGCGGTGGCTGCGCCGATTGACGACAACGCAGCAGATGGAAATTTAGACAAGTGAAACGTACAGTTAATTAGTATAATTCAACTCCTCCCGAAGCAGTGTAAGAGCTCTTACTACCGCATAGTCCCGGTTCTTCTGCCTGTTTCCCGAAAACCGGAACTCCTCCACACGCGTATGCCCCTTCACGAAGCATCCGATATAAACCAGTCCCACCGGCTTTTCCTTTGTCCCGCCGTCAGGTCCTGCGATTCCGGTCACACTGAGCGCCGTATCCGCGCCTGCTGCTTTTGCTGCTCCCTCTGCCATCTCCCTTGCCGTCTGCGGACTCACTGCACCATACTGTTCGAGCGTCCTGGCATCCACTCCCAGAAGCCTGCTCTTTGCCTCATTGGAATAGGTTATATATCCCTCGTTATATACGACGGAAGCTCCCGCCACATTCATAATTCTTCCCGCCAGTTTACCGCCAGTGCAGGATTCTGCTGTTGTGAGTGTGAATTTTTTCTCCGTCAGAATCCGGACAATTACATCCTCAAGATTCTCCTTCTCCTCTTCCGTGTAAATCAGCTCTCCAAAACGGCGGCGGAGCTCTTCGAGCAAAGGACGTATCAGGGCTTCTGCTTTTTCCTCGCTTTCTGCCTTTGCAGTGATACGCAGATGTACCTCTCCTAACTTGGCATAAGGTGCAATTGTGGGATTCGTCTGAACTTCCATCAGATCTGCGATGACTGTTTCTGCCTTGCTTTCCCCGATCCCGCATAGCTTTACCATCTTAGAGTAGATTCCTTCTGGTTCAAGCTGGTTCAGATAAGGGGCTATCGATTCTTCGAACATAGGCTTCAGCTCATCCGGCGGGCCAGGAAGAAGGATCATGGTCTTCCCTTCCTTTCTGTCTTCCAGAATCAGACCAGGCGCAGTACCATTATGATTCTCCACCACACGGGCATCCTCCGGTACCAGCGCCTGTTTCCAGTTGTTTTCAGTGATCTGGGCATGTTTCATTTTCTGAAAATACGCGGAAATGGACTCCTTTACATGCACATCCTCATGAAGCTCCCTTCCGAATACATGCGCCGCCACCTCCTTAGTGAGGTCATCTTTCGTAGGCCCAAGTCCCCCGCTGAGAATTACAATATCTGATCTTGAAAGGGCTGTCTGTAATGTTTCCTCCAGACGCTCCTCATTATCTCCTACCACACTCTGATGATAACAGGATAATCCAAGGGCAGCACAGCGTTCAGACAGATACGCTGCATTCGTATTTACAATATTTCCCAAAAGAATTTCTGTTCCTACTGATAAAAGCTCTACGGTCATTCCTACATCCCTCCCTTTGTAAGTACTTCTATATTCTTTGCCACGTAATCGATCAAAGAAACAACCGTCAAGATTAAGGATACCCAGATCAGGACTATTCCAATCACCCGAAAAATTCCTCCAAGATCTGCAATCAGCACAATAATCATTGCCATCTGGGAAACGGTCTTGAATTTTCCCCAGTAGCTCGCCGCAATCACAATCCCATTATCTGATGCCACAAGCCGGAATCCGCTGATAATAAATTCCCTGGCAATAATCACAATCACAAACCATGCCTCCAGCATCCCTGCAGGAATCAGACAGATCATGGCTGAGCAGACAAGAAGCTTGTCTGCAAGGGGATCCATAAACTTTCCGAAATTCGTCACAAGATTCCTCGCCCTGGCAATCTTCCCATCCAGCATATCCGTAAGACTCGCGACACAAAAAATCACAAGAGCAATCCATTTATTTGCCGCGCCTCCCACATCCGTCAGCATAAAAAACACGAAAAACGGCACCATAATCACTCTCAATACTGTCAGCTTATTTGGTAAATTCATTCTACTAACTCTCCTATCAAATCATATTCCAACGCCCCTGTCACCTTTACCCGGGCAAAATCACCGGACATCAGCTCCCTGTCTGTGTTGATAAATATAAGTCCGTCCACATTAGGGGCGTCCTTTTGCGTTCTCCCCACATAGACATTCTCGTCGGCAACCTTCCCCTCAATCATTACAAGGATCTCCTGTCCTTCCATCGTCTCTGCCCGTGCAAATGCAATCTCCTGCTGAAGCTCCATAAGCTCTGCCTGGCGTTCTTCTTTTACCTCTTCAGGAATCTGTCCCGGCATCTCTGCCGCCGGCGTGTCCTCTTCCGGGGAATAAGTAAATACCCCCAGCCGGTCGAACTCCATCTCATCTACAAATTCCAGAAGCTCTTTATGCTGCTCCTTAGTCTCCCCGGGAAATCCAGTGATCAGCGTAGTGCGGAGGGTAATATCCGGGATCTCCTCCCTGAGCCTTCCGATCATTTCCTTCAGCTGTTTTTTTGAGGTACGCCTGCCCATCCCTTTCAAAACTGCGTCACTGGCATGCTGAATCGGGAGATCCAGATAGTGGCAGATCTTTTTTTCCTCCTTCATCACCTGAACCAGCTCATCGTAAATCTCCTCCGGATAGCAGTAGAGAATCCGTATCCACTTAAGACCGCTGATCTGGCACAGCCGCTTAAGAAGCCTGTGCAGGGATTTTTCTCCGTAGAGATCCTTTCCGTAGAGCGTTGTCTCCTGTGCCACAAGAATCAGCTCCTTTACCCCCTGCCCGGCAAGTTCCTCTGCCTCTTTCACAAGGTGTTCCACCGGCACACTCCTGTATCTGCCACGAAGCTTTGGAATAATACAGTACGTACAGTGCTTATCGCACCCTTCTGCAATTTTCAGATACGCATAATGCCCGCCAGTCGTCACAAGCCGCCTCGTCTCCTGAAGCGGGAGGGCATTCAGATCCCCCAGTGTTACGCTGCCCTTACCTGCAAGTGTCTCTTTTATCACATCGCAAATCCTGTCATAGGCTGTCGTTCCCAGCACTGCGTCCACTTCCGGAAGCTCTGTACCGATCTCCTTGTAATATCTCTGGGCAAGGCAGCCAGTAACAATTAGTGCTTTCAGATTCCCCGTCTTCTTGTATTCTGCCATCTCCAGTATCGTCTGGATACTCTCCTCCTTGGCATCATGGATAAAGCAACAGGTATTAATCACAATAACATCTGCCTCTGTCTCATCATCTACAATCTGGTATCCCCCATCCTCCAGAAGTCCAAGCATTACCTCTGAATCAACCAGATTCTTATCGCATCCGAGAGAGACAAACAATACTCTTGTCTTCAAGAAAGGCAGACACCCTCCCGTATCTGCCCCATACTTCTTATTCATCTTCTTCACCGGCAACCTTGATCTTTGCCTGGTTCAGCTCATCAATAGCGATTGAGAGAGCCTTGCCTCTTCCCTTCGTGCTCACAAGGGGAATAGAACCGTCTATTAGCTCACGGGCGCGCTTTGCAGTAGCCATTACGATGGAATAGCGGCTGTTTACAACCTTCGTTGCACCTTCCTCAACGTCCTTATTCACTACCTTCATTAAGTCTGTGTAAGATGGATGTAACATACATCATTCTCCTTTCAAATCTCTCTTTATATTCTCAATCATCTTCTGATTACGTGAAACTCTTCTGTGCTCTCCCTGAATAATCCTGTGTACCTCTTCCACACACTCGTCAAGCCTGTCATTAATAATCAGATAATCATAGTGTTCTATTCCCTGTGCCTCTTCCTTCGCACGGCCAAGCCGGTACTCGATCACATCCATTGTCTCCGTCCCACGGCCAGCCAGACGTCTCTTAAGCTCTGCAGCAGTAGGCGGTGTTACAAACAAAAGCAGCGTATCCGGGAACTTCTCCTTCACCTTCAGCGCCCCCTGTATCTCAATCTCCAGGATCACATCCTTTCCTGCCTTTAGCTTTTCTTCCACATACATACGCGGCGTTCCGTAATAATTTTCCACGTATCTAGCATACTCTATCAGCTCATCTTTCGCAATCATTTTTTCAAATTCTTCCTTTGATTTGAAGAAATATGCCTTTCCCTCTTCCTCGCCGGGCCTTGGCTTCCTTGTTGTTGCAGAGACTGACAACGCATAATTTTCATATTTTTCAAGAAGTTCCTTCATGATGGTGCCTTTACCTGCTCCTGAAAAGCCAGATACTACAATAAGAATCCCTTCCTTATCCATCTTTTCTCTCCCCTATTCGATATTCTGAATCTGTTCTCTTACCTTCTCAATCTCTGTCTTAAGATCAATTCCCACATTCGATATATCAAGATCATTGGCCTTCGAGAGGATCGTATTCGCCTCCCGGTTCATCTCCTGGGCAATAAAATCAAGCTTCCGTCCGATTCCCGCATCACCTGTTCCAAGGGTCTCCCTCATATGTACAATATGGCTCTTTAGACGGACAACCTCCTCGTCTGTACAGATCTTGTCCGCAAACAGTACGACCTCCGCCGCGATGCGGCTGTCCTCAATCTGTGTATCTGCCAGAAGCTCCCGCACCTTATGTTCCAGCTTCTCCCTGTACCCTGCAATTATCTGCGGAGTGCGCTCCTCAATAAAAGAAACAAGCTCCAGCATCCTTTCAAGCTTCTGAAGAATATCTGCCTTCAGGGCTTCTCCTTCTGTAGTCCTCGCCTCCACAAACTTCTCCACAGCACCGTCAAGCGCCTGCCTTAAGACGTTCCACAGCTCCTCTTCATCAGGCGGCTGCTCTTCCATCGTGAGAACCTCCGGATAGCGGGACAGGGTAGATGCCCTGATGTCATCCTCCAGTGAAAATCTTTCCACCATCCTCTTAAGAGCTGTCAGATATTCCTCTGCCAGTGCCTCATTATAACGCAGTGTCATCTGGCTCTCCGATGAGTCTTCATACAGGATAAACAGATCCACCTTTCCTCTTAAAATACTTTTCTTCATCAGTCCCCGTATTGCCGTCTCAAAGCAGTTTAATTTTTTCGGCATACGGATATTCACATCCAGATAGCGATGGTTGACTCCCTTCATCTCTACCGTAAACCTCCGCTCTCCGTCCGAGATCTCGCATCTCCCAAAACCTGTCATACTCTTTATCATGATTGAAACCTCATCATATTTTTTTAATTTCCGATTTTATTATAAGACATTTGCAAATTTACGTCAACTATACTACAATAAAAAGGTGGATATTAGTTACTATTCGCTACTGTTCACACAGGACTTTGCATTTACTGCAAAGTCCATAAGAAAATGATTCAAGTGTGAGGGGCGCTTTTTGCGTAGCAAAACTTTAAATATCGCCCCGAATCGTTACTACGAGCGGACGGTCAGGCCGCGAATAGTAACAGATATTTAGGAAAGGATTAGTTATTTATTATGGCATTTGACGGAATCACCGTATCATCAATTGTAAATGAACTGAATGAACATCTCACCAACGGACGCATCGCGAAGATCGCCCAGCCAGAATCCGATGAACTCCTCCTCACAGTCAAGACGCCGGGGGGACAGAAGCGTCTTTATATCTCGGCAAGCGCCTCTCTTCCACTGATTTATCTTACAGAGGAAAATAAGCCGGGGCCCATGACTGCGCCCAATTTCTGCATGCTTTTAAGAAAGCACATTGGCGGCGGACGCATTGCCGGCATCACCCAGCCGGGACTGGAACGGATCATATCCATTAACATTGAACATCTGGACGAGCTTGGAGACCCCTGCCAAAAGAAGCTGATCGTAGAGATTATGGGAAAACACAGTAATATCATCTTCTGCGATGACCAGGACAGAATCATCGACAGCATCAAGCATGTTTCCGCACAGATGAGCTCTGTGAGGGAAGTTCTGCCCGGCAGAAATTATTTTATACCCGATACCATGTCCAAACACGATCCTCTAAGCGTGGATGAAGATGGTTTTGTACGCGCACTGAAGGAAAAACCAATGTCCGTTTCCAAGGCTCTGTATGCTGGCTTTACCGGCATCAGCCCTGTTGCTGCCGCTGACATCTGCCTTCGTGCAGGCATTGACCTGGAGCCGGATGCAGGAGAGCTGTCCGGGGATATTCTGATGCATCTGTTCCGGCAGTTTTCCTACTATATGGACGAAGTAAAGTCGCATCATTTTCATCCGGTCATCTATTACCGGGGGGCAGAACCGGCGGAATTTGCGGCACTCCCTCTCCTCCAGTTCGAGCATATGGAAAAAAAGGAGTACACCTCTATTTCCGAGGTGCTTGCAGCCTACTATTCTTCTAAAAACACCCTGACCCGCATACGGCAGAAAAGCGCTGATCTGCGCCATGTCGTACAAACGGCGCTGGAACGGAACCGGAAGAAATACGACCTGCAGGAACGTCAGCTTAAGGATACAGAAAAGCGGGAAAAATACAAGGTATACGGAGAACTGATCAACACCTACGGTTATAACCTGGATCCCGGCTCCAGAGAGCTTACCTGCCTGAACTATTATACTAATGAAGACATTACGATCCCCTTAGACCCGGTTAAAACTCCCCAGGAAAATTCGCAGAAATATTTTGCCAGATATAACAAACAGAAGCGGACTTTTGAGGCACTCTCGGGGCTGATCAAAGAAACAGGCGATGACATCGCCTACCTGGAATCCATCAGCACAGCGCTGGACATTGCACGAAGTGAGGCTGACCTGGCGCAGATCAAGGAAGAACTGATTCAGAGCGGCTATATACGCCGGAAGTTTACAAAGAAAAAGGTAAAGCTTACAAACAAGCCTATGCACTATCTCTCTTGCGACGGATATCATATGTATGTGGGAAAAAATAATTTTCAGAATGACGAGCTCACCTTCTCCTTCGCCAATGGAAATGACTGGTGGTTCCATGCCAAGGGCGCCGCTGGCTCCCATGTTATTGTCCGGACAAATGGAGACGAGCTGCCTGATTCAACGTTCGAGGAAGCAGGACGCCTTGCCGCATATTATTCAAAAAGCCGCGGGGCAGACAAAGTTGAAATTGATTATGTTGAGAAAAAGCATGTAAAAAAACCGAATGGTGCAAAACCAGGCTTCGTCGTATACTATACAAACTATTCCCTGGTCATTGACTCTGATATTTCAAAGATAAAGACTGTGCAGGATTAATCATTGCAATAAGTCCAAAGTAACACGCGTCTGATATTCGTGTCAGCTGTTCGCCTGCTGACCGACGGCGCAGCGGGCACGGACAGCTGGCGCGATACTCACGGCAGATTTCATTAACCGTGAGTACAATACAATGATGTACCACTAAAGTATATTTGAGAAATCATTTAGGAAAGAAGATCATATAATTTGCCAATCAGGAGCTTTTGCTGCAGTGCTTCGAATTTTTCGTCTATCCGGTTTCCAAGATGTCTGCAGGCATCTTTGGAAAGGCGGGTATGACTGTAGATAATATCAACAATCGTTGTTTTATAAAAATTGCCCGCCACCACATACGTACACAAAGAATCCAGAGCACGCGCCGCATCCCCAAACTCCTGATGTCCTGAAAAATCATATCTTTCATAGGAATTTTCAAAATCCGAATTATAGCGCAGGATAACCTGCTCGAAAATAAAGTCGATTGCTGCCTTCACCTTCACCGGATCCCTCTCTTCCAGCTCTCGCAGTGGTTCTGTTGCATAATAAAAGCTCAGCATATCATCAACATAATTTTCAATCTGATTGTTCAGGATCTCGCTTTCCACCAGCTTCTCCACCTCAGCCAGATTAAACAGCCTGTTCCCAATAAAATCTTCTCTATATGCATCAAAAAAATTAATCAGACATCTTTTCTCTTCTGGTCCAAATTCCCTTGATCCGCGGAAATACTGGGACAGCTGGTCTTTCCATCCGTCCCCGAAGGTATCCATCAGAATCTTTAAGCTCTCTACACTATTTACCATGTTCACATTTCCTCTCTCTAGTTACTGTTCACTCCGTTCACATTAACATTCGCAAATCCATTTAAAATTCGCTTCGCGAATGGGATTTGCTCACACCTGAATCATATTCTTACGGACTTTGCAGTAAATGCAAAGTCCTGTGTGAACAGTAACTCTCTCTGCCCTGTCCCTGCAAGGTAATCTATAAACTGCTGTGCAGTCCTGCCAGACAATCCTCCATGACTGAGTTCCCATTTATTTGCCTCAAGAAGAAGATCATCCTCCGGTATGCCAATCCCATTCTTTTTCGCCAGCTGCCTTACAATCTCCTGGAACTGCTTCTTATCTGGCTTTCCAAAATAGATCGTCACACCGAATCGTGCCACAAGAGACAGCTTTTCCTGCACCGTATCATTCGTATGAAGCTCCTCGTCCCGGTCCGCCTTATCTTTAAAGGTCTCCCGGATCAGATGCCTCCGGTTGGATGTGGCATAGATCAGAATATTATCCGGCTTTCTCTCAAGACCGCCCTCTATGACTGCCTTCAGGTACTTATATTCAATTTCAAATTCCTCAAAGGACAGATCATCCATATAGATGATAAATTTATAATTCCGGTTTTTAATCTGTGAGATAATATCATTCAGATCCTGAAACTGATGCTTGTACACCTCAATCATCCGAAGGCCCCTGTCATAGTACTGGTTGAGGATTGCTTTAATAGAGGAGGATTTCCCCGTACCCGCATCTCCGAAAAGGAGGCAGTTATTAGCCCGTCTTCCGCTTACAAATGCCTCTGTGTTATCAATCAGCTTCTTCTTTGCAAGCTCATAGCCCACCAGGTCATCAAGTTTTACATGGGCAATCTTTGTAATCGGCACAATCTCTGCTCCTCCCTCTGTATGAGCCACGCGGAATGCCTTGTGAAGACCCAGCTTTCCCACACCGAATTCCTGGTAAAACCGGGTCATGATCTCTTTAAACTCTCTGGCGTCTGCCGCCCCTGCCAGATGGCAGCCAAGCTCACAGATCCGGTCACGGATCCGCTTGTTAAATACCTTTCCATGTCCGTGAATTCCCTCGTAATCAGTCAGAAAGGACAGCGAACTTACGCCAAGCCTTTCCGAAAGCCCGGAAAAGTCAAAGGTAAATAACTCTCTCAGAATCGTGAAATCGTAAAGTGCAGCTTCATTAATACCTCCCTCCACCTCTCCCACGATCTCGCAGGATGTGCTGTATGCATTTTCATGGGCAGCAAGATAAAGGGCAAGGTAATCATGCCACAGATTCCCTTCAAACCCATGATTCACCGATAGCCTGACCAGCTTTTCCACGCAGGAAAAAAGCCTCCTTTTAAGCCCCTCTGTCTCCTTATCACTTAAGTCGTCATGGACATTCTCCATTAAATGCGCCATGTCCGAAAGAATACTTTCTTCTTCTGTATCCCTGTATAAAATAAGCTCATCTGTTCTCATATATGCACTCCTGGTAATTCCCTAATATTTTAAGTCCCCTGCTCTCCTCACGCAGACCCCGGATGGCATTTTTCACTGATGCGTCTTCCAGATTCCCCTCAAAGTCTATGAAGAACCGGTATTCCCAGCTTCTTCCTTCCACCGGCCTTGACTCGATCCGTGTCATGTTCAGATTATTATAAATAAAGTGAGAAAGGAGATGATACAGGGAACCGCTCTCATGTGGCAGTTCAAAGCAGATGCTGATCTTGGATGCTCCTTTTAAGAATACTTTCTGGTTCGTAATTACGATAAATCTCGTGGAATTATTTTTTTCATCATTAATTCCATTCTGCAGAATCTCAAGGCCATAGATGCGGGCTGCATCTGCGCTGCATACTGCTGCCTGCGTCCTGTCCTGCTCGTCCAGAATCCTTTTTGCCGCAATTGCTGTGTTCGCCACGCTGATCTGCTGCCATTTCCCATGCTCTCCGAGAAAATGGGATGTCTGCATCAGTGCCTCTGCCTTAGAGTATACTCTCTCAATATCTGAAAGCCTGCTTCCGGGAAGTCCGGCAAGGGTATGGACCACTGGAATAATCGTCTCTCCCACTATATAATTTTCGAACTCCACAAGCAGATCATAAACCTCATTCACAGAACCAGCCGAGGAATTCTCTATAGGCAGCACCGCATAATCCGCCGCTCCCTCCTCGATCGCTTCCATGGCGTCCCTGAAGGTCTTCACATGATAGCTGTTAACATTTTCTCCGAAATATGCCTTCATGGCTGCCTGCCCATAGGCTCCCTCTGTCCCCTGAAACACAATTCTGACATCCCGGTGATCTAGAGAATCCATCCGTATGAACGGAAGACGTCCCAGGGCCCCCGCCTCCACCAGCTTCTGATACTGGAGCTTCCGGCTCATACTCATAAGCTGTTCGTAGAGCTCCTGTATTCCCTTTTTATTAAACGGGGAACTCGCCATCCCTGCCACATTCTGAAGCTTCTCCTTCTCCCGCACGCGGTCAAGAACCTTTGTACCTGCCTGAATCTTATATTCTCCCACCTGTTCACAAATACTCATTCTTTTTTCATATAATTCTACAATGCGGCTGTCCACCTCATCCAGCTGCTGCCGCAATTCCTGTAATGATGCCATGCTCTTCTCAACTCCTGTTTTCTGCTGTGAATAATAATTAGTAACTGCTTTTTCATGCGAATATGAAACGCATGACCCTTTGACACTTGTATCATATTATACTCCAACAGACATTCACAGTTCAATAGATATCCCCCATTTCCTGTATAAAATGTGTTTCCGGCATCCATACTAAAAGATATGAAGCATAAATTTTTAGCATGCGGAACGACCGGATGGTGCATGGAAATCCTGTTTACCGGCCTTCGTTCCTTCAAAAAACACAATCCAAAGCTCATGGGAAATACCTCCATCTGGATGTTTCCCATCTATGGCATGGCGAGTCTCTTGTCTCCCGTGTGCCGTCTTCTGAAAGGAAAAAGCGTGATACTGAGAGGAGGAATCTACACATGCTGCATCTTTATCGGCGAATATATCACTGGCTCTTTCCTTAGAAAATACGGAGCCTGCCCATGGGATTACAGCAAAGCTCCTCTTAATGTTGACGGTCTGATCCGGCTCGATTATGCTCCCTACTGGTTCGGTGCGGGACTGGTATTCGAAAAAATGTTACTATTCACGGACTAATCGTCCGCTCATAGTAACGCATCCAGCCCATTTAAAAGTCGCATTCAGCGAGGGGCTGGATGCCGGAAACCACCACTTTACTGGCCCGGATGCCGTGCAGCAGTGTGCACGGCCCCGTGAATTGTAATAAAAATATTCCTATGACATGAAAATCAGTATTGAAAATCGTCTCTGTATGTTATATTATGTACAGAGACTTTTTAACATTTTATTGTCATTTAAGGAGGGTTTTATGAGACACTTGATGAGTCCACTGGATTTTTCCGTGGAAGAATTGGATAAACTTATGGAAATGGCAGAAGATATTGAAGCGAATCCTGAAAAATATGCTCATGTATGTGACGGAAAAAAGCTTGCAACTTTATTCTATGAGCCAAGCACCCGCACAAGACTGAGTCACGAGGCCGCGATGCTGAACCTTGGGGGAAGTGTTCTTGGCTTTTCTTCCGCCGATTCAAGCTCTGCTTCCAAAGGGGAAAGCGTGGCCGACACAATCCGCATTATTTCCTGCTATGCAGACATCTGTGCGATGCGTCATCCAAAGGAGGGAGCAGCACTTGTTGCCTGTGCACATTCTTCAATTCCTGTAATCAATGCAGGGGACGGGGGACATCAGCATCCCACCCAGACACTTACCGATCTTTTAACAATCCACTCCTTAAAGGGACGGCTTGATAATATGACCATTGGTCTTTGCGGAGACCTGAAATTCGGGCGTACTGTCCACTCTCTCATTCACGCACTGGTTCGTTATCCGAATGTAAAATTCGTACTGATCTCACCAGAAGAACTCAAGCTTCCAGGCTACATACGTAAAGACGTGCTTGACCGGCAGAACATAGAATACAGGGAAGTCGTGCGCCTGGAAGATGCTCTCCCGTCGCTGGATATCCTGTACATGACCCGCGTACAGAAGGAACGCTTTTTTAATGAGGAAGACTACGTACGCATGAAGGACTTCTACATACTGGATTCCAAAAAGATGGAACTTGCTCCCAGGGATATGCACGTCCTTCATCCACTCCCCAGAGTAAACGAGATCTCCGTTGAAGTAGACAACGATCCCCGCGCCGCATACTTTAAGCAGGCACAGTACGGCGTCTATATCCGCATGGCACTCATCATCACACTATTGAACATCGAAATTTAAGGAGAAAAATCATGGTAAAGAACACTCTGAATGTCGGCCGCATCTCAGAAGGCTTCGTCCTGGACCATATCCAGGCCGGCCGCAGTATGGACATCTATAAATATCTGCACCTGGATAAGCTGGACTGCTGCGTGGCCATCATCAAAAATGCAAAAAGCAGTAAAATGGGAAAAAAAGATATTATGAAAATCGAATGCCCCATTGATTTCATGGATCTTGATATCCTTGGATTCATTGACCATAATATTACGGTAAACATCGTACAGGACGAAAAAGTCGTAGACAAAAAATGCCTGCGCCTTCCAAACGAAATACGAAACGTCATTAAATGCAAAAACCCACGCTGCATCACATCCATCGAACAGGGGTTAGACCATGTCTTTGTCCTGACCGACCCGGAAAACGAAATCTACCGCTGCAAATACTGCGAACAGAAATACGACGGGCGGCTGAGACGCCGTTAGGGGACGGGGCATTTTTTGCCGTAGCACGCATCAAAAGCTCCAGTGGAGCTTTTGATGTGAAAAATGCCCCGTCCCCAATTGAAAATGACCTGTCCCCGATTGACAAGCAAAACGATAAGCCGGGTTATGTCATTGAGTAATCATCTATCTAAACCTGCCGTTGCCGGCAGGCTTCAGCGACCTACCTGAGACGCGGCGGGCCGCCGCATGGTCTCTATGCGGTCTTGCTTCGAGTGGGGTTTACATGTGCCCCTGCCGTTACCGGCAGGGCGGTAGTCTCTTACACTGCCCTTCCACCCTTACCTGTACCTGACGGCACAGGCGGTACATTTCTGTTGCACTGGCCTTGGAGTCGCCTCCACCGGACGTTATCCGGCACCCTGCCCTGTGAAGCCCGGACTTTCCTCATCTGCCGCCTTTCGGCGTCTGCAGCTGCGATTACTTGTTTTACTTGTCCACCGGGGACAGGTCATTTTCAATCTGGAACGGGGCAATTTTCACATCAAAAGCTCCACTGGAGCTTTTGATGCGTGCTACGGCAAAAATTGCCCCGTCCCCAACTTGTCTGCTGCTGAGGTGGCGAGCTCATCGCATCTTTCATTCTGCGGATGCCCGTTATGTCCTTTTACCCAGTTGAATGTTACGTTATGGGGTTCTTTTGCTTTTAGAAGTCTCTGCCACAGGTCGATATTTTTTACCGGCTCATTTTTTCCTCGTTTCCACCCTTTTTTGATCCATCCTGTGATCCAGTTTTTATTAAATGCGTCCACTACGTACTTGGAATCGGAATACAGGCTTACATCGCACGGACGGTTGAGCGCTTCCAGTCCTGCGATTACCGCCATCAGCTCCATGCGGTTATTGGTTGTCTTTTGGAATCCTTCTGACAATTCCTTTACATGCAGCTCTCCTTTCGAATCTACATATTCCAGTACGGTTCCGTAGCCGCCTGGGCCGTCAGGATTTCCCCTGGCAGCTCCGTCTGTATAGATACTCACCTGCATCTCTTATGCCTCTCCTTTACACTTCCCCTTTTATCACGCTGACGGCGTGGATTACTTCTGGCAGAATGTAGCTTAAGCATTCCTTTACCGCTCCTGCTTTTCCTGGAAGATTCACAATCAGCACATCCCCTCGGATGCCTGCCGCGCTCCGGTTAAGCATGGTACGTTTTGTCATGGCCAGCATATGCGCCCGCATTCCCTCTGGAATTCCTGCAATCGGCCTGTCTACCACATCCATGGTTGCCTCCGGGGTGCAGTCCTCTGGCGCGCAGCCTGCCCCGCCTGTTGTCAGGATCAAGTCTGCAAGATGATTATCCGCCATCCTCTGAAAGACCGTAGACAATACTGTTCTGTCATTGGGAAGCGCCTTCATAAAGACCACCTCCATATCTGCCTCCTCGGCCATCTGGCGGATAACCTCTCCGCTCTGGTTTTCCTCTTTTTCTCTATATACAGCCGTACTCGCCGTTATAATCGCAACCTTCATCCTGTACCTCCGTCTATCTCTTCTTCTGATGAATGTGCCTGAAGATCTCCTGATGCTTGTCGTACACGGAATGTTCCGTGCCAGCGCATGCTTCTGTGACACCTGTATCAAGTTTAAACCATTTCATGCAATTATGCAATGGGTACTTCACGAATTATATGATAATACACACCATCCCGCCATTGCTGTCATTGACAATTTTCTGCATGGTATCCTGAAGCTTTGTCTGACTTTCATCATTGATCATCGCCATCTTATTTCTCATGCCGTCCATTACCAGGTCTTCAATAGACTTGCCAAATATATTCGTACCCCAGATGCCTTCCTCGCTCTGCTTTGCTTCCTCAATGTATTGAATCAGATCCTTTGCCTGCTGCTCATTTCCTACAATTGGGGCAATCTCTGTCTCAATATTCGCGCGAATCAGATGAATAGACGGCGCCTGGGAATGTATCTTCACGCCGTATTTGTTGCCCTGTTTAATGATCTCCGGCTCATTTAAAGTAATCTCCTCCCTGGACGGGCTCACCACGCCATAGCCTTTCATACGGACCAGTGCAAAAGCATCCTTTACATTCTCATACTCTGCTTTGAGCTCTGACAGATCCTTCATGGCAGCAATCAGCTCATACTGCCCTGCAATATGGGTTCCCGTAAGCTCGCTCAGCATCTCGTAATAGTATTTATCCGCAATCCCGATACGCACCCTGACACATCCCGTGTCCATGGCAATATGATCCACCTTGCATTCATCAATATACTGGCTTTCCGGCTGTCTGATCCCGCCTGCTGCATCCCGTATTTCCCCGAAGCCAGACAGGATCTCCCTGATATGGGAAAGAAGCTCCTGCTTAAGCTTATGCTCCCTTGGAAGCATCTCCACCCATTTCGGAATAAAGAACTGAATCTCAGAAACCGGGAACTCAAACAGCACTGCCTCCATAATCCGGTAAATGTCCTCTTCTTTAAGCTGCTCACAATTTACCGGCAGCGCTTTCACACCGTACTCCTGCTCCAGCTCTGCGATCACCTTTTTGGCATCCTCACCATAAGGCTTTACCGAATTCACAAGCACAATAAAGGGCTTGCCAATTCCCTGCAGCTCGCGGATCGTCCTGCCTTCTGCTTCTCTGTAGTTTTCCCTTTCAATCTCACCGATGCTTCCATCTGTTGTAATCACAATCCCAATCGTGGAGTGGTCATGGATCACCTTCCTGGTTCCAATGCCTGCTGCCTTGGTAAATGGAATCTCATAATCGAACCAGGGCGTCTTTACCTGGCGCTCCTCATTTCCTTCCACATGACCCGCCGCGCCGTCCACCATATAGCCGACACAGTCAATAAGGCGTACCTTCACAGACACATCCTCCGAAAGACGGATCTGTGCCGCCTCCTTGGGAACGAACTTGGGCTCCGTGGTCATAATAGTCTTTCCTGACGCCGACTGTGGCAGCTCATCTCTTGTCCTTGCCTGATCGTGCTCATCCTCCATATTCGGGAGTACCAGAACATCCATGAAGCGCTTAATAAAGGTAGATTTTCCTGTTCTCACAGGTCCCACCACTCCTATATATATTTCTCCGTTCGTTCTGCCCCCGATATCTTTGTACAACTGAAATGTATCCATTCTAATACCCCCTTGTTATGCTGATACAAGTGTATGTCAGCATATGGGAGTTTAGAACCTCTGTTATAACATTGACTAAATTCAGGCATCCTTCCAGGGAAGAGCCGTATGCTCTGCCTTACTGTCCCTGAGCATCAGCTCATTGACTGCCTCCTTCGGATCTTTTCCTTCAAACAGAACTTCATTGACTTTATTAATAATGGGAAGAGGCACTCCGTATTTCTGTCCCAGCTTCACGGCAGCCTTTGTGGAATATACTCCCTCCACAACCATCTGTACCTCATCCATTGCCTCCTGCATGGATTTGCCCTGTCCCATCAGGAACCCGGCCTTACGGTTCCGGCTGTGGACGCTGGCACAGGTTACGATCAGGTCGCCGATTCCGGTAAGACCTGTAAAGCTCTCCACCGCGCCGCCCATCTTAACGCCAAGCCTTGCAATCTCTGCAATGCCCCGGGTAATGAGCGCTGCCTTTGTATTGTCCCCATATCCCATGCCGTCTGCGATCCCGGCCGCCAGTGCAATGACATTTTTAAGAGATCCTCCAAGCTCCATCCCCAGCATATCCGGGCTTGTATATACCCGGAACACTTCATTCATGAACATTTTCTGCAGATAATCTGCAGTCTCCTTTGAACGTGCACCGATAACAACCGTCGTGGGAAGCCCTCTCCCCACCTCCTCCGCATGGCTGGGTCCGGAAAGCACCGCCACGTCCGCCCGGGGAATCTCCTCGCCAATCTGCTGGGAGAGGGTCATAAGCGTATCCTCCTCAATTCCTTTCGCCACATCCACAATGATCTGCCCCTCTGCTACATAAGGCTTCATGCTGCGCGCCGTATTCCTTGTAAATGGTGACGGCACCGCCAGCACAAGGAAATCCTTCCCTGTCACTGCATCCTCCAGGTTCGTGGTAAACTTCATATCCTCCGGTATCTTTACTCCAGGGAGTTTGCTCTTATGCTCGCGTTCTCCTGCAAGCATATCCACCTCCTCCTGGCTGATAGACCATACGGTCACTTCATGTCCGTTTTTATGAAGCAGAAGCGCCAGGGCTGTCCCCCAGCTTCCTGCTCCCATAATACCTGTCTTTGCCATCATACACCCTCCTTTTCGGCTCTTTTTATTTTTTCCCTACACTCAGTTTATTTTCGGTTCCTGACAATAGTCTTTTTATATTTTCCCTGTGCTTGTAAAATGCCGACAGCATAAGAAATGCCGCCACAGCATACATCTCATACACATAGGGCGCCCCCACGCCGAAACCGCCCGCCTGTCCGTACACTACCACTTCAATGAGATAGACAATTACCACAAGGAGAGAGCCCAGTGACACGTAACGTGTCGCTGCCACTGCTCCCACAAACACAGCCAGGCAGATCAGCACCATCCATATATTAACCGTACTGGCAAGGAGCCCGGCTGTTGCCGCAATCCCCTTTCCTCCCTTGAACTTCAGATAAAACGGATAATTATGCCCCAGCACCGCTCCCATACCTGCATACATGGCAAGCACAGGCAGGATCTCCCCATGGGCATGTCCAAACAAAAGCTTCACAGCCAGAACCGCAAAGATACACTTGAATGCATCCCCGAGAAATGTCACAAGACCTGCCTTCCATCCCAGAGTTCTGAGAGCATTGGTCGTTCCCGCATTTCCGCTCCCATATCTGCGGATATCCATATGATGAAGCTTTCCATAAATATATCCGGTCTGCACAAGGCCGAATGCATATCCAATCATTACACTTACAATACGTTCCATTTCCTAACGCCCCTTTTCTTTTCGTTCCCGAACAAAAAACTTCAGTGATGTCCCTCTGAATCCAAATGCCTCCCGGATCTTATTCTCTAGATATCTCTGATAAGAGAAATGCATCAGCTCCCTGTCATTTACAAAGATCACAAAGGTCGGCGGCTTTACCGACACCTGGGTGATGTAGTAAAGCTTCAGCCTCTTTCCCTTGTCTGACGGTGGCTGCTGCAGAGCAACTGCCTCCATGAGAATCTCATTTAACACACCGGTCGCCACCCTGAGCGTCTGGTTTTCAATTACCATGTCAATCACATCATAGAGCTTATTCAGGCGTTGTCCTGTCATGGCGGATACATACATAATCTCCGCATAAGGCACAAAAGAAAGAATCCTTCTTACCTCCTGCTCGTACTCCCTCATGGTTCTGTCATTTTTTTCAATGGCATCCCATTTATTTACCACAATCACGATACCCTTTCCACGCTCATGGGCAATTCCGGCAATCTTCGCGTCCTGCTCTGTCACCCCTTCCACGGCATCAATGACCACAAGAACCACATCCGCCCTCTCCACGGCAGTCACTGTGCGGATAATGCTGTACCGTTCCAGCTCCTCCTTAATCTTGTTCTTCCGTCGTAAGCCTGCCGTATCAATAAATACATATTCCTTTCCGTCATGCACAAGCTCCGTATCAATCGCGTCCCTCGTTGTTCCAGCTATCTCTGATACGATCACCCTCTGCTCCCCGAGAAGCTTATTAATAATCGAGGATTTCCCCACATTCGGCTTCCCTACAATGGCAATCCGGGGACGCTCGTCCTCCTCCTCTTCTCCTGATTCCTTCTTAAAATGCCCGGCCACCCGGTCAAGCATATCCCCGAGTCCAAGCCTGGATGCCGCCGATACAGGCACCGGATCGCCGATACCCAGATTATAAAATTCATACACATCCGGCATAAACTTTTCGAAGCTGTCCACCTTATTTACCACAAGCACCACCGGCTTACCGCTTCTCCTCAGCATATCCGCCACCTTGGAATCTGCATCCACAAGCCCCTGGCGCACATCTGTGATAAAGACAATCACATCCGCTGTATCAATGGCAGTCTGCGCCTGCTCCCGCATCTGCGAAAGGATAATATCCTTGCTTTCCGGCTCAATTCCTCCAGTGTCAATCAGGGTGAAGCTCTGTCCCAGCCACTCCGTCTCCGCATAAATCCGGTCCCTTGTCACGCCGGGCGTATCTTCCACAATCGCGATCTTTCCTCCCGCCAGTGCATTAAAGAGAGTTGACTTCCCTACATTTGGCCTTCCTACAATTGCTACTACTGGTTTACTCATATTCTCAATCTCCCAAATCTCTTTCCCATGGCCGCCGTACAGCTGCCGGCCTGTATGAACAGTTACTCACAGTATCCTGTAACTGCATTTATAAAATCTTGTCCACTTGATTTTACAATATCTGTCTCCACTTGTAAAGCTTCCGATAGCTCTTCCCTCGTAATGTCATCCAGAAATACCTCTTCACCGCTGCGGAACATGCTGCATGGAAGAAGCAGCCGCTCTCCAAGCCTCCTGTCTGCAAGCTGGCGGACCAGGTCCTGTCCCGTAAGAAGACCGGACACGGTGATCCGCTCTCCAAAGAACTCATTTTTTACCGGGTAGACGTGTATCACTGTCTCCGTATATTTTTCCTGAAGCTTTTCTGCCATCTGCTTAATATACGGATATGCAAGCAGTCCTGTGGCTATGGACACCTCTCTCTTCCTGTCGTCCCCTGCTGCCTGACTGTATGCCTCCTCAAACTCATCTGTCAGAAGCCTTAGCATCCCCACGCCATTTTCAAGCTGAAGGTATCCGTCATACCGGGATTCCTCCGGCACTTCCTCCCCGGCTAAAATATACCATTCATCCCCGGCATGTATAAAATGAACTCCATGCTCTGCGTACAGCTTCTCCTGCCATCTGTGGATTACTGTCAGCACCTTCCTGGCATCCTCCCTGGAAAATGGCTCAAGAGGTTCCAGCCCCTCCCTGTATTTTGTAAGTCCAACCGGAACCACTGACACACTCTGCAGATAAGGAAGATACCCTGACAGCTCCCGGATGCTTCTCTCCAGTTCTTCCCCGTCATTCACGCCCCGGCAGAGCACAATCTGGCCATTCATCTCAATTCCAGCAGCACAGAGCCTGTCTGCCTTCTTAAGCGCCTCCCCGGCAAACCGGTTGCGGAGCATCCTGCACCGAAGCTCAGGATTCGTCGTGTGAAAAGAAATGTTAATGGGCTCCAGACGGTACCGGATGATCCGGTCAATATCATGTTCACTCATATTCGTAAGGGTAACATAATTCCCCTGAAGGAAAGACAGCCTCGAATCATCGTCCTTAAAATACAGTGTGTCCCGCATTCCTTCCGGCATCTGGTCAATAAAGCAGAACATACATTTATTCCGGCAGGAACGGTATTCATCCATAAGCCCCTGCTCAAATTCAATCCCCAGATCTTCATCATAATCCTTCTCAATCTCAATCTCCCACTGCTCCCCGTCCGGTTTTTCCAGCAAAAGAACCAGCTCCTCATCATTTGCAAGAAAATGATAATCAAACACATCCTCAATCTCCATATCATTGATGGAAAGCAGCCTGTCTCCCGGCTCTATTCCAAGCTCCCCGGCAATACTTCCCGGCTCTATTCTCTTAATCATATGCTTATGAATCATATCAAAACACCTCGGATCATTCTCATCACATTACTATCATCATACAATATCCCGGTAAAATAGTCCAACAAAATCTGTTGTTACTATTCACGGCCCAGGAGACCGCTCATAGTAACAATCTGTTTTCTTTAGCCATTGACCACGCATATCAAAAATGATATAAATAATATAGAAAAGAATTCGTAACTATTCATCAGGTCTGAGCAGAGTCTGCCCCGGCGAAGCGAGGGTATCGTTACTGTCCACTCCGTGTCCAGTAACAGGGCATCTGCTGCACAGACCGTAAAAATCACTTTATTTGTAGATTTAAACAGGAGAAAACTATGCCAAACATAAAATTAATGGAAGAGGCACTTCCCGTTGCCCCGCTGAAAATCGCAGCGCTTGAGAGCTGCCGCACACTAGGTAAAAAAGTTAACAGCTACATCGTAAAATTTCGTCAGGATACTCTGAAGGAGGATCTGATCTCTCCTCTTTTTTCCAGCTATCAGCTTGACAACTACCTAATTGACTTATCCTGCCCCCGCTTCGGCACAGGAGAGGCAAAGGGAATCATCAAGGAAAGTATCCGCGGCAAAGATCTGTTCATCATGGTCGATGTATGCAATTACAGTCTCACCTACACAGTAAACGGGCACAAAAATCATATGTCCCCTGACGACCACTATCAAGATCTGAAGCGCATTATATCTGCCGCAACCGGGAAGGCGCACCGGATTAATGTCATCATGCCCTTCCTCTATGAAAGCCGCCAGCATAAACGCACCAAGAGAGAATCCTTAGACTGCGCCCTTGCACTTAGGGAGCTGACAGATATGGGAGTCAGCAATATCATAACCTTCGACGCCCATGACCCACGGGTACAAAACTCCATCCCCTTACATGGCTTCGATAATTTTGCCACCACCTACCAGTTCATGAAAGCGCTGCTGCGCGCAGAACCTGACCTGTCCGTAGACAAGGAACATCTGATGATCATCAGCCCAGACGAGGGAGCTATGCACCGCGCTGTATATTTTTCCAATGTAACCGGCGTAGACATGGGAATGTTCTATAAACGCAGGGACTATTCCACAATCGTCAATGGCAAAAATCCCATCGTTGCCCACGAATTCCTGGGTTCTGACCTTAGAGGGAAAAATGTCATCATTGTAGACGATATGATCTCCTCTGGTGAAAGCATGCTGGAGGTGGCCAGACAGATGAAGGAACGGGGTGCAAAAAAGGTGTTCGTGTGTACTACCTTCGGCCTCTTTACCGACGGCTTCGAGCAATTTGACGAATATTACGAAAAAGAATATATTAACCGGGTCATTACGACAAATCTAACCTATCTTCCGCCCGAAGTGGAAGACAAGCCGTATTTTGCTATTGCTGACATGAGCAAATTCCTTGCCCTTATTATTGACTCCTTTAATCATGATATAACCATGAGCTCCGTACTCGACCCGACGGCAAAGCTTCATGCGTTACTGGAGCGGCATCTGGGGACGGGGCATTTTTAAAAATGCCCCGTCCCCAACTTAAAACTGCTTATCGAATCGAGTTCCTCTGTGCCTGCAGAAGCAGCGGTAATGTTCCGTTTATCGAATTTGAGGATGGACATTTGAACGTAACCTTACGAGAGAATGCAAATACAACAATTTATAAAATGTTGTCGTGAATTGTCATATATTCATATTGAAATGTTATAAAAACTTATGTTATACTTAACGAAATAGCTACCACACATTGGAATTATGGCAGCGTTTTGGCTTTTGCCAATGGTTTGTGTGGTTTTTTTATGTTCAAAACCAGAGGGAAAGGATGAAGGAAATGACAGAAGAACATAACAAACCGGCTTCTGCACGGAGGATGAAAAGGAGCCTCAACGGAAGAATATTAAAAAGTACAATTCTTAATATTATGGTACTGGTAGTAATAAGTTGTGTGATTATGGCACTCTCTATGCAGTCGCTTGCAAATAGTATTCTGCTGGATAGTCTGCAGCCGATGGTTCGGCAGTCTGCGAAAGCGGTTGAGGCAAATATCCATTTACTGGCAGACCGGATGATGACGATTGCTGGTGATTTTCAGATGAGCAATGCGGATGACAACAGAACGGAAGAAATTCTTACAGAAGCCGCTGAGACCTATGAGTTCCATGCAATTGCCCTTTATGATCTGGAAGGAAACCTTTTGCAGGGAATAAAAGATGCGCCAAAGAGCCTGGATGGCAGTTTCTTTTCACTTCTTAAAGAAACAGATAGTCTGACCACTCACTTTTCTACAATCTTTCAGGGAAGTCTCGGCATTGCGATGGGAATGCCTGTGAAAGAAGAGGGTGAAACCGTAATGTATGTAGTCGGGGTCTATAAATATGACGCCTTAGACGATATCATCAGCAGTATTAATATTGGGAAAAACGGTATGGCTTATATGGTAAACCGGGAAGGGGTTGTTACCGGGCATCCAGATGATTCATTTGTTTTGGAGGAAAGAACACTTGCCGAAATCAGTGAGGGAAATGAAGACGCGATCAACAGGGTAACTACCGGAGAAACAGGTTCCATTGAATTTGCGATCGGCGGGAAAAAGATGCTGGTGGCTTTTTCTCCGATTCGCGGCACCCAATGGTCTCTGGTCATCCAGGTTCCAAAGGCAGATTATAATCATCTGATTAACGGTGCGATGCTGGTAGCGCTATTATCCACTCTGGCAGTATTGATCGTATCTATTCTGCTTGTCCTGCGTCTGGCACGTTCCATCTCCCGTCCGGTAAAAAGCGTTACGGATCGTATGGTTTTGCTTTCTGACGGGGATTTACGTACGGAAGTGGTTTCTGTGCACTCCAGGGACGAATTGGAGCTTATGTCTATGACGCTCAATACTACGGTGGAAAGTATCAACCAATACATATCGGATATTCATCAGGTATTAACAAGGGTTGCGGACGGCAATCTGAACGCCAGGCCCCAGATGGATTATAAAGGAGATTTCACTCAGATACGTGATAGTCTGGACTCCATTATCCGGTCCATGAATGAGACGATATCTGGTTTCCGTGCCGCCTCCGTCCGGCTTGCCGGCATGGCAGAAGAACTCAGCGGACAATCCGGTGAACTGCATCATGCTTCCTTGGAGCAGAATCAGTCTACGGAAGCGCTTGTCAGCGAGGTTGCGCATGTAAAGAAGCAGTTGGCGGATGTTACGGAAAACAGCGGCGAGACTCGCTGTAAGACAGAAGAGATTGCACAGTGTATTGACAGGGCAAATACGCAGATGTCCGCCTTGTCCAGTGCTATGCATGATATCAGTTCGAATGCTGATGAGATTACCAAGATTGCCAAGGCAATTGAGGACATCTCTTTCCAGACCAATATTCTGGCGCTCAATGCATCCGTGGAAGCAGCGCGGGCAGGAAACGCCGGCAGCGGGTTTGCCGTGGTTGCCAACGAGGTTCAGAATCTGGCTGTTAAGAGCGCTGAGGCGGCTCAAAGCGCTACAGGGATGATAGAAAATACAAGAGCCATTATCCGTACCGGTGTAGAATTGAATGCAGACACTGCCGATTCTCTTAAGGATATCTCCGCTGTTTCTGTTGAAATCAGTGAAATTTCAGATCGGTTGGTTCATGCGGTAGAGAGACAGGAGAATGCACTGACTGTTATAGAAGAGAGAATCGAAAATATCTCCGATATTGCCGACCGGAATCTACAGAACGCAGAGGGGACGAAACAGTCCAGCGGACTTTTGGCTCAGGAGGCTGAAAAGCTCCATGTGCAGGTGAGTAATTTTGTTTTGAAGGAGGATTGAGATAAGTGAAACAGATATTTCGCAGAACACGAGTTCTGCTGTTGATGACACTGCTGTTGGCGGTTCTGATGTTAGCTGGCTGCGGCAAAGACGAGGGGCTACAGGACGGTTACTATACTGCCCAGGCTTCGGAGTATGATTTCGGATGGAAAGAATATGTTACGATCATGGTCAAGGGGGGAAAGATTGTTTCCGTGGAATACAATGCGGAAAATGCCAGTGGGTTTATCAAAAGCTGGGATAACGCCTATATGCAGAATATGCTGCATGTTTCCGGTACTTACCCGAATGAATATACCCGATATTATGCCAGCCAGTTTCTGGAGGGTCAGGGGAAAGAAGGGATTGACGCATTAAGCGGAGCCACGTCATCCTACGGTTCTTTCCAAAAACTGGAGGCTGCAGTGTTAGAGCAGGCACAGAAAGGAGATTCCAGTATTATACTCGTGGATACTTCGCATTAAAATAATAGAAAAGTGATTTGGGTGTAAGGTAATAAAATATAGTAAAGCTCTGAGACAGGAATGTTTCAGGGCTTTTTAAGAATTTTTTGTTTTTCTTCCATTAATCAATTTTTTTGCCAAGAATCCACGGAACCCCCAGCTTAAAGAGAGAGGATCCGGCAACCAGCACGGCTAGAATTTTCCGTTCTTTCTGTCTGTCCTGGCAGCATGTATGAATCCGTTCAAAAGATTTTTTAAGCCGTGAACCTCCGCTCAACAGATCTGCAATAATCTTAATGACAGCCCAGAGCTGGCTTCCTATGAACATAATTAAGGCAAAAGCCCTGCCTTTTCCGATTCGTTTCTCCCCCAGCCGGTATATGCTGCAGAATAAACCAATGAATGTGACAATATGATGAATCCATATGCCAGTGTTTACTTCCCTTTCTTTCATTATGTACTCCCTCTCTTTTCTAGTATAAACCAATTTAAATACCTTTCTGTTTCACTGCCACTTTCTGTTCCCTATGGAAACGTACAAGCCCTGTTCTGTTCAAAGCTACCATAAGCGCAGGAATAAATACAAGCTGGAGGATGATCCCCGGAATTGCATTCAAAAATGCACCTGCCATAAACATCTGCCACGTAAACACATTCCCAGTCATACCAATCATCATAACACTCGCAATCCCCCATACAACTCGTCCTCCAATCATGGCAGCAAGCAAAGAACGGTACAAGGACACGATGCACTGCCACTTGGAACTGTTATAAAGGAAACCAGAAATTGCGCCATAGGCCGCCAGCTCAAATGCCATTGTCACACAATTAGGCATGGGAGGCATTCCCAAAAAGGCGTAGCGCAGCAAGGGGAGTATAAATCCCACAACGCCTCCATACTGCCAGCCGCAGATTAACCCGCAGACAAGTACCGGAAGATGCATGGGCAAAAGCATACTGCCAATCTGGGGAATCTGTCCCGTGAAGAAAGGCAGAACCATTCCTACTGACATAAACATTGCAGCAGTAACAAGATTCAGAATTGGTTTTTTTGTTGATATTTCTTTCATTTCTCCATTCCTCCTTTTTGTAATTTAATTTTATCAGTAATTTCCAGCGTACCGGTATCCATTATCAGGCGGCTGCTGGTTTCTATAGAATAATGCCGCAGGTAATTCTCCTCCATAGGTATCCATACTTTTTCAAAAGCAGAAAAATAAGCCCCTTCACGCATCTGCAGCCGCTTCCTTTGTTCCTCCCTGCCACATGTCAAAAATATTGTCAGGTCGTGTTCCGCTGCCAGTGCCGGATGGCAGGAATAACTACCTTCTATAACCGTCAGATTGCAATATGGTATCCGTACAACTTCCCCCATACCGTTTTTCCTGCAATCATAGGGATGGTAGAAAATCTCCTGCCCTGCCCTTATTGGCCGCAGTACCTCTGCCAAAAAGCGTTCCAGGTCCATATTGCCGCCCGGAATCTCCTTCCAGTTTTGCTTCCGCTTTTCCAAAGGCAGATAGAAATCATCCATATGGCATATATTACAGGGAAACAGTTTACCGACCACGTCTGCCAGATATGTCTTGCCGCTGCCACACCGCCCGTCAATGGCAATTACTGCCGGTTTATCTCTCACGGCCAGCCTGTATATTTCAAACAGTATCGGAAAATAGTCGCTATACTCTTTCTTGATCAAACGATAATGGGGATGATACGCTTCCCTGTATATCCGGCTGTGATGTACCGGCGGGTATCCCTCCTGCTTCCATGCTGACGCCCACTCTTCCATGCCGGGGATATGCAGGGTCTTTAACTGCTCCAGCTTTTCCTCCAGCCCTTTCACGGTTCCCCTGTGTTCCCCTGCAGTAACCGTAAATAAATGCGCCAGCAATTTGACCTCATCGGTAGTTTCGCATAAGGACAATGGAAACCGGCACAGAGAACTGCTGACCTCCCGGATAAACTCCCCCCTTCCCGGAAGGACACCGCCCGAATCTTTCGGCAGCACATTCCACTCTCCGATTAGGGAGGATTCTGCCTGTCCTTTGTCACATACCATATGTTCTGGCCCAAATTCGCTTTGATAAACCAACTTGCCAACGTCCTGCGGCTCCATCAGGGAATACTTTCTTCTGTGTTTTTTCAAAATTTGCAGGAAATTTCTGTCCATCCCGCCTCCTCATTTTTCATCCGATTCTTTACTCCAAAAAATTCTAAGTCCATTATAAATATATTTATCGCTCACCGTTCCGTCATGGGAATACCCTTTCCTTATACTATATATTGTACCGCAGATTCCTGTCAAAATGTAGAAGAAAAAAGCGCAATTTTCGACCTTTTTGTGTTACTGTTCACTCCGTGACCAGTAACATTCGCAAATCCATCTGAAATTCGCTTCGCGAATGGGATTTGCTCACACCTGAATCATTTTCTTACGGACTTTGCAGTAAATGCAAAGTCCTGTGTGAACAGTAACACCTTTTTCACAAATAGATAAAACATCTCCCTATGCCGGCATGAATCCATATTCAGCTATCAATATAAAGAACACGGAATGCGCCAGGCTGCGCATTCCGTGAGAACATGATACAGATCCGCTCTATTGATTTCGGATCACCCGGACCCGCAGTACCTCCTTCACATTTTCGAGGTCTTCTGCCACCCGGTCCGTCACATCCGAATCTATATCAATCATGGTATAGGCATATTTTCCCTTGCTTTTGTTGGTCATATCTGCGATATTCATATTATCCTGTGCAAGAATTTTTGTAAATTGTCCGATCATATTCGGGACATTCCTGTGAAGCAGGGCAATTCTTGTATTATCCCCGCGTATTCCCATATCGCAGTTCGGGTAATTCACAGAATTATGGATATTCCCATTCTCAAGGTAATCCTTCACCTGCCTTACCGCCATCTTCGCACAGTTATCCTCTGATTCCTCAGTAGAGGCCCCGAGATGGGGAATCACGATGGCACCCTTCACCCCTGCAATCTCCGGCGTGGGGAAATCTGTCACATAATGCTTCACTTTTCCGGAAATGAGAGCATCCACCATAGCTTCTTCCTCCACAAGTACATTTCTCGCAAAGTTCAGAACTACTGCCCCCTCCTTCATCAAACTAATGGCATCCCGGTCAATCATTCCTTTTGTACTATCCATAGCCGGTACATGAATGGTAATGTAATCACAATCTCTGTAAATTTCATCCACAGTCTTGGAATGATGGATGCTCCGGGACAGTCTCCACGCAGAATCTACAGACACATATGGATCATAGCCGTACACATCCATCCCAAGATGGGTTGCAGCATTAGCTACAAGCACCCCGATGGCGCCAAGACCAATCACGCCTAGCTTCTTTCCCTCCAACTCGCAGCCTGCGAACGCCTTCTTTGCCTTTTCTGCATCTTTCGCAATATTTCCGTCCTCTTCGTTTTCCTGAACCCAGTTGATTCCGCCGATAATATCACGGGACGCAAGGAGCATTCCTGCAATCACCAGCTCCTTCACTCCGTTTGCATTTGCACCCGGCGTATTAAATACGACAATACCCGCCTCTGCGCATCGGTCGAGGGGAATGTTATTCACCCCGGCTCCTGCTCTCCCGATTGCTTTCAGCTTCTTCCCAAACTCCATATCATGCATAACCGCACTTCTTACCAGAAGCGCGTCCGCCTTCTCCTGGGTGCTCACCGGCACATATTCTTCTGTAAATTTATTCAGACCCACATCCGAGATTGGATTTAAACAATGATAGCTATACATTACAGATTCTCCTCTTCAAACTTTTTCATAAATTCCACCAGTGCCTCCACGCCCTCAATAGGCATTGCATTATAGATGCTTGCGCGCATACCGCCTACCGTACGGTGTCCCTTAAGATTCTCAAAGCCTGCTGCCTTTGAATCCTGAATAAATTTTGCTTCCAGGTCAGCATCGCCGATGACAAAGGGCACATTCATGAGAGAACGGTCCTTTTTCTCCACGGTTCCCCGGAACATATTACTCTGATCCAGATAATCATAGAGAACCTTAGCCTTCCTCTCATTATATTCCTTCATCGCCCCAAGGCCGCCGCGCTTCTTAAGCCACTTGAATACCTTGCCGCAGATATAGATACCGTATGCAGGGGGAGTATTGTAAAGGGAGCCCGCATCCGCATGGGTCTTATACTTTAACATAGTCGGCGTTCCGGGAAGTACCTCGTCTGAGATAAGATCCTTTCTGATAATCACAATCACGGTTCCCGCAGGCCCGATATTCTTCTGCACGCCACCGTAAATAATGCCGTATTTCGTCACATCGTGGGGCTCAGACAAGAAGCAGGAAGAGACATCCGCAACAAGCGTCTTCCCCTTTGTATCTGGAAGCTCCTTATATTTCGTTCCATAGATGGTGTTGTTCTCGCAGATGTACACGTAATCCGCATCCTCTGATACCGCAAGCGCCGACACATCCGGTATGTAGGAAAATGTCTTATCCGCAGAGGAAGCAATAATATTTACTTTACCGTATTTTTCTGCTTCCTGGGCTGCTTTTTTCGCCCACTGTCCAGTTACAATATAATCTGCCACACCGTTCTTCATCAGGTTCATGGGGACCGCGGCAAACTGCTGTGAAGCTCCGCCCTGCAAAAACAGTACCTCATAGTCCTCAGGGATCTTCATGAGATCCCTGAGATCCGCCTCTGCTGTATCAATAATCTCCTGGAATGGTTTTGAGCGGTGACTCATTTCCATCACGGACATACCGGTTCCTCTGTAATCTAACATCTCCTCTGCCGCTTCCCTTAATACCTCCTCCGGCAAAACAGCCGGGCCTGCTGAAAAATTATACACTCTGCTCATTTTCATTCCTCCATTTTCTATCTCTTGCTTCGTACTATTGTTCCTTCTCCTTGAGATCCTTCTCGTCAAACACCTCCCGGATGGATGCTCCCGGCGCTACCATAGGCCACACCTTATCATCACAGTCGATCTGACAGTCAATGACCACTGGCTTTCCAAGTGTCAGCGCCCTGGCAAACGCCTCGGAAAATTCTTCCTTTGATGATACCCGGATCCCGTCTGCACCCATGGCCTTTGCCAGCTTCACAAAATCCACCGCGTCATTCAGAACCGTTGCCGAATACCTCTGTCCATAGAACAGGTTCTGCCACTGGCGCACCATCCCGAGCACATGGTTGTTAATCACCACCTGAATGACCGGAATATTGTGGCGTACTGCGGTTGCAATCTCATTCATATTCATACGGAAGCAGCCGTCCCCGGCAATGTTCACCACCGTCTTGTGCGGCATGCCCGTCTTTGCCCCAAGGGACGCACCAAGTCCGTAGCCCATGGTTCCAAGCCCTCCTGAGGTGAGGAAGGTTCTGGGTTGTGTATATTTATAATACTGGGCCGCCCACATCTGGTGCTGCCCGACTTCCGTGACAACAATCGCCTCACCCTTCGTCTGGCGGTAGATCTCCTCCACCACATAAGGACCCGTGAGAATATCCGGGTGATAGGAGAGAGGATATTTCTCCTTGTAACTCATAATCCTCTGGATCCACTCCGTATGCTTCTGCTGGGAAAGCTTCTCATTAATACATGCCAGAATAGTTCTAATATCACCCACAACACCCTTTGTGATCAGCACATTTTTATTCATCTCCGCTTCGTCCACATCGAACTGGAGGATCTTTGCATTGTCCGCAAATTTCTTCGCATTTCCGGTTACACGGTCGCTGAACCTTGCCCCCACTACGATCAGAAGGTCACACTCACTGACCCCGTAGTTGGAGGTCTTTGTCCCGTGCATTCCAAGCATGCCCGTATAGAGGGGGTCTGTTCCGGGAAATGCTCCCTTTCCCATCAGGCTGTCTGTTACTGGAGCGTCTACCTTCTTTACAAATGCCCGAAGCTCCCCGCTTGCTCCAGATAACACGGCTCCTCCGCCCACAAAGATATAAGGCTTCTCTGACTCCTCAATCATCTTAAGAGCCTCGGCAACATCACCCTCACTTACAGTCCTTACCGGTTTCACCTCCGGAATCTCTGCCCTCTCATACTCTGCCTTATTCGCTGTCACATCCTTCGGAATATCAATCAGCACCGGCCCCGGCCTTCCCTTCCTCGCAATCACAAAAGCCCTGCGGATGGTCTCTGCCAGATTATTTACATCCTTTACAATAAAGTTATGCTTTGTAATCGGTAATGTGATTCCTGCAATATCAATCTCCTGAAAACTGTCCTTTCCAAGGAGCGCGACGCCCACGTTGCACGTAATCGCCACAATGGGGATGGAATCCATATATGCTGTAGCGATACCGGTCACCAGATTGGTCGCCCCCGGTCCGCTTGTAGCAAAACAGACGCCCACCTTTCCTGTCGCTCTCGCATAGCCGTCCGCCGCATGGGCAGCGCCCTGCTCATGGGACGTGAGAATATGTGTAATCTCATCACTATGCTTATACAATTCATCATATACATTCAAAATCGCTCCGCCCGGATACCCAAATACGGTATCCACTCCCTGCTCCTTCAGACACTCGATTACGATTTCTGCTCCTGTAAGCTGCATTTCTGTCCTTCTCCTTATCTGTTACTCTTCGGTATCTCTAGAATCGCTCCTCTGTTTCCGGAGGTTACCATAGATGCGTATCTCGCCAGATATCCTGTTGTTACCTTCGGCTCTCTCGGCTGCCATTTTTCTCTTCTCTTCTTAAGCTCCTCATCCGGTACGGCAAGCTCAAGCTTAAGCCCTGGAATGTCAATCCTGATCAGATCGCCTTCCTCCACGAGGGCAATGGGGCCGCCCACTGCCGCCTCCGGCGACACATGACCGATGGAGGCTCCCCTTGAAGCACCGCTGAAGCGCCCGTCTGTAATCAGGGCTACACTGGAACCGAGTCCCATTCCGGCAATAGCAGAAGTGGGATTCAGCATCTCACGCATGCCGGGTCCGCCTTTCGGCCCCTCATAACGGATGACAACCACATCGCCTGCCACGATCTTACCGCCTTTAATTGCCTCAATTGCATCCTCTTCGCATTCAAAAACTCTTGCCGGGCCCTCATGCACAAGCATCTCATCTACCACTGCGGAGCGCTTCACAACACTTCCGTCCGGTGCAAGGTTACCCTTAAGAACCGCAAGTCCTCCTGTCGGAGTATACGGATTGTCAATTGGACGAATCACCTCCGGATTCCGGTTTACGGCTCCCTCAATATTCTCTCCTACGGTTCGTCCCGTAACCGTCATACAGTCAGTGTATAGAAGGTTCTTCTTATTCAGCTCCGCCATGACCGCATACACGCCTCCGGCTTCATTCAGATCCTCCATATAGGTCGGGCCTGCCGGAGCCAGATGGCAGAGATTCGGCGTCTTCTCACTGATTCCATTTGCAAAATCAATCTCAAAGTCCATGCCGATCTCATGAGCAATTGCCGGGAGATGCAGCATACTGTTCGTAGAGCATCCAAGCGCCATGTCTACCGTAAGCGCATTCAGGACCGCTTTCTCTGTCATAATATCACTGGGACGGATATTCTTCTCAAGAAGCTCCATCACCTTCATGCCCGCCTGCTTTGCCAGACGGATCCTTGCAGAATATACTGCCGGAATCGTCCCGTTTCCGCCAAGTCCCATGCCGAGCACTTCTGTCAGGCAGTTCATGCTATTGGCCGTGTACATACCAGAGCAGGAACCGCAGGTAGGGCAGACCTTATTTTCAAATTCGCACAAGTCCTCGTCGGACATCGTGCCCGCAGCATTGGCTCCCACTGCCTCAAACATACTGGAAAGGCTTCTCTTTTCACCCTTCACATGCCCCGCCAGCATGGGACCGCCGCTTACGAAGATTGTCGGCACATTGATTCTCGCCGCTGCCATCAGAAGACCAGGCACATTCTTATCACAGTTTGGCACCATCACAAGAGCGTCAAATTGATGAGCCAGTGCCATCGCTTCTGTAGAGTCTGCGATCAGATCCCTTGTAACAAGAGAATATTTCATACCGATGTGGCCCATGGCAATCCCGTCACATACTGCAATTGCAGGAAATACAATCGGTGTTCCTCCTGCCATGGCAACCCCCTGTTTCACCGCATCCACAATCTTATCCAGATTCATATGCCCCGGGACAATCTCATTATAGGAGCTGACAATCCCTACGAGCGGTCTGTCCATCTCCTCCTTCGTAAGCCCCAGCGCATTAAATAATGAACGGTGGGGCGCCTGCTGTTTTCCTTTTGTAACTGTATCGCTTCTCATATTTTCCTCCTGACCAGGCAGACGGACTCAGTCCGGGTTACTTCCCCGGCGCACCGTCTGCTTTTCCATGTATTTGTTACTATTCACGGCCCGAAGGCCTTTCATAGTAACGATTCCAAATACCTTTTGACATCCAGATGGGGCGTTATATATTTTTTGCAATCAGGCCGCCCATCTCCTCTGTGCCAACCTGCCTCTTTCCTTCGGACATAATATCAATTGTCCGGTATCCCTCCTTAAGCACCTTCGCGACTGCCGTCTCAATGGCGTCCGCTTCCCTGTCAAGGTCAAAGCTGAACCTGAGCATCATTGCTGCTGACAGAATGGTTGCTATAGGGTTTGCAATCCCTTTGCCCGCAATGTCAGGCGCAGAGCCGCCGCTGGGCTCGTAGAGTCCGAACTTCGTCTCATTGAGACTCGCGCTTGCAAGCATGCCGATGGAGCCGGTTACCATACTCGCCTCATCTGATAAAATATCACCAAACATATTTTCTGTCAGGATAACATCAAACTGTTTCGGATCCTTCACAAGCTGCATGGCACAGTTATCCACCAGCATATGCTCAAGAGTAACCTCCGGATACTCCACGGCCACTTCCTCTACAACCTTTCTCCAGAGTCTGGAAGAATCCAGCACGTTTGCCTTATCCACACTTGTCACTTTCTTCCTGCGCTTCGCGGCAATGTCAAAGCCTCTCTTCGCAATCCGGCGTATCTCATTCTCATTGTATGTCAGAGAATCATACGCTGTCATGACGCCATTCTCTTCCACGGTTTTGCGTTCCCCAAAATATAATCCTCCGGTAAGCTCACGCATGATCATCATGTCAAAGCCGCCCTCTGTAATCTCCTCCTTAAGGGGACACGCTCCCTTGAGCTCATCGTAGAGAACCGCCGGGCGCAGATTCGCAAACAGATTCAGCTCCTTACGGATTCTGAGAAGTCCGGCCTCTGGTCTCTTTGAAGGTTCTAGCTTATACCAGGGGGATGTCTTCGCATCTCCGCCTATGGAGCCCATCAGCACTGCATCGCATGCCTTCGCAGCAGCCACTGTCTCATCTGTCAGGGGTATGCCATGCACATCAATCGATGCACCTCCCATTAAGAGCTGCATATATTCTACTGTATGTCCATATTTTTCTGCCGCCTTATCAAGAACCTTCATTGCCTCCGTTACAATCTCCGGTCCGATCCCGTCTCCCTTAATCACTCCGATTTTAAGATTCATTCTATCTATCATCCTCCCTGATCGTAATTACTGTGTATTTTCACTCCCCAGAACAGCTAAATAGTTACATGCCAGCAACTATAATATCGCATTTTCATCCATATTTCAAGACTTTAATTAGGTAAATCATTAAATTGGTTTATACAATTAAAGTTCCAGCGCAATCTCCATCATCTGATGGAAGCCCGTCTGGCGGTCGTCTGCACTCAGGGAATCTTCTCTGTATAAATGGTCTGAGATGGTCAGAATACACAACGCCTTCTTTCCTGCTCTTGCCGCATTCATATAGAGTGCAGCCGCCTCCATCTCCACTGCAAGTACGCCCATACGTTTCCAGCAGTCATTAAAATCCGTCCTGTCATTATAAAACACATCTGAAGACAGGATATTTCCCACTCTCACACTGGCGCCCTTTTCTCTGGCAGTATTTACCGCTTTTTCCAAAAGCCCGTAATCCGGGATCGGTGCAAATGTCCCTGGAAGCTGATACTGGTCCGCATAGCTGGAGTTCGTGCAGGCCCCCATACCGATCACAATATCCATCACATTCACATCATCCTGCATCGCACCTGCAGAACCAATCCGGATAATCGCGTCAACATCATAAAAATGATACAGCTCATAGCTGTAAATACCGATGGACGGCATCCCCATGCCGCCTCCCATAACCGAGATTTTCTTTCCTTTATACATTCCTGTATAGCCAAACATGTTCCTTACTGTATTAAAGCATTTTACGTCCTCCAGATATGTATCAGCAATATATTTTGCCCGAAGCGGGTCGCCGGGCATGAGTACTGTTCTGGCAATGTCTCCCCTGTCTGCCCCATTATGTGGTGTTCCCATATAGATCCTCCTTCTTTTCAAAGTCTTAAAATTGCTATTCTGCATTATAACATCTTTTCCCCAAAAAGAAAAGTGTTGAAGAGTATTACTTTTGAGACTGGTGGGGGGACGCAGGAAGGGGAGGCCATATATTCCATTCAAACGAGGCAAAATTCCGATGAACTAACCGTTAACTGCGACTAAGACGCTCGGGAGAGTCCTCGCGTCTAAGTCTCCGTAAACGGTGGATTTCATCTCCATAAAAAGCGCCTCTGATTGTTTTCATTGGAATATATGGCCTCCCCTTCCTGCTGTTTACTGGCAAATAAATGTATTACTGGGGGAGGACACGTAAACGCAATAAAAGCTTTACATGGTTTTGTCTGTCGATTATAATAGGAGGCAGGTATTTCATTTTTTTATCAGTATTGTAAAGAAAGGGAGAATGATTATGAAATTTACTTTTTATCACAACAATATTAATGTGCGGGATCTGGAGGAATCGGTCAGGTTTTATGAGAAGGCTCTTGGGCTTACGGTTTCGAAGGAAAAGGAGGCAGAGGATGGAAGCTTTAAGCTGGTGTTTTTAGGTGACGGGGCAACGCCGCATCTTTTAGAGCTTACCTGGCTTCGTGATATGGACAGGGCTTATGACCTGGGGGATAATGAATCTCATCTGGCGATGCATGTTGATGATATGGAGGCTGCTCTTGCCTTCCATAAGGAAATGGACTGTGTGTGCTTTGAGAATCCTGACATGGGTATTTATTTTATCAATGACCCGGACGGCTACTGGATTGAAATCTGTCCGGTTTAAGGAACAGCCCCTCTCCCGTCTGACTGGACATGGTGATCAAGTCGGACGGGGAAGGGGCTGTTGATGACTCTTTTATTCTGCTGATGCTTTTTCGATCTGTGCAACTGCTGCCTTCTGCATTGGGATACGACAGTTTTTGTTGTTTCCAAATTCTACGATGATATCATTTTCCTGAATATCAATAATGACTCCGTAAAACCCGCTTGTTGTAAGTACGGTGTCGCCAACCTCCATCTCTGCAATCATAGCCTGTACTCTCTTCTGCTCTTTTTTCTGAGGTCTGATGAATACGAACCAGAAACCGCCGAAAATTACTGCATATACAACAAACAGAAATACCATGCTCATTCCACCCTGACCTTGTGCTGCTAATGTAAACATATCGTTTCTCCTCCTAAATCTGTTTAGACACTATTGCTATCATACAGGATATTCCCTGTTTCAGCAAGGACTTTTTGCTAATTCATGCAAATTTAATACTTTCCCCAGCTTTTCTTTTTTATACTCTTTGTAGCGCCCTTCCTCGATTGCCGTGCGAATCTCTGTCATCATTGTATTGTAAAAATACAGATTATGAAGCACGCACAGACGCATTCCCAGCATTTCCTTTGCCTTAAGGAGATGACGGATGTATGCCCTGGAATAGGTCTGGCAGGCGGGGCAGGTACAGCCTTCTTCTATAGGGCGGCTGTCCAGCTCGTATTTTGCATTAAAGAGGTTCAGCTTCCCTTCATTTGTATATACATGTCCGTGTCTTCCGTTCCGGCTCGGGTACACGCAGTCAAAGAAATCTACTCCCCGGTCCACTGCCTCCAGAATGTTGGCAGGCGTTCCTACTCCCATAAGATAAACCGGCTTATGGGCAGGCAGATACGGCACCACTGCATCCAGGATGCGGTACATCTCTTCATGGGACTCTCCCACAGCAAGGCCTCCTACGGCATATCCGTCAAGATCAAGCTCAGCAATCTCCTGGGCGTGCCGGATCCGGATATCCTCGCAGATTCCTCCCTGGTTAATGCCAAACAGAAGCTGCTTACGATTAATCGTGTCCGGAGACTGATTAAGTCTGGCCATCTCTTCCTTGCATCTCCTAAGCCACCTTGTTGTCCTGTCTACGGACTGCTGAATATAACCTCTGTCCGCCACACTGGAAGGACATTCGTCAAATGCCATGGCAATGGTAGATGCCAGATTTGACTGGATCTGCATACTCTCCTCTGGCCCCATAAAGATTTTCCTTCCGTCAATATGGGACTGGAAATATACGCCCTCCTCCTTTATCTTCCTGAGGCCTGCCAGGGAAAACACCTGAAATCCTCCTGAATCTGTAAGAACCGGCTTGTCCCACACCATGAATTTATGGATTCCTCCAAGTTTTTTAATCACCTGATCCCCAGGGCGGACATGGAGGTGATAGGTATTTGACAGTTCAACCTGTGTCCCGATCTCCTGCAGATCCCTGGTAGAGACAGCGCCCTTGATCGCTGCGGCTGTCCCCACATTCATAAATACAGGGGTCTCAATGACCCCGTGTACTGTACGGAACCGGCCGCGCCTGGCAAGTCCGTCTTTTTTTATTAGCTCATACATATCTTTTTCCTAACCTTTCTAAAAGGGCTTCTTTAATAATGGATTACAACTGGCATTCCGATTTCCAGCAGGCCGAAAAGCGCCTCTGCCTTGTCATACGGCATGTTGATACATCCGTGAGAACCATTTGTCAGATACAGTGAGCCGCCGAAATACGGCTGCCAGGTAGCGTCATGGAAGCCGATCCCGCTCCAGGTAACCCTCATCCAGAAAGCTACGGGCGTCCGGTATTCCGGCTTTCCGGTCTTGGGATCCTTTTCGCCCACCAGTGTGGCATTTCTCTGAAGCTCTAAGATCGAATAAACACCTGACGGTGTCTCACGGTTCCCGATATTGGGATTTCCGGTAACAACATCTGACTCCAGCGTAACCTTTCCATTCTGGAACAGCCACATATGCTGTGCGGACAGATCTACCTCCGCATACGTATTTCCCATATCCATCGTCTCATGAACTGCCGCCTTGCTGAAATACGCAGGCTCTCTTGTTACTGTCTTTTCTTTTTTAATATCAGAAAGCAGCTTCTCGTATTCTGTCTCCTGGTCCATCTCCCAGCCATAGGTCCCAGGTACGACTGACACATTATTCCCATTTGCCGTAGTGAACTCCCGGGTCTTATTTATGGTATCATATTTTTCCGCCAGTGAGGCAATGTATTTCTTCACATCATCTTTATTGAAGGTGACCTTCATTTTTTTATTTACCTTCACCCACTGGGAAATCACGGACGCATCTACCACCTCGGTATAGGGATTAAAGTCATAAGTAACATTTGCCCCGAGATAACTGTTCATCTTATCCTTCGCGGCAACCACTTTTTTGGAATCCTTTAAGTACTTCGGCTTGATATAGCATTCTGTTTCTTCTAATTTAAGCGTATCACTAAATCCGCTGATGGCTGCTGCCACAGCCTCATCAAAGACCTCCCTGTCTATTCTGGTTCCAACCACCTCTGGTATAATGACAAACTCTGTATCCTTGAATTCCGGATGGGCATTTACAGATTTCACCTGGTTTTCTTTCTGAAGACATGGAAGCTTGTCAAGCTCTCCGGCAAGGGCTTCCTCATTGTATGTCACACCGATGGGTGTTTCGATCTGAGTCTTCTTCCACAGGGACTTAATCCACAGAAACTTATTCTGTCCTTCGACCAGTTTCTTCAGTTCATCCCCCGGAACATATTCCAGCGCTATGGAAGAGCCGGAAACCTGCTGAGTCTCTCCGTCAGACTCTTCAATGGTAAGCGTATAATCGCGAACCTGGCTGTGCATGTATTCTTCCACATCTCCTACACTTTTTGAAGAAAAGTCCATTCCGTTTATCGTTGTCTGAAAGAAAAGGTGGTCTTCAAAATAATATACACCTCCAAGATACCCGCCTCCAAGCAGACCCAGAAAGCTGATGAGAGATACAACTGCTGCCTTTCTGGCAGACTTCCCCCTCTTTTTTCTCCGGTGTGCCCTCTTTCTCACCTTCTTTTCATCATTGTCCTCAAAATCTCCGGCAGAAGGATCTTCCTCCTCTTCTTCTGGCTCAGAGACATTTACCGGTTCTTTTTCAGCAGATTCCTTCTGGGCACTATCGCCCTTTGGACTGTCTGCCTCCCTGGCAGAGCTGTCATCGTCCCCGGAATCCTCTTCTTCCTCTTCTTCATAATCATCTTCATCTATGAGCTCTTTCTTGTTTGCAAAATACTCGTAAGAAGAATTGGTAAATCCTTCATCAAGATCAATCTCTATGAATTCAATGTCATCTGTATCCTTTTTTCTTCCTTTATCATTCCTTTTCATAGAATTATTCCTCCATTTTAGTTCACACGACCTTATTATAATATGGCTTTTTATAAAAGTACAGTACAAATATAGTAAAATTCTTGAAGATTTTACAGAATTACCGTATGATGATACATGTATAAAACAGACATGCAAAACCAAGGAGGACTTTTTATGGCTGGATCAACTTTTGGAAATTTATTTCGGATTACTACATGGGGGGAATCTCATGGAAAAGCAATTGGAGCAGTTATAGACGGATGCCCGGCGGGGCTTCCTCTTTTAGAGAAAGATATTCAGGGATTTTTAGACAGAAGAAAGCCCGGACAGAATAAGTTTACGACAAAACGCAGGGAAAACGACCTTGCAGAAATCCTTTCTGGAACCTTTGAAGGAAAAACTACCGGGACGCCCATCTCCGTGGTCATAAGAAATGAAGACCAGCGTTCCCGGGATTACGGAAAGATCAAGGACTGCTACCGTCCCGGACACGCAGACTATACCTTTGATGCAAAATATGGCTTCCGGGATTACCGGGGCGGGGGGCGTTCCTCCGGACGCGAAACAATCGGGCGTGTTGCTGCCGGCGCAGTGGCGGTTAAGCTCCTTCATGAGCTTGGGATACATTTTACCACCTACACCCGTTCCATCGGCGGGATCTGTATTCCCCAGAATGAATATCATTATGAAGAAATCCCGGAAAACCCACTGTATATGCCAAATAATTCTTATGCCAGAAAGGCCTCTGAATATCTGGAAGCCTGTATGGAGAACCTGGATTCCTCCGGCGGTACTGTGGAATCCATCATTACCGGAGTACCTGCCGGTATCGGGGAGCCCGTTTTCCAGAAACTGGATGCTGAACTTGCAAAAGCGGTCATGTCCATTGGCGCTGTGAAAGGCGTGGAGATTGGAGACGGCTTTGAAGCTTCCAGGGCACTGGGGAGTACCAACAATGATGCCTTTTTCTGCGAGTCCGGAAAGGTCATGAAAAGAACCAACCATTCCGGCGGCACCTTAGGGGGGATGAGCGACGGAGCCCCGATTATCCTGCGCGCCGCCATAAAACCGACTCCCTCCATAGCCCGGCTCCAGCACACGGTTACAAACCAGGGGAAAAACACGGACATTGCCATCACTGGCAGGCATGACCCGGTCATCGTGCCCAGGGCTGTCGTTGTTGTGGAGGCAATGGCTGCCATCACACTTGCTGACCTGCTGATGACAAATATGTCCTCACGCCTGGAAAACCTGAAGACGATATACAGAGAATAAAGCAGGGGATCCTGTTTTTTCCATAAAATCAAGAAAAAGTCACTTCAAAGTGACTTTTTCTTAAAAATGAATCATTTTAAAATGACTTTTTCTCCATTATTTACCACTATACAAATGACCAAATCCTCTCATTTACACATGAAAGCAGCTTCCTCCAACAAATTCCCTGAGCAGAGAGTTCATCGGTACATTCTCACTCCCGATTCCCACAAAATAATCCAGGAATTTCAGAATCTTTTTTGCTTCTATGTACTCCGGACAGTCTCTCTCGATTCCGAACAACAAGGGCTCCACATACGGCTTCAGTACCGCAAGCTCGTAGATCAGGGCAGAATTGAACATCACATCCGCCTCCTCCTGATAAGGGAAAATATTCTTCTCCTCACCCCTTCTTACAGAGGGCCACATACCAATTGTCCTCCTTGCAGACGACCCTCTTGTCCTTGCATCCCGTACAATCCGCCGCAAGAGCCTTCCGTCCGTTGTGGGGATCCGGTTATGCTCATCTACATTCAGCTGTGTCAGCGCACTGATGTAAATCTTAAACTTATTCTCATCTGCAAGGCTTTCTGTAAGCTTCGGATTCAGGCAGTGGATTCCCTCGAATACAAGTACATCATTTTCACCCAGCTTCTTCGGTTTCCCATTGAACTCCTTGCTCCCCTTCAGGAAATTAAAGGTCGGTATCACAACCTCCTTCCCTGCAAGGAGCTCCTGCATCTGCCTGTTAAACAGTTCTACATCCACAGCTCCGAGACTTTCAAAATCATAATTTCCATCCTCATCCTTCGGCGTATCCTCCCGCTCAACAAAATAATTATCCACCGCTATTGGATGCGGAACCAGCCCGTTCGCCCGAAGCTGTATGGAAAGTCTGTGGGAAAAGGTTGTCTTTCCAGATGAAGACGGTCCTGCAATAAGAACAAACTTGATCTCCGGCCTTCCCGCTATCGTACTTGCAATCTCCGCGATCTTCTTCTCCTGCATCGCCTCCTGAACAAGTACCACCTCTCGGACATCCTCCTTCGTAATCTTATCATTCAGCGAGCCCACTGTCTCAATTCCCTGCATGTCTCCCCATTTGGTTGATTCCTTTAACACAGAAAACAGCTTATGCTGGGGCTCAAAGGCCGGAACCTCCCTGGGTGCGGACTTTACTGGCATCTGAATCACAAATCCCTCATCATAGAGATATAATTTAAAATATTTCAGGTAGCCGGCACTCGGCGCCATATAGCCATAATAATAATCCTCAAACTCATTCATGCTGTAGATGTTCACCTTCGACACACGGCGGTACATAAACAGCTTTTCCTTATCATACATACCATGATGGTCAAAAAGGTCAATCGCCTCATCCGTATGGACGGAACGCTTCCGGATGGGCATATCTGCGCGGATGATCTCCTCCATCCGTGCAGTCACACGTTCAAGCAGCTCCTGGTCTGTCCGGACTGTTCCTTCCAAAGTACAGTAATAACCCTTGCTTACCGAAAAATGTATCCTTACCTTTTCAAGCTGTGCACGGTCAGTAACATCATAGATTGCTTTTACAAGCATCAGGCTCATGCTTCTCTTGTATGTCTGATGTCCAATTTCATCCCCTGTTGTCACAAAACGCATTGTACAGTCTCCGCGAAGCGGTTTATACAACTCCTGAAGCTTTTCATTTATAAATACCAGCACAATATCATTCTCATAATTCTCTTGAAAATCCTGCGCAATTTTCAGATACGGTGTACCGTCCTCATACTGCCTGGTCTCTGTGCCGATCCTTACTGTATACATTTCCTTGCCCATAGCCCTTGCTCCTTTCTCTGTATATTGTTTCTATAATGTAACTATGATGTTACTGAACAGTTACTCTATAATACTGTAAACGGATGTCTGACGGATGCTGCCTCTATCTCCACGTCTCTTAGATACTCTTCCAGATAGTTCTTCATGTCCTGAATAAAGATATGCTCAATTCCATAGTGTCCTGCATCTATAACTGCCATACCCTCTGCCATGGCATCAATTCCTTCGTGATGTCCGATATCACCGGTAATCAGGACATCTGCGCCTTTTTTTAATGCCTGCCCAATGACACTCTTTCCCGAACCCGGACAGATGGCAGCACGCCTGATCATCTGTGTCTGGTCACCGAACAGCCGCACTGTATCGAGACCAAAGGCTTTCTTTACCCTTTCACAGAGGCTGCAGAGCGTCACAGGATCAAGATCTGCTATCCTTCCGATTCCTTCCTCTGTGCCATCTTCTGATACCCTGGTCACCTCCAACACCAGAGAGTCCGGCATCCCAAGCCTTTCACACGCAAGAGCCGCCATTCCCCGCACATCATAATTCGTATGCATGGCATAATAGGAAATATCATTCTGAATCAGTCCAAGCAGCCGGCGTCCGGTAAAATCTTCACTGGTCACCCGCTTCACCCCACTGAATATGAGCGGATGGTGTGTTACCAGCATATCCGCATGTATTCTGACCGCTGTCTCTACTGCAGCATCGTCCGCATCCAGCGCCACATAGATCCGTTTTACTTCCTTGTCATCTCTGCCGGCAAGAAGACCCACATTATCCCAGTTCATAGCACAATCCCTTGGATAGGACTCCTCAATAACCGCCATAACCTCTTTACACAACATCCCTAATATCCTCCATAATAAATAGAAAGCAGCCTTTTTATTTCTTCTGTCTCCTGAAGGAGGTCTTTTCTCCTCTCCTGCGCCCTGCCTGCCTCTCCATGAGCCTGGAGATTTTCCATGATCTGCTCTTTTAAATGGATCTCCCGCTGAAGATAACGGCAGAGCACAGGGTGACGCATCTCCAGAAGACGTTTTCCATAAAGATACTGGCCCCTGTCATAGAATTCCGTGTCTCCGTGCCCTGCTTTCATGACAGTATAATATTTTCCTCCATCTAATACCATGTCCTCTGCCATAATCCGGTATCCGTGCTCATTCAGATACCGCCGGACCTTCCAGATCTCTGACTGGGGCTGCAGAATCAGATGGTCAAGGGCTGCCAGCACCTCACTTCCCTCTGAAAGGATCTTTGTAATAAGGCCGCCTCCCATCCCGGCTGCAATCATTGTATCCGCCTCGCCCGGCCTTACCTTCTGCAGTCCGTCAGAAAGCCTTGTCTCAATATGACCCTCCCACCCGCATCTTCTGATATAATCTCCCGCCCTCTTAAGGGGACCCTCATTAACATCCAGCGCCAGCACCTTTTCCGCAATTCCATGCTCCATAAGATAAACAGGTATGTAGCCATGATCTGTCCCAATGTCTGCAACAGAGGCGCCTTCTGTCACAAGACCTGCTACCGCAGAAAGTCTCTCTGATAATTCCATAGGCGCCTCTTCATTAATCCAGATAGTCTCTCAATTTTCTGCTGCGGCTTGGGTGGCGGAGCTTCCGCAGTGCCTTCGCCTCAATCTGACGGATACGCTCCCTGGTAACGTCGAACTCCTTCCCGACCTCCTCCAAAGTGCGGGCACGTCCGTCGTTCATGCCAAATCTGAGTCTCAGAACCTTCTGTTCCCTGTCTGTCAGTGTATCCAGCACCTCATCAAGCTGTTCCTTTAAGAGGGTCTGTGCCGCCGCCTCTGCCGGTACCGGTACATTATCATCCTGGATAAAATCTCCGAGATGGCTGTCCTCCTCCTCGCCGATTGGAGTCTCTAAGGACACCGGCTCCTGGGAAATCTTCAGGATCTCCCTCACTCTCTCCACAGGCATGTCCAGCTCCTGTGCGATCTCCTCTGGCGTGGGCTCTCTCCCCAGTTCCTGCAAGAGCTGTCTGGACACACGGATCAGCTTATTGATCGTCTCAACCATATGCACAGGAATCCGGATGGTCCTCGCCTGATCCGCAATGGCGCGGGTGATTGCCTGACGGATCCACCATGTGGCATAAGTACTGAACTTAAAGCCTTTATGGTAATCAAACTTTTCAACTGCCTTAATAAGCCCCAGGTTTCCCTCCTGGATCAGATCAAGGAAGAGCATTCCACGCCCCACATAACGCTTCGCAATACTGACAACAAGACGCAGGTTCGCCTCGGCAAGACGCTTTTTCGCACTCTCATCCCCGTCTGCCATGCGCTTTGCAAGATCCACCTCCTCCTCTGCAGTAAGAAGAGGAACCTTTCCAATCTCTTTCAGGTACATACGCACCGGATCCTCGATACTGATTCCATCCGGCACGGACAGATCAAGCTTCTCAACATCCACATCCTCCACATCTGACAGATCAATATCCGCATCGTCAACATCAAGTGCGTCAACATCCCCGCTGATCCGGAGCACATCAATATTGTGCGCCTCCAGATATTCAAACACCCGGTCCATCTGCTCTGCATCCAGCTCCATGTCCGAGAAGAAATCATTAATCTCCTGAATCTCCAGAATACTCTTTTTCTTCTTTCCAAGCGTAACCAGTTCCTTCAGCTTTTCTTCCAATTTCACTGTGTTTTCTTCCATGTATTGTCCATCCTCTCATTGCTTGTATATATTTTGTAACTGCTCAGTACCTTCGCAGTTACCTGCAAAAATCTATCTAAATCTGCCTTCGGCAATGGGATTTTTGCACCCTTAAATCATTTTTTTACGGTCAGCGCAGTAAATACCCTCGCTTCGCCGGGGCAGACCTGCCTGAGTAGTTACTATATTTTATCCTTAATTAATAGAAATATGCAGTTTCCCGAGCCTCTCCAGTTCCCTTTTGGCTTCCATCAGCCGCTGAAGTCCTGCCATATCTGACGGTTCAAGCTTCTTTGCCGCTTCCTCAATGCTGTGCTTCTTCACCCGCACCACCGTCTCACTTAGTGCCTTTTCCTGCTCCCTCACAGTCGTAAGCTCCCGGATTTTCGTATGGAAAAGCCCTGCCACCTCACGGTGCTCTTTATCATCTGTAAAATGGTTCATGACCGCAGCCGGATTCAGCTCATGCCTCTCATACTGTTCATAGAGAAGTCCTGCCACCTCACGGTACAGACCTTCCGAAAAATCTTCTGGCAAGACATACTTGCTGACCTGCCGAAACACCTCTTCGTCTGACGCAAGCCAGGTAAGGAGTATCTTCTGGGACTTCTGTATCCCTTCTTCCCGGTCACGGCTCTTTGTCTGTCTCGGCCTTGATACAGGTCTTGCCTGACCGGTCTCAACCGCCATCTTTGCCGTCAGGCCTTTCAGTTCTTCATATCCCACATGATACCTTTCCGCCACTGCCTGAATATAATTGTTTCTCTCAATCTCTTCCTCGAATTCCGTAAGCCTGCGCGCAGCCTCCCTCATGAAGGCGGTCCGGCCCTCCGGCGTGTTCATGTCATACCCCCTCTCTAATACCTCAAGGCCAAACATAAACCCGTTTCCGGCCCTTTCAATCCGCTTTCCGAATTCATCCGCGCCAAGTCCTTTGATGAATTCATCCGGATCTTTATACGGCTCCATCCGTATCACCCTGGCTGTAATTCCCGCTTCCCTTAGAATCGGAACTGCACGCAGAACCGCTTTCGTTCCGGCATCATCACTGTCATAGGTTAAGTATACCTCATTTACATAGCGCTTAATCAATGAAGCATGTCCCTGTGTCAGCGCTGTGCCAAGAGAAGCAACCGCATTGGTAAATCCTGCCTGATGAAGAGATATGACATCCATATATCCCTCACAGAGAAGAAAATACGGCTTCCTGGAGGTTCTTGCACGGTTCAGTCCATACAGATTCCTGCTCTTATCAAAGACAAGTGTCTCCGGAGAATTCAGATATTTGGGCTTTGCATCCCCCATGACGCGCCCTCCGAACCCGATCACACGACTGTTCACATCCATAATCGGAAACATGACCCTGTTCCAGAACTTGTCATAGACGCCCTGTCTCTCATCCACACTGATCAGTCCCGCCTGGGCGATCAGCTCATCTTTGTATCCCTCTCTCTTAAGGTACTGATACAGATCATTGCTGTACTTGTTCGAGTATCCAAGGCCGAAAGCCTTGATGGTCTCCTCCCCAAGTCCCCGTCCGGTCAGGTATGTATATGCATGCGCCCCTCCTCCGCTTTTAAGCTGAATGTAAAAATACCGGGCAGCCTTCTTGTTAATCTCCAGCAGAACCGCTTTCGTATCTGCCCTCTGCTTCGCTTCCTTCGAGTATTCCTGTTCAGGCAGCTGTACCCCTGCACGGTCCGCAAGAACCTTGAGAGCCTCAAGGAAGGAATAATTCTCATATTCCATTAAAAAGGTAAATACATTCCCTCCTGCCCCGCATCCGAAACAGTAATACATCTGCTTCTGCCTGCTTACAGAAAAGGATGGGGACTTTTCGTTGTGAAACGGACACAGTCCAAAATAAGAGCTTCCCTTTTTCGTAAGCCTTACATAACCAGAAATCACGTCCACAATGTCATTTTTCACCCGTATCTCTTCCACCAGTTCTTCTGGATAATACATCGTTGCCACACCTTCTTTTTTATTGCCTGCTGTCCCTATATATAATATTCGACAAAAGTATTTGATTTCCTTTAAAAATTCCACGATTCCGGTACAAAAAATTCTTCAAACTTCTTCACGGCAAAATTATCCGTCATTCCAGCAATATAATCACACACTGTCTGCTCTTCTGTCTCCATGCCATTCTTTATTCTGTCAAGGAACTGATCCGGAAGCAGATCCATATGCCTCCTGTAATAATGGTAAAGATTTGCAACCATTTCCGCCGCCTTATCTTCCTCTCCCTTTGCCGCCGGATTCTGATAGACCTGTTCAAACATAAACCTGCGGAGTCCTGCCATAGCCTCTGCCACATCCGGAGACATCCGTATGGCAGGACAGTCCATGCTGTTGGTAATCACATTATGTACCATAGTGTCCAGGCGGATCCGGGTGGAAGCACCAAGGACTTCCCTGTATTCCCGCGGGATATCTTCCTCCTTCAGTATGCCTCCACGCACTGCATCATCAATATCATGATTAATATATGCAATCTTATCTGAAAGGCGAACAATCTCGCCCTCCAGCGTTGCCGGTCTCCCGTTGGTCTTATGATTCCGGATTCCGTCAATCACTTCCCAGGTAAGGTTCAGTCCTCTTCCCTGTTTTTCCAGATATTCCACCACACGTACGCTCTGTTCATTGTGCCGGAATCCAAAAGGGTTCACACTGTTCAGGGCACGCTCTCCAGCGTGGCCGAAGGGCGTATGCCCCAGATCATGCCCCAGGGCAATTGCCTCGGCCAGATCCTCATTCAGCCGCAGCGCCTTTGCAATGGTCCGGGCATTCTGGGATACCTCAAGGGTATGGGTAAGTCTGGTTCTGTAGTGATCTCCTTTTGGAAGGAGAAATACCTGTGTCTTCTGTTTCAGACGGCGAAACGCCTTACAGTGAAGAATTCTGTCCCTGTCTCTCTGAAAGACCGGACGGATATCACACTCCTGCTCCGGCACTTTTCTTCCCTTTGACTCCCTGCTGAGCGCGGCATAAGAACTTAGATACGTAATTTCCCGTACCTCCAGCTGTTCTCTGATTGTCACAAGATCCCCCTCTTTTCTGCCATCCTGGGCGTAACCGTACAGACTCTGTCCTTTACGACAGCTCCTTAAGGCGCTTTTCAATTGCATCTACTACCGTCTCAAGCACCTTTACCCTTGCGTAATATTTACAGTTTCCTTCCACAACGATCCACGGTGCATTCGGCGTAGAAGTACGCAGCAGCATCTCATTGACTGCGTCCTCGTATTGATCCCACTTTTCCCGGTTTCTCCAGTCCTCATCCGTAATCTTCCACTGCTTCTGCGGATTCTCCTGGCGTGCCTTAAATCTCCTCTCCTGCTCATCCTTATCGATCTGCAGCCAGAACTTTAAGACAATCGCCCCTGCATCTGTAAGGTCACGCTCCATATCATTAATTTCCTTATAGGCCCTCTGCCACTCCTTCCTGGTGCAGAACCCTTCTATTCTCTCCACCATCACACGCCCATACCATGTCCTGTCAAAGATAGTCACATGACCTGCCTTTGGCATATCATTCCAAAACCTCCACAGGTAATGATGCGCACGCTCTATATCGTTAGGAGACGCGGTAGGATGTACCACATAGCCTCTTGGATCCATATGCTCTGTCAGACGCCTGATGGCTCCGCCCTTACCGCCTGCGTCCCATCCCTCAAATCCAAGCACCATGGGAATCCTTCTGCGGTACAGCTCCCCGTGAAGCTTCTCCATTCTCTTCTGAAGCTCCTTTAATCGCTCCTTGTATTCCTCTCTTGTATAGCAAAGAGACAAATCTGCCTTTGACAGAATGGAATCACCAGGCACTACGGCTTTTTCGGTTCCTTTTGCAGTATCCTGCTCCTGATTTTCTCTCTTTGCTTCCTGAACCTTCCGCTCCAGCATCTGTATCACAATGGAATAGATCTTTACAGTTGCATATCTCCGGTCAATTGCTTCTACAATATTCCAGGGTGCATAATCCGTATCCGTTCCTGCAAGCATCTCCTCATGCATCATCTGATACCGGTCAAACTCCTCATTTCGCTTTAGGTCTCCTTCACTTACCCTCCAGGCGGATTCCTTTGACTTCATCAGCTTTTTAAAACGCTTCTTCTGCTCCTTCTTATCTATGGCAAGAAAAATCTTGATCACCGCCATGCCGCTGTCTGCAAGCTGCTCCTCAAAGGAACAGATCGAGCGCATGGCTCCTGGGATCTCTTTTTCCTTTGTCCTGCCGTCAAAACGTTCCTTTAATACCTTTCCGTACCAGCTGCTGTCATAGATTGCAATCCTTCCTTTTGCAGGCATCTTCGTCCAGAATCTCCATAGGAACGGGTAAAACTTTTCTTCCTCCGTCTCCTGCTTTACCGCATGGACCTCAAAGCCCCTCGGGTCAAGCGCCTGAATCAGCTTTCCGATCTGCACCCCTTTTCCTGCCGCGCCATAACCCTCGAATGCAATCATCACCGGAATACCAAGCTCCTTACACTCCCTCTGGAGCTTTCCAAGCTTTTCTTCTAAAAGAGGCATCCTCTCCTTGTATTCTTCTTTGCTTAAAACTTTTGTCAGATCTAGTTTTTCTAACATCTTCTTTTCTCCTTATGTTTTTTTCATGTGTATACGCTCCATGTTCTATTATATATAATTATACACGAAAAAACGCATAAATACAGACTTTTTCCAGTTTTATTTCATCTTAAAAAAACAGGAATATCTTGCCGAATAAAAAAACATGTAAAAAAATTGGAATTATCTGTTGACATTTCAAAACATATGTAGTATTATAATCTTCGGACGAAACAAAAATGTCTTTTGCGGAAGTGTCGGAACTGGCAGACGAGCAAGACTAAGGATCTTGTGAGCAATGCGCTCGTGTGGGTTCAAGTCCCATCTTCCGCATCAAATAACTGTAAGTCTTGAAAAATCAAGGTTTACAGTTATTTTTTTGTTTTTGGGGGTTGTCGGTTTTGGCACTTCGTTTTAAAATAGTCTTGTGCGTTAGTTTCATTCAAGAAAGGGGCGCACAATATGCTAAGAAGAAGGTCAACAATGATTAATGAGAACATTAAAACAAAAGACGCATTAGAGGAATTTTACCAAGACAAGCGGTCGGAGAATATAGCCGAAAGCACATTAAAAACCTATGATATGCACATACGCAATTTTATCAATTCTAATGATATGTGGGATTTTACAACAAGTTTGATAAACAAAGACCAATACCAGTGGTGGATTGAAGACCTAAAAGAAGACCAAAACAAAAAAGATGTTACTATCGCTACATACTGTCGGTCGGTTCGTGCTTTTATATACTGGCTACAAGAACAAGAATATTGTGATATATTTCCTGTTAAGATACCTAAGTATCAAAAGACTATCAAGCGTTGTTATACACAAGAAGAATTACAAACACTATTAGAAAAGCCCTCTCGTGACTGTAGTGAAGTGCAATATCAAACATGGGTATATATTAACCTTTTAATTGCTACTGGGCTTCGTCTTTCTTCCAGTCTAAACATATTAGTTAAAGATATAGATTTTAAGAATGGCGTTGTATACGTGGATGTTACAAAAAATAATCAAGGGCTTGCGCTATCGCTTAATGATGATGTGTTAAAGATATTAAAGAAATATATACAATTATTTAAGTTGTCTGCTGATGATTATTTGTTTAGTATTGCAAGTGGTTCAAGAATGGCTAATCATACAATGCAATGTAATGTTGCAAGCTATAATAGGGCGCATAATGTAGAAAAGACAAGTATACATTTGTTTCGTCATACATTTGCTAAAAACTTTTATATGCAAACAAAAGATGTATATACATTGTGTCAAGTATTAGGTCATAGTAATATAAGCGTAACAGAGGGCTATTTAAAAGACTTAGGTGTTAGCCTTTTTGCTGATACGGTATATAATCCACAACAACAATTTACTAAAAAAGATTCCAGTCCAAAGCGTAGAGGTAAATTAAGATAACTTTAATACATTAAAACAATAAAGCACTCGAAAGAGTGCTTTTTGTGTTCCTGTATAAAAAGTAAAAAAGGTTGACTAGGTTAAAAGGGGGGCACCACTGCAAGTGGGGGGTTCCCTAGTATTACCTAGTCAACCTCTGTGTCATGTGTCAAAAATTCAAAAAAGCCCCATTTTATGCGGGTTTGCGGGCTTGGATTTTGACACAAAGGTTAAATTAACCTCTGTGTCAAAATGATTAACCTCTGTGTCAAAAATGTTTTTAGGGGGGGGGGTTAAGGGGCTTTTTGAAGTTTTGTAAACAGGACACAGCTATTAACATATGAGCGTAGGCGGATGTAGGAACGTAGTTTCGTAATACGCCGTAAGCGAAGTCGGAGACGGCGTATGCCGTCGTAGCGTATCCATAAGCAATAAAAAAGTTCTAATTCGTAGAATTAGAACAATTAACATAACAATTTATAAATGCTAAAATGTGCATATCTTGCCAAAAACAAAATTGTGTTATAAAATTTATTTATAGACATAAAAAAAGCCGTTTTGCGGACGGCTTAGAGCGTAGACATAAAACATATATAAAGTATATAGCAAGCGAAACATTTTTTGATTTCGTTCATTGCTGTTATAAATATAATATAACAAATAGAATAAAATGTCAACAGATATATCTATCGAGTTAATATATATGTTTTAATGCTCCTTTTATGTCTAAGAAAAATAGATTATAGAAAGGAGATTTTTTTATGAATAACATAAAAACTAAAAGAGGTCGTAAATGGCTTATAACAATAAATAACCCTAAAATAAAATTTGAAGAAATAAAAAATATCATTGAAAAGAAATACAAGACAACTATTTATTACTGCTATTGTGAAGAAGTAGGAAACGAAACGCATACAAGACATTATCATATTTTTATATATTTTAAAAACGCTGTCACTGGAAATAGTCTTTTAAAAACTTTTGAAGGCTGTCACTTAGATTTTTGCAATGGAACTTGTCAAGAAAACAGAGACTATATATATAAATGCGGAAAATATGAAGGCTCTGAAAAAGAGGACACACGCATAGAGGGTATGCAATATGAAAGTGGGGAATGCCCAAAAGAAGAAAAAGGGAAAAGGAATGATTTAGAAGAATTAAAGCAAATGATTATTGACGGTAAGTCTAACGCTGAAATATATGAAGCAAATTCTTCATACATGCGCTTTGCTAATTCTCTTGATAAAATGCGCCTTGATATTTTATCACATAAATTTAGCAATACCTGGCGTGATGTGGAAGTAACATATATATGTGGTTCAACTGGAACTGGAAAAACTAGGGGCGTTATGGAAGGCTATGGTTATGAAAATGTCTATCGTATATTAAAAGATGATTATTCATTTTCTACATACACTATGCAAGATGTTGTTATGTTTGAAGAATTTAGAAATACATTCAAGTTAGAAGATATGCTAAACCTTTTGGACGGCTATCCAATACAGGGTAGGGCTATGCAAGGTTTTAGACAACTAGGTTATACAAAGGCTTTTATATGCTCTAACTGGAAATTAGAAGAACAATACCAAAGCATCCAAGAAGAATATCCTTCATCTTGGCAAGCGTTTCTAAGAAGAATTAACAAGGTTATTATTAGAGAGAAATCGGGTGATAAAGTATTCTATCAAAAGAACAGGGGAACAGAAGAAAATCCGCAATTTGATTTTATTTCTGATGACGGTGTTTCATATTTTGACCCATTCGGTTTGCAAGTATGGGGCGAAACGGATAATGATTTTTGGTATACTTCTGATGATTTTGATAATGATTTTTTTGCTACTACGCAAAATGAAAAAAAACCAAAAGAGACAAAACAAGTTGAAATCGGTAAGTCGGTATTAGGTCACATTTATACTACTGATTGTGAGTATTATTATCAATATCCTTGTGATATTGAAAAACCTAATTTAGATATAGAAAGATGTGTTATTCCTAAATCTTTAAATCAAGCTGAGTGTATTGCAAATTATAAAGAGTTTGAACAAATACATAAACAACTTGAAGAACAAAAAGCAAAAGAAGAAAAAGAGAAAAAGGAAAAAGAAAAAAAGTTATTAAAAGAATTTGAAAATGTTACAGAAGATGAATATTAATTTTACAAGGGCGTAACTGCCCTTGTTTTTTTTATGCCAAAAAAGTTGACTAGACATCGGGTTATAAGTATAAAAGCGTAAGCTTTTGTATTTATAAACGCCGATGTCTTGACAAAAAGAACATTTGTTTGATAAAATTAAAATATAAAGTAAATCGGTACACATAAAAACATGTGTCCAAAAGTTAAAAATAAAACCTAGCGTTTTCTAAAGTGTGCGCCTTTTGCATATTAGGTAACAAAAAATATGTATGCTTTTTGGGAAGTTATGCATTAAAAATATAAACTTGTAAGTTTAGGAATTGATATACAACATATCATTAAAAGTTATCATAGAGTTTCTTAAAAAATAGGAATAGAATAATTATTTTTATTTAACAACTAGGCATTTGGTAGTTGTTATTTTTATACGGAAAAATTAGGAATTAAAAAGAACGGGAAACTTTTAAAAAATCCCAAAACTAGCTTAACAAAAACAGTTCCCTATTTACGAGTAGGGGACTGGGAAAAATATTGTTTAAAAACTAATTTAAAATTAAGGAATAAAGGCGGTGATTAAATCAAGACATTAAAAGAACAATTAAAAACTAATTTAGGTAATAAAATGCGTATTGGTGAAAGTAGGCATAGCGCAAAAAATGAAGCAAGAGAAGAAAGAAAAGCGCAAGGTAAAGATTTAAGTGCTGTTAATGTTAGAGTTGATACAATACATAGTTATAACACATATAGAACCTATATGGAACATTGCGGACATTTTATAGACTGGTGCTTAGAAAATAAAGGCGTAAACAAATACGCAAGCCTTAACAAAATAGAAAAATACGCAAAAGAATATTTACAATACAGAGAAAAACAGGGCAAAAGTTTATATACTTTGAAGGCTGAAAAAGCGGCTCTCGGTAAATTGTATAGTAAAGAAATTGATTATAAGTTTAAAGAAGCTCGAACAATAGACAAAATAACAAGAAGTAGACAAGATACAGAAAGACAAAAGCACTTTTCGGAAGAGCGCAACAAAGACCTTGTAGCCATAGCAAAAGCAACAGGCGGACGCCGTGAAGATATTTCAAAGCTAACTCCACAAAATTTTTTTACTGATAGTAAAAATAATTTGTGGGTGCGTTTTGAAGAAAGCAAGGGCGGACGTGACAGGGTTGCTCCTGTTCTTCCTCAATACGAAGAAGCTGTAAAAGAATTTATTAGCACAAAAGAGAATGACGAACATTTATTCGATAAAATACACAATGCTGCGGATATTCACGCATATAGAAGAGAATACGCACAAGAATTATATAACCTTGTATCTGATGATAAAGAAAAGGCGCAGGAATACGCTTTAAACTACCCTGTAAGAGATAAAAAGGGGTATGAGGTATATTATGCCCGTGGTGATAAAAAAACGGCGTTTAGAGGGCTTAAAGACGATATATACATTGTTTCGCAAGCTCTAGGACATAATAGGCTTAGTGTAACAGTAAATCACTATTTGAAATAACTGGCGCAAATGTCAAGGGTAAAGGTGGAGATTTTTTGATTGTATTTTAATCAAAAAATACTACCTGTCCTTGACATTTTCTATGTCTGAATAAAATTGAAAAAGGTAGAATAACGCACTTTGTTATTCTGCCTTGATTGTGCTTTTATTCCTCTGTAAAGTTTACAATATCGTTTGGGGTGCAATGCAAAATGTGACATAAACGCTCCAATGTGAACATGGTAATTGATTTATCGTGTTTCAGATTGTTAATGGTGCGTGGATTTATGCCATGCTTATTTATTAGCGTATATGTGCTTACGTTCTGTTTTTCCATTGTCTCCCATAAAGGCGAATAACTCAACATATCAAACCCTCCTTACACTATTGGATATTTTTATTATCAATATTAAAATTGGGCTTGAATATCCTGTAATATGTATCTATAATTACAAATGTAACTATAAGTAATTGGATGAGAAAGGGGAACATATGAACGCATTTATTGAAGAACTGCTTGAAACACATCTAGGACACATTATAGACAAAAGCAAAGACAAACTTATTTTAGAAGATGAAACTTTACAGCAAGATGAAAAAGATTTAAGTGACTTAGAACAGCGGTATACAGCTTTAAACCTTGCCAAGTCTGATAGACTTATTATTAATGATTATATCGCGTGTCTGCAAACGGTAGAACATAGAAGCCTTGACCTAAGTTATCTAGCTGGCGTTCGGGATACTGTTAAGCTGTTGCATAGCTTAGACTTAATAAAGAGCATAGAAATTCAAGAAAAATAGAAAGTGCTTGTATTTGTAAAGCTGTTTTATACATATATTGTATACAATTGTTACGTGATAATTGTGTATGCTGTATGTATAGAATGGCTTTATTTCTTTTAAATGCTTTTTAAATTATTTTGACTGGTGCTTATACTCTAAGCAAAAATAAAACTAATTCTGACGCATTTTAGGGCTTGTATTTATAGCCCATGTGTGCTATAATCTTATTCGTTAGTTGATATATTTTCTAGCAGGCGAATAAGATTAGAAAACCTTAAAAAGCTAGAAAAAAAGGGAACTTATAACAAAGTCATAACGAACAAGACTATGTTAAGCGGTTAGGTCAAGACTAAGGATCTTGTAGCTTTCGAGCTGTGTGGGTTCAAGTCCCATCTTCCGCAGGCCTTTTAGAGAGCTGAAAGCCTTGGTTTATGAGGGTTTTCGGCTTTTTTATTTCCAGGGAAACAGATAATATTCTGGTCACTCCTGGTCACTTTTTATATGTCCATTCTTAACAAATAGAAAGTTTTCGAAGATATGCGCCCATTCAGATTGAGGTTCTGAACATCTTCCAGGAAGTTCTGTGCTCCATCCTGTCCCTCGGTGAAATACCTCACTGGACATGGCTGACTGCCGCTGTTGGTATGCGGAAGTTTCACGGATTCAGGTATAATAAAAAAGTTCAGAACGCTAAAATCAGACATCTCTGTATAATGATACAGTAATTGCTTCAAATACAGTAAAATTAGCGTCTCCCAATTGGGAGGCGCTATTATCTACGTTATCTATGATACCCTTATGGTGAATCCCTCGTATATCCCTACAGGAACATCGTCACAAAAAGAATATTCTTGCATGTTATCCTGTTCAAAATTATAAACCGTTACCACTTCCTTTTCCGGATCAAGAACCCAGTATTCCCTTACACCTGCAGTCCGGTATTTGAATAATTTCTTATAATAATCCATTGATCTGCTACCAGGTGACACAATCTCAATAATCCAGTCAGGTGCTCCATGACAGCCTTTCTCGTCTAGTTTAGACAGATCACATATAACAGATATATCCGGTTCTACATAATTATAATCATCTTCACCAAGATATACGGCAAATGGAGCCGGGTATATTTCACAATTGCCTTTGTTATTCCGAATATACAAATTAATTTCTGTACTGATAAAATTGAGCAGTCTCTGATGTGTCCTGGTTGGCGCTGCTAAGTAGTAAATCTGTCCGTCAATCAGTTCAGCACGTTCTCCATCCGGTAAGGCATGAATATCTTCTATTGTATAGATGTCTTCTTTTCTTACTACGTTCATGGTTCACACCTCCTGTCCTTAAAGGATATTATAGGGGATATGGAGTTAGAATACAACTGGTTTGTGGAATCGACAATGTTTCTCTTGGATTTTGTGTTACTGTTCACACAGGTCTGTGCAGTAAATCCACAGACCTGTGTGAACAGTAACGCGAATTGCTTTTTTATCAGTGTCAACTGTACCACGACATAGAAAAAAATACAAACATATGCTAAAATAGCATAAGAAAAAACAATTCTTTTCTGTCACAAATACGCCAGGACGTTGTCTAATAAGCAGGAGGTAAAAATCTATGAATAAAAAAACGAACGAAGAATTACAGGCTTTCGTCGAGAAAGCCATATCAGGGGATAAAAATGCCCTTGAAACACTTATTGCAGGCGTGCAGGATCTTGTATTCAATTTATCCTTGCGGATGCTTGGGACATTTGCAGACGCAGAAGACGCCACGCAGGATATCCTGTTGAAAATGATTACACACCTTTCTTCTTTTCGAGGCGACAGTTCCTTTACAACATGGGTATTCCGTATTGCGGCTAACCATCTGAAGAATTACAAAAAACATATGTTCTCCCACTATCCCTTAAGTTTTGAATACTATGGGAACGACATAGAAAATGGGAAAACACAGGACGTGCCGGATTTAACACAAAATGTGGAAAAAGAGATTTTAGCGGAAGAACTGAAAATGTCCTGTACAAATGTGATGCTTCAATGTCTTGATATGGAGAGCAGGTGTATTTTCATCCTGGGTACCATGTTTAAGATCGACAGCCGGATTGCAGGGGATATTTTGGGTATGACCCCGGAAGCATATCGCCAGCGTCTTTCCCGGATACGCAGGAAAATGGCAGATTTTTTAAGTGAATACTGCGGAGAATATGGCGGCGGCAGATGTAAATGCAGGGACAGGGTGAATTATGCAATACAGAGCCACCGGCTGAACCCATCACAACTGGATTATACGAAAGCTTCGGAAATCCCCATCCAGACTATGATCGATGTAAAAAATGCCATGGAGGATATTGATGATTTATCACAGGATTTTTCGTTCTGTAAAACCTACCAGTCTCCCGAATGCATGAAGCATCGGATACAGGAATTTTTAGATTCCACTCAGCTTTCCATTGTACAGAAATCGTAAAGGAGACAGAAAAACTATGAATACCCAAGTGATTATGGACTATTTATCTTCATTAAGTATGAACAATAACCGTGAATGGTATCACGCGAACAAGGACGATTATAAAAAAGCAAATGGTGAATTTGAAAACTTATTACAGACATTGATACTGGAAATCGGGAAATTTGACAGCAGCATTTTACACAACAATCCCAAAGATCTTACGTTTAAGCTTGTAAGGGATACAAGGTTCAGTCATGACAAATCACCCTATAACCCTGCGTTCCGCGCTCATATCTCATCAAAAGGGAAGCTGCCTGTCCCTGTCGGCTATTATCTTATGATAAAGCCTGGCAATCAATCCTTTTTAGGCGGCGGCCTGTTCGCAGATATGTTCAAGGATGCGACAACAATGGTACGGGATTATATTACCCAAAACAGCGGAGAATGGGAAAAGATTATCCACGAGCCGCATTTTGAAAAGTATTTCACTGTGCAGGGAACAGCATTAAAGAGAGTTCCCGCGGGATATGAGAAAGAACACCCCCAGGCAGATTATCTAAAATTCAAGAGCTGGTATGTGGAATATCCGTTAAGAGACGAAGACGTGATTGATGCAGAAGTATTTCCTGTAAAAGCAGCGGAGTTTTTCCGGATCATGAAACCTTTTAACGACTATTTAAACAAGGCGCTTGCAGATTTCCAAATGCCGGCAAGATAAAGGAATGTACGTTCACCTTGTTCACAGTAACCTTCGCAAATCCATTTAAAATTCGCTTCGCGAATGGGATTTACTCACACCTGAATCATTTTCTTACGGTCTGCGCAGTAAATGCGCAGACCTGTAAACAGTAGCCAACTATTATAATAAATCTCTATTTTCTACATTATATATTGATAATACAGCAAATCCGAAAGATACCGCCGTCAGTATAAAAGGAAATACTGTGTTATTTGCCATTGTAAAATCACCCACGTTCGCCTTTGTAAGAAAAATCAGAAAAAACGAAGTGATAATAGCCGCTTTTGAAGATTTCGACGCCATTCCCACAAACAAAGCAATAAAACTCATGCTCACAATGACAAAGGACTTCAGTATCAGCTGGATATAAAAGGATAAACTCCCCATGTTTCGTGTTGATTGTAGTATATAACTCATAAATTTCTATTTCGCCCTTTACCTAAGCGCCCAATCTATAATCTTATTAATTTCCCATCGGCAAAAAAATAGATATCTTCTTTTTTATATCCATACCGGGAATTCGGAATACTGATATGTGGTTCAAAGGTAAACATTGCAACATCTGATAATTTTTTCCGATTCCCTTTTTCTGTATATATTCTATCATTTTTATTTTTTTCAATAGAATGTCCCAGGTTTCCGAGAAAATCCAAGTTTAAAAATCCTTTATTTACAATCAGTCCATTCATGTAATCGTATATTTCTTCAAATGTCATATCCGGCGTCCCCACATCAAGCAGGGTTTGGTGCAGATATTCTTCCATCTGCAATCCTTTTCTCCACTCTTCTTTCTTTATTTTTTCAATTTCATCACATAATACACCATCTTCAAACACAAGGGTTCTTGCATAATCTCCCCAAATATTATTGCTCTGGGGACTCAGATCAATGGTGATAATGTCATTTCTCTGTATAACTCTATCTGCTACTTTGTAATCCTTTCCTGAAACAGAAAGAGCAGTCTCATCTCCGGCAAAAATAAACGCGCCGACATCCCAATACCAAAATGAATCTGCACCATTTTCCAGCAAATAATTTTCCAACAATTCCTTGATATCCGACAGGTTCATTCCAATTTCAATCGTATCCGCCGCATATTTTATGGCAGAACGATTCAAGTTCTGCATGGTAGAATATAAATCAAAAGTTTCCTCTGCCACGCTATATCCATTGAATACATTCTGTTTTGATGGAGCCCAACGTTTCCCCCCACCGGAAATTGCAGCTCTCCATACATGCGCTTCTTTTAGCAGGCATTCTATTAATTCTTGTTTACCTGCTGTATAACTCCTTCGGTCATCCGGAAATTGTAATGCCAGTTTTTTCTTACAGGCATCATATAACATTGCTTTATCAGGATGACAGCTCAAATAATCTCGAAAATTGAGATAGTTATTCCATTCTGCTCCATTCCATTTAACTACATGGATATGATGCGTACGCGTATTTTTTTCAAAATCACCCATTACAAATAACAGTTGTCCCTCAACATCTTCGCCGCGGAAAACAAAATTATGCTGCTTTAACAGTTTCACATAGAATACAATATCGTTCAAATCACGGACGCCAACCACAATATCAATAATTGGTTTTGCATAAATTGAATCAATAGCAGTGCTTCCGACATGTTGAATATCAACAGCTACATCTCCTAAAAGTTGTTTCAATTCCAAAATTGCATTTTCAGCGTTTTTATTCCATTCCTCTTGATGGGATATCAGCTCCACACTTCCTCTTTTTAATCCTATCATACCGCTCCCCGGCACCCCCTTCTATTTATTGTTAATTGTAACTGCTCAGTACCTTCGCAGTTACATGAAAAAATCCATTTAAAATTGCCTTCGACAATGAGATTTTTGCACTCCTGCATCATTTTCTTACGGTCTGTGCAGTAAATGCACAGATCTGCCGCCACAAATTTAAAAATTTCCCTGTAAAAATCAAATTCCTCTCTGCATTGGAGCAGCGGTTCCCTCATCCAAATCTGCTCCGCATCCATCCCGGCTGTTTTCCTGCAGATGGGATACCCTTTTCGTGCCCCTGCATGCATATATCTGTTCAGAAAATCATCTAGTTTAAAGTAGTACAAACCGTATTTCTGCGAAAGGATCTCAGCCACGCTGCTTTTTCCGGCACAAGGGGAACCGCCGATATAGTATTCTTTTCATCGGGATTTTTATTCATCAATCTTAATCATCCGTTTATATACACCCGAAGATTTTTCGTCAATCATAATTGCGTCCACACATTTTTTATAAAAGCTGACAGCAGATTTTGCAGGCCATCCTATAATAGCATAAGCATAGCCAAGCTCTTGCATGGATTCCAAAGACTTCAGCAGCAGGGCTTTCCCTATTCCCTTTTTTCTTTCACTTTCCAGCACAGCCATAGGCCCGAAAAAATTCCTGGCTGTCGCCTCATAACATGCGAAACCGATGATTTCCTTTTCCCTTGTTGCAATATAACAGGTAACGGGATTATTAGAAAAAGCTGCCTGTACTTCATCTGAATAATCATCTTTTGCACATGTCCTTGAGAAAGCAATGATTCTGCTCCTGTCAGGCGCTAATGCTTTTTTGATTCTAATACCACTCTTGAATAAATTTTCTTCTATGTCGTGTGAATGAGGTATATTGTATAATTTAACAAGCATATCTGCCATATGATCATCTCCTATCCATTTTTACTCCCTTTGTAAGCAGTCAGTCAATAATCCCAATGCCTGAGCTGCCTCATATTATTCACAAAAAAAGCGCGTTCTCCTACGTCCCCGGCAGATTTAGGAAGCTTATATCAGTTCCTTACTGCCAGGGATTGTTTCCTTCCGTTTCCGAATCGCGTTTTCCTGCGTCTCTTTTGCCTCTTCTTTCATTCCTTTCTCAATCTTGAATGGCCATAACGAGGTGCCCTTGGGTATTCCTTGTGAAACACAATTTATTTCATCCGGGAAAATTCAGAATGCTGCTTCCTGTATGTATCATTGTCTTTCTGTCTTAACTCATTCTCTACCTGTGTCAGTTTTTTCTTCAACTCCTGAATCTTTTTCTCATCCCCGGAAGCTGACTGGATCTGTTTCTCAAGCTGCTGCTTTTTCTCTTTCAGTTTCTTAATTTCTCTGTCAACCTTATCCGTATCCCCGACGCATTTCTCTGCAGGTTTTCCCTGTCCGTTCCCGTCTGCTTTCGGATTTTTGCCATCCTTTTCTGCTTTCGGCTCGTCCTTATTATCTAAACGGTCTGCCTTATCCGGATCATCAAAAAAGATTTTGCGGCTGCCGTCCTCATCCTGTCCTATCCGATACAGTCCGGCAGGCTCCTTTCCTGATTTTTCACCATGGATGTAAACATCCTGCGGTTCGGACAGTCTGCCTGATCCTTTTTCCCCGGCAGCCTTCTCAGCTTCCTGTGCTTCTTTTGCTTTTTCCGCCCTTTCTGCAACCTGCTTCTCCTTCACCTTCTCTGCATAATCAGTTCTAGATTGAGCGTAATTTCCGCTAACCTGCATTGCCATAAATATGTCCTCCTTTAATCTGATATTATCGGGCAACTATTTTTTACATTTACAAAAACAGCTCCCCTTCTTGTTTTTCGGTTGGAAAATACGGGCGGTTAATCCATTTGCTGTGAGGTGCATTCTAGATGCTGTGGAATGACAAGCAACACATGCAGGATAAGAAGCATAAAGACGTTCCATTGTTTTTTCAAGCTTTCCCGCAAAGGCTATTTTTTTATTCTTAGTTCTATAATAAAGCCATTGTAAATCCCAAATGTCCGCGAAATGTTACAGCGGACAGATTTTTATTCAAAAATAAAGATTTCTTCAATCGGGACTTCTACAACCCTTGAAATATCAATTGCCAGCTTCAAGGAAGGATTATACTGCGCTTTTTCCAGGCGCATGATTGTTTCCCGGCGCACGCCTACTTTTTCTGCCAATTGCCCTTGCGTCAGATCTTTCATTTGCCGGTATTTTTTTAATCTGCATTCAAATTCTGCCATACCTTATTCCTCACTTTCACCTGCCAGGTCGTCATGGTCATATCGGTACAGTAAATATTCAGAGAGGAAATTTCCCAAAGCTAACGCGAGGGAAAGGGTGATAATTGCAGCAATCAGGGTATACTCAAGATTTCCAAAAAGTTTTCCCTGACAAAGAATTATCAGTGCAACAAGCATGACCCCGAACGTAATTCTATACGCTTTCAGTCTGGCGCGGACCATATTTTCACGGAAGCGTTCATCCATAAATGTTCCTGACATCCTTCCCTCATAGTAAAAACCAAAGAATCCAAAGAAAAGGAAAAATGCAAATGGAAAGACAGAGCCATCTACAGGGTATGTGGCGAAACCGGCAAAACCCAGAAATCCCAATACTCCTAACCAGCCAAGCCTTGGATTGACCTTACGGGTAACGCCTGTTTCTTCCACCTGTCTCTGCTTTTCACCTGCATAGACAAAAAGCATGACAAACAGAGAACATACATAACCGCAGGTAAGGACAAGTGAAATAATCATCGGCAGATCCTTTGCGCGAAATACATAATCTTTAAAATCCATTGGAACTACCAGGCGGGAATCATTGAATGAAACCGCATACCATGACGATAGAAACAAACTCAAAACACAAAAGATCCCACAGCCAATCCAAATTTTCTTCTTGTTCGTTTTCATAGTACTCCTCCTATTATTGTGATGTATTTATCTCTTTACAAGACAAATATATCACTTTATTTTCTTTGTGTCAATAGGTAAGAGACAAATACATCACATTTATTATCCAAAGTCAAATATCTATCAGGCAATATCCTGTTTCCGATATATCTTTACCGCAATCCTGTACGATATAAAAAACCAGATCATCGAAATAACAAGCACAATACCAAACGCCAGAAGGATATTTTCTTTCACAGGAAAAACAAAATTTATAAGAAGAATAAGCCCCGCAATGATCCCTGTAGACGCCATAAAAGACATCATGAAGACAATCTGCGATTTTTCCGGGTCAAATAAATACGCACACGGCAGGCTGACGCCGCCCGCAAGCAGGCATGCGCTTATCCCGATAGAGCCATACAGGCATAAGGAGTGAAGCGTTACATCCATACCAAAACAGGCAAGAACGACACAGGGAATCAGCGCCGTAACCATTCCCACTGTGGCAAGCAGAATATAAAACAAGAACTTCTCTCCAATAATCTGACCCCTTGAGACCGGCATGGTAATGACATTTTTATTCCATTTGGAGGCCGCATCGCTGGTAATGCTGATAAAGGCTGCTGTTGTGGAAGCAACCGGCGCCAAAACCAGAAGTGCGCTGGTCTCCAGCAAAAATGACAGTCCAAAGCCTAAAACAACCAGGCTGACAATGGTTACAAAGATATTGCTCTTTGCAATATAAAGATCTTTCATTAAAACACCTTTCATCACTTTTCCCCCTTTACATATAGCAGCATAATTTCATCAATCGCCGCCGGAACAACCAGGGCTTTCGGATATTTTCTCTGCGCCCTCTCCCGGTCTGAAACCAGAATCTGCCATTCATAGTCCATCTTACGGTACGAAATGATATCGGATTTATCCAGTGTGTCAAACTGCGCAGCGCCGCACTTGATGATACCATACCGCTCGGTCAGCTCGTCTTTGGGCTTCTCAAAAACAACTTTCCCTTCATGGATAAATACAATATAATCGGCAATCTTCTCCAAATCACTGGTGATGTGGGAAGATACCAGGATCGAATGTTCCTCATCCTGCACGAAATCCATAAGCATATCTAAAATATCATCCCGGACAACCGGATCCAGCCCGCTAGTTGCTTCGTCAAGAATCAACAGTCTGGAATGATGGGAAAATGCGGCAGAAATCGCCAGCTTCATCTTCATTCCTTTTGAAAATTGTTTGATCTGCTTATCGGACGGCAGGGAAAACTGTTTCAACAGTCCGAAATATATCTGTTCGTCCCATGTCCTGTAAATGTTTTTCATGACCCGGTTCAGTTTCCGCGGAGAAAGGATTTCCGGATAATTGCTGCCATCGAACACAACGCCGATCTGTTCCTTGATATCTCCGTCCAGCTCTTCTCTCCCTAAAATGGAAACAACACCGTCTTCCCTCTGAACCAGCCCTAAAGCGGCATTGATTGTCGTACTTTTTCCTGCGCCATTTTCCCCAATCAGCCCAACGATGGAGCCACCAGGAACAGTGAATGAAACATGATCCAAAACAAAGCCCTGATAAGATTTGGTAAGTCCTGATACCATGAAAGCATTTGTCATCGCTAATCCTCCTCATATAATAACGTTAATAAACTGATTAATTTATCAAGTGATATTCCGCTCATGCGGGCTATTTCTATCGCATCACTGAAACACCCCTCTATCTTTTTCTGCTGCTCTTCTAAATAGAAATCCTGATTTCTGGCAGATACATAACAGCCCTTCCCGGCTGTTGTCTCAATAAAATCATCCTCCTGCAGGATGTCATATGCCTTCTGTACTGTCAGGACACTGATCTGCAGTGATCTTGCAAGGGAGCGGATAGAGGGAAGCGCTTCCCCGGCTTCCAGTTCGCCGCTCATAATCTGTGCCTTGATCTGCGACACAATCTGTTCATACAAAGGACGACTTGCCTTATTACTTACAACAATCTCCAAACCTTCACCGCCTTTCCGTGTTTTACTGTATTGTATTTATAAGTACAGTATAATACATTATAGAGCAGTTGTCAAGGCAGGTTACTGTTCACGCAGGACTTTGCATTTGCTGCAAGTTGCTTTTTCCTGATATATGTCCTATAATAATCCATACAGTAACTGTACGGTCAAGAGGGAGAACAAAAAATGGATAAGAAGGGCAAACTGCTTACTATTGGCCAATTTGCGGCATTGCATGGCATCAACAAAAAGACTCTGATGTGGTATGATGAGATCGGACTTTTCCACCCGTCAGCAATCGATCCGGAAAATGGATACCGGTATTATAGTTATCACCAGAGTTCTATATTGGAAACCATTCTGCTTTTGCGGGAATTAAATGTCTCTACGGAGGAAATACGGATATTCATGCAAAACCGTTCCGCTGCCAGTATGGAACGGCTTCTGCGGGAAAAAATAGAAGATCTGGACCATGAAATCGCACATCTGAAAGCAGTCAGGAAAACTCTGTCCTGTCACTGCCAGAATATGCAGATACTGCAGACCATGGATTTATCCGAGATCAGCCTGGTCGAGAAAAAAGAACGCTGCCTGGTCACGGTAGCTATTGAGAGAGACACCTCATTTGACAATCTAGTGGAAATGATCATTGATAAAACAAAGAAATATCAGCTCCGCCGGCTGCATGACGCCTCTTATGGAACCATGATTGCCGTGGAAAGCCTGCGCCGGGAAAATTATGAAGATTATTCCAGACTTTTTATCGAAATCCCTTTTCCCATAAAGAAAAAGGGGCTGCATATACAGCCCGCCGGAAGGTATCTAAGGGCGTTCTATCAGGAGTCTTCCGAAAACGCAATCGCATGCTATCAGAAAATCTTTGATTTTGCCAGTGAAAACGGATTCGCATTATCCGGGTTCTCCTATGAGGTCATCATCAATGAAAATGTGATCGACCGAACGGAAGATGCCGTTGTCCAGATTGAAATTCCAATAGAAAAAATATAGGTTACTATTCACGGGTCAGGAATGCGCGTAAGCTGCGCATTCCGTAAGAACGTGATTCAAGGGTGAGGGGCGATTTTTGCGCAGCAAAACTTTAAATATCGCCCCGAATCGTTACTATGAGCGGCCTCCTGGGCCGTGAATAGTAACAAATATAGCGAAAGATTAAAATTCACTTCCGCTATATTGAGCTTACAACTCCTGTCCTTAAGGATATTATAGGATATAGCAGGCACGACTACTTCAAGACTACCTTCCGTATATATGCAAATGTTTTTTTCTCCCCATCCCGCGCAAGCATCTTAAGAAGCTTATGGAGAAGCGCTGCCGTCTCTGGGTGGATCATCTCTCCGAGATTACCGGCTCCCCGTTCATAATACTCCAGCGGATGCCGGTCTGTATAATTCTTCCCCTGATATGTTTTGGAAGCGGCAATCCGGTCCATGAACATCTCGACAACATATTTCACCGGCATCTTCTGTCCCAAGATCCCTCTCTCCATACTTTCACTGTAATCAATCCAGTACTCATAATGATGCTTGTTGCGTCCCTTATGATGCAGCCATGCAGAGGAATAGCCAACCGCCTCCCTCTCAGCATTATTGGGGCTTCTGGTCCCCTGATAATACTTACAGCCTACCAGAAATTCCGCAGGTGAATATTTTGACAGATCATGAAGAAGTCCCTGTTTATACAGCCCCACCTGAAAGCAGTGTTCCATAACAAGTCTCTTATGGTGATTAATCGTGCGCAGATGCTGCAATACTTTCATATCCATTACCTCCCCATCTAGAAATCTGCAGGTAAATATGTTTTAAGAAAATACAATGCAAGAAGATGTGCCGGGTAAAATACATAAAAGAAATATTTTATCTTGGGTCCCCTCTTCCCATTGTAGAACGCAAGAAACGGGGCAGCCAGCACCCCGCAGCACTGAACCATCCCCCATCCATAGGAAAAATTCCACAGCGCCCCTGCAGGCAGGCCTATCGCCCTTTTCTCCCTGAAAATGTAATAAATCAGAATCAGCAGAATACCTCTTGCACTATAATCTGTATTTAAAACCTCTGCAAGAACCGCAATGCTAACCGCCGCCATAGCCTTGAGGGGGACAGCACTGCACAGGCTCATCATATACATCATCATCACACCCAAAAGCAGCGTAAAAAACACATTCTGTCCTTCTGCATACACCATCTCTCCATGAAATGCCAGGTCATATGGAAACTCGGAGATCAGCGCAAAGATTCCGAGACGCACCATATAGCGCCTGACATCCCGTGTGTGTAAAAAGCCTTCTACAATCAAAAAACAGAAAATCGGGAATGCAATTCTTCCAATAATGCGGTAACCTAGTTCATAAGGAAACAACACCGCCCCTATATGATCAATCAGCATCGTAATAATTGCAATCCATTTTAACTGAAACGTACTAAGACCCATCTATACAATTTACCTTCCTACTATAAATAAAATCGTTCTTGGCTCCACCTTGATCTGCCGCTGACATTCCAGAAGCACTTCTTCTTCCAGAATCCCCTCCTTCGTGGATGCCTTCAGATACCATTTTCTCTTTCCTGACATTGCCGGCAGTGCAAACTCATGGCTAAGCCAGTGCATGTTATATGCAACAAAACAGTCCGCGCCTCCTAATGTTACTGCACAGTAATAGATCCCAAGCTGCCTGCTGGACACCTCTGAGGGTGCCCTCCATGCAAGTTCACCGTGGTAGGATATGTCCGGCACTCCGCAGCCCGCAAGGTCGAGCCCCATAGACTCCTTCTCAGGGCTTAGCACCGGATAGTTTTTCCGCAGTGCAATCAGCCCTTTTACAAATGTGAAGAGCTCCTGCTCTGCCTTCCCGGTCTTCCAGTTCACCCATCCGGTCCGGTTATCCTGACAGTACACATTATTATTTCCGCCCTGGGTATTTCCAAATTCGTCACCAGCAAGAATACATGGCGTTCCCTGGGCAAGCAGCACCAGAAAAAAAGCATTCCTTGCCTGTCTCTTACGAAGCTCTGTCACAGCCTTCCGGCGGCTTGCCCCCTCTGCCCCGCAGTTCCAGCTGTAATTGTAATCCGGGCCGTCCTGGTTATTTTCTCCATTTTCTTCATTATGCTTACTGTCATAGGATATCAGATCCTGTAACGTAAAGCCTGTATGGGAGGCGATGTAATTAAAGATTCCCTCTTTTTTAGAATGATGTCTGAGCCAGTACATCACATCATTTACCATGCCTTCATCGCCTTTCAGGAAACGCCGCATAGTATTCTGGAACCCTTCCTGATACTTCATAAGCTTTGTTGATTTCAAAATTGGATCCGCGTATATGCTTTCCATAGGAGTTGTATATGGGTTGAGAATAAAGCCATCTATATGATATTCCATTACATAATACCGCAGGCATTCATGAATAACAAGCCCCGGCACTCCCGGCTCAAATGGCATGTGAAGCACCACCTCAATGCCCGTTTGATGGCACGACTTCACCATGTCCTTTAACCCGGTAACCCCGTTCCCATCAGCAGAGTAGGCACTTTTTGGCGCAAAGTAATAAGCTTCCCCATACCCCCAGTAGTTCGTATATCGGCCTCTCTCTTCAAATTCCCATACCGGCATGCACTGTATCTGATTGATTCCAAGCTCCTTCATATAGGGAAGCTTCTCACAGACACCCTGGAAGGTTCCTTTATGTTTCACCTTTGAGGAACTGTCCTTTGTAAAGCCCCTGACATGGAGGGCATAGGCAATCACCTTGTGATATGGAATCTTAAGCGGCTTATCACCTTCCCAGTCATAGTCTTCCTTCAGAATTCTCCCTCTCACCTTATGGTCTGCCAGCTCTCCTGCGCCCATCCACTTTTCCCTCCCGGAAAAAGCTCTGGCATACGGATCCAGGCAGACCTCCCCGTCCACCTCAAAATTATACTCATATTCAGCGGCATCAAATTCTCCGATTGCCGCTGCACACACCTCACCTGTCGTCTCCTCCATCGGATATCTCCTGCACGGTTCCTTCTCTCCCTTGCGGTAAATCAAAAGCGTACATTCCTCCCCCTTTGAAACTGCTGCTGCAAAATTCACCTCATCTGATCCTGCTACAGCTCCTAACGGTAACGGCTTTCCCTGTATCCTCTTCATGCTTCATCCTTTCTGCTGCTTTACTGCCAGCCATCTACTCCGTACATATCCACATTATCCTTGTTGATCATAAAAACTTCTTCATAGGTTTCCTTTTCATAAGAATTCCCTGTCAGAATATTAATTGCAAGGCGTGCAGATGATTTCCCCATATTAATCGGCGACTGTGCTGCCGTGCCTGCAATCTGTGTATCATGCTTTTTCAGTTCCTTCTTTATATCCGGAGAACCGTCAACTCCATAAATCAGCACATCCTTTAGCTTCGCAACATTTACGGCTGTCTTTGCCCCTACCGCAAGCTGGTCATTTCCGCACATAATTGCTGCAAGATCTGGGTTTTCCCCAAGAATTCTCTCCGATGCTTCCAGCGCACGGGCAAATTCTCCCCCCGTATCCTCTCTTGCAACTACCTCAAAGCCTTTTTCTGCGGTTGCCAGCACCTCCTCGAAGCCAGTGATTCTGTCATTAATTGAATTCTGTGTCGGACATTCTAAAATGGCAATCTTCCCGCCGTCCGGGCATCGTTTCAGGAGATCTTCACCACACAGCACACCTGCACTGTGGTTATCGGAGCCAATATAAGCATCCACATAATCCATTTCCTTTACCTGTGTATCCACATTGATAATCTTAACCCCCGATTCCTTCAGTTTTTTAAGGGCGGGCGTAACCTCCTCCCAGTTTACCGGACTTAAGATCACTGCTTCGATCCCCTCCTCAATCATCTCAGTCAGCTGTGTATTCTGCTTTTCCTGATCTGTTTCCGGATCCTTTGTAACCAGCTCATAGCCCTCAGCCTCTAAAAGCTCCCTGACAGCATGCTCAAATGTTATAAAATAAGGGTTTTCCATATCTATTCCAGAAAACCCTATCATATGGATTTCCTCCTCGTCATCCCCCTCTTCTTCTCTGACGGCAGCATTATCCTCTGGCGTCCCCACTGACTTCTTACATCCTGCAAGAAGCAGCCAGCACAGAAACATCATAGCCAATGCTCCAAACCACCTTCTCATCCTCACTTTTTGTTTCCTCCTGGTCTTTTCTATACTTTCTCTCTAACCATTCCTGCTCTAAGGACCGGCAGGTCTGACTGTTATTCTATTACTCAGCTGCTCATATTCTACGTTACTGTTCACTCCGTGACCAGTAACATTCGCAAATCCATCTAAAATTTGCTCCTCAAATGGGATTTGCTCACTCCCGAATCACTTTCTTACAATCTGTGCAGTGAATCCACAGATCTGTATGTACAGTAACTATTCTACAACATTTTTGAATTTTTGGCTACTATCTCCTTGCTTTTTAGGCATACCTTTGGTAGAGTAAAGATAGCAATTATATCCATCAATACGAAAAAGGAGAATACCTATGAGCGAATTAATGAACCAGGCTTCCGAAGACGAACTGATCACCGTTACTCTGACTCTTGAGGATGACGAAACCATAGAATGCGCTGTTCTCACCACCTTCATCGCAGAAGAGCAGGAGTATATCGCACTTCTTCCACTGGATGAGAACGGCGATCCGGAAGGCGAAGACGTCTACCTTTACCGCTACAGTGAGGAAGATGGCGAGCCGGCCCTTGAGAATATTGAGGACGATGAGGAATATGAGATTGCCGTTGATGCATTCGACGAATGGCTGGACGAGCAGGAATTCGAAGAAATCGATGACTAGTATAACCCACACTAGTGAAAACGTATCGGTAATTAGTGTGGATTATACTAGGCCGGGATGAATAACTCTCCTACAAAACGGGAAGGGCTTTTGCTTTTCCCGTTTTTTTCTTTTACATAGCTGATAATCAGTTTCCTTTTCGCCCTGGTCATTGCTACATAAAAGAGCCTGCGCTCCTCCTCAATCTCTTCCTCTGTCTGTGCCTTCTTATAGGGCACCACGCCCTCATTTCCCTGGATAATAAAGACCACCTCATACTCCAGCCCCTTGGCGCCGTGCATGGTGAGAAATTCCACCGCATTGTCTGGTGTCTCCTGTGTTTTTTTCTCCCTGAATCTCTGTCTTGTCTCCTCTACATGTGACAACCACTCTTCCATTGTACGGATCTCTTTTGCACGCTCCTGAATCTCATTCAGTGTATCCGCAATCTCCTCGTACTTTAATCCCCGGTAAGCGGAATATTCCTTCAGAAATTCTTCATATCCCACGCTTTTTCTTATGTACTGCATTGCCGCAAAGGGGGGCTTTCCCGCGATCATCTTCATATCCCATTCGAACTGGTCAATCCGGTCCTGCATCCATCCTTTATCACAGTAAAAGCGCCGGAGGCTCTCATACGTGGCTTCCCCATCTGCCAGACTGTCCCTGGAGATATAGCGTTTGGGACGGTTGGCAATGCGTACCAAATCCCCTCTCTTATGCTGCCCCATCGACAGACGGAAGTAGCACTCCATGTCCGTACAGGTAAAATGCTCATAAATATGCTCTACATTCTCCTTCATATGGAACGGAATCTGATACTCTGTAAATGTCTCCGCAAGCGCCCTGGCATCTGAAGCTGTGCGGTACAGCACAGCAATCTGCTCCGGCGGCACTCCCTGGCCTGTATACTCCCTGTATTTCGTCACAATATAGCTGCTCTCCTCAATGGGATCCTGAACCTCCTGAATATGAACCGTGTCCTCCGCAGCATGAAATGTCCGTACGTTTTTCTCATAGCGGCTCTTATTGTGAGCGATCACCCGGGAGGCCCCGTCCACAATGTGAGCCGTAGAGCGGTAATTAATATCCAGGACAATCTTTGACGCATCCGGATAATCCTTCATAAATGCCTTCATGATCCCTGGCTTTGCTCCCCGGAAGCCGTAGACTGACTGGTCATCATCCCCAACGACAAACAGATTGTCCTCTGGCGCCGCCAGCATCCGTATCACATCATACTGGATCTGGTTGATATCCTGGAATTCATCCACTAGAATATAGCGGAACTTCTGCTGCCATTTTTTGAGAATATCCGGGCGGCCCCTGAAAAGTTCCTTACACAGGATCAGCATATCCTCAAAATCAATCTTCCGGTTCTTTTTCTTCTCTTCCTCATACCGGCAGAAGATCTCCCGGAATCGGTTTACCCCGTATCGGCGGGACTCATAAGTGCTGATTTCATATCCATTGTTCTTCACATTGCCAATCTCCTGTGCAAGCTCTGGGAAGAATTCCTTCTCTGCCGTATCCTCCGGGCAGTCCTCCCATGAAAAATCAGTTGCAATTTCCTTTATTAAACCCTGCTTTTCCCCTTCTCCAAGAAGGTTTGACTGGTTCAGCCTGTACGCCCATTTCAGTATCCCGTAATAGATTCCATGAAAGGTGCCGAAGGTTACCGGAAGACCCGCCTCTCCCATCACCCTGCGGAAGCGCTCCTTCATCTCCCCGGCAGCATATCTGGTGAAGGTAATGACCAGAATCTCTTCTGGCCTTACCTTGTGTACCCTGATCAGATATTCAATTCTCTTTGCAATTGTAAGTGTTTTCCCCGAACCGGGGCCTGCAAGAACCAGGCATGGCCCCTCTCTGTGCGAAACCGCCCTCTTCTGGGCTTGATTAAGACCCATAAACCTCCCCTTTTTCTCTGATGCCAGGCTGAACTGTTCCGTACCGCCACAATTACAGATCTGCTAACGTTACACTAAGCTTGTGGATTCCTGTCTTTATGCGCCTGACGGATTCCTCTTTTCCAAGAATCTCCATAATCTCAGTGGCTCCCCCCGGTGTATTCTGCTTCCCGGACACTGCGGTCCTCACCGGCCACATCACATAGCCTGTCTTATATCCCTTTTCATCCACATAGGATTTCAGAACTGCAAACAATGCATCGTTGCTAAAATCTTCCTGCTCCTCCAAAAGTGCAAGGACATCTTTTAAAACCTCCAGTGACTTCTCTTCATTTGTCTTCATCTTCTTATGACAGTACATGGCGGTATCATACTCTGGAAGCTCCTCGAAAAAGTCAGTCTGCTCCCTGATATCCGGAAATATCTCAATCCTCGTCTTCACAAGCGCTGCAATCTTCCTGAGATCACAGTCTCTTTTCACTACTTCCCTGATATACGGCTCTGCCATCTCATAAAACCGGTCAGAATCCATTACCTTCAGGTATTCCCCGTTCATCCACTTAAGCTTCACGATGTCAAACACCGCCGGAGATTTGCTCATATGGCGGTAATCAAACTCCTGTATCAGCTCCTCCAGGGAAAAAATCTCCTGATTGCCGGACGGACACCAGCCAAGAAGCGCAACATAATTCACCACTGCCTCAGTCACGAAGCCCTGGCTGATCAGATCCTCATAAGAGGAATGTCCGCACCTTTTGCTCAGCTTCTTATGGTTTTCATCAGTAATAAGCGGGCAGTGCACATAGGTGGGAACCTCCCATCCGAAGGCTTCATAGATCTTATTATACTTTGGCGCAGATGACAGGTATTCATTTCCCCTCACCACATGGGTGATCCCCATGAGATGGTCGTCAATTACATTCGCGAAATTATAAGTCGGATAGCCGTCTGATTTAATAAGGATCAGATCCTCCAGCTCCTCGTTGGGAACCGTAATATCCCCATAGATGTCATCACTGAAGGTCGTCGTCCCCTCTACAGGCATATTAAAACGGATCACATAAGGCTTTCCTGCCGCCAGGTTCTCCTCCACCTCTTCTTTTGTAAGAGACAGACAGTGCTTGTCATAGACCACAATCTCCGTCCCGCCGTTCTCAGATACACTGTTCTTTAAGGAAGCAAGCCTCTCCTTATCGCAGAAGCAGTAGTATGCATCGCCCTGGTCAATCAGCTGCTTTGCATACCCCAGATAAAGCCCTGACGCATTACGCTCACTCTGCACATAGGGACCCACGCCCCCGTCTTTGTCCGGGCCTTCATCGTGGATCAGCCCTGTCTCCTCCAGTGTATGATAAATAATATCAAGCGCTCCCTCCACGAAACGCTCCTGATCAGTATCCTCAATTCGAAGCATAAAATCCCCGCCCTCATGCTTTGCGATCAGATAGGCATAAAGAGCTGTCCTTAGATTTCCTACATGCATCCTCCCAGTGGGACTCGGAGCAAATCTTGTTCTTACTTTACTCATAATATCTCTCCTCATATTTCCTGTCACTGCCAGCTCCCCGGCCGGCAGCCATTTCTTTATCTATACCCGTCCGCTGCTGTCACAGACTTGTAATGGTTCAGTACCTTTACATTTATCTGAACAGTAATTTTCCGAACGGTTATTTGTATCTGCATATTATAGCACACTCAATTCGTATCCTTCAACCTTTTCCTGCGCTTTCTTCCCCTCCAGTAATGAATTTGGAATACTTCCTTTGGAATGGATACAATAAATGCGATTCCAACGACAATTCCGAAGGCAATCTTTACCGCCTCAATCCCCCGTTCTGCCGCCAGTGACAACTGGTCTGTCACCAGGTAATAGGCGGTATAGTAGATTCCGGCCCCCGGGACAAGGGGAATGATTGCCGCCAGCAGAAAAATTGTAATCGGACACCTCATACGGACTGCAAGCATACGGGAAAGAAATACCGCTACCATTACCGCCAAAAAGGAAGCAGCCGCAGAAGACACCCTCTCTGACGCCCCCAGATATACAAGCCATGCCACAATCCCTGTTATTCCGCAGCTTACATAATAGCGCCTCGGAACATTAAACAACGCGACATAAGCAACTGTTCCTAAAAATGGGCAGAGCACATTTACCAGAATCTCTCTTATCATAGTACAAGCCCTCCAATCAGACTATTATAAAGCGCGAGCGTTGCCCCCACCCCGATGGCAATATAGACGAATACAAGCAATGCGTCAATCATGCGGACAGTTCCTGAAAGGAAATCACTGTCTGCAATGTCCCGGATTGCATTGACAAAGGCAACACCAGGAATCAGAGGCATGATAGAGCCTGTAATCATTCCCTCCAGTCTTAAACCGCCGCTTCCATGCATATGCAGGACAAGAATTGCAAGCGCCGTCATAATAACACCGCCAATAATATTCACAATAATCTTTGAAAAGTTTAACCTCTTGGCAAGGAGCACCCACATATGGATAATACATCCAATTACAAATGCCACCATGCTCTCTGCAAGAGTGGACTTCAGAAGTATGGCAAAGGTAAAGCTTCCGGTTCCAGCCGCAAGAACCTGAAAATACTCCTTCTTGGCAGGCATTTTCTCAATCTCTTCGAGTCTGTCAAAGGCCTCGTCGATTCCCACCTGTCCTGCTGAGATCTCCCGTGAAAGCTCATTAACCTCTGCTACAATTCCAAGATGAGTTCCTGACAGGGGCACATGGCGGACTTTTGTGTAAGCATCTCCGGATTCGTCCTCTGCACTCATAAAGATGCCGTGGCTCAGTGTAAAGATCTCTACATCCTCTACATGGAAACGCCTGCATATATGCTGTATGGTCTCCTCCACCCGGAAGATCTCCCCGCCGTTTTTCAGCAGGATCCGTCCTGCCTCCAGTGCAAGGTCTACCACTCTCTTTACGTCAATTTCTGTATCCAGCTTCTTTTTCAGGTAGATCATGTCTGTAAGCAGAAGCCCGTCCTCATAGATAGGATCCCTGTAATTATCTGTAAAGAAGTTTTCTACGATGTGGGAATTCATAAAGCCGCAGGACTTATAGAAGTCCAGTGTCTTCCTGCTGTTTCCTGTGCCCACGTACATAAGGTCGTGTCTGCCGGTATAGTGCTCACAGACATAACGCACCATGTATTTTCCATAGCCTTCCCCCTGGTACTGTTCGGCGGTGGCTATGTTCTTAAGCTCGCAGGTCTTCTCCTTAGCAAGCACAACACATACGGTCAGTATATCTCCGTTTTCACTCAGGACAAACAGGTCGCCGTCCTCCAGGTATCGTTCGATCATATCCTCCTGGGGGTCTGCGAGGAGAAGAAGGTCCATGTAATCCTGCTTGTTTTCTGTAATCTGGTTAATTTCCATTCTGTGCTCCTTTTATGTTGAAAAGTTATTAGGCGTTTGCGAAACGCTAGAACCCGTATAAATACGGGATTCTCTTTGTT
>CAPEBR010000020.1 GCA_948602995.1 uncultured Dorea sp.
TTTTCAAGAATGGTGGCGGGAATCAAGACCAAATATAAAGGAATGGTGATATTAGGTATGTGTTTATAAAAATTATTGATAAGTTTGCGAAAATAAATCAACGCATAAATAACTTCCCATTTGTTGGGAAAATTTGAAACAGAAAAATGATATAAAAATTGAATATTATTTACCTTTAGGCAGTGATTATCTTAACAGACAATCCGCTGCCTTTTTTATTTCAGCAGCTGCCAACACAGAACAGAAAGAGCGAGGTATCAAAATGATTGAAAACAAGAATGACACAAGCAGAAATTTAGAAAAGGCTTTACAAGCATTGGAGCAGGCGAAACAGCGTGTAGCCTGATTCATCTATAATGTTAGAATTTTGTGAAATACTGGATGACAAAGAATCTCATTATTTCAATTCTTTTTTCAGCAGCACTATTCAGCAGCTTGCTGCTCCGTACAGTCTTTTAGTATGGAAAGGAGCTTCTGGAGTTTTAAGACAGTCATAACAGATTGTCTTTGAGCGGCCTCCCGAACCGTGAATAGTAATAGAAATATGTGTTGTGGAATGTGTTTTACTATGATAAACTAAACTACAGAAGAAATATATGGCAGCAGTGTGATTTATCCGTCTGCTGCAAAGAATGAGAGAATCAGGAGGCAGGAAGTGGATAAACAGACGACAGCAGAAGAGAATACAGGTACTCTTAGGGGATTACGGATACAGACGCTCAGTCTGTGGATGGTTGCCGCCACACTGGTGGTATCCGTTCTGATTGGTGATGGGATCATTCATGTGATGAGGGATCACAAAAAACTTGCTGAGATGACAAAGGAATACATATATGTGCAGGAGGAAGCAGAGGATCTGTTACTAGGCTCGAATTATCTGACAGATCAGGTGCGTCTTTATGCTGTTACAAAAGATCTGAGCTATGCGGAGGCATATTTTGTTGAGGCAGAGGAGACAAGAAGGAGAGACAAGGCACTGGATGCACTTGAAGAACTGATGAAAGACAGAGACGATGAGGTTCTGAAGCCCTCCAGGGAGGCTCTGGCATTATCCAATGAGCTCATGGATCTGGAGATCCATGCCATGAAGCTTGCAGCACTGTCTGCAGATGAGTCCGGCAGTACGCTTCTGCCGCAGATCAGCGACTATCCGCTGACAGAGGAAGAATTGTCCTATACGGCTGAGGAAAAATCAGATGCTGCGGTCAGTCTTGCGTTCAGCGGAGAATATAGAGAGATGAAGCGGCAGATCGAAGGGAAAATATCAGATGTAACAGAAAGTGTTATGGCGATCTGTGAAAAGGAGCAGGCAGAAAGCGAGCAGGAGATGAAAGCCGCACTGATTCGCCAGAGTATTTACACCGTTCTGATTGTGATACTGGTAATCTTTTCTTACATTACGATTGCAGTTCTGATCTTAAGGCCCATCCGTGTCTATGTGAACTGTATTAAGAATAATAATTTTCTGGAAATTACGGGAGCTTATGAGTTTAAATACCTTGCGGCTACTTATAACAATGTCTATGAGATGACCCTGGAGCAGCAGAATATGCTCCGGCAGAAGGCAGAGAGGGACGCATTGACCGGCCTTTTGAACCGGCAGTCATTTGAGCAGCTCAAAGAGAGGCTTCGCGATCCGGCAAAGAAGCTTGCATTTTTAATGATTGATGTTGATGTGTTTAAAGCGATCAATGATAATTACGGACATGATGTAGGGGATCAGGCTTTAATTAAAGTTGCAAATCTTCTGGACGAAAATTTCAGGAGGGCAGATTATATCCTCAGAATCGGTGGAGACGAATTTGCGGTTATTATGGAAAAGATGACTGTGGATAAGAAACAGATCATCCGGGATAAGATAAATACAATCAACGATATCCTTCAGCACCCTCAGGGAGATTTCCCAAAATATTCGCTTAGTGTCGGCATCGCGTTCTCTGAGGAAGGATTTCATGAGAAACTCTTTCAGCAGACAGATACGGCGTTGTACCATACAAAGGAAAACGGCAGATGCGGCTTTACATTTTATGATGAGCTGAAGTAGGGGACGGGGCATTTTTAAAAATGCCCCGTCCCCAATTGTCATTTCCCGAATATTCTATATTAGATGTTTTTTTATGAGAATATGGAGGGAATTGAAATGGATAGAGTAAAGAAAAGAGTGGGATACTGGTGTGACGGTGTGGGGATGCGTTCTGATCAGGGGAGAGGCATACGCGTGGCCATTTTAGATACCGGGATTGCGGCACACCCGGATTTTAAAGGGCGGATTGTTTCTTTTGAGGACTGTGTGAACAGGAGAAAGCTTTTGTATGATGACAGCGGACATGGGACGCATGTGGCGGGGATTCTGGCAGGGGATGGGAGGATGTCTAAGGGTGTGCTTGCCGGAATGGCGCCGAAGGCGGAGCTCTGTATTGTGAAGGTGTTAGATGAGAAGGGGGATGGAAGGATTGATGATATTTTAAAGGGCCTGTGCTGGATCGGGGAAAATGCGGGGAGGCTTGGGATACGTGTGGTGAATATCTCTGCAGGTGCAAAGGAGGGATTTGATGAATGGAAGGAGAATCAGCTCCTTGAGGCTGTGGACCGGCTTTGGGATATGGGCCTGGTTGTGGTTGTTTCAGCAGGGAATTACGGGCCGGGGGAGGGGACAATAGCAGTGCCTGGAACGAGCCGGAAGGTGATTACGGTAGGGGCGTTCAAGGAGGGAAAGGAGCCGGGATGCTCCGGGAATGGTCCTACGGGGGAGTGTATTGTGAAGCCGGATCTGGTGGCTCCGGGATATCAGATTATATCTTGTAATAATGTTTCGCCGAAGATAAAGAAGCCTTATGCGGTTAAGAGCGGGTCCTCCATGGCGACGCCGGTTGTATCAGGGGCAATTGCAATGCTGCTGTCCAGGTATCCGGATATGAGCAACGTGGAGATTAAGCTTAGGCTCAGGGAAACCTGTGAACGGGTTTCCGGGACAATGGCAGGAACAGGATGGGGGATGCTGCGTGTGGATAAATTATTGTTTTGAGATTGACATTTCCTCAAATATTCGGTATCATTTACTTTAGTAGTTAGACGCGTTAAAGCGGGAAGGGAATTAAGATAAAATGCCTATTACAGATGTTTTAGAGAAAAACTGCCGGTTATACGGTGAGGACGTATGTCTTGTAGAGATTAACCCGGAGATGCCGGAGACAAGAAAGGTTACATGGAAGGAGTTTGAGCTGATTGAGCCGGTGCGTGCCTCATATTACCGTCGTGAGATCACATGGAATGTATTTAATGAGAAAGCCAACAGATTTGCCAATCTGCTTCTGGAACGCGGAATCCGAAAAGGAGACAAAGTGGGGATTCTTCTGATGAACTGCCTGGAGTGGCTGCCGATTTATTTCGGAGTATTAAAGACAGGGGCCCTTGCGGTGCCGCTTAATTTCCGGTACTCGGCAGAGGAGATTAAGTATTGTGTGGAGCTTGCCGAAGTGGATATTCTGGTATTCGGGCCAGAGTTTATCGGTCGTGTAGAGGAAGTGGCGGATGAGATCAGCAAGGGGCGTCTCCTCTATTACGTGGGAGACGGATGCCCGGGTTTTGCAGAGGATTATACGATGCATACGGCAAATTGCTCCAGCCAGTCTCCGAAGATTGACATTAATGATGATGACTATGCAGCGATTTATTTCTCCTCAGGAACAACGGGATTTCCGAAAGCGATCTTGCATACCCATGAAGCATTGATGCACTCGGCAAAGGTAGAGCAGAATCATCATGGGCAGACAAAGGAGGATGTGTTCCTGTGTATTCCGCCTCTTTATCATACAGGTGCGAAGATGCACTGGTTCGGCAGTCTCCTGACAGGAGGTAAGGCAGTGCTTCTGAAGGGAACGAACCCGGAATTCATTCTGCGGGCAGTGTCGGAAGAGAAGTGTACGATTGTATGGCTTCTGGTGCCGTGGGCGCAGGATCTTCTTCTGGCGCTTGACAGTGGGAAGATTAATCTTGAGATGTACCAGCTGAAGCAGTGGCGTCTGATGCATATCGGCGCACAGCCGGTGCCCCAGAGCCTGATCAGGCACTGGAAGGACTATTTTCCGGATCACAAGTATGACACTAATTATGGACTCAGTGAATCCATTGGTCCCGGCTGTGTACATCTGGGCATGGAGAATATTCATAAGGTTGGCGCTATCGGAAAGGCGGGTTATGGCTGGAAGACAAAGATCATTGATGAAAATGGGGATCCAGTGAAGCAGGGTGAGACAGGAGAGCTTGCCGTCAAAGGCCCTGGCGTTATGGTGTGTTATTACAATGACCCCAAGGCAACAGGGGAGGTTCTGCATGATGGGTGGCTGTATACAGGTGATATGGCCGTGGAGGACGAGGATGGATTTATCTTCCTGGTAGACCGTAAGAAAGATGTCATCATCAGCGGCGGTGAAAATATTTATCCGGTACAGATTGAAGATTTTCTCCGTACCAGTGACTCTGTCCTGGACGTAGCCGTAATCGGGCTTCCGGACCAGCGGCTCGGAGAGATCTCGGCGGCGATTATTTCGCTGAAGCCAGGCATGATCTGTACAGAAGAGGAGATTAACGAATTCTGCAGAAAGCTTCCGAGATATAAGCGTCCGCGAAAGATTATATTCGCAGATGTTCCGCGTAATGCAACAGGAAAGATTGAGAAGCCGAGGCTGAGAGAAATGTACGGCGCTGCACATCTTGTAGATGCGCAGAACCGTGGATAACTTCGTTACTATTCACGGGTCAGGAATGCGTGTAAGCTGCGCATACCGTGAGAAAGTGATTCAAGGGTAAGGGGCCTTTGGGCCGTGAATAGTAACATAGCTTCAAGTGGGGACGGGGCAAAATTTATTTTGCCCCGTCCCTTGCACGCAGTGCAGCTTCAATGAATCCTCTGAATAGCGGGTGCGGCCTGTTTGGCCGGGATTTCAGCTCTGGATGTGCCTGCGTGGCAATAAACCAGGGATGGTCTGTAAGCTCGATCATTTCTACGATATGACCGTCCGGGGAGAGCCCGGAGAGCTTCATGCCGTGGGATACGAGGGCATCCCGGTAGTCGTTGTTTACTTCATAGCGGTGACGGTGGCGTTCTTTGATTTCTTCCTTTCCGTACAGTGCACAGGCTTTGGAAGACTTGTCCAATACACAGGGGTATGAGCCGAGCCGCAGTGTTCCGCCGATATCCTCGATTCCGATCTGCTCTGGCATGATATGGATGACTGGATGGGTGGTGCCGGGGTCAAGCTCTGCGCTGTGTGCATCGTGATAACCAAGTACATGTCTTGCAAATTCTACGATAGAGAGCTGCATTCCGAGGCAGAGCCCGAGGAAAGGGATTCCCTGTGTACGGGCATACCGGATTGCTTCCAGCTTGCCGTCAATTCCGCGGTGGCCAAAGCCTCCGGGAACAAGGATTCCGCTTACATCGCCAAGGATTTCCTGTACATTTTCTGCATTGACTGTTTCTGAATCTACCCATTTTATATTGACAGTGGCATGGTTGTAGATGCCGCCATGCTTGAGCGCTTCTACGACACTGATGTAGGCGTCATGGAGCTGTATATATTTTCCGACCAGAGCGACAGTGACTTCTGTATTCGGATGCTGGAGATAGTCCACCATTTCCACCCAGTCACTGAGGTCAGGGTCAGGACATGGAAGGTTCAGGCATTCGCATACAACACCTGCAAGATTCTCCTTTTCCATTGCCAGGGGAGCCTCATACAGATATTCCACGTCCAGATTCTGGAGGACATGGCTGGCAGGTACATTACAGAATAAGGCGATCTTATCCTTGATCTGAATGGTCAGGGGATATTCGGAACGGCATACGATGATGTCAGGCCACAGCCCCATACCCTGCAGTTCCTTCACGCTTGCCTGGGTCGGCTTTGTCTTCATCTCCTGGGAAGCCTTGAGGTAGGGAATCAGGGTTACATGGATTAAAATGACATTCTCCCGCCCCTTTTCATGCTGAAACTGGCGGATTGCTTCCAAAAATGGCTGACTTTCAATATCTCCTACTGTACCGCCAACCTCAATGATCGCAACTTCGGTGTTTGTGGAGGCCGGATTCCTGTGGAAGCGGGATTTGATCTCATTTGTTATATGGGGGATGACCTGCACGGTGCCGCCGCCGAAATCTCCCCGCCGTTCCTTCTGCAGGACAGACCAGTAGACCTTTCCGGTGGTGACGTTGGAATTTTTACCAAGACTCTCGTCAATAAAGCGTTCATAATGACCCAGATCCAGGTCAGTCTCAGCCCCGTCATCTGTGACAAAGACTTCCCCGTGCTGCACAGGATTCATAGTCCCGGGATCAATATTAATATAAGGATCGAATTTCTGCATGGTAACAGTGTAGCCCCGGGCTTTCAGAAGGCGGCCTAAGGAAGCTGCCGTAATCCCCTTTCCAAGTCCTGATACAACGCCTCCGGTAACAAAGACATATTTTACTGCCATAATGTTCCTCCTTTATTTTTTTTCATATTTTGCTTCATATGTTGCCTGGATAGAAAGTTTCTGGAATACCTTCATGTCTACGGAACTCAGCATGACGGAAGTATGGACCTGGCAGCCCATAAGCTTCGGCAGCTGGTCGAGAGCCTTCTGTGCGTCAGGGTCTGAGGCGGCGCTGACGGACAGTGCAATGAGTACTTCGTCTGTGTGAAGCCTTGGATTCTGGCTCCCCAGGTACTGTGTCTTTAGCTTTTGTATTGGTTCGATGGCCTCCGGTGAAATGACATGCTGTTCGTGGTCAATCTGGGCAAGCTCTTTTAGGGTATTCAAAAGAAGAGCCGCTGAAGCGCCGAGGAGCGGGGAGGTTTTCCCTGTAATAATGCGTCCGTCGTGAAGTTCAAGGGCGGCAGAGGGCCCCCCGGATTCTTTCTCCCGCTTCAGGGCAGCATCAACAACCGGACGGTCGTGGACCGTTACACCTGCCTGATTCATCAGCATCTCCAGCTTGCAGACTTCTTCGTCAGGGCATGTCCCTGTCAGAAGACGCCTGAGAGAGGTATAGTATCTCCGGATAATCTCCTGGCGGGAGGCGGCCTTGCAGATCTCATCATTGCAGATGCAGTTTCCTGCCATATTTACCCCCATGTCAGTAGGAGACTTATAGGGGCTGCTTCCGTAGATACGTTCAAAGATAGCGCTCAGCACGGGGAAGATCTCTACGTCCCGGTTGTAATTCACAGTCATTTCCCCGTATGCTTCCAGATGGAAGGGGTCTATCATATTGATGTCATTCAGGTCTGCGGTAGCAGCCTCATAGGCAAGGTTGACCGGGTGCTTCAGCGGGATATTCCAGATGGGAAAGGTCTCAAATTTTGCATAGCCTGCATGGGTCCCCCTCTTGTGTTCATGATAGAGCTGGGACAGACAGACAGCCATCTTTCCGCTTCCGGGTCCCGGTGCAGTGACAACGACAAGAGGGCGCGAGGTCTTTATATAGTCATTTTTTCCATAACCCTCATTACTGACAATGACCGGAATGTTTGTCGGATAGCCGGGAATGGGATAGTGGCGGTAAACTTTGATTTTCATTTTCTCCAGGCGCTTTTTAAAGAGCCGGGCACTTTCCTGGCCGCTGTATTTTGTTATGACAACGCTGCCCACATAGAGGCCCTGTTCCCGGTAAATATCCATAAGCCGCAGGACATCGGAATCATAAGTGATTCCAAGGTCTCCTCTGATCTTGTTCCGCTCAATGTCCTCTGCATTAATTACGATTACAATCTCCGCCTGGTCAGACAGCTGCCGGAGCATGCGCAGTTTACTGTCCGGCTGAAACCCGGGAAGAACCCGTGAGGCATGGTAGTCGTCAAAAAGCTTGCCTCCAAATTCCAGGTACAGCTTATTATCAAAGTGGCTGATACGTTCTTTAATGTGTGATGACTGCATTTTAAGATATTTGTCATTATCAAATCCGGTTTTCATATAAACGATCTCCCTCATAATGTATTTGAAATTTTAAGTATACTCACAGCCGGTGAAATCTGCCGTGGATATACAATTTTAACATCTGTTCAGAATCCTTACAGAAAGGCACAGAAACAGCATCTTAAAATAAAAGTATACTACATGAACCGGGAAATTTACAACTATAACAGCAGAATTCTTAAAAATCTATAAATTGCATAAAATAAACTTGATATAAGCGTAAAAAATTCAATGGAAATCAATGTTTTTGTTGATTTCCCCGGATGCTGTCCGTATAATATAAGGAGTGATACAGGAGGAGAAAGATGGACAACCAGAATAATAGAAATAATAAGGACCCTAATAAAAATAATAAGCAGGGGTTCTCTTTTGTCATTATAGTCACAATACTTACTGCGATGATGGTATTTGCCCTATATCAGTTCCAGGGCTTTGGAAAGGAAGAGGAGGAGATCAGCTACAACGAGTTTCTCAAGATGATTGAGGACAGGAAGGTTGATTCAGTAGAGGTGCGCAGCGACCGTATTGTAATTACTGCAAAGAAGGAGAAGGGAGCGCGTACAGCGAAGGAATACTATACCGGAGTGATCAGGGACGATACCCTGTCGAATAAGCTGTACAAAGCGGGTGTGGAGTATAAGCAGCATATTCCGGATACATCCTCCATGGTTGTGGCGCAGATGATCTCATATTTCCTTCCAGTGGTGCTGCTTGTGGGAATGATCGTGTGGATGACGAGGCGGATGTCAAAGGGCGGCGGTCTCATGGGCGTTGGAAAGAGTAATGCCAAGATGTATGTGGAGAAGCAGACCGGCGTGACCTTTAAGGATGTTGCCGGACAGGATGAGGCGAAGGAATCGCTGCAGGAGGTTGTGGATTTTCTGCATAATCCGGGGAAATATACGAGTGTCGGCGCGAAACTTCCAAAAGGAGCGCTTCTTGTAGGCCCGCCTGGAACAGGTAAGACGCTCCTTGCCAAAGCGGTAGCAGGAGAGGCGGGTGTGCCGTTCTTTTCTCTGTCGGGATCTGCATTTGTAGAGATGTATGTAGGCGTCGGGGCTTCCAGAGTCCGCGACCTGTTTAAGCAGGCACAGCAGATGGCGCCGTGTATTATATTCATTGATGAGATTGATGCAATCGGAAAGAGCCGTGACAATCAGCTTGGAGGCAATGATGAGAGAGAACAGACACTCAATCAGCTTCTGGCAGAGATGGACGGATTCGAGAGTAATAAGGGGCTTGTGCTTTTGGCGGCAACGAACCGGCCGGAGATTCTGGATCCGGCTCTTCTGAGGCCAGGACGCTTTGACAGGCGGATTATTGTAGAAAAACCGGATCTTAAGGGGCGTGTGGATGTGCTTAAGGTGCATTCCAAGGATGTGAAGATGGATGAGACGGTAGACCTGGATGCGATTGCCCTTGCAACTTCAGGCGCCGTTGGCTCTGATCTTGCCAATATGATTAATGAGGCGGCGATCAATGCTGTTAAGAATGGAAGAAATGCAGTCTCCCAGAGCGACCTCTTTGAGGCAGTAGAGGTGGTGCTTGTGGGAAAAGAGAAAAAGGACCGCATTATGAGTCAGGAGGAGCGCCGGATTGTATCATACCATGAGGTTGGCCATGCCCTGGTCAGCGCTCTTCAAAAAGATGCGGAGCCGGTACAGAAGATTACCATTGTTCCAAGGACTATGGGCGCTCTTGGATATGTTATGCAGACGCCGGAGGAGGAAAAGTTCCTGAATACAAAGAAGGAACTGGAGGCCATGCTGATCGGCGCGCTCGCCGGGCGCGCGGCAGAGGAGGTTGTGTTCGATACAGTAACAACAGGTGCGTCCAATGATATTGAGAAGGCGACAAAGATCGCAAGAGCTATGATTACCCAGTATGGTATGAGCGAGAAGTTCGGACTGATCGGACTGGAGTCCGTCCAAAACAGATATCTGGACGGAAGGCCGGTAAGCAACTGCGGGCAGGCTACAGCATCAGAGATTGACCAGGAGATTATGAAGATGCTAAAAAGTGCCTACAAGGAGGCCAAAAGGCTGCTTTCCGAGCACAGATCATCTCTAGATAAAATCGCAGATTTCCTGATTGAGAAGGAGACGATCACAGGGAAGGAATTTATGAAAATCTTCCATGAGGCAGAGGGAATTGATCCGGAAGAAAAGAAAGAAGCAGAAGAACGGATTGCCAAAAAGTAGGGGACGGGGCATTTTTAAAAATGCCCCGTCCCTAACTTATAGAAGGAGACCATGATGTTTGATATTCAGGAGGAACTCAAAAAGCTTCCGGCAAGACCCGGAGTATATATTATGCATGACGAGGCAGATCATATCATCTATGTAGGGAAGGCAGTCAGCCTTAAGAACCGTGTGCGCCAGTATTTTCAGAGCAGCAGGAATAAGGGCGTGAAGATTGAGCAGATGGTGACTCACATTACCCGTTTTGAATATATTGTGACGGATTCAGAGCTGGAGGCTCTTGTGCTGGAATGTAATCTGATTAAGGAGCACAGACCGAAATATAACACCATGCTTATGGATGATAAGGCATATCCTTTTATTAAGGTGACAGTAGACGAGGCATTTCCGCGGATTATGCTGGCAAGGCAGATCGTGAAGGATAAGGCGAAGTATTTTGGCCCATATACGAGCGCCGGGGCAGTAAAGGATACGATTGAGCTCATAAGGAAACTCTATTATGTAAGAAGCTGCAGCCGGCGTCTTCCGGCGGATACAGGAAAGGAGCGGCCCTGTCTGAATTATCACATTCATCAGTGTATGGCGCCGTGCCAGGGATATATTTCACAGGAGGAGTACCGGAATTCGATTGAGGAGGTTATCCAGTTTCTGAACGGGAACTATGACCTGATCTTAAAGGAGCTTGGAGAGAAGATGAAAGCAGCCTCAGAGGCGCTGGAATTCGAGAAGGCGATTGAATACAGGGAGCTCCTTGGGAGTGTGAAAAAGATTGCCCAGAAGCAGAAGATTACGGATACGGCGGGAGATGACAGGGATATTCTGGCTGTGGCTTCCGATCAGGATGATGCAGTTGTCCAGGTCTTTTTTATCCGTGGCGGACGCCTGATTGGAAGAGATCACTTTTATCTCCGGATTGCAGAGGGAGAGACGGCCGGGGACATTCTTTCCAGCTTTATCAAGCAGTTTTACGCCGGGACACCTTATATTCCCGGGCGGCTTATGCTGCAGGAGGAGATCGAGGACCGGGAGCTGATTGAGGAGTGGCTTACGAAAAAGAGGGAGCATAAGGTTCATCTTCATGTGCCGAAGAAGGGGACAAAGGAAAAGCTGGTGGAGCTTGCGCAGAAAAATGCTGCCCTGGTTCTGAGCACGGATAAGGAGAGGCTTAAGAGAGAGGAGAGGCGTACTATCGGTGCAGTGAAGGAACTGGAGGGCATGCTCGGATTAAAGGGGGTTGTGCGTATGGAGGCGTACGACATCTCGAATACCAATGGCTTTGCCTCAGTCGGTTCCATGGTTGTTTACGAGAGGGGAAAACCGAAGCGCAACGACTATCGTAAGTTTAAGATTAAAGGAGTGAAAGGGGCAAATGACTACGCCAGCCTGGAGGAAGTTCTCACCCGACGTTTCCTTCATGGCCTGGAGGACCGAAAGGCCGGGAAGGAGCTGGGAGGATTCCGCGAATTTCCAGATCTGATTCTTATGGATGGAGGAAAGGGACAGGTCAATGTAGCGCTGGAGGTACTAGGCCAGCTCGGGCTGACGATTCCGGTATGTGGAATGGTAAAGGATGACAATCACCGGACGAGAGGGCTGTATTATGAAAATGAGGAGCTTCCAATTGATAAGAATTCAGAGTGCTTCCGGCTGATTACAAGGATTCAGGATGAAGCGCACCGGTTTGCGATTACCTTCCACAGAGATTTAAGAAGTAAGGGACAGGTACATTCTGTGCTGGATGATATTCCCGGAGTAGGGCCTGCAAGGAGGAAGGATCTGATGCGTCATTTTGAAAATATTGAGGCGATTAAAAATGCATCCGTTGAGGAGCTTAAGGCGCTTCCCTCTATGAATGAAAAATCCGCTGGTGATGTATATAATTTTTTCCATTCCTGTGGTATAATAGAGGACAACAGAGAGCTTTGATCATGTCAGAAGGTGTTTGCCGGGTACGGACGGTCTGTCTGTGCCCGGCAAAACATCAGACAGAAGAAAGAGGAAGGAGACTGATATGGCGTCAAGTAAAGTTGAAATGAAAATTGTGGTTGAGAGAATGAATCTGAAGAATCTCACCCCGGATTTGGATTATAAAGGAAAAGAGGTCGTGATTCCTGACATTAACAGGCCGGCGCTTCCTCTTACAGGATTTTTTGAAAATTTTGAAGCCAGGCGGGTGCAGATCATTGGCTATGCAGAGCATAGTTACCTGGAAACATTAAGTGATGAAAGAAAAGAAGTTATATATGATCAGTTTTTTACAGAGGAGATACCATGCATTATTTTTTGCAGATCCCTTGAACCGGACGCCGTAATGATAAAAAAGGCAGTTGAAAGGAATGTTCCAATCTTTTCGACAGAGATCCATACATCAGAGTTTACCGCAGAGATTATCAGGTGGCTGAACGTGGCGCTTGCCCCTTGTATTTCCATTCATGGCGTGCTGGTGGATGTATATGGCGTGGGAGTCCTGATTATGGGAGAGAGCGGAATCGGAAAGAGCGAGGCGGCTTTGGAGCTGATCAAAAGAGGACACCGTCTTGTCAGTGATGACGTAGTGGAGATCAGGAAGGTGAGTGATGAGACGCTGGTAGGCAGCGCTCCTGATATTACGAGGCATTTTATTGAGCTTCGCGGAATCGGTATTGTGGATGTGAAGACACTGTTTGGCGTACAGAGTGTTAGGGAAACACAGAATATTGATCTTGTAATTACACTGGAGGACTGGGACAGGGAAAAGGAATATGACAGGCTGGGGCTGGAGGAGCAGCGCACGGAATTCCTTGGAAACAGCGTCATCTGTCACCGGATTCCGATTCGTCCAGGCCGGAACCTGGCGATTATTGTAGAGACAGCCGCAATCAATCACAGGCAGAAGAAGATGGGATACAATGCAGCTCAGGAGCTTTACAAACGTGTACAGAGAAACCTGACAAAGAAGTAAAAAACATTGTCGAATACAATTTTAAATGGATTTGAGCGTGTAACTGTGAAGGCTTCAGGCAGTTGCAATAGATCTATGGTTACGATTAGCAAGGAGGAAAAAAGGATGAAATATTGCTTTGGAGTAGATGTAGGAGGAACAAGCGTAAAGCTTGGCCTCTTTACGACAGATGGGGAGATACTGGACAAATGGGAGATCCCTACACGGAAGGAAAACAAGGGAGAGGCAATTTTACCGGATATTGCGGAATCACTGAGGAAGAAGATCGAGGACAGGAAGATTGATAAGGGAGAGATAAAAGGAATCGGGATCGGCATCCCTGCGCCGGTAACAGGAGACGGAATTGTAAAAAATACAGCAAATCTCTGCTGGGGATATAAAGAGGTCAATCGAGAGTTGAGAGAACTTACCGGGCTTGATGTACGGGCAGGGAATGATGCGAACCTTGCAGCTCTTGGAGAGATGTGGCTTGGTGCAGGCAAGGGCCAGAAAGATATGATCATGGTCACACTGGGAACCGGAGTTGGCGGCGGCGCGATCCTGGATGGAAGAGCGCTGGTTGGTGCAAACGGTGCTTCTGCAGAGATCGGGCATGTGTGTGTAAACTATCATGAGACCAAAAAGTGCGGCTGCGGAAAAACCGGATGCCTGGAACAGTACGCATCTGCAACCGGAATTGCAAGGCTTGCAAGGATGCGTCTGGCATGGGACGAAGAGCCGTCCATATTAAGAAACCAGAAAAAACTTGATGCCAAGGCAGTATTTGATGCACTGAAGGAAGGCGATGCAGTAGCAGAGGAGATTGTGGAGCAGTTTGCCGCATATCTGGGGCATGGACTCGCTAATGTGGCGATTATCGTGGATCCGGCGGTAATCGTCATCGGCGGCGGGGTATCCAAGGCAGGAGATATTCTGATTCCTTATATAAAGAAATACTTCCTGGAAAAGGCGTTTTTCGCCAACACAGAGACAGAGTTTATGATTGCACAGCTTGATAACGATGCAGGAATCTGCGGAGCCGCAAAGTTAATGATTGATAAGTAGAAGCAGAAAGAATGTATGAAAAATCCCCGGACTTTATGTCCGGGGATTTTTTTGTGCTTCATATCATGCTGTCGGATTATCCGGCGTTGGATTATCCGGCGTTGGATCCGGTGTCGGAGTAGGAGTAGGCGTTGGATCCGGTGTAGGCGTTGGATCCGGTGTAGGCGTTGGAGTAGGCGTTGGATCCGGTTCTGGTTCTGGATCATCACCGCCATCGTCACCGCCGTCGTCATCCTCGGGCTTCTTCTTGTCATCCTCAGGCTTCTTCTTGTCATCCTCAGGCTTTTTCTTATCGTCATCGTCTTCTTCGTCTTCGACATCTTTTCCGTCAGCACCCTTTATACCATAATGTCCGGGACATGCGGTATTCGGTACAGAACCTTTTGCAAAGTACTCTGTAATTGTCGGGCATTTTCCAGCTACGGCAAGATGACCGGTGTACTTGCAGACCGTTTTCTTCTCAACAGAATTCGGCATCTTAAATTCTTTTTCTTCTAGATTCTCATGAATTTGGCTCATAACACTTTTCCACAGGGTAAGGTGATATCCTGTGTCGCTTAGAGCCTTATTGTCATCATAGCCGCCCCATACAGTACAGATATAATAGGGGGTGTATCCGGCGAACCACACGTCCTTATCCGAATTGTCTTCATTTGTTGAAGTACCGGTTTTTCCGGCTACAGGCATATTATTCAGCCGGGCCTGGGTTCCGGTACCGCTTTCCACTACAGTCTGCATTGCGCTTGTGAGCAGATAAGCTGTACTGTCCTGGAGAGCCTGATGGCTGTCTGGAGTTCCGTCTAAGAGGACATTGCCGTCATGATCAAGAACCTTTGAATATAAAGTGGGTCTGTTATAGACTCCCTCGTTTGCAATCGCAGCGAAAGCGCCGCACATCTCATAATTATAGACGCCGTCAACAATACCGCCCAGTGCAGTAGACTGTACAAGGTCAGATACCTCACCGTATCCATCTATATACCGGCTCTTTACAAGAGTCGTAATTCCAAGATCCTTACATGCATCGTACCCGACCTCCGGGGTGATCTCAGTGAACATCTTAACTGCGCATACGTTTGCAGAATCCTTAATCGCATTACGGATGGTCATATCACCGCGGTAGCTTCCGCCCCACCAGTTTTTGACATACTGACCGCTGTCGTATTTAAATGGTTCATCGCGGATCAGTGTGGCGAGGGTTTCCCCGCAGGAATCAAGGGCGGCTGCATAGACAGCGAGGATCTTAAAACAGGATCCGGGCTGTCTTGTAGAACCCTTGTAGGCACGGTTCAGGGAGAGACTCGTCTTTTTCTTGCCCCTTCCGCCGACCATGGCTTTTACTTCACCGGTATGCTGGTCCATGAGTGTAAGAGAAGCCTGAGGCTGTGGGGTAATGTTAATTACTTCGTCATACGTATCCCCGTCCTGGGTAATAGTAGACTTCCATTCCTTGATGGCCTTCTTTGCGGCATCCTTACTGGAGAAGACCAGTCCCTGTTTATCGCCGTGCTCTTCCTTCATATAATTCTTGATATTTCCAGACCCATAGTTTTCTATGGAGCCGTCAGCCCGGGTGACAGTCAGGGCATAATCAAGACCATATTCCTTCAGGGCAGGATAATTCTCGTCATTATTCATCTCTTTATCACAGATCTTCTGCATCTTCAGATTCTGTGTAGAATAAATGCTTAAGCCTCCGCTGTACACAGCGTTATAGGCCTGCGTCTCGGTAAAGCCGCACTGCTCCTGCAGATCCTCCATAACCTGGTCTGAGAGAGCATCTACAAAATAGCTGTAAGGGGTTGATTTTTCAGCGGCAGCATTTACCTTCTGAACTCTTGAGTATACATCATCCGCAACAGCCTCTTCATAGGCAGACTTGTCAATATAACCCTGCTCCAGCATCTTTTTCAGTACTTCATCCCGGCGGTCCTTGTTGTCCTCCGGATTTGTTACTGGATTCAGGACAGCCGGACTCTGTGCAATACCCGCAATGGTCGCACACTCGGACAGATTCAGCTCAGATACATCCTTGTTAAAATACCTCTTGGCTGCGGACTGCACGCCAAGGGCGTTCTGTCCGAGATTGATTGTATTCATATAGCTCTCAAGAATCTCATCCTTACTCATCTGCTTTTCGATATCCAACGCAAGGAATTGCTCCTGAATTTTACGTTTCAGTCTGTCGTAGAATGTCTTTTCTTCTGTAAACTGGGGGAAGATATTATTCTTAATCAGCTGCTGCGTCAGAGTACTTGCACCCTCAGAAAAGCTTCCGGAAGTAAGGCCCTTCACAGCCGCACGGGCAATACCCTGTGGATCAATCCCGCTGTGTCTGTAAAAACGCTCGTCTTCAATCGCAACAAAAGCATGCTGCATATCCACCGGAATCTCATCAATCGTCCGATAGATCCGGTTCGCCCCTTCATTCACAAACCGTCCGGTCTCCGTCTTATCATCGTCAGCATATACAATCGTAGTAAATCCTTTCGGTCCGACCTGAGATGGGGACACCTCAGGAGAATCATCAATAATATTCTTTACAAATAATCCGCCGCCAATTACACCGACTACTCCAATTACAATAATGCATAGGAGAAAAGCTTTAAACAACCGGAAACCAACACGTTTCCCCTGCATTGAAGCCTTGGAAGTAATCTGCTTCTGTCTCTGGGCGGCCTGCCTTTTACCATAATTCATAAGCACCTGCCTCCTTTATACGAGGACATTATAACAAATAAGAAGATTGAAATAAAGAAAAAAATGAAATCTTCATATTTTAGTAGGAAAATCTTAAGAAATTCGATATAATAATATGTAAAATATTGTAATTATTCGTGGAAAGGAAAACATCATGTTACAAGAATCACGAACCGGATTTAAAACAATCTATGAAAACGGAGAAGGAGAGGTCATAGAAAAAAAATCCCGTTTCATAGCCATCACAGCTCCGGTACAGAGCGAAGAAGAAGCACTTGCCTTCCTGGAATCCATCCGCAAGAAGTACTGGGATGCAAGGCATCACTGCTATGCATACATTCTTGGTGAGAAAAAAGACATTAGGCGTATGAGCGATGACGGCGAGCCAACCGGAACCGCAGGGAAACCCATCCTGGATCTGATCGAAGGAGGAGACCTGACGAATACCATCATTGTAGTAACCCGCTACTTCGGAGGAACCCTCCTTGGAACAGGAGGACTGGCCCGCGCCTACTCATCCGCCGCCCGCGCCGCCCTTGCCGCTGCCGTCATCATAACAAAAATTCCAGGACAAAGTCTCCACATCACCACCGACTACACTGCCCTCGGAAAAATCCAGCACCTCCTGGCAGCCCGGGGAGTCCACACCCTTGCCACTGACTACACCGACAAAGTATCCCTGGAAATCCTCGTCCCGGCAGAAGAAATTTCCACCCTCACCACCGTCCTCACCGAAGCCACCAACGCCAAAGCCGAAATCCACCCCGGCGCCCCTCGCTGGTACACCCAGATCAACAACCAAATCCACCTGTTTTAACCCCAAGGCCGAAGCCCCGGAAGCTTTCCCCACAACAGAAGCCCCCAGAGCGTGTTTGAAAATTCATTCCTACAATCTGCAGCCCGCTACATCTCCTGAACCCAGCATAAAATCTGATGCAAACTGGGACGACATCTTGCAGAAAGCAATTTTCAAACACGCTCTAGAAACTTCCGCATCCACTCCCCTCCCTTCCAGCGTACGAAGGAAAACAGGAGCAGCACCTCCACTGCCGGCGGGATGGCGTTCAGAAACGGCTGTAACAATTTGAGAATGAAAAGCGGCCCGGATATTGGACCACAGCCTGTATTACAAATACAGGCTGTGAGGACAGGCTGAGGTGAGAATTTATCCAAAATTCTCACCGAATCTGTCCGGTGTCCAATATCCGGGCTGCTCTTTCATTCCACAAATTGTCAGCCATTTCTGTGCCATCCCGCCGGCAGTGGAGGTGCTGCTCCGTCCTCCTTCACATCCCCCTAAGAGAATTCCGGCTCAATCAACCCAAAGGTGCCGTCTTTCCTGCGGTACACCACGCATACTTCATCTGTCTCTGCATTACAGAATACAAAGAAGCTGTGTCCCAGAAGCTCCATCTGCACGCATGCATCCTCCGGGAACATAGGCTTAATTCCGAACTTCTTCGACCGTACAATCTTAATATCCCCGTCATCATAAGCCTCTTCCGCCTCAAAGAGCTCCTCATTAAAATTATTACCCTCCTGATGTCTTGCAATCAGTTTGTTTTTATATTTTCTAAGCTGGCGTTCAATTACCTCCTCTACCAGGTCAATCGATACATACATATCCGTGCTTTCCTGCTCAGAGCGGATAATATTGCCCTTTACAGGAATCGTTACCTCAATCTTCTGGTGTTCCCTCTGCACACTTAAAGTTACATGAATTTCCGTGTCAGGAGTAAAATACCTTTCAAGTTTTCCAAGCTTGTGCTCTACGGTTTCTTTTAAGCTAGGTGTTACATCAATGTTCTTTCCTACGATGATAAATTTCATATATGCCCAACTCCTTTTCATATATTTTTCAGAGAGAGTATAGTCTGACAACTTATTAACAGACTACAGATCTTTCTGATATATCCAGTATAGCACGTTTGGATGCTAATGTATAGAACAGATTGCCTCAATTTTGGGAAAATTTGCTATGAACTCCTTTTTGTACTTTACTGAATAAAAATGGATAGAAAACAAGCACCCATAATACCAGTATAAAATATTCGAGAGCCTTTGCCAGGATGGAACTGCCTGTAAAAGAAGAGAGGGCTGACTTCAGGAGAAGTGCGCAGGCAAGACCTGCGGCAAGCTTTAAGAGCTGGCCCGGGAGGGAAAGGCCGCCGGTATTAAAATTCATATGGCTGCGCTCCACATAATATCCTGCGGCAAAGCCAAGACCTGCACCGGAAGCTTTCAGGCAGTCTGCGGCATATCTTGCTTCCAGCGTGCCGTCCGTGTGCAGAATCAGCGCATAGGCACAGACAGCCAGAGAGAGTGCGGCAAGTACTCCTGAGATCAGCGCCGGACTGGTGCTTCCTGACAGCAGGTGATCTTGGAAATGCCACAGAATCCAGGAAATCATAAGGGAAATCCCCATTGCCGTGAGTACATCTTTCGGAGTGTGGCATCCAAGGTACATTCTGGAAAAGCCGATGAGGAAAAAGGAAAGGACACATAAAAGTTTTACCCAGATACGTCTGCACTTAAGCGCCAGCGGAAAGAAGAGGCATACAGCCCCCTGTGTGTGTCCGCTGGGAAAGGAGTACCCGGTTGCGCCGGGAATGGCGCTTTCTACTGCATGAAATTCCGGATCCAGGATCCAGGGCCTGGGGATGCGGAAAGTAATCTTCAGCGTCTGCACGCACAGACCGGCGGTGAAGTACGTAAAGCCCAGAAGATAAGCAAAGCGCTTATCCACGCACCAGTAAAGGGCGCAGATAACCGCTATAAGAATGATTTCCTGTCCGAAATAGGTGATAAACTGCATACATTTGTCAAGAAAAGGGGTACGTATTCCCTCTAACATCCATAAAAATCTCATGACCGGTTTCCTCGTTTTCTCATCTTAGGATCAAGAATCTTCTTACGGATTCTTAAGGATTTCGGAGTTACCTCTAACAGTTCATCTGTATCAATAAAATCCAGTGCCTCTTCAAGACTCAGGATCCTGGGCGTGGTCAGCCTGAGTGCTTCGTCCGCGCTGGAGGAACGGGTATTGGTAAGATGCTTTGTCTTGCAGATATTTACTTCAATGTCATCTGTCTTGGCATTTTCACCAATGACCATGCCAGAGTAAACCTTTTCACCGGGACCGATAAACAGAGTTCCCCGCTCCTGGGCGCTGAACAGTCCGTAGGTAACAGACTCTCCGGTCTCAAATGCAATCAGGGATCCCTGTTTGCGGTACTGGATATCGCCTTTGTAGGGCTCATAACCGTCAAATGCTGTATTCATGATCCCGTTTCCCTTCGTGTCTGTTAAGAATTCTCCGCGGTAGCCGATCAGGCCTCTTGCAGGGATTTTGAACTCCAGACGGGTATAGCCGCCGTTGGAAGTCCCCATGTTGGTAAGTTCCCCCTTGCGCTGGCTCAGCTTTTCAATGATGGTTCCTGTGAACTCATCCGGCACGTCAATATAGGCGGCTTCCACAGGCTCTAAGAGCCTGCCCTTTTCATCTTTCCGATACAGCACCTCTGCTTTGCTGACAGCAAACTCATAGCCCTCCCTGCGCATATTTTCAATGAGGACAGACAGATGGAGTTCCCCGCGCCCGGATACCTTAAAGCTGTCTGTACTGTCAGATTCCTCCACCCGCAGGCTGACATCTGTATTGAGCTCCCGGAACAGACGGTCTCTTAAATGGCGTGAAGTGACATATTTTCCCTCAAGTCCTGCAAAGGGGCTGTCATTTACATTGAACTGCATGGCGATTGTTGGCTCAGAGATCTTCTGAAACGGTATTGCCGCCGGCTTTTCCGGGGAACAGATGGTATCTCCGATGGAGATGTCCGCAATTCCGGAAATCGCCACAATAGAGCCGATTGTAGCTTCTTTTACGTCTATTTTGTTCAGCCCGTCAAATTCATATAACTTGCTGATGCGCACCTTCTCCATCCGGTCCGGATCATGCTCGTTTACAACGACTGCATCCATACCAACCCGGATGGTACCATTATCCACCTTGCCGACTCCGATACGTCCCACATATTCATTATAATCAATGGTACTGATCAGCACCTGCGTGTCTGCATCCGGATCCCCTTTTGGAGCCGGGATATAGTCAAGGATTGTCTCAAAAAGGGGCTTCATGTCATGCTCTTCATCTGTGAGATCCAGAACTGCCACGCCGGATTTTGCAGAGGCATAGACAAAGGGGCAGTCCAGCTGTTCATCTGAGGCGTCCAGGTCCATGAAGAGTTCCAGCACTTCGTCAATCACTTCATCAGGCCTTGCCTCGGGACGGTCAATCTTATTAATGCAGACAATAACCGGAAGACTAAGCTCCAGTGCTTTCCTGAGCACAAATTTTGTCTGGGGCATGGCTCCCTCAAAAGCATCCACCACAAGAATGACGCCATTTACCATCTTGAGGACACGCTCAACCTCCCCGCCAAAATCCGCATGCCCCGGGGTGTCAATGATATTAATCTTCGTTCCCTTATAGTAGACGGCAGTATTTTTAGAAAGAATGGTGATGCCGCGCTCCCGCTCAATATCATTGGAGTCCATAACACGCTCTTCCACTTCCTGATTTTCACGGAATACACCGCTTTGCTTCAGCAATTCGTCCACAAGAGTGGTCTTGCCGTGGTCAACATGGGCGATAATTGCTATATTACGTACATCTTCACGTTTCGTTTTCATGTAAATCTTCCTTTTCTTTTTTTGAATTCAGTGGTACAATAGGTTACTATAAAAAATACCTTTTGACGCTTATCTTATAACTTTAATAGTGTATCACAATTTTCAAAATTTACAAGATGTGAAAATAGTTGTTCTAAAAAAATGCATACGCTCATAGACTAATTAATGACCATGAAATACGCTTCAGAGGAAGGGAGAATGTAAAATTATGTCAGATAAGATTATTGAAAACAACCAGGTAACAATTATGGGAGAAGTTGCTTCTGAATTCACGTTCAGCCATGAGGTGTTCGGGGAGGGCTTCTACATGGTGGAGGTACTGGTACGGCGTCTGAGTAATTCTGAAGACAGAATTCCGCTCATGATATCCGAACGCCTGATTGATGTGTCACAGGACTATACGGGAGAATTCATTATGGCAAGCGGACAGTTCCGCTCCTATAACCGGCACGATGAGCAAAAAAACCGGCTCGTATTATCCGTATTCGTAAGAGAAGTGTCGTTTATAGATGAGGAGCTGGACGGGGCGAAGACGAACAGCATCTTTCTGGACGGCTATATCTGCAAGCTGCCGGTATACAGGAAGACGCCGCTTGGAAGGGAGATTGCAGATTTGCTGATGGCTGTTAACAGGCCTTACGGGAAGTCGGATTATATACCATGTATCTGCTGGGGCAGGAATGCAAGGTTTGCCTCCGCGTTTGAGGTAGGCGAGCATGTGCAGATCTTTGGGAGAATTCAGAGCAGAACCTACATAAAGAAGCTGACGGAGACAGAATCACAGGAGCGTACTGCCTATGAAGTATCAGTAAGCAAGCTTGAATGTATAGAAGGGTAACGTTACTATTCACGGCTCAGGAATGCGCGTAAGCTGCGCATTCCGTGAGAATATGACTCAGGAATTTGCAGCTGTTATATAGAAGGCTGGAAATTCAAAGACTTTCATTGACATCCCATCCTGTTAATGTTAATATTTTATTAACTATTCAGCAGGTCTGCGCAGGGTCTGTCCCCAGTGAAACGGGGTATTTGCTGCGCTGACTGTAAGAAAGTGATTCAGGAGTGCAAAAAACCCACTGCCGAAGGCAGTTCTCAATGGATTTTTGCATGTAACTGTGAAGGTTACCGGGCAGTTACAAATTTTGATTAAAAGAAAAGCAGATCAGGAGGATGAATATGGCTATATTTACAGGGGCCGGCGTGGCGATTGTCACACCCTTTAAGGAAGATGAAAGTATTAATTATGATAAACTGGATGAATTAATCGACTATCATTGCGAGAACGGAACTGATAGTATTGTAATATGCGGAACAACAGGAGAGTCCGCGACAATGACTGAGGAAGAGCACATGGAGTGCGTGAGGTTCACGATTGAACGCGCAAAAGGAAGAATTCCGGTTGTTGCAGGTACAGGCTCCAACTGCACCAGGACAGCGGTTGAGATGTCAAGAGAGGCGGCAGAGAGCGGAGCGGACGGACTGCTGCTTGTGACGCCATATTATAACAAGGCGACACAGGCAGGCCTTATTGCCCACTACACGGCAGTAGCAAAGGAAGCAAAGGCTCCGATCATTATGTACAGTGTGGCCAGCAGAACCGGATGCAACATTGAGCCTGCAACCGTGGCAGAGCTTGTAAATAACGTAGATAATATTGTTGGAATCAAGGAAGCGTCCGGCAATATCTCCCAGGTGGCAAAGATTATGTCACTGACAGATGGCAGGGCGGATCTCTATTCTGGAAATGACGATCAGATCGTGCCGCTTCTTTCCCTGGGGGCAAAGGGAGTCATTTCGGTACTGTCTAACGTTGCACCGAGAGAGACCCACGATATCTGTGAAAAATATTTTAATGGTGATGTAACTGGAAGCGCTGCCCTCCAGCTTAAAGCGATTCCGCTCTGTGAGCAGCTCTTTTCGGAAGTGAACCCGATTCCGGTAAAGAAGGCCATGCAGCTTATGGGAATGGACTGCGGGCCCCTGCGCATGCCGCTTACCGAGCTTACCCCTGCACACGAAAAAGCACTGGCGCAGGCCATGAAGGATTTTGGTATCAAAGTTGTAGAATAAGAATCAGAGAGTGAAAAAAGGGTATCTTGTCAGGATACCCTTTTCCGTATATAAAAGGAACTATAAAGGTAATGAACAGTTACAGATAGAAAAGCTTCCGGAGGCAAAGAATCCGGGCAGATAGAAGGAGGAAAAGAAGATGGCAGTACGAGTAATTATGCATGGATGCAACGGAAAGATGGGACAGGTAATCACAGGACTTATAAAGGAGGATGATGGAATCTGCATTGTGGCAGGCGTAGATGCCTATACCGGAATCCCAAACGACTATCCGGTATTCGAGACAATCGGGGCATGTGATGTGGAGGCAGACGTATTAATTGATTTTTCTAATGCAAAAGCAGTGGACGGCGTTCTGGATTACTGTGCAGAAAAACAGCTTCCCGTTGTACTCTGCACAACAGGACTTTCCAGTGAACGGTTAAACAAGGTAGAAGAGACCGCAAAAAAAACAGCAGTATTAAGATCCGCCAACATGTCTCTGGGAATCAACCTTCTGATGAAGCTTCTAAAAGATGCCGCCAGTGTACTGGCAACAGCAGGATACGATATAGAGATCGTGGAGCGCCACCACAATCAGAAGGTAGACGCCCCCAGCGGAACAGCCCTTGCCCTGGCAGACTCCATCAATGAAGAGATGAGCCATGCATACACCTACATATATGACAGAAGCCAGAAGAGAGAAAAACGGGATAAAAAAGAAATCGGCATTTCTGCCGTACGCGGCGGAACCATCGTAGGCGAACACGAAGTAATTTTCGCCGGCCCGGATGAAGTAGTAGAATTCCGGCACACCGCCTACTCAAAAGCCGTATTCGGCAAAGGAGCCGTAGAAGCCGCAAAATACCTCGCCCACAAACCCGCCGGCCTCTACGACATGTCCGGCGTAATCAACTAAACGCAGCCGAAGGCGAGGCTGCCCGTCCCCAAACTGCGAAGCAGTTCAAAACAAGCAAAGGAGAAAAAGTTATGAAGGAACTAGAGTCACGTTATTTAGAGCGTCTGTCCCAGCTCTACCCCACAATCGCCAGTGCGTCAACCGAGATCATCAATCTCCAGGCAATTTTAAACTTACCGAAGGGAACAGAACATTTCCTCACTGACATCCACGGAGAATACGAAGCATTCTCCCATGTTCTTAAGAACGGCTCGGGATCGGTGCGCCGCAAAGTGGACGATGTTTTTGGCAATACCATGAGCAGCAGGGACAAGCAGACTCTTTCAACCCTGATCTACTATCCAAAGGAAAAGATGGAACGGATCAAAAGAACAGAGGACAACATGGAGGACTGGTATAAGATTACCCTGTACCGTCTGATTGAGGTGTGCAAATGTGCCGCGGGGAAATACAGCCGTTCCAAAGTAAGAAAGGCATTGCCGCCAGAATTTGCCTACGTCCTGGAGGAGCTTATTACAGAAAAGGCGGACATGTCATCTGATAAGGAATCCTACTACAGTTCCATCGTGAATACCATTATCAGCATTGGCAGGGCAGAGGTATTTATCACGGCACTCTGTGAGCTGATACAGCGTCTGACTGTGAATCACCTGCATATTGTGGGGGATATCTATGACAGGGGGCCGGGACCGCATATTATTATGGACAAGCTGATGGAATACCATTCTGTAGATATCCAGTGGGGAAATCATGATGTTTTGTGGATGGGAGCTGCAGCAGGGCAGAGGGGATGCATTGCCAATGTCATCCGCATCTGTGCCCGCTATGGGAATCTTGATATCCTGGAGGATGGATATGGAATCAATCTGCTTCCGCTGGCCACATTTGCCATGGATACATATGGAAATGACCCATGTACCTGCTTTCGCCTCAGAGGCACACCGAATTACGGGAAAAGTGAGATGCTTCTTGACGTTATGATGCACAAGGCCATCTCTGTGATACAGTTTAAGGTGGAAGGACAGATCATAAAGAAAAATCCAGGATTTAAGATGGATGACAGGAACCTTCTTCACAGAATTGATTTTGAAAAGGGAACAATTGATATTAATGGCAAGACGTATGAGATGCTGGATAAGAATTTCCCAACCGTGGATCCAAAGAAGCCGTATGCGCTGACAGCCGCGGAAGAGGACATTATGGAGCGGCTTACCAAAGCATTTGAAAACTGCGAAAAGCTTCAGGCGCACATGCGGTTCCTGCTGAATAAGGGAGCGCTCTATAAGGTGTATAACAATAATCTGTTATACCATGGATGTGTTCCCCTTAATGAGGATGGAAGTCTGAAGACTGTACGCATCTATGGGCATACCTACAAAGGCAAGAGCCTCTATGAGGTACTTGAGAGCTATGTGAGGAAAGGTTTTTACGCACTGGATCCAAAGGAGAAGGAGCGTGGGAAGGACATGATGTGGTATATCTGGCTCAGCCAGAGTTCTCCTTTGTTCGGAAAAGATAAGATGGCAACCTTTGAACGCTATTTCCTGGCAGAAAAGGAAATGCATAAGGAAAAGAAGAATCCATATTATACACTTCTCGAGGAGGAAGAGATTATTACGAATATCCTGAAGGAATTCGGGCTGGAGTCAGAGGACTCCCTGATTGTGAACGGTCACGTTCCTGTAAAGTCAAAGAATGGGGAAAACCCGATCAAATGCGGCGGAAGAGTGCTTGTCATAGACGGAGGCTTTTCCAGGGCGTATCAGAAGGAAACAGGGATTGCGGGGTATACTCTTATCTACAATTCCCACGGACTGATCCTTGCTGCCCATGAACCCTTTGAATCCACTGAGGCTGCGATAGAAAAGGAAAGCGACATCCATTCGGACAGTGTGATGGTAAAGCGTGTAATTGAACGAAAGCTTGTGGCAGATACAGATGACGGAAAAGAATTAAAGGAGCAGATCGAGGATCTTAAGATGCTTCTTGCTGCCTACAGAAGCGGGCAGATTGCCGAGATTGTATAATTTAATACTGGACGTCAGATAAATCTGCCGCCTGGCATAACAGGATGCGGCTGCCATGAGTAAAACTGTAAAAAAATTCCATACCTTTACAAGTATATATTTCAGACATTTGCAAATATTACTAATGACTGTACTTGATAGACAGATAAATATACATGAAAGGGAGATTCAAGACATGAAACAGTGGAAGAAATTAGTAATGGTGCTTATGTGTGCAGGAGTCCTGATGAGTGTGACTGCCTGCGGAAGAGACGAGAATGCAGATGACAACGGTGCAGTAAACAATGCCTCTGATGATGCCGGCACTTCCGGAACTACAGGAAACGGCACAACGGGTAATGGCACAAACGATGCTACGAACGGTAATACAGGAAATAACAGCACCGGTAATGGTACAAATGACGGAGAAGGCGTCATGGACGAAATCGGCGATGACATAAAGGATGGAGCCGAGGATGTGGGAGATGCCCTGGACGGCAACGACACCAATAATAATGACAGGAAAGATACAGACAGGTAGATGGGAAAAAGCTCTATGCGCGGTATGTGGCATAGAGCCTTTTTAGTTATGCAAAGCGGCTTGTCAGATCATCCATTTCTATATATAATGAAAAAAGAAAGTTGAATTGCTAACCGACCAGAAGAAGGAGGGATGTGCTGTGGGGCTGTATTTGAATCCGGCGAACAGTGGATTTACCAGAATAAGAAATGACATATATGTGGATAAGAGCGGGCTGATCAGCCTGATCAGTGAAACGATAGAGACGCCGAGGTTTTTTGACGTGTGTCAGCAGGCCGCGCCGCTTGGGGAAATCATTTGCAGCGAAAATGTTATACGCATATTATGATAAAACCTGCAATTCTTCGAAGTTGTTTGATGATCTTGTGATTGCGTGGGATGTGGAGATTAACGGAACATACAGACAGCATCTGAATCAATATGATGTCATCTGCCTTGACATGACAAATATTCTTGGAAAAGAAGATCCGCACGACATTGTGTCTTTCATCTGCATTATAGAAAAATATCAGATGAGGATATAAGTTTGCAACTGTTCAGTAAATATTGAGACGTGAGGCATTCAAAAGCAACCTTTGTGGGTTTTAGACTGGATGTCAGCTTTTTGAATGCCTGGACGTATGGTGACATCAAAAATGGTTCAATATTGAGGAACAGCTTTCTTCATTATAACTTTTTCGTTCGGTTTTTCTCTGTATTGAGAACCAGTTTGATTTTCTTGCATTGCTTTTTCATGTATTTTTTTTCTAAAGAGTTCAGCCTGGATTCGGAGACTGACTTTGGGCGTGAGGTTCCATAACTCACCTGGAAAATGCGGTAACGGTTGTATATGGCTGTACAGTTTATCTTCTGCTTAAGTTTACTGCCTGCTATGCGGTACAGAGTGAGACTGGTAGAATAGGGGCCTGTCTCACAATCACGGATCGCTTTGCATTTTTTGTTGTAATAGATTGACTTTTTCTTACCGGAAGCTTTATAATTGTAAGAACTGGATTCTGATACAGTTCCAAGCAGCGTTACCTTACCGCTCCGGATTGTGTAGACAGAATAAATGTCATCACTGTAGGAGCTGCGTCTTGGTTTACTGGTAATCAGTTCCTTCACACCGTCCCGGTTTATATCAAGCGTAATGAAATAGTCCGAGCCGGACATGCTTTGCTGAAGAAACTGGTGGTAAAGATTTTTGACTGTTTTCTTCCCCGGTTTTTTTGCTGCCTCCGCATAAGAAGGGATCATGAGGACTGCAATGATTAAAAGCAGTACGGTAAGACAGTATCTTGAAACGATTTTCTTTTTCATAAATTCATTCCTCCTGAAATCAGATTATTCATATTGTTTAGTATAGCATTAAGGTTTTAGAAATACAAGAGGTTACTGTTCACTCCGTGGCCAGTAACTACAAGAGTCTTAAAAACATATAGATTAAATCAGCTCTGACGCTAAAAAAATAGAATTCCGTTTGCCTTGGGAGAGTAAATATAAATTTAAGCGTCAGTGCTGTAGTTATGCAAAGCGGCTTGTCAGATCATCCATCTCTATATATAATGAAAAAAGAAAGTTGAATTGCTAACCGACCAGAAGAAGGAGGGATGTGCTGTGGGGCTGTATTTGAATCCGGCGAACAGTGGATTTACCAGAATCAGAAATGACATATATGTGGATAACCTACGATGAAACTACAGGGAAGGTCCGTATACCAAATGAAGAGATTCATATGGAATTTACAAGGATTGTACGAGAAATAAGTTCAGACCGTCATAAAAATGAATAGGGGGATGAAAATGATAAGACTTTACCATGGATCAGAGAACATTATAGAACGGCCCATATATGGAAAAGGCTCCTCGCGAAATGACTATGGCAAGGGATTCTATTGTACAGAGAGCGCGGAGCTTGCTAAAGAGTGGGCATGTTCCCGCGGAAATAGCGGGTATGCAAATATCTATGACTTTGATGAGAATGGATTAGACATATTACGACTTAATAAACCGCCATATAATGTCCTTAACTGGCTGGCAGTTCTTGCACACAACAGAACTTACTGGGAGCGAGGCAGCATTTCAGAAAATGCCAAGAATTATCTGAAAGACCACTTCCTGGTAGATATTAGTACCTGTGATGTTGTGATTGGCTACCGGGCGGATGATTCGTATTTTACATTTGCAAAAAACTTTGTTTCAAATGCTATTTCATTGCAGCAATTAAAAGAAGCAATGATGTTGGGAAAGCTGGGAGAACAGATTGTTCTCAAGAGCGAAAAAGCTTTTGGACACATACATTTTTTAGGGGCAGATACAGCGGAAGCGAAAAAGTACTATGCCTTAAAGAACATCCGTGATAAAGAGGCTCAGATGGAATACCGGAACAGGGTAAGGAATCGCCCGAATAATAATGAATTGCTGATGATCGACATTATGAGGGAGGAAATGAAAGATGGAGATGAACGCTTACTATGAGGGATACCTGGACAACGCACAGGATACATTGGGAAATATGATGGACTATGCGGTTCACTCCTGTGGTATTGCCGCAGAAAAGATTTTTGAAATGTTTTTAATCTCAGGTGCTGCAAAACAGTTTGAGAGAGGGAATCCGCGGTATATAGCAGGAATGTCGGGGGCAGAACTTGCCAGCGAAGCAGTATTAAAGGTAACAGGGAAGCAGCTTGAAGAGCCGGAGGAGTACGACATGACTAAATCACCTGAATATTGGTGTGGCTGGATCCTTGCATACTATCAGTGGCGCACGGGAAGAAGTTTCCAGAAAATTCATCAGGTCGTTTCCATAGACGAGATCCTGTGTATGTATCCCACACATCATGAAGCAGATGAAGAGCGGTTTGTAGAAACCATGGAATATATTTATCAGAAGAGACATACAAAATCTTATTTACAGCAAATGCGGGAAAACATAGGGATGGGAACAGATGAATTGTCGGAACAGACTGGAGTTCCAAAGCAGGTTATAGAGGGACTGGAAATGGATTTTACGAAGATCAATGCAACAGATACGATAACGGTGTTCCATCTGTCGCGGGTATTGGGCTGCTCCATGGAAATGCTTATGGAGATATAGAAAGAGAGCATCGCTCTAGTGCAGCATTGCTGTACTGGACAGCTGACAGTAAGAGGAGGTTATAAAAGTGAGATTCAGGCCATGTATAGATATTCATAATGGACAGGTCAAGCAGATTGTGGGGGGAAGCCTGACAGATTGCGGGGACAGGGCAGAGGAGAATTTTGCATCCGCTTATACAGCGGATTATTATGCGGACTTATATAAAAGGGACGGACTTACAGGAGGTCATGTTATCCTTCTGAATCCTCCTTCATCAGAATATTATGAAAAGACAAGGGAGCAGGCCTTTCGGGCACTTCAGGCCTATCCGGGCGGTCTTCAGGTGGGGGGAGGAGTTACAGCAGAAAATGCCGGGGAATACCTGGAAAAAGGAGCAAGTCATGTAATTGTGACGTCTTACGTATTCCAGAACGGACAGATCCACTGGGAACATATGAAGCGCCTGTGTCAGGAAGCCGGAAAAGCGCATGTGGTTCTGGATCTGAGCTGCAGAAGGAAGGAAGATGCTTACTATATTGTCACAGACCGCTGGCAGCAGTTCACAGACATTGCCCTTTCGAGGGGGCTTTTGGAGGAACTATCCCAGTACTGCGATGAATTTCTTGTGCATGGCGTTGATGTGGAAGGAAAAGCTTCTGGAATTGACGGGACTCTGGCAAAGATTCTGGGAAGCTATGCCGAAAATCCGAAGAAAGCTTCGGTAACTTATGCAGGCGGAATCGGAAGCTATGAGGATATCGGATATTTCCAGAGACTTACAGGAGGAAATATTGATCTCACGGTTGGGAGCGCACTGGATCTGTTTGGCGGGCAGTTATCCTATGATAAAGTAAAAGCTATTTGCTGCAGCGTGGGAGTGCATTAGCACGGAACAATATATGTGAAAAGCAAGGAGTGTTGTATTATGAAAGTAAGAATAAGTAAATCTATTGCCATGTGTCTGACTCTGGTACTGCTAGGAGCTGGGTTCAGACCTGTGCCTGCATATGCTTCGACAAAGGCAGAAAAGGCCAGGGAGGCTTATATAAGGATTTTAAAGAGCAAGTCTCGTTTACAGAAGATGTCATTATGGAATATAGGGGAGACCTGGTCTGACGTGGAATATGCGATAATTGATTTAAATAAGGACGGTGTACCAGAGCTATTAATAAGATCAGATGACGGACATTATGAAATGCTGGCTGCTTATGTCAATGGTAAGGTAAAATGTATTGGGGGCGTCCCGGAAGGAACGACAGCAGGCTCAGGGCGTATTACAGTTTATCCAGATCGGAAAATAGTATGCTTTACCACATATCATAATTGGAGATATCAGTCATATTATGAATTTGATGGAAAGAGACTAGAAGAAAAATGCGGGGTATGGAAGCTTAATAAACATAGAAGCTATAATATTAAGGGAAAGAATGTTTCTGAAAAGAAGTTTGCAGCATATAAAAAGAAGCTTTTAAAAGGATCGGAAGAATTAAAGGTGAAGTTTGAGAAAAATAAGTCGGAAACAAAGAGTAAGAAGGCATATTATAGCGGCGTGGGGTATCTTTGGGCAGAGCTTTCAGGCAGAAAAGATTCGATTTCGAAAATTTCATACAAAGAGAAAAAAGTTACGGTAAAAGGGTCATTGATAAAAGCCTCATCCTTTGGGAAAAAAGGTTCCCGGCTAAAGGCCAAATCAAGAACTTTCAAAATAGCAGAGCAGTGCAAATACTATTATACGACTGGAGAGGGAAGAAAAAGTCTTTCTAGAAAAAAGTTTTTCAAAAAGGTAAATGATAATTACAGTTTTACAGGGCTGGCTATCTACATAAATAGCAGTGGTAAAGTGTATCGGATGGAAGTGGATTATAGTCTGTAAGAACAATCTGCCGGTTTTTCATATGAATAAAAACAAAATAATGTAAAAGTTTATATGAAAAATGCAGAAAGTGCTTGCTCCTATGATTCCCAGTCCGCCATTCACAATGAAATCTCTTCCGTCTTGAAATATAATCAGGAAAGCTCACTTTTTCCTCGTCCTGTGAGAACTCAAATTCTTCGGCAGAAGTGCTGGATGGCTTTTGGGCAGGGAGCTTTGGGCTCCGGGCCGCTACGAGCGGCCTGGGCTTTCAGCCTACAGAGAATCCTGGGTAATAATAGTGATGGGTATCTCGACATTATCTGTCGGGATATTTTTTTTGACGAGATATTCAAATAGGGTTTTTACAAGTTGATACCCTTGCTGCTCAGGGTTCTGCCCTATGACAAAGTCAACACATCCGCTATTTAGAAGAGTAATGGAGTCAGGGGTCAGATCGTGGCAGATTACCTTTACTTTAGTGTTGAGGTTTAACAGCTCCAGTGCATGCCCGACACCTTCAATGCCGCCCCCTGTAACATAGATCCCTTTGATATCCGGGTGATGATTACAGTATTCTAATGTAATTTTGAAAGCATCGTCCTTCCGGTCCTGATTTTCCTGTATGTCAAGAATCCGGATGGGAAACTGGGATTCAGAGATCTTATCTTTGAATCCGCTGGAGCGGTCCTGATGGCAGGAAAGACTTGAAGAACTAATGATCATCCCAATGTCCCCTCCTGAGGGAAGAAGCTTCATGAGTAGTCCGGCGGCAGTCCGGCCGCCTTTGTAGTGATTCTGTCCGACGAAGCAGAACTCATTTGTTCCCTCAATTCGGGAATTACATGTGAGTATGGCGATATTATTTTCTACCAGTTGGTTAATCTTGTTTTTTGTCATTGTGTCATTTAGCGGAAACACGGCGATGCCGCTTACACCTTCAAGCTCAAGTTCATTCAAAATGCTGATCTGCTCTGTTGGCTCCAGGGAAAATGGCATCTTAACGGATACATCTATGCCGAACGGACTGAATTCATTCTCCGCATTGCGGATACCTGTCAACATGTCGTGAATAAACGGATTATATTCAGGAGTAAGTACAATACCTATTCTGACAGGATTTCTGCTTTGGACTAGGGCTTTTCCTAAAAAATTCGGCTGATAGTTTAATTCTTTTGCAATCTGCAATATCTTATCGCGTGTTTCGGATTTTACTCCGGGACGGTCATTTAAAACTTTGTCTACAGTGCCGCGAGAAACATTCGCCAGTTCAGCAATCTGTTTTATAGTTACTGGCATGATGCGTTCCCTTCCTTTCTTTTTCATGATAAATCTTTTTTTGGCTTGCGCTGGAAAGACGCAGCCTTGATAAACCACTGCCCTGTCGGGCTGCTTTTTCATTTTTTTACAGATTCAAAGTCCTGTATGACATGCAGGTATGTCATACGGGGTCTTTTGATCCTGACATCTTCATTATAGCATATGTAAAGTGAGATGTGTAGTAAAAAATGAGCACGAGCACAAAAAAATATGTGCTCGTGCACGGAAAGAAATGAGTTAAAAACGCAATGTTTGTTCAAATATACCAAAATAAGTCTTAAAAAAATAGTAAATATGTCAATTGAAAATAAAAAAAGAAGGTGGTTTAATATAGTACAAGAAACGTGCTCGAGCACAAATAAGGAGGATAATATGAAATTCGGAACAGGATATGCTTATTGGGGAACAGAGTGGAAATGTGATTATATTAAGATGGTGAATAAGGTTGCGGATATCGGATTTGACATCCTGGAGATTGGTGCAGACCATCTGTATCATATGGATGATGGTCAGATTGATGCATTAAAGACTGAGGGCGGGAAAAGAGGCATTGAATTCACGACGAACAGCGGACCTTCAAAAGAGTATGATTTTGCATCAGAGGATGAAAGTGTAAGGAATTGTGGAATGGAGTACTTCAAAACGATTTTACACAAGATGGCAAGACTTGGCTCCAAAAGTCTGGTGGGGGCAATTTATTCATACTGGCCGGTTGACTTTTCGGAGACAGCAACAGATAAAGAGGCGGCATGGGAGAGAAGCATTGCATGCCTGAAGGAGCTGAGCGGCACAGCAGAGGAACTGGATATAGAATGCGCTCTTGAAGTGTTAAATAGAAACGAGACATATATTTTAACAGACTGCACAGAGGCCATTGATTACATAGGGCGGGTCGGCAGCAAGAATATTAACATTCTGCTTGATACATACCATATGAACATCGAAGAGGATAATATGTATGATGCGATCCGTAAGGCAGGAAAACTGCTGGGACATCTTCATGTAGGAGAATGCAATAGAAAGCTTCCGGGTATGAATAATAGTATTGACTGGCAGGAGATCGGGAGGGCGCTGCGTGACATAGATTATCAGAAGGCAGTTGTCATGGAGCCGTTCTTGTTGAAAGGCGGGGAAGTTGGGCAGTCTATCAGAGTATGGAGAGATTTGAGCGGCAATGCATCGTCAGAGCAGATGGATCAGTATATTACAGATTCGCTTGTTTATCTTAAAAAGTGCTGTCTGGGATAGGAGGAGAGAATGATGACCGATATTTTAATAATGGGAGAGATGCTGGTTGAGATTATGAGGGATAAAGAAGACATCCAGCTGAGTGAAGCCGGTACATTCAAGGGTCCTTATCCAAGCGGGGCTCCGGCAATCTGTATTGATGCAGCGGCAAGACTCGGCTGCCGGACGGCACTTATAGGCGGCGTGGGAAAGGATGATTTTGGAATCTGTATTCTTGAAAGACTGGAAAAAGACGGAGTTGACTGCAGCCATGTCATCCAAAGCAGACAGCGTTCTACAGGATGCGCATTTGTTACATACTTTCAGGACGGATCCAGGAAGTTTATTTACCACATGGGCAATACACCGGCAGTAGAGGCAAAGGCGCCGGATATCCGTGATTTCGGAAAGGTGGGATACATGCACATCATGGGATGCTCACTGATGTCGGATCCGGGATTCGCACAGGAGATTTTAAAGACAATGAGGCAATTAGCATCTGCGGGAACAAAGATTTCCTTTGATCCGAATATCAGGAAAGAGTTGTTTACAGATGAGTCCATCCAGCCGGTGCTGGAAGAAGTGATGAGGAACACAAGCATTTTTCTTCCTGGAGTAGAGGAGCTTCTTATGATAACAGGAGAAAAGACAGTAGAGGATGCGGTCAGGAAATGCTTCGAGAACCCGGGACTTGAGATTCTTGTCCTCAAGAATGGCTCAGAGGGAAGCAGACTTTATACCCGTGAAGGTGTGGAAGAGGTAGGTGTATATAAGGTGGAGCAGAAGGATGCCACAGGGGCAGGTGACTGCTTTGACGGAGCCTTTCTTGCCGGGCTGGTTCAGGGAAAGAGCGTAAAAGAGGCGGCTAAAATGGGTGCGGCTGCAGGAGCGTTAAATGTCATGGTATTCGGTCCGATGGAAGGGAATATTACACCGGATACGGTCAGGGAAATGATAGAAAGGGGTTAAAGGTTTGAGAGACTTGTTGAGAAATATGATAGCCAGGCGAAGGGAGGGCATCATGTGCGGGGTTCCTTCTTACTGTACGGCAAATGAGCTTGTGATTGAGGCAGTGTTAAGACAGGCAAAGAGATTTGATGACCAGATTCTGATAGAAGCGACAGCAAATCAGGTGAATCAGTTTGGCGGCTATACAGGGATGCAGCCGGCGGATTTCAAGGAATTTGTATATGGGATTGCAGACCGGCTGGATTTTCCGCAGGAAAATATCGTGCTGGGAGGGGATCATCTTGGACCGCTGACATGGGCTGATGAAAAAGAAGAGGATGCAATGGCGAAAGCAGAGACACTGGTGCGTCTTTTCGTACAGGCCGGCTACAAGAAGATTCATCTTGATACCAGTATGCGTCTTGCGGATGATTCAAGGGAAGAGAGACTCTCAGATGAAGTGATCGCAGCAAGAGGAGCAGTGCTTTATGCAGCATGCGAAGAAGAATATCAGAAGCTTTTGATAAAGAATCCCCAGGAATTGCGCCCGGTATATATTATCGGAAGTGAAGTGCCAATACCCGGAGGAGCGAAGGAAGAAGAGAACAGCATTACAGTCACCAGGCCGGAAGCAGTGGAGAAGACACTTAAGGCTTACAGGGAGCAGTTTGCAAAGGCAGGGCTTAAGGATGCCTTCGCAAATATCATCGGGGTAGTGGTGCAGCCGGGAGTGGAATTTGGTGATGACACGGTTTTTCATTACAACAGATTCCGTGCAGCAAATCTTTGTGAAACCATGAAAAAATACGAGGGAATGGTACTGGAGGGGCATTCTACGGATTATCAGAGCCCGGAAGGGTTAAAGAAGATGGTGGAAGACGGCATCGCCATTTTAAAGGTCGGTCCGGCGCTGACCTTTGCGCTGCGTGATGGACTCTTTGCTTTGGGACAGATGGAAAAGGTGCTCATCCAGGAGGAAAAGAGGGTGAACTTTGAAGATGTACTAGAAAAGGCAATGCTTGAAAATCCGGGTAATTGGAAAAAACATTACCATGGGGCTGAGGAGGAACTGGCAGTTAAGCGCAAATACAGCTATTCTGACAGATGCCGTTATTATTTCGCCGGGCGGAAGGTGCAGGAAGCAATGGAAAAGCTCATTGACAATATGAACAGTGTAGAGATTCCGTTAGGGCTTTTGCATCAGTTTATGCCAATCCAGTATGTAAAAGTCCGGGACGGGAAACTTGCGAAGGAGGCCAGGGCGCTGGTACTGGACAGTGTAAATGAAATAGTGGAGGCTTACAATTATGCGGTAAAATATCATTATGTAATCGGGGAGGTATTTACCGCTTAAGAATGAAGAGAAAGGAGCGGAATATGGGAGAGACATTTAAATTAGAGATTCAGGGTGTATCCAAGTCTTTTCCGGGTGTGAAGGCACTTGATCATGTAAATATCGCATTAAGATCCGGAACAGTGCATGCGGTGATGGGGGAAAACGGAGCCGGAAAATCCACGCTGATGAAGGTTATTAACGGGTTATACAAGAGAGATGAAGGCAAGGTGCTGCTGGACGGAAAGGAAGTGCATTTCTCGGGTCCTGAAGAGTCAACGGCAGCCGGAATCGCCATGATCTATCAAGAACTTAATTTCTTCCCGGAGCTTACTGTGGCGGAGAATATCTTTATGAGACGTCAGCCGGGGAAAAGGGGGATGGTATCATGGGGAGAGATGATGAAGCAGGCAAAGGGGATTCTTGAAGAGAATGGATTAGATTATGATCCGGCGGAAAAGATCAAGAACCTTCCGATTGCCAGTGTGCAGATGCTTGAAATTGTGAAGGCTGTAGCCTTTAAAGCCCAGGTTATTATTATGGATGAACCTACGTCCTCCATATCAGATAAGGAAGTGACATTTCTGTTTGAGACAATCCGCCGTCTGAGGGGACAGGGAATCAGCTTTTTGTATATCAGCCATAAGATGGAGGAAATCTTTCAGATTGCAGATGATATTACCATTATCAGAGATGGAAAAAGTATCATATCGGGATCAGTCAGTGACTTTACGGAGAATTCTATTATTACCCATATGGTGGGACGCTCCCTTGACAACATTTATCCAAAGGAGGAGATACCGCCTGGGGATGTTGCTTTTGAGGCAAAAAATCTGTGCAGCAGCGGAATGTTTGAAGATATTTCTTTCTATGTCAGAAAAGGCGAGATTGTTGGCATGGCGGGTCTGGTAGGAGCCGGGCGGAGCGAGGTATGCAGAGCTGTCTTTGGCCTGGATCCGCTGGATTCGGGTGAGATTACACTTTGCGGCAGGGACTATAAGCCAAAGGACGTAACACATGCCATTAAGAATAAGATTTTGATGATTACAGAGGACCGGAAGAAAGAAGGAATCATAGGTGTAAGAAGCTGCAGGGAAAATATTACCATCACGAATCATCACATTCAGAAAGGTATTTTCATGAATCTGAAGAAAGAGGTTGAAGATGCAAAGAGGATGTCAGAGATGTTAAAAGTCCGCTTTGCAGGAATTGAGACGCCCATCGGCTCCCTGAGCGGCGGAAACCAGCAGAAGGTGCTACTGGCAAGATGGCTGATGATGGAAAGCGACCTTCTGATCCTGGATGAGCCGACACGCGGTATTGACGTAGGTGCGAAGCTGGAAATTTATAGTATTATTACGGATCTTGCAAAAAAAGGATATGCGATTCTCATGATTTCCTCAGAGATGCCGGAGCTTTTGGGAATGTGCGACAGAATCTATGTCATGAGCCAGGGACATGTTACGGGGTGTCTGGAGCGCAGTGAATTTGAACAGGAAGCAATCATGCAGTTAGCAGTTAAAAATGTGAATTGACAATAAAGAGAGGAGAAGAAACATGAAATCAAAGAAAATAGATATAAGAAAATATTCGCTTATCTTGATTCTCGCCGCCATGGTAGTTGTCTGCAGTCTGCTTTCAGGTAATTTTCTGACAGCAACGAATCTTACGAACATTTTAAAACAGGTGAGTATTGTTACCATATGTGCATTTGCACAGGGAATGATTATCATTACTGGCGAGATTGACCTGTCAATCGGTTATCTGGCAGGTATGGCCGGAAGCTTTGCCTGTATCGTCTATGTGGCGACCCAGAATCTTCCGCTTGCATTCCTTGTAGGGGTTCTTCTGGGAGCGGCTGTGGGAGTTGTGAATGGCTTGTTTGTCGCATATTTTAATTTGCCGTCCTTTATCGTTACACTGGCAATGCAGACCGTCTGCTTTGGTGCGATCTGCCTTTATACTGGCGGACAAAACATCTATAAAATCGGCGGGTTTAATGTTCTTGGGCAGAGCTATGTGGCGGGGATTATCCCGATTACGGTTGTTTTTATGGTAATTATGCTGATTATCACTCATGTGGTGCTAAAATACACGAAATTCGGACGCTATCTGTATGCAATCGGAGGAAATACGGATGCAGCAGTTGCGGCAGGTATCCAGGTGGTAAAGGTTAAATGGTTCGCATTCATTCTGTCCGGCGTATTTGCTGCAATCGCAGGTATGGTTATGATGGGGCGTCTGAATGCAGGCATCCCGGGCGAAGGCCAGGGCTATGAGACAGATGCGATTACGGCGACTGTTATCGGAGGAACCAGCTTCTCGGGCGGTGCAGGAACAGCCTTTGGGACATTCCTGGGTTCCATTATTATCGGCGTTCTGAATAATATCATGAACCTGATGGGAATCGACTCTTATACACAGATGATTGTAAAAGGATTTATTATCATCGGTGCAGTACTTGTAGACAGCCTGTCTAAGAGAGGTAAGACGGGTATTAAGATTATGGCATCGTCTTCTGATGCAAAGAAGTCCAAATAAAATATTTCAAAAAGCAAGGAGGAAGTAACAATGAAAAGAAAGGTAGTAAGTGTATTCATGATGTTAGCCATGACAGTGATGATGGCAGCGGGATGTGGAAAAGGAAATGAGGAATCGCAGGATGCGGGTTCGGCAAAAAGCGAAGGCGGGAAGGACGGAGCCTACAAGGTGGCGTTCCTGCCGACAGATATGTCTCTGACATTTGCGTCATGGCTTGCAGATGAATTGACAACAGCATTTGAGGAGTATGACGATATGGAATTAACGGTCATCGACAGCCAGAACGTACTGGAGACGCAGATCAGTAATATGGAGACCTGTGTATCACAGGGATATGATTACATTATCCTGCTTCCGATTGAGCCGGCAGCAGAGGATGATATTGTTGCAGGCTATATTGAACAGGGAACGCCGATGATGAATATTAATCTTGATGATGGCGGTGTTGAGAAGGCTTCAAGCGTAGTTGCGAACCCGTATGATCTGGGAACGGTTGTTGCAGAGTATGCAAAGGAACAGATCGCAGACGATGCAAATGTTGTTGTCCTGTTAGGCCCTTCTGGAAATACCGATTCCATTGAACGCCGCAGGGCATATGAGGATGTATTTAAAGATTCCAATCTTAATATTATGGAAGAACAGATTGGCGACTGGGAAAAATCAAAAGGTATGGAATTCATGGAGAGCTGGATTCAGGTACATGGAGATCAGATTGATGCAGTATTGTCCATGAATGATGCCATGGCAATCGGAGCGATTGAGGCTGCAAAGGATGCAAAATTAGATGATATTAAGTTCTTCGGTGTTGACGGGCTTGCAGATGCGGCAGTATCGATCGAGGATGGTGGACTTGATGCAACAGCTCTTCAGGACGCTCAGGTTATGGCAAAGGAAGGCGCACGCGTTGCCCATGAAGTACTGACTGGAGAAAATAAAGAAGGATTTGAGAAAGTCGAGATTCCGGTAACATTAATCACATCTGAAAATGTTGCTGAATTCATTCAGAGATATACAGAAAACGGAATGCTTACAGAATAGTCTTAAAAATATTTATTACGGAGGTAAACAGATATGAAACAGGCAGTATTAACAGGACCGGAAACGATCGAATACAGTGAGATTGAAAAGCCGGAAATCAGACCGAATGAAATATTAATGAAAGTGAAAAATATAGGAATCTGTGGATCAGATATTCATGCTTATTACGGGAAGCATCCATTTATGTCCTTTCCGATCCGTCTTGGGCATGAGATGGCGGGAGAAGTGGTTGAGACAGGGAGCGATGTAAGGGATATAAAGACCGGGGAGCTGATTACGGTTATGCCACAGGAATTCTGCCATGAATGCGAGCCGTGTAAAGCAGGAAGATACAATATCTGCAATACCCTGAATGTAATCGGCTGTCAGACGCCTGGCGCTGCCTGTGAATATTTTAATGTTGATGCAGCCCTGGCTAAGAAAATCCCGGAGGGCATGACGGCAGAGGTTGCAGCGACCATTGAACCGGCGGCAGTCGGGGTACATGCGGTAAGAAGGTGCGGAAGTGTTGTGGGGAAAAATGTAGTTGTTATGGGCGCTGGAACGATTGGAAACGTGACAGCACAGGCAGCAATGGCTGAAGGTGCTAAAAGCGTTCTGGTGACAGATCTGTCGGAGTATCGCCTGGAACTTGCGAAGCAATGTGGAATTCCACACGCAGTGAATACAGGAAAGGTATCTATGAAGGAGGCTGTCAGCCAGGCATTTGGCGAAGAGGGCGCTGATATTTTCTTTGAATGTGTCGGGATAGGAGCTACTGTGAATCAGGCAATTGAATGCTCCAAGAAAGGAAATGATATTGTAATCGTTGGTGTATTCGGCAAAAATCCCGAGGTGAATTTGTCATGGGTACAAGACAGGGAGCTCCGCATCTGCGGATCATTGATGTATGTAGAGAAAGACTTCCAGGATACGATTGATTATATGGCTGAGGGGAAGATCCGGATGAAGCCGTTGATCTCAAAAGTATTTCCATTTTGTCAATATGCAGAAGCGTACAAATATATTGAGCAGAATAAAGATACAAGTATGAAAATTATCATTGAAATATAAGAGTAGAAGAGCCGCAGACCGGATATACCGGTCTGCGGCTCTGAAAGGAGTTTCTTATGGCATTAGTTGGTTCATCTGAGCTGTTAAAAAAGGCTCAGCAGGGAAGATATGCGATTGGTGCATTCAACGCAGAAAATATGGAAATGGTGCAGGCGATTATAGATGCTGCAGACGAAATGAAATCTCCGGTGATTATTCAGACGACACCGTCAACGGTAGCTTACGCAGGCCCTGATATGTATCAGAAAATGGTTTCAGTAAAAGCAGAGGAAGTATCCGTTCCGGTTGTGATGCACCTGGATCACGGAAACAGCTTTGAATTATGCAGGAGGTCAGTAGAATCCGGCTATACATCCATTATGATAGACGGTTCCGGTTTGTCCTATAATGAGAATGTGGAACTTAGCAGGCGGACTGCAGACATGGCAAGGGCGGAGGGAGTTGATACAGAAGCAGAGCTCGGGACAGTAGGCGGAAAAGAAGATAGCCACGAGGTGTCTGATAAAGATGCATTATATACAAATCCGGCGCAGGCGGTAGATTTTATAGCCAGGACAGGAATCCAGTCTCTGGCAGTAGCAATAGGGACTGCACACGGATTTTATAAAGGAGAGCCAAGACTGGATTTTGACAGATTGTCAGAAATCCGCAATGTTGTTTCAATCCCTCTTGTACTCCATGGAGCCTCCGGTGTTCCAGATGAGATGATTAAAATGTCCGTTGAACTCGGGATCTGCAAGATAAATTTTGCAACAGAACTTAGAGCAGCATATACAAAAGGTGTAAGAAGCATCTTAAAAGAGGATGGGATCTTCGATCCGAAAAAATACAGCGCAGCCGGTCGTGAGGCAGTAAGGCAGCTTGTAAAAGAAAAGATTCTTCTTTTAGGAAGTGAAGGTTCAGCCCTTTAAAATGCAGAAAGTGCTTGTTCCTGAATTGATTTTGGCGTATACTGTGATAAATTATAGGGAAACTGGTACATTATTGATGTATCCCATGACATTTTCAGAGTTTCTGGGGGCGGACGGCGGGGAAAGGCTTCGCATAATATATAAAGATGGATTAGGGGACTTGCTGCCTGCTAATGCCTATGCAGATTTGACAGATTGTGGTAAGATAGATGTGTAAAGTATAAATCCATGTATTTTTATGCAGACATGGAACGCATATTTCTGTTGCACATACTTGTACGAAAATATTAAGAGAATGGAGGAAGTGAAATGAAAAGACAGTTAAAAAGAATGTCTGTATTAGCATTTGCCATAATCCTGGCCTTACAGCCTGTAAGTGCAGTACAGGCATCCGCCAGGTCAAATGCGGCAAATGTTCTGAAGTACTACAAGAAAGGGGACATCAGCAAGGCGAAAAAGTACAATAAGAAGCTGGCAAAAAAAGCAAGTAAGTCCTGTATAAAAAAGCTGTCAAAAAAGGCAAAAGCAGCATATCGCAAGGCAGTAAGCTCATATAGCTTTAACCAGGGGAGATCTACCATGAAATCCCTGTGGGGCTATTATCTTGCTGATCTGGACGGAGACAAAAAAGCGGAGCTCATGGTAAGACACGGTACCTGCGAGGCAGATGTACAGACAACTGTATACAAGTATAAGAATGGAAAAGCAAAGAAGATCGGGACCATGTACTCGGGACATACCACCTACTATGATTACCCGGGGAATGCCGGTGTGATCTCGGTAGAAGGCCATATGGGCTATGAGGCAGTAAGTACATTATCCATGAAAGGCGGAAAGCTGAAACAAAAAAATTATGGCGCGAGGGATCTGAACAAGACATTCACCAGCAGTAAAGGAGGCGACTGGTTCCCCTTCCGTCAGCAACTAGATGACCATATCAAATACGATGCAAAATATCATGCATCATTAATCCTGAAAGATTTAAAATAAACGAAAGAGGGGCATACAGACAATTGTTCTGTATGCCCCCTCTCATACCTGCATTTCAAATGTTCCATTAATAATTTCGTATAAAGTATAAATTTGTTGAATTGCGCCTTAGATAGTGCTAGAATGGAAAATGAGTAAATTTACGGACAAGGAGTATTCTATCAAAATGGGTCTACTACAAAAATTATTTGGAACACATAGTGAGAATGAATTGAAACGTATTTATCCGATCGCAGATGCGATTGAGGCATTAGAGCCTTCCATGAAGGAACTTTCCGACAATGAGCTTAAGGCCAAAACAAAGGAGTTCAAGGAAAGGCTTCATGCAGGAGAGACATTAGACGATATTTTACCAGAAGCATTTGCGGCTGTAAGGGAAGCATCTGTTCGTGCCATTGGGCTCAGGCATTTCCGGGTACAGCTGATTGGCGGCATCATCCTTCATCAGGGGCGTATTGCTGAGATGAAGACCGGTGAAGGAAAGACGCTGGTATCCACCCTCCCGGCCTATTTAAATGCCCTGACAGGGGAGGGCGTCCACATTGTAACTGTAAATGATTACCTGGCAAAGCGTGACGCCGAGTGGATGGGACAGATTCACGAGTTCCTGGGACTGAAGGTCGGAGTTGTCCTTAACAGTATGGACAACGACGAGAGGCGTGAGGCGTACAACTGTGATATTACTTATGTGACGAATAATGAGCTGGGATTTGACTACCTGAGAGATAATATGGTTATTTATAAGGAAGAGCTGGTACAGAGGGGCCTGAAATATGCCATTATCGATGAGGTGGACTCGGTTCTGATTGATGAAGCGAGAACTCCGCTTATCATCTCCGGACAGAGCGGGAAGTCCACGAAGCTTTATGAGGCGTGTGATATTCTTGCCCGTCAGTTAGAGAGGGGCGAGGCCAGCGGCGAATTCAGTAAGATGAATGCCATCATGGGCGAGGAGATTGAGGAGACCGGAGACTTCATTGTAAATGAAAAGGAAAAGAACATCAACCTTACCGAGGATGGTGTAAAGAAGGTGGAAAAATTCTTTCACCTTGATAATCTTGCGGATGCAGAGAATCTGGAGATCCAGCATAATATCATCCTTGCGCTCCGTGCCCACAACCTGATGTTCCGTGATCAGGATTATGTGGTGAAGGACGAGGAGGTTCTGATTGTTGATGAATTTACAGGACGCATCATGCCAGGACGGCGTTATTCTGACGGCCTCCACCAGGCAATTGAGGCGAAGGAGCACGTAAAGGTAAAGAGAGAGAGCCGGACACTGGCAACCATTACCTTCCAGAACCTGTTTAATAAGTTTGATAAGAAGGCGGGCATGACCGGTACGGCCCTTACAGAGGAAAAAGAGTTCCGTGAGATTTATGGCATGGACGTGGTGGAGATTCCGACCAATGTCCCGGTAATCCGTCAGGATCTGGAGGATGTGGTATATAAGACACAGCGTGAGAAGTTTAAGGCAGTGTGTGATGAGATTGAGGCAGCCCACGCAAAGCATCAGCCGGTGCTGGTAGGTACCATAACGATTGAGAATTCCGAGCTCTTAAGTGGAATGCTTAAGAAACGCGGGATTAAGCACAATGTACTCAATGCTAAGTTCCATGAGATGGAAGCGGAAATCGTTGCCCAGGCCGGCGTCCATGATGCGGTAACCATTGCCACCAACATGGCAGGACGTGGTACGGATATTAAGCTTGACGATCAGGCGAGAGAGGCAGGCGGACTTAAGATCATCGGTACAGAGAGGCATGAGTCCAGGCGTATTGACAACCAGCTGCGCGGACGTTCCGGACGTCAGGGCGACCCGGGAGAATCCAGGTTTTACATTGCACTTGAGGATGACCTGATGCGCCTGTTCGGCTCGGAGAGGCTGATGGGGATCTTCGAGACGCTCGGTGTAGAGGAAGGGGAGCAGATTGAGCATAAGATGCTTTCCAGCGCGATTGAAAAGGCACAGCAGAAGATTGAGGGAAATAACTTTGGAATCCGTAAGAATCTGCTTGAATATGATCAGGTTATGAATGAGCAGAGAGAGATTATCTATGAGGAGAGACGCAGGGTACTCGATGGGGAGAACATGCGGGATTCCATATTCCATATGATCAATGATTATCTGGAAAATGTGGTGGACAGGGAGATTCCTGCGGATGCAGATTATGAAGATTTTAACCTGTCGGCGCTGAACCGGAATATATATTCGGTAATTCCCATGGATCCGGTTACCCAGGACGAAGTAAAGAAGATGAGCCAGAAGGAGCTCAAGCACATGCTCAAGGAGCGTGCTGCAAAGGCTTATGAGGCCAAGGAATCAGAATTTCCGGAGCCGGAGCACATCCGTGAGATTGAGCGCGTCATCCTTCTGAAGGTCATTGATGCAAAATGGATGGCTCACATTGACGATATGGACCAGCTCCGCCAGGGAATCGGGCTTCAGGCATATGGCAACCGTGATCCCAAGGTGGAATACAAGATGCTTGGATATGACATGTTCGGGGAGATGACCAGAGGGATTACCGAGGATACGGTGCGTACCCTCTTCCACATCAGAGTTGAGCAGAAGGTAGAGAGAGAGCAGGTTGCAAAGGTGACTGGTACGAATAAGGATGATACTGCCGCCCGTGCGCCAAAGAAGCGTGCGGCGAAGAAGGTTTATCCAAATGATCCGTGTCCGTGCGGAAGCGGGAAGAAATACAAGCAGTGCTGCGGACGTAAAAAATAAGTAACGGCAGCTGCTTATGACGGTGGAGGAACCAGGCAGCTGCAAAAATCGTTCAAAACGGTCTTCAGACCGTGAATCATAAAAAATATATGAGAAGAGGTGACAGGAAGTGGTTGAGCTTGACCAGTTTAAAAGTGTAATCAGTGCATACGAAGAACCTCTTGCCGGAATGAGGGATTCACTTTGACGTCCCTGGCAGGGAGAAACGGATTGAGGAGCTTGAAAGGAAGATTGAGGAACCAGGATTCTGGGACAGCCCGGAAGAATCCCAGAGGATTATGAAAGAGTTAAAGCAGCTTCAGGAGCTTACAAAAACCATCTATGCACTGTATGCGAAGTATGAAGATATTCAGGTGCTCATTGAGATGGGCTACGAGGAGGAAGATCCTTCTCTGCCGGGAGAGATCCGGACAGAGCTTGACGAGTTTGAGGAGGCATTTGAGAGTCTCCGGATACAGACGCTTCTTTCAGGAGAATATGATTCCTGCAATGCGATCGTCACGCTCCATGCAGGTGCGGGCGGCACGGAGTCCTGCGACTGGGCGGGCATGCTGTACCGCATGTACAGCCGGTGGTCGGAGAAAAAGGGATTCTCCATCCAGGTGCTTGATTACCTGGACGGGGATATTACAGGAATTAAGGCAATTACCTTTGAGGTAAATGGAGAAAATGCATACGGCTATCTGAAGTCAGAAAAGGGTGTACACCGGCTGGTGAGGATTTCGCCTTTTAACGCAGCGGGCAAGCGGCAGACATCCTTTGCGTCCTGCGATGTTGTCCCAGATATAGAGGATGAGATTGATATTGAGATTGCGGAAGATGAGCTGAAGATTGATACCTACCGGGCGAGCGGCGCAGGCGGCCAGCATGTGAATAAGACGTCTTCCGCTATTCGTATTACACATCTTCCTACCGGGATTGTAGTACAGTGCCAGAATGAGCGTTCCCAGCATTTTAATAAAGAAAAGGCAATGCAGATGCTCAAGGTGCGCCTTAAGCTGATGAAAGAGCAGGAACAGGCGGAGAAGGTATCCGATATCCGGGGCGAAGTGAAGGAAATCGGCTTTGGAAATCAGATCCGGTCCTATGTCATGCAGCCGTACACACTTGTGAAGGATCACAGGACCAATACAGAAAATGGCAATGTGACGGCAGTACTGGATGGAAATCTGGATTCATTTATCAATGCATATTTAAAGATGGCTGTAAACGGCCAGAGGGAGGAATAGAAGTGATCAATATAGCGGTGATGGGATATGGAACAGTAGGCTCTGGAGTTGTGGAAGTAATTAATACAAACGGCGCCAGGATTAATCAGAGGATCGGTGAGGAGCTGAACGTGAAATACGTCCTGGATCTCAGAGACTTCCCAGGAGACCCGGTCCAGGAAAAGATTGTCCATGATTTTGAGACAATTATCCAGGATGAGGATGTAAAAATTGTGGTAGAGGTTATGGGCGGAATCGAGCCTGCCTATACCTTTGTAAAGAGGAGCTTAAAGGCAGGGAAAAGCGTCGCGACATCCAATAAGGCACTTGTGGCGAAACATGGCGCAGAACTTCTGTCTATTGCGAAGGAAAAGAACATTAATTTCTTATTCGAGGCCAGTGTCGGAGGCGGGATTCCGATTATCCGCCCTCTGAATTCTTCTCTTACAGCAGATGAGATTGAGGAGATCACAGGCATTTTAAACGGAACAACGAATTATATGCTGACCAAGATGTTTTATGAGGGCGCTGATTATGACACAGTGCTTAAGGAAGCCCAGGCAAATGGTTATGCGGAGAGAAATCCGGAGGCAGATGTAGAAGGGTATGATGCCTGCAGAAAGATTGCGATTCTGTCATCCCTGATCTCCGGACAGCAGGTGGACTTTGAAGATATATACTGTGAAGGAATCACGGAGATTACTGTTGAGGATATGAAGTATGCAAAGGCCATGGGAACCACCATTAAGCTGCTGGCGTCCAGTAAGCGTCACGGGAACCACCTTCATGCAATTGTTGCTCCCTGCATGCTCTATCCGGAGCACCCTCTCTATAATGTAAATGGAGTATTTAACTCCATCTTTGTCCATGGCAATGTACTGGGTGACGCTATGTTCTATGGAAGCGGCGCAGGAAAGCTCCCCACAGCCAGCGCAGTTGTGGCGGATGTGGTAGATGCGGCAAAGCATCTGAACCGGAACATTATGACCATGTGGGATCAGGAAAAGCTCAGACTTGAAGACAAGTCAGATGCCAAGAGGCGCTTCTTTATCAGGATGAAGGGGGATGCAGACAAGCTGCTTGCGGATCTTCAGTATTCCTTCGGAGAAATTGAGCTGGTACATGCAGACGGCCTTGAGGGAGAGTTCGGATTCGTGACTCCGGTTATGATGGAGGGCGATTATGATACAAGGGCAAAGAGCTATAAAGATCAGATTCTGCATATGATCAGGATCGAAGATTAATGGTAACAGGGTACAGCAGCGGGAGTAAGAGTCCCGCTGCTGTACTGGTGAGGAGACAGACGGATGAAATATGTAGTAGTGTTAAGTGACGGAATGGCGGGACGTCCCCTTGAGGAGCTAAAGGGTCTGACGACTCTGGAGGCAGCAAAAACACCGGTGATGGATGCGCTGGCAGAGATGTCTGAGCTTGGAATGGCTTCCATGGTGCCTGAGGGCATGGCTCCGGGCAGCGATACGGCGAATCTGGCGGTTATGGGATATGATCCGAAAATTTATTATACTGGACGCTCCCCTCTTGAGGCGCTGAGTATCGGAGTGGAGATGGAAAAGACAGATGTTTCCTTCCGCTGCAATCTTGTAACATTAAGCGAGGAGGACTGCCCTTATGAGGAGCGGACGATTCTTGACCACAGCTCGGACGAAATCAGTACAGAGGATGCAGCGCTGCTTGTAGAGGAACTTAAGAAGGGACTGAAAGAGGAAGGGTATGACTTCTATGTGGGAACAAGCTACCGCCATCTGCTGGTGCAAAAAGACGGAGAGGTAACAGAGCTAACACCGCCCCATGATATACTGACAAAAAAGATCGGAGCATATCTGCCCTCTGACAGTATGCTTCTTAATATGATGAAAAAAAGCTATGAGATCCTTAAGGAACATCCCATTAATACAGAGCGGAGAAGGAAGGGATTAAATCCTGCCAATTCAGCCTGGTTTTGGGGAGCCGGAAGGAAGCCGGCCCTTGCATCCTTTGAAAAAAAGACCGGAAAAAGGGGTGTGATGATCTCTGCCGTTGACCTGTTGAAGGGCATTGCAGTGGGCGCGGGGATGGACCGTGTGATTGTAGACGGCGCTAACGGAGGCCTGCACACAAACTATGCCGGCAAGGCACAGGCAGCAGTGAAGGCTCTGACAGAGGATGGATATGACTTTGCCTATATCCATGTGGAGGCGCCAGATGAGATGGGGCATCAGGGAAACATGAAGGATAAGATTATGGCAATCGAGCATGTAGACGGTGAGGTTTTAAGGATTGTGACAGAGGGACTGAGAAAGGCAGGGGAGGATTACAGGCTCCTGCTTCTTCCAGATCACCCCACGCCGGTTGCGGTGCGTACCCATACGGGTGAGCCGGTTCCCTGGCTTCTGTATGACAGCACAAAAAGGACGGAAGGGAAGCCGTCTTATAATGAAAAAACCGCCGCACAGACCGGAAATAACTGGCCGGAGGGATATCGGCTCCTCGGGCATTTACTACAGGAGGACATATGCTAATCGTAAAAAAATTCGGCGGCAGCTCCGTCGCAAACAAGGAGAGAATTTTCAATGTGGCCAGACGCTGCATTGAAGATTATAAGGCAGGGCATGATGTAGTTGTGGTACTGTCTGCCATGGGAGATACGACAGATGAGCTCATAGCCCTTGCAGAAAGTATCAACCCAAAGGCAAAGAAGAGAGAGATGGATATGCTCCTTACAACCGGGGAGCAGGTGTCAGTGGCACTTATGGCTATGGCTATGCAGTCCCTTGATGTTCCGGCAGTATCATTGAACGCGTTCCAGGTTATGATGTATTCCACTTCGCGTTATGGGAATGCGAGATTCAAACGAGTGGACACAAAGCGGATCCTGCATGAGCTGGATTCCAGGAAAATTGTCATTGTTACAGGATTCCAGGGAGTAAATAAATATGAGGATATCACGACTCTCGGAAGAGGTGGCTCGGATACAACGGCGGTGGCCCTCGCGGCGGTTCTTCACGCGGACAAGTGCGAGATCTATACAGATGTGGAGGGCGTCTATACTGCCGACCCCCGTGTGGTAAAGAATGCCAGGAAGCTGGATGTGATCACTTATGATGAGATGCTGGAGCTGGCAAGCCTCGGAGCCAGGGTGCTTCATAACCGTTCTGTGGAGATGGCAAAGAAATACAATGTTGAGCTGGTAGTGCGTTCCAGCCTGAATGATTCAGAGGGAACAGTGGTAAGGGAGGCTTCAAATATGGAAAAAATGTTAGTGACCGGCGTTGCTGCAGACAGAAATACGGTCAGGATATCTGTGATTGGTGTGGAGGATAGGCCGGGAACCGCGTTCCGGATCTTTGACACACTGGCAAAAAACAATATTAATGTAGATATTATCCTTCAGTCCGTGGGACGGGAAGGAACAAAGGACATCTCATTTACCGTGGCCGGGGATGACCTGGAGCAGGCTCTTAAGGTACTGGAGGTGAATAAGGAGAGGCTTACCATACAGGAGATTACGTACAATGAAAATGTGGCGAAGCTCTCTGTTGTGGGAGCCGGTATGATGAGCAATCCGGGAGTAGCAGCTAGGATGTTCGAGGCGCTGTATAACTCCCGCATCAATATTAATATGATCTCCACATCAGAGATCAGAATTACGGTGCTTGTGGCAGAGAAGGATATTGACAAGGCAATGAATGCAGTTCACGACGGATTTGCTGTTCCAGAATAAATTATTGCTTACTGTTGTTAAGGAAACCGGTAATCAGTCTTTTATTATCTTCAGACAGGGAACGAAAGGAAGAGATAAATTCAAGCTCTTTGTCAGTGAGGTATATGGAATTGCCGGTTTCTTTGCATTCAGCATAGGTGTAATAAGAGGCGGCGGATTCTTTTATACCGTCATAGTACGGATTATCATCAGGTTCAGGAGGATCATCGGCATCCGGACTGGCGGCGGACAGGTCCTTTAATATAAGATCGTCAATGCATATATTGTAAAACAGGGAAAGGCGCACCAGTGTATCCAGATCAGGGGTGCGCTCACATCTTTCATAATTCGAGTACGCCTGCCTGGACAGATTGAGTATTTCTTCCATTTCCTGTTGGTTTAGACGGTATTTCTTGCGCAGATAACGCAGATTTTTCGCCAGTTGTATATTGGGCATGCCATGCTCCTCCGGGTGGTTCATCTTTAGATATCTAAGTCAGTAATAGACTTAGTATAGCAATATACCCGGTAGAATTGATAATATGCAACGGAATGTAGAAAAAATTAAAATGCAACAATTTGTTGCATTTTAGCCGGTCTGACTCAGAGAGCTGTTATGATATTTCCCTGAAAAGGTTACATCTTCTCCGAACCATGCCGGAGGAACAAAGGATGCTGCCTGTGCTTCATCCAGGAATTCTACCTCTGCAAGAGTGAGAGGTGCAAGCTCATCTTCGAAGAGATCAAGCTCGGCAGTGAGCCCTTCCCACAGGGGAATCATATAACGGCGCTTCCGGATCAGACGGCCGTCGATTTTTTTGAGAAGATGGCAGTAGGCCTCTCTGGTGAGGGGGAGATTGTATTCCTGTCTGGTCATGAGTCCCTTTGATTTGTAAGTGAGTTCGTATTTCTCATTGTCCTTTCGTATGCGGATGACAGGGTCTGTACTCAGATACCCCTGTTCAATGATACGGCACGGAAAAGTATCCAGCCGCTCCGGAAGCGTCAGGACTAGAAATTTGCGTTCAATTTCCATGGTAATTACCCCTTTCATGTAATACTACAATTATAATTTAGTTTACACAAAAAGTAAACGGTGTTAATATTGAAATAGATAAGGACAGGAGGAAAGATAAAAATGAAGAAAGTAAGTGTTCTGCTTGCAGAAGGTTTTGAAGAGATTGAGGCTTTGTCGGTGGTGGATCTGCTCAGAAGAGCGAGAATCTATGTGGATACAGTATCCATTTCTGATGAATATATGGTGCGGGGATCCCACGGGATTGCAGTCCAGACAGAGGATCTGTTTGAAGAGGTGAACTTTTCCGATTTTGACATGGTGGTGCTCCCGGGCGGACTTCCGGGAACCACGAATCTTGGAAATCACTCTGGCGTAAGAAGAGTCGTTACAGATTTTGCAGAGAACGGGAAATATGTTGCGGCGATCTGCGCGGCCCCGACTGTGTTAAGCGAACTGGGGTTATTAAAAGGAAAGAGGGTCACCTGTTATCCGGATATGGAGAGAAAGATTACCGGAGCGGTTCTTACCGGAGCCCCGGTTATGGAAGATGGAAATATCATTACAGGACAGGGAGTGGGAGCGGCAGTTGACTTTGCGCTGAAACTGATTGCAGTTTTGGCGGGAAGTGAAAAGGCCGGCGAGATCGCGGATGCAATTGTATATCAATAGGTAACAAAGGACAGACAGATGAAAAAATGGAGAAACAGAATATTCCTTATGATTCTGTGCGCGGCATTTCTGTGTACAGGGTGCAGAGGAGACTTTGACGCTGCCGGTTATACAGAGGCACTTCTTCATCTTATGTTTCAGGGAGATACAAAAGAGGCCATGAAGAGAATCGACGGAGCCGCTTATGACTCGCTGATGCAGAAATACCAGGAATCAATCAATACCTTTACGACAAATGTTATTACAAGCCAGTTTGACATCAGCGAGACAAAATATGAGCAGTTTGCGGAGCTTACGGCAGAGATTTTTTCGATTATGCGCTACGAGGTTACGGGCGCCAGCGAGAGCGGGGATCAGGAATACGAGGTGTCGGTATCCATACAGCCTGCAGATATCTTCGTAAGGTTTCAGGAACTCCTTACCGCAGATTCTCTTGAAATGGCAGAGGAGATCAAAGCAGGAAAGTATACGGGGACAGACGAAGAGGCCGGCCGGCAGATTCTTGCGGACATTGTGAATCATGCCTATGAACTCTTAGGCTCTGCCTGTAACCGTGTAGAGTACGGAGAGAAAAAAACCGTCATACTCAGGGTAAGGGCAGATGAAAATAATGAATATTCCATTGATAAAGAAGATATGAATAACCTGATCACAAAAATACTTCGCTTAGATGAAATGTAGGACTGGATATTTGAAAAGGTTTGTGTTATACTTCTGTAGTGAATGTAACTGTGAAGGCGGCGGATGGCCACACATGCCGCTTTCAGGCAATAGGAGGAAATAATAGATGAGTTTACAGGTAGAAAAGTTAGAAAAAAACATGGCGAAGCTGACGATCGAAGTTTCTGCCGATGATCTGGAAAAAGCGCTTCAGAACGCATATAAGAAGCAAAAAAATAAGATCAGCCTCCCGGGCTTCCGCAAAGGCAAGGTTCCGCGTCAGATGATTGAGAAGATGTACGGCCCGGAGATTTTTTATGATGATGCGGCGAATGAGCTGATGCCGAAGGCATATGCAGATGCATATGATGAGAGCGGACTTGAGATTGTGTCCCAGCCGGAGATTGATGTGGTACAGCTGGAGAAGGGAAAACCCTTTATCTTTACGGCGGAGATTGCCACAAAGCCGGAGGTAACTTTAGGAGAGTACAAGGGACTTGAGGTTGAGAGGATCTCGGATCATGTAACTGAGGAAGAGGTAGACGAAAAGGTCAGGGAGGAAGCAGAGAAGAATGCCAGAACCGTTGCAGTAGAGAACCGTCCGGTACAGGATGGAGACGAGGTGATTCTGGATTTTGACGGATATGTGGACGGAGAAGCATTCGAAGGAGGCAAGGGCGAGAACTATCCTCTTACGATTGGTTCCGGTTCCTTTATCCCGGGCTTTGAAGAACAGCTTGTGGGTGTAGAGCCTGAGACCGGGATCGAGGTACATGTGACCTTCCCGGAGGATTACCATGCAGAAAACCTTAAGGGGAAGGATGCTGTGTTTAAGTGCATGGTTCATGAGATCAAGACAAAGGAGCTTCCGGAGATTGATGATGAATTTGCGGCAGAAGTATCAGAATTTGATACATTAGAGGAATATAAAGCCGATGTAAAGGCAAAGCTTAAGGAACAGAAGACCAGAGAGGGCAGGGCAAAACAGGAGGATCAGGCTGTAGAAAAGGCAGTGGAGAATGCTTCCATGGAGCTGCCGGAGGCCATGATCAAGACACAGCTTCGTCAGGCTGAGGAGGATTTTGCCCGCAGGATGCAGATGCAGGGTCTTACTATGGAGCAGTATTATCAGTTTACTGGAATGACCCATGAAAAGATGCAGGAAGAGATGCGGGAAGAGGTTGTTAAGCGCATCAGGACCCGTCTTGTGTTAGAGGCCATTGTGAAGGCGGAGAATATTGAGGTTTCTGAAGAGAGATTCCGGGAAGAGATTGGGAAGCTGGCAGAAGCCTATAAGATGGAAGCTGATAAGATGGAAGAATATATGGGAGAAAGAGAAAAAGAGCAGATGAAGCAGGATATTGCGGTCCAGGAGGCGATCACGTTCCTTGCAGATCATGCAGAGGAAAAATAGTTTTAGGAGGCCATTCATGAGTTTAGTACCCTATGTCATTGAACAGACCAGCCGTGGAGAACGCTCCTACGACATCTATTCAAGACTGTTAAAGGACAGGATTATATTTTTAGGAGAGGAAGTAACAGACGTATCAGCCAGTGTAATTGTTGCGCAGCTTTTGTTTCTGGAGGCTGAGGATCCGGAGAAGGATATTCATCTGTATATTAACAGCCCGGGCGGCTCTGTGAGCGCTGGTCTGGCGATTTATGATACGATGCAGTATATTAAGTGCGATATTGAGACGATTTGTATCGGCATGGCAGCCAGTATGGGATCGTTCCTTCTTGCAGGCGGAACGAAGGGAAAGAGACTGGCTCTTCCGAATGCGGAGATTATGATCCATCAGCCGTCAGGCGGTGCGCAGGGGCAGGCAACAGAGATTCAGATTGCCGCTGAGCACATATTAAAGACCAGGCAGAAGCTGAACCAGATTCTGTCGGACAATACCGGCCAGCCGCTGGACGTCATCCGCATTGATACAGAGAGAGATAATTTTATGTCTGCCAGGGACGCAAAAAAATACGGCCTGATAGACGAGGTTATCACAAAACGTTAGGAAAGGGTAAGGTATGGCGGGAAGATTTGACAACCAGGTGAGATGTTCATTCTGTAATAAGACGCAGGCCCAGGCGAATAAGCTGATTTCAGGTCCGAATGGGATCTATATCTGCGATGAGTGCGTAGAAGTGTGTGCGGAAATTATAGAAGAAGAGATGACATATGATGAAGAAGGCGTGTGGAGCCCATTTTCAGATATCAATCTTCTGAAGCCGGAGGAGATTAAGGAGTTTCTTGACCAGTATGTGATTGGCCAGGATGAGGCGAAGAAGGTATTATCAGTTGCTGTATATAATCATTATAAGAGAATTATGGCAGAACGTGATCTCGGTGTGGAGCTGAATAAGAGTAATATTCTGATGCTCGGACCCACCGGGTGCGGAAAGACACTCCTTGCACAGTCCCTTGCAAAGATATTGAATGTTCCGTTTGCGATTGCAGATGCGACTGCCCTTACGGAAGCCGGTTATGTAGGCGAGGATGTGGAGAATATTCTTCTGAAGATTATCCAGGCGGCAGAGGGAGACATTGAGCGTGCAGAGTATGGAATCATCTACATTGATGAGATTGATAAGATTACGAGAAAATCAGAGAATCCTTCTATCACGAGAGATGTATCAGGAGAAGGCGTCCAGCAGGCGCTTCTTAAGATTATTGAAGGTACTGTTGCGAATGTTCCGCCCCAGGGCGGCAGGAAGCATCCCCATCAGGAGCTGATTCAGATTGACACGACGAATATTCTGTTTATCTGCGGCGGAGCCTTTGAGGGAATTGACAAGATTATTGAAAAGCGGATTGATCAGAAGTCCATTGGTTTCAATGCAGTGATTGCCGGAAAGCATGAGGAGGATGTAGATCAGCTTCTAAGCCAGGTGCTCCCCCAGGATCTGGTGAAGTTCGGCTTAATCCCAGAGCTTGTGGGCCGTGTTCCGGTAACAGTTGCACTGGAGATGTTAGATAAGGAGGCGCTGATCCGTATTCTGACAGAGCCGCGCAACGCTATTGTGAAACAGTATCAGAAGATGCTGGAGCTTGACGGGGTTGAGCTTGTATTTGATGAGGAAGCGCTCGAAGAGATTGCCGGGATTACGTTAAAGAGAAAGACAGGCGCGAGAGGCCTTCGGGCGATTATGGAAAATATTATGATGGATATTATGTACCGGGCTCCGTCTGATGAGACATTGAAGTTCTGCCGGATTACTGCAGAGACCGTGAGGGACAATAGAGAGCCTGAGTATGAGCGTATGTCCGTGAAAACTGAAAGTGCATAACGAAAAACGGTTACTATTCACGGGCCGGGAGGCCGTTCATAGCAACTTCGGGGCGGTATTTAAAGTTTTGCTACGCAAAAACCGCCCCTCACTCCTGAATCACGTTCTTACGGAATGCGCAGCTTATGCGCATTCCTGACCCGTGAATAGTAACGAAAAACGGACGCAAGAAGTTGTGTCCGTTTTTGTTAGAACTGTAGGAACCTGTTATGGTAACTGCCTGGCATATCTTTGCAGTGCCGGGCAATTATCTGATAAAGGAGAGTATATATGGAAAATGAGATGATGAGTCTGCCTATGGTGGCGCTCCGGGGGATGACGGTACTGCCAGAGCAGGTGATACATTTTGATGTGAGCCGGAATAAGTCGCTTCAGGCGATTGAACAGGCAATGCGGGAGGAGCAGAAGATCTTTATAGCTGCCCAGAAGAATGCAGAGACAGACGATCCGGGGATCCATGATGTATACCGGACAGGATGTGTGGCGTCCATCCGTCAGGTGGTAAAGCTTCCGAAGAATTTAAGGAGAGTTCTGATTCTGGGGGAGCAGAGGGCAGAGCTTGAGTATCTGGAGCAGGATACCCCGTTTCTCCGCGCAGATATCCAGATTCTTCCGGATTCAGATGATCCGGACAGTATGGGAATTCTGGAGGGCTCCCTGGGAAGTACGGCAATGGTGAGCGGGCTGAAGGAGATTTTCAAGGAATACCGTACGAAAAACAAGAAAATTTCCCGGGAGTTTTCTGCTCAGGTAGAGGACACCCAGTCTTTAAAGAAACTTGTGGATATTATTGCAGCAGCTCTTCCCATGTCTTATACAGAGGCACAGAAGCTTTTGGAGCAGACCGAGCTCCTGAAGCGTTTTGAGACGGTTTCTTCCAGGATGATGGAGGAGATACAGATTATCGGAATCAAAGAGGATATTCAGAAGAAGCTTAAGGAGCGTGTGGATAAGAACCAGAGGGAATATATTCTCCGGGAGGAGATGAAGCTCATCCGCGAGGAGTTAAAGGAAGACAATGTGCAGTCAGATGCAGAAGAGTTTCAGAAGGCAGTGGAGAAGCTTCCCGCACCTCAGGAGGTAAAGGAAAAGCTTAATAAGGAGATCCGCAGATTCAAAAGCGCGGCAGGCAGTGCGGCTGAAGCGGGGGTAATCCGGACTTATATTGAGACTATGCTTGAGCTTCCCTGGGATAAGTCATGCAAAGAGAGACAGGATCTAAGGCATGCCAGGAAGGTGCTTGAGAGGGATCACTATGGACTTGAGAAGGTAAAGGAGCGGATACTGGAATATCTTGCCGTCCGTATATTGACACAGAAAGGTGAGACACCGATCCTGTGCCTTTTTGGTCCTCCAGGAACCGGTAAGACCTCAATTGCAAAGTCACTTGCAAGTGCGCTGAACCGGCCGTATGTGCGCATTTCCCTGGGGGGAGTGCGCGATGAAGCGGAGATCCGGGGGCACAGGAAAACATATGTGGGCGCCATGCCGGGCAGAATCGCATCGGGTATGCGCCAGGCAGGGGTGAATAACCCGCTGATGCTGCTGGATGAGATTGATAAGGTCAGCAATGATTATAAGGGAGATACCTTTTCCGCCCTTTTGGAGGTGCTGGACAGCGAGCAGAATTCGAAGTTCAGGGATCATTACCTGGAGGTACCTCTTGATCTGTCCAATGTCCTTTTTATTACCACTGCAAACACGCTGCAGACCATACCGAGACCACTTCTTGACCGTATGGAAGTCATAGAGATAAGCAGCTATACGGAAAACGAAAAGCTCCACATTGCCCAGGAGCATCTGATTCCCAAGCAGCTTAAGCGTCACGGGCTCAGTGAGTCCCAGGTGTCCATCAGCAAGAAGGCAATCTGGAAGATGGCAGGTAATTACACGAAGGAGGCGGGCGTCAGACAGCTGGAGCGTAAGATTGGTGATATCTGCAGGAAATCCGCAAGAGAGGTTCTTGAAAAGAAAAAAAAGTGCATCCGCGTGACAGAGAGTAATCTTGAGAATTATCTTGGAAAGGAGCTCTACCAGTATCAGGAAGTGAATGACAAGGATGAGGTTGGAATCGTGCGGGGTCTTGCATGGACTAGTGTGGGGGGTGACACTCTCCAGATTGAGGTAAATGTCATGCCGGGAGAAGGTGAGATACAGCTTACCGGGCAGCTCGGAGATGTCATGAAGGAATCTGCGAGAGCAGGAATCAGCTATATTCGCTCCGCAGGGAAAAAATATAAGATAAATGATAACTTTTTTAAGGAGCATGATATTCATATCCATATTCCCGAGGGAGCGGTTCCAAAAGACGGTCCGTCTGCGGGAATTACCATGGCTACTGCCATACTTTCTGCGGTGACAGGTAAGAAGGTGCGTGCAAATGCAGCCATGACCGGGGAGATTACACTCCGGGGGAGAGTGCTGCCTATCGGGGGACTGAAGGAAAAGCTGCTGGCAGCGAAAAATGCAGGAATTAAGATGGTTATTGTTCCCAAAGAAAATAAGGCGGATGTCAAAGAATTATCCGGGGAAATCACGAAAGGAATGGAGATCCTCTATGTCTCTCATATGGATGAGGTACTTAAGGCCGTGATTGTATAAAGGAGTAGATCAATGATAATTAAGAATATTAACCTGGAGACTGTCTGTGGGATTACAAGCAGGATGCCTGAGAACCAGTTGCCGGAGATAGCCTTTGCGGGAAAATCGAATGTAGGAAAGTCCTCTCTGATCAATGCGCTGATGAACCGGAAGTCCTACGCCAGAATATCTGCAACTCCTGGAAAGACACAGACTATTAATTTTTATAACATCAATGAACAGCTATATCTGGTGGATCTTCCGGGATATGGGTACGCGAAAGTATCGGAGAAGGAAAAAAAAGAGTGGGGAAAACTGGTGGAGCGGTATCTCCATGGCTCGGGGCAGCTTTTGGCTGTATTTCTTCTGATTGATATCCGTCATGACCCGTCGGCAAATGACAGGATGATGTATGAGTGGATCACGGCGCAGGGTTACCGCCCAATCATAATTGCCACAAAGCTGGATAAGATTAAGAGGAGTCAGAAGGAAAAGCAGCTTAAGGCGATCCGGCAGGGGCTTGGCCTTACGAAGGAAACGGCTGTGATTCCTTTTTCAGCAGTGACGAAGCAGGGAAGAGATGAGATCTGGGAGCTGGTGGAGAAGGAATACCTGGATGAAGGAGATGCATAAGACAGACTATGAAAACGAATTTTAAAGAACAGCTTCATGACGAGCGTCCATACTGGAAGGTAGCGGTAAGCCTTGCATTTAGTCTTGCGGCTACGATCCTTTTTGTCTATGCAGGCTGCAGGCTTTTGATTTTCTTCATGCCCTTTGTGATCGGATGGTTTATTGCGTATATTACATCTCCTGTAGTGAACTGGATGGAGAGAAGAGTAAAGCTTGTGAAAAAACTGGGGTCAGCTCTTATTATTATCGGGGTGCTGGCGGCAGTAGTTCTTCTGATCTATTTTATCGGGAGCAGGCTTTGGCGGGAGGTTGCAGGGCTGATTCAGAATATGCCGGAGATGTACCGGGAGCTGGAACGGAACTTTGATGCAATCGGAGAAAGTACGAAGGGAATATTCGAGAGACTACCCAAAGGTGTACAGAATGGCTGGCATGCACTTTCTGGAAACCTGAATGATACAGTAAGCGGTCTTGTGGGACGTATCAGTGAACCGACAGTTACGGCTGCCGGTAACTTTGCCATGAGAATTCCTTCTATCCTGATTGCGGTGATTGTGACCTTTATCTCAGCTTATTTCTTTATTGCAGAACGGGATGAGGTGATTGTATGGGTTAAGAAGATCACGCCTGATCCCATTGCAAGACGTATGGGGATGGTTATGGATAATCTGAAGTATGCGGTGGGCGGATATTTTAAGGCACAGCTTAAGATTATGGGAGTCGTGTTTGCGATTCTGTTTATCGGTTTTCTAGTGCTGGATGTGCATTTTGGTTTTTTGTTCGCTTTTCTTATCGCTTTTTTAGATTTTCTTCCTTTTTTTGGAACAGGAACGGCTCTGATTCCATGGGCGTTTTATAAGTTTATGACAGGCGAATATAAGATGGTTGCAGGTCTTGTGATTCTGTACGGCGTCACTCAGCTTGTGCGTCAGCTGATACAGCCTAAGCTTGTGGGGGACAGTATGGGTCTTAAGCCTCTTCCTACTCTGTTCTTCCTCTATATCGGCTACCGTGTGGGCGGGGTATTCGGAATGATTTTCGCGGTGCCGGTGGGACTGATTGTTATCAATCTGTATAAGGCAGGAGCATTCGACTATCTGCTGACGGATATGAAGATTCTCCTGGAAGGAGTTCTAAGTCTCAGGAATCCAGATGAATGAAATTTTTCTGCTGGCTTTTACAGAAAGTTGTGAATATGACAGGACAGAGCACGACTGGATGGCAGAGCATGGGATGGGAAGTTCAATTATGGAGGACACAGAAATATGCGGACTCCTGTAAAGCGCTTTCTGACAGGGCACAGAAAGCCAAAGTGGCGAAACTGGGACGGACTTTATATAGAAGAAGAGGAACTATAGTTCATAAAAGCGCCGCTTTGGGTGTATAGACAAAAAATATAGTTGACATCCTTTTCGATTAATGAGAAAATTTAAACATGAAAAAACCAATGATTACCATAATAATAGCAGCAGTCAGTATAATAGTTTTTTTCGCCCTGTCTGCATTTTGATTTTCAGCACCTTATGAATAATATGGTGATGCTGATTTGCGAATGGCGGAGTGGTAAATTTTGCACACATTGGCGGACTGCTGACGGGGATGATCTGTCTGTTTTACTAATGATAATTGATTATTTTATCAGGAAAGAAGGAATGTGATTATGAAGGATGAAAATTGTATTTTTTGTAAACTTGCCAATGGCGAGATTCCAACATCAACGCTTTATGAGGATGAGGACTTTCGTGTGATTCTGGATGCGAACCCCGCGTCAAAGGGACATGCCCTGATTATTCCGAAGGAGCACTACGCGAATCTTTATGAGCTGGATGACGAACTGGCGTCAAAGGTGCTTGTTCTTGCGAAAAAGATGATTACAAAGCTTACAGATGTTCTTGGATGTGATGGCTATAATCTTGTCCAGAATAACGGAGAGACGGCAGGGCAGACGGTATTCCATTTTCACCTGCATCTGATACCAAGGTATAAGGGTGATACGGTAGGTATCGGCTGGAGACTTGGAAAGCTGACGGAGGGAGATAAAGAAGAGATCTTATCGAAGATATAGGAAAGAGAAGGGCAGATAAGTGGGGATAAAGGCTATGGATGAGGACGCCTTTGACGCAATTTATAAGAGTAGTGCAGACAGCATATACTATACGGCGCTGCGCTATTGCGGCAATCACCATGTAGCACAGGAAATTACACAAACTGTTTTCATGAAGCTGCTTGAAGATCTTGGAAGTGTAGAGGAGAAAGCAGTAGTTTCGTGGCTTTTGGTTAGCGCGAAGCATATGGCAATCAATTATAAAAGAGGAGTGGAGCGGGAGGTTCTGTACCGTGATCTCCTGTATGAAGAAAGTGAAGAATTTGTATCAGACTATGACCTGGAGGAAGATTTTATAAGACGGTTATACGAGGAAGAGTGTAGAGAACTGACGGAAAATATATTTGCAGATCTGTATCATCTGAATCCGAGATGGTACTATGCGCTTACGATTACATATTATCTTGGAAAACCTCAGAAGGAAGTGGCTGAGATCATGGGTATGAAAATAGGAACGTTACATAGTGTGTTGCACAGGGCGAAGAAATGGATAAGAAAAAATTATGAAGAGCAGTTCAACCACTTACATGAAGAATAAAAACAGGTGTCACGTTTCGGCACCTGTTTTCGGTATTTGTGTTTTGAAACGAGACCTTGGGGCGCAGATATGGGTGTGCATGGGGGCACAGCGCAGGGTGTGGATGTGGGACGCAGTCAGTGACAATCATATATTCCATTCAAACGGGGCAATATTCCAGTGAACTGGCAGGTGTTACTAATGTTGTGTTGTGGGAGAGTGTGGTGACTGTTTAGGTGTGGTCTGGGGAATTATTTCCGGTCTTTTGAGATGAAGAGAGTTGGTTTGGGGGTGCGGGTGTACCGCAGAGTGCGAGGCAATCTGTATGTATCATGGTGTCAGATACTTTTGACGCCTTAACCATAAGCGCCAAGATACCTTTTGACGCTTTCAACATTATATAGGGGAGACGCGCATGGAAGGGAATAAAAGGGATGTATTTGAAGTGTTTATAAGGGATGAGCTGGAAAGGGAGGCAGAGGAAATACGCCGGGAAAATGAAGCAGAAGGGAAAAAGTTGCCGGAAGCATTAAAGGCTGAGATCCGAAGTAATCTTGATGAACGGATTGAAATGTTGGAGTGGGAAAGAAAATATCCGAACCTGTCTGCGGATGAGCTGTGTGCTTTGCGTGTCGCACAGAAAATTCTCGACCGGGTGAAGGAAGAGGGAGCAGAGGGAATCGGTGATGTGGAAAACGGGAACATTGGAAGTGGAGACATCAGTGGGATGGTGGATTTTGGGTCTGCGAGGGAGACAAAGGGAAGGAGAGCAACAGGAGGAAGAAAAAGAGGATTCCGCTTTTATACAGGACTTGTGGCAGTAGTTGCATTGGTCGCGGCTATAAGTGTTACCAGTTTGGGTGGAGCGGAGAGAGTTGTGCGGTTTATGGAGAGTGTGGTTGGTGGACGAGCCGTGTATCAAGTGGATTCTAGTGATAAAAATATAGTAATAGTCGAGGATGATATAGAGAAAGCTTATCAGATGATTAAAGAGGAGTTCAAGGTAGAGCCAGTAAGAATCATTACGGGTTCAGTGAAAAGGATGAGTTTTATGAATATGGAGTTTGATAAAGTGTCTCAATTGGCAGAGATTTCATATTTATACAATGAACAAAGTGTAGCCTACTTTATAAGTGCAGCGTATAAAGACTCTTCATGGGCACTTGATGTGGACGAGCATTTTAATGATAAATATCAAGTAACAAATAAAGATTGTGTGATTGAAGTAAAAGAATACAAATTAGAAGATGATAATGTTAATAGATATTCGGCGAGCTTTAGATATAATGGACTGGAATATTTTTTGGTTGGAACGATGAAAAAGGAGGAGTTTGAATTTATTTTAAAAAATTTGTATTTTACAGCATAAATTGCATAAGTTTTTCCTGAGTTATGTGTCCTTATGTATGAGGGGGTATGAAGAAGAGAGGAGGGAGGTGACAAATGAAGAGAAGACTGTTGTCCTTCTGCTGTACATTGATGATATTAGTGGGAATAGTTACGAATTCAGCCGTTGATAGTCAAGCGGCTTCGGATGAGTCTATGATTGACGGCTCTTATTTGACTCATGACGATGAGTCAGTTGGCTATGACACAAAAAAGACCCGAGGAGAAGATTTATTAGTTGGTTATTCAAAGTGTGTAGAAGTGGGGCCGGGAAAATTCTATGGCGGAGGAAGTACGATTGCCACACATACTGTAGATGAAGTTGGAGTAGGAGTCAGTGTAGAAAGGGCGCAGAAAGGCGATGACCACTGGGAAGGCTACGATGCATGGTTGAAATTCAATAAAAATGCAGATCGGGTATCTTCAAGCAAGATGCTAGACGTGGAAGGTGGTTATTACTATCGAATTAGCTGTATTCATTCTGCAAATAGCGATCTGAGTACGAGCTTCACAAATGGTGTTTATATTGAAAAGCCGTAATGAATGCCATGGTGCAGAAAAGGGGAAGTCAGTCATCGTTTCGAAGGAAGGAAAGTAATGGAAAACAACTAGAAAGAAGAAAACAATAAATCAGTTTTATGTAATATCATTAAACAACTGTCCCGAAGGGACAACCATTGTAATTTTATCAACTAAAAAGAGAATAAAAGTAACAGACCATAAAGCAAAAGGGATACGAAGTTGGAGAAGGAGCTTTGTATCCCTTTTGGTTTGCGCGCCATGGGCGCGCTCTAACGGGTGAAAGTCCCGAACACACCTGGGCAACGAGGAAGTGTATAGCTGAACAGCAAGGATGTCTGCTGTGAGGTGGAATCTGAAGGAAGCTGTAGGTTATGAAAAGCTATATATTATGAAAAGCTGGAGATAGAAATCTTTATGAATAAAGGATTCTTTGGTTGATTTACTTTCCATAATCCATCACGATTTAAGTGTATTTTTATCAAATCACTTAAGGAGGAACACATGATGGAAAATTTAATTTTGCAGCAACTAATCAACCAGATTCAGGAAGGACTCATTCAGGCAGGTGCATCCAAATATTACCAAAACGTTTTTAAGACCCTTACAAAACAACTTTTACTCTACGCCGAAAAACACAACAAGGATTCCTTCAGCATGGACTTTGGTTACAGTTTTTGGAAGATCATTATTCCATGTCATCTAAAATCAAACAGAAAAAATGGTGTGCAGCCTATTCCCGTTGTATAAATGCTTTGGCAGAATACCAACGTTTAGGAAATGTCCCCCTCTATCTTGTTATGGATAAAAGGGCATATACTTTCCCGGAAGGATTCAAAGACAGTGCAGAAGCATATATTTCCCATCGGCAAAAAATCGGAATCATTGAAAAATCGAATAAGATTTTCAGTTTATATCTGGAACGGTTTTTTGTCTTTCTAAAGAAGAGGGATATTTCTTTCTCTGGGTAGTGTAAAATAGTTTGTGTCTTTGGTAAAAAATGGCTCCTTTTTGGTAAGAATTAAGATATGACAATTCTTATTGAAAAGGAGTATTTTTATGGCAGTTGCAAAGGAGCAAATTCGACAAATTATTTCACAAAATAACATTAGCAGCGTGACAGATGTTTATTCTCTTCTCAAAGAAAGCTTTAAAGACATCCTCCAGGAGCTTATGGAGGCAGAACTGGATGCTACTCTGGGATATGAGAAAAATCAAAAAGGCGATTTACTGACAGACAATAAAAGAAATGGCCACTCTCCCAAGACTCTTAAAAGTCAGTATGGTGAGTTCCAAATTGATGTTCCCAGAGATAGAAATGGTGAATATGAACCAAAACTCATTTCCAAGTATCAGAGGGATGTTTCTGGAATTGAAGAAAAGATCATCTCACTTTATGCGCGTGGGATGAGTACACGGGATATCCACGACCAGATTAACGATCTGTATGGAATTGAAGTATCTGCGGAAATGGTGAGCAAAATCACAGATAAGATCCTACCCCAGGTAAAAGAGTGGCAATCCCGCCCTTTGAATCCCATTTATCCTTTTGTGTTCATGGATTGTATCCACTATAAAGTGCGGGAAGACGGCCGGATACTGAACCGTGCTGCCTATGTGGTATTAGGCGTTACTGTCGAAGGGTATAAGGACATTCTGAGCATCACGGCAGGCGCAAATGAAACCAGCAAGTTCTGGCTTGGCATGTTAAACGATCTGAAAAACCGGGGAGTCAAGGACGTACTGTTTTTCTGTGTAGATGGACTGCCGGGCTTTAAAGAAGCGATACAGGCAGTATATCCGCAGGCAGAAATACAGAGATGTGTGATCCATATGCTGAGGAATTCTTTTAAGTATATCAACTATAATGATTTGAAGAAGTTTTCTACAGATTTCAAAGCTGTCTACAACGCGCCGACGGAATCAGCGGCACTGACAGAATTGGATATCATCAAAGAAAAATGGGGAAAAAAATATCCTTATGCCATTAGTAACTGGGAAAACAACTGGGAAGATGTAAGTTCATTTTTTCAATTTTCCGATGAAATCAGGCGCATCATGTACACGACAAATATTATAGAGGGTGTAAACCGCCAGTATCGGAAAGTTACCAAGACAAAAAGTGTATTCCCAAGTGATACATCCTTGGAAAAGATGCTATATCTGGCCAGCGAGAATGTAGTGAAAAAATGGACGCAGAGATATCGGAACTGGGATCAGGTATTGAACCAATTGATTGTTTTGTATAGCGAAAGAATCACGAAATACCTGTAAAGTAAAAGGCGGGATGGCAATTATCCAAACAAACCATCCCACCCTTATTCCATCGGCATCTGTATTATTGCCAAAAAACTTAGGTCTTATTCCGGAGGCCGGGTGTGGGCAGAGCCCACGAAAAAGCAATAAATACAGAGCCTTAATAAGCATGCAAAAAATTAGAAATAACTGTATAACCCTCCTGAATATGTGTATACTATAGATACAAAGAAATCTTCGACAGCAAGTCGACAGCACAAAAAGTGTAAAATCGACAAAGATTTTTTACATATCTTATTCTTATCAGGAAGTCTTAAATTCCATAGACACAAGATTTTTTACAGCCTCCTTCTCTGGATACATTGTCCCTTAAAGATGTTTTGGATTTCATGACATCTTTGAGCTGGTAACAAAGCTTCTTGATTCGATCGATCTTGGAAATCCTTGCGGGGTCCGTGATTATGCCATTATTCTGCTCATAAAATTGTGTTTGTTCTTAATGGTTCTTGCATTTCTTGACTATTAAAACTTTTTATAAATTTATCAAAAGGAATACTCGTAGACCAGCTCAGCAATGGCCTGTGGCTGGTCGCCTGTGGGCTTGTAGGGGGCTTGTAATTTGAACTCTGGCATATGAAAACCTCTCTTTCACGGAATTACTATGACTACTATCAGACACAAAATTCGTGTAATTTAGAAATCATTTAGTGTAAACTTCTGTTTTAGGGCTGGTCTATAGGCGAACTTTTGTGATTGTACCAATGGAGGTCACAAATTTGTAGTCATAACTGTTTACAAAGTAGTCTGTTTCGTATTCTAATATCATTTAAATTAGAAATATCTTTATTTTCTACTATCATAAATCAACTGATTTCTCTCTAATTCCTTCTGTAATTCTTCCACTGTCGGTAAAACAGTCATATACTTTGAAGCAAATATCTGTTGACTTTCATGGAGTACCGAATATTTCACAATCGTTTCATCTTTATCTGTACAAAAGATAATCCCTATTGTTGGATTATCATCCTCTCTTCTTTTTAAGTCATCAAACATTCTGACATACATATCCATTTGTCCTATATCTTGATGTGTCAACTTCTTTGTTTTTAAATCAATAACGACAAAACATTTCAGAATATAATTATAAAAAACCAGATCTATATAGAAATCCGTTGCTTCTGTACATATCCTCATCTGCCTTCCCACAAATGAAAACCCTTTGCCCATTTCCAGCAAGAACTTCTGTAGATTATTTATAATGGTTGCCTCCAAGTCACTTTCTAACTGGCTGATATTGGGAGTGGCTCCCATGAATTCTAATATAAATGGATCTTTCACAAATTCCAATGCTTTATTTTCTTTATCGGGTAACTGTGTGGATAACATTCTTTTGTAATATCCACTCTTAATATTGCGCTCCAAAACTCTTACAGACCAATTTTCTGTTAAAGCTTCCTTTAAATAAAAGTTTCTTTCCTCTTCATCGGAAATACGCATTATACTTCTTAGATGAGACCACGGAATTTTACCAACCATTGAAAATCCATATGATTCTTCTGGAAATACCAAATAAAACTGACGACAGTTTTTCAAATTTACTACAGAAAACCCTGTTCCAAATTCATCTGATAACTGTTTCACCCTATTGTTCCTGCTCGACAATTCGTCGTCCCACATTCCAATAAGCATATGTCATGATACCATTAACACTATTATATGCTTCTTCTCTTGCCCGTTGTAAGATCAAACGCACATCTTCGTAAAATTGTTGTTCTTTTATTATCAAAATTTCTGAAGGTTCTTGCTTTAATAACTCACTCTTTTTCTTCATTTTACCTCCGCAGATTCGCTACACGTGTGTAGCGAATTACTCTAATTCATTATTTATATAATCATTTTCTTTGGATTTCCTTTTATTTATATATCCCAAAACAGTCAGCGCATTCAAATAATCCGCTTTATGATTCATAATCTCTTTCATTTCTTCTTTCGCCTCTTCCTCTGTCTTAAACCCCATATAAGATATATACATTGGTCTGCTATCTTCACTGCCATATAGAATTTTGATCTCTCCATCTGATGCTTCATTTATTTCCTTAATAATTGCATTGGACAATAAATTTGCCGAAAAAAGAGTAATCTTTACATCCCAAAGAGAATAATATATTTTCGTTATAAATGTAATATCAATTGCACTTCCAACCTTTATATCATCTATTTGTTGATTTATTTTCATACCAGTAGTTTCTGTATCATTAACTTTAGCATTTAAACGAATTACTTCTTTTTCCTTTAACGCAAGATACAATTCTTCTAAATCCATCCAGGAATCTTCATTCTGTGTTAAAACCTTTGGAACAAAAGTAACTCCAAATTCTTTTTCTACATATTCCAACTTTTTATATGCTTCGATTGATTTAACAAAGTACATTTTCATTCTTTTTATATCAATACCATTTTCCGATCTTTTTATATCATCTCTAAAAAGTAGATTGAAAAAGGATAAGACGATATAGTAACCTTCTGTTAATTCTTTTATGGTCTTAGCCTTCTCTAAATGTATCTGGTAACTGATATTACTTTTCATAGAATCCTTTTCTAAAAAAATTTTTAAAAATATAATAGCATTTTGTGATGTTTGCAAAACAACCCCCTTATTAATCAGATATCGATTAAAAATGAGCATTTTTTTTCCACAAGCTGTATCTAATTCAAAGGAAACTTCATCTGTTGATGGTGCTACCACCAAATCATATATTTTATTATTTTCATTTATAAGATATTCCGATTTCCCCTTTCGAATCAAAGTTTCAACTGAATCAACTCCTTTTACACGTACAGATCCACCTTCTTCTTGTACTGTTTCTAATGCCATCATAAAATTCTCATACGACTCTTGATTCGAAAAATTTATTTTTCCTCCATATGAAATTTCTTCCTTTGAGAATACATTTTTTAGTTTATTGCCCATATTAACAGTCCTTCCTGATTTCTTCCAAAACAAGTATTTTGCTAATTAAAACATATTTTTGTATTGCTACATCTGATCCATCACTAAATTTATCATTAGGGATTGACATAATCACATTAATTATATCAACACGCGCATTTCCATTTGGGACAATAATATATCTTATATCATCATAACCATATTTTAACCATAAAGAGCTGTATTTCTCATCGCTCAGCCCTGCGTTAATATCCATTCCTTCTTCATTCATATGTAACATATATGGATTTGCAATAACAGTATCTTTTTGCAAAGCAACTGCAATATCAATTGAAGGAACATAACGCCACTCTTGCTCATCATGAAAATTCTTTTGAAAATCAATTTCTACATCAATGCCATTATTACGCTTAAATTTGCGTTTCATTATTCCTCTCAATGGTTTTACAAAACACAAACGGTTTAATATATCATCTGCATAAATATCTAATATATCATCCATACCCAATATCTGATTGATTAAATTAGATATATCTTTTGTACGATTTGAATATTCATTCAAATAATGTATTGGCTGTAGGTTATTTTTTTCACCCCAACCTTTAGAAAATGCAATTGCATACTCCCCATAAAAATCTGTATGTGTATATTTACTTGGCACTTTTGTTTTTTCATCCTCGCTTAAATTTTGATAGTTATCCCCTGTGGCCTGCAATTGAAAATTCTCAGCAAGCTTATGAAATGGAATATCACAAAAACATTTTTGCAACACAAATGCTTCTGCAAAGGAACCTCCTCCAATATTGAGATACTGCAAATCTTCCTTACAGTATCTCGGAATCAACGCTTTCTTTTCTAATATTTCTTCCAAATATTTAAACTCCTTCATAAAATGAAATAATGTATTTGCACTTTGAGCATAATCATCATAAGCTAATTCATATCTATCTTTAGTCATACTCACTCCCGTGTATATAATTTATCGCCTTTACCATATTTACTGAAAATCTCATACAAAATATTTTCTTACAACAGCTTTTTCAAATATATAATCTATCTTTTATCGTTACATTGGACTACCGAGAAAGACTCGGTAGTTTCTCCCACATTTAATTCTACTTAATAATTTGTAAACACTTTTCAAATACAATGAAATTCTATCTGCTAAACAATATAAACAATTACCTTTATTCATTCCATGTTACTTAATCCATTACACGAATCCAGGTCACAAACTCCCCCCTCCGCCTCGTGTTATTTCGTCTATAATCCCCCATCTTGTCCACAAAATACGGTACAATCAATACCAAATAACACGAAATAATGCGCTTTTTACCCTGTCCCCAAATTAGGACACAAAATACTCCACCGCGTTTTCCGGGAATACCTCCTTGAATTCTCCATATAATTGTGCGGCAAGCGTCTTGTTATGAGCTATCACAAGCGTTGGTTTATTCAGCTGGGCAATCACATTCGCCATCGTAAATGTCTTGC
>CAPEBR010000021.1 GCA_948602995.1 uncultured Dorea sp.
GACCACGCTCGGCGCGCAAAGCGTGCAAGCCCCTCATGAGTGAGGGGATGGGGGAGTTGAAGTGGGCTTGCCCACTTTGTTCGTAAATCGATTTGAGAAGGAAAATTTTATGAGAAGAAATGATAGAGAAATTACCGAACAAAATAGAATGATGGAGATTCTTTCGGCATGTGAGTGTTGCCGATTAGGACTCATGGATGAAAATGGTGCCTATATTGTACCTTTAAATTTTGGTTATGAAGAAGTGGATGGAAAAATTTTCTTATATTTTCATGGAGCGGCTGACGGAAAGAAGTTTGAACTAATCAGAATGCAAAAAAAGGCTTCCTTTGAGTTGGATAGAAAACATCAGCTTATAGAAGGTGAGATTGCCTGCGCGTATTCCTACTTATACCAATCTATTATGGGGAATGGTATGATTCAGATACTGAATAATTATGAAGAAAAAATCCATGCGCTTAGAATGTTAATGTCTCATTATTCCGATAAAAAGGATTGGAATTTCAAAAAAGAGCAGGTTGAAAAGATTGCTGTTATAAAAATGGAAGTTACGAATTGGTCATGTAAAGAACATTAAATCCTGTTTTATAAAACGGATAACGGTGGAGTTCGAACGGAGGAAGGTCTATTGACTTTCTGCTTTATACTTGCTAGTATATTAGTACAAAGAAAGTTTACCGCTGACCGATATGCGGTATATAAATGGTTGGGTTGAAAGTTTAGTCCTTCGCCGAAAGGTGAGGGACTTTTTCCATATTGCTGCAGAGAGGATGGAACGAATGAAGAAAACGGGGTTCTATATCATAAAGGACAGATTTTTTGAGGATATGCCTGATCCGTATCTCAAGGAGAATAAGGCAGGCAATAGACCACATTATTATTGTTTTGAAGATAATGCTACAGGAATTTATTGGATGATACCTCTTTCTAGTAGAATAGATAAGTTTCGTAAAATAATAGAGAAAAAGGAACAATTAGGGAAACCTTGTGACATTCTGCATATTGCGAAGTTGGATGATAATAGAGAAAGTGTATTTTTAATACAAGATATGTTTCCGATTACAGAAGAATACATAGAACGTGAGTATACGATTGCCGGAAATCATTTGATGCTGACCAGTGAACATACGGCAAAGGTCATTGAACAGAAAGCAAGAAAAATTGGGGGAATGTTAAAGCGTGGTGTGAAGTTTATGCCTACACAGCCGGATGTGTTATCAATATTAGAGAAATTAAAGCAGAAAGAATAGTTCTTGCTGGCTCTATTTTGGCTCTGATAATTTGGCACGAAAAAAATCAGATAAAATTCAGAAAATATGAACACAAAACGACACAAACGTGTACTGAAAAGTACCTAGATTATCCTATCCGCACCCGATTAGGAATAGAAGGCAGATACACGGGGCAAACAGAGCAATCAGGAATAATAGAGAGAAGGGGGAAATACAGAGGAATTAGGAATCAGTCAGGGCGAGGAGAAGATGGGTAATGGAAGGCAAAAATTTTATGACGGTTGAGGAAGTGGCGCAGAAGTTGAATGTTTCAAAGTCTTATGCCTACAAGGTTGTCCTGGAGCTGAATGCGGAAATGCGCGAGCTTGGCTACCTGACAGTCAGCGGCAGGGTGAACACAAATTTCTTCCGTAAGAAATTGTGTTATAGCGAGTAGTTTTTCGTAAGGAATTATGTTGCAGTGAATAGTTTTCCGTAAGAAGTTGCAATGAGTAATTTTTCAGTAAGGATTTGTGTTATAGCAAAAAGTGTAGACATTTTTAGAATGTTGCCGAGGCTGACGGCAGATTTTGTTATTACTGCAATCAGCGTTGGGGAAAGGAGCGTGAGCATATGGCTGTATACAAAGATGGCGACAAGTGGCGCGTCATTTACCGATTGCATCAGCTTACGATCCCTAATAGAGAAATCCTTGGAATCTATACAGATAAGATCCGCTCCTGGTTTCAGTCAAAGATCACCAGCAATACTGCAAGATGGAATCATTTCTGCAACGCAGTGAAAACAGGAAACGCCGCAGATTTTCAGACATTATTTAACGAAATTATGTCTGAATCCATCAGTATCCGGGACACTTTTGTCAAGAAGGAACTGAAAGAAAACTTTTACCATGGCATGTTACTTGGGTTGCTGCAGACAGTCTCGGACTGGATCGTAAAATCTAATTTGGAATTATGATATGAAGGTAATCCACACGTATGGAATCGCCTGTTACAAGAAGTCCTGCAGGATTGCATACAAGAGAAATGCTTAGGAACTGTATGTAACATGCCGATGATCAAAGCAACACCAAGTCTCCTTTGAATCAGAATGAAATGATACGTCAAAATCAAAGAGCCGCTCCCGCTACCTCTAAAAACGTCAGTAGCGAGAGCGACAGCCTCGTTTTACGAATGAGTGCGGAGAGGCAACTTTCCCTACTTCTTCATCTTAGGCGAAAACACCACAGATGCCAGATACCCAAATACCAGCGCCGCCGACACTCCCACTGCACTCGCCTTAAATCCCCCAAGGAAGATTCCAATAAATCCTTCCTTATCCACCGCTTCCTTAACTCCCTTCCAGAGAAGATTCCCAAAACCGGCAAGAGGCACGCTCGCCCCCGCCCCGGCAAAATCCTGAAACGGCTGATAAATCTGCAGTGCGCCAAGCACCGCACCCGAACAGACAAGCAGCACCATAATTCTCCCCGGCATCAGCTTAGTCCTGTCCAGTAAAATCTGAACAAGGGCACAGATCAGCCCTCCTACCCAAAAAGCATTAATATATTCCATAACAACCTCCTATTTTGACTGCTTCGCAGTTAGGGACGGGGCAGCCCAGCCCCCTGCTGCGTTCCCCCGTCCCCTAGCAATGTTCAAGCACAATTCCATGGGCGATTCCGGGTACACTGGCGCCTTCATTGAAACTAACAGTTGACATAAGCGCCCCTGTGGGGACAAATAATACACGCTTCCACTCTCCGCGCTCAATTTTCGGCAGGATATATGCTGACAATGTGGAAGCTGCGCAGCCGCAGCCGCTGCCGCCTGCATGAGTATCCTGCTTTTCCTGATCAAAAATTGTCATACCACAGTCCATATGGTTCTTTTTAATATCGTATCCCTTTCCGGTAACTAGATCAAACAAAATACTCTGCCCTACATACCCCAGATCCCCGGTTATAATCCGGTTATAATCCTCCGGCATCCGTCCAAAATCCTCAAGATTACGAACAATCGTATCACACGCCGCAGGTGCCATACATGCACCCATATTCTGAGAATCTTTAAGTCCGTAATCCACAATCTTGCCCACAGTAACTCCGGTAATCCGGACATGGCTCCGCCTTTTTCCCACAAGAAATGCTCCGCTTCCTGTCACAGTCCAGTGAGCAGATAGCGGCCGCTGGCTGGCATAGCTTAGTGGAAAACGGAACTCCTTTTCCACGCTTCCAAAATGGCTTGATGTAACCGCAAGCATATATTCTCCGTAACCAGCCGCCACTCCCATGGATGCAAGTGCAATTGCCTCTCCCGAGGTGGAACACGCACCATAAAGTCCAAACATAGGAATCTCCAGATCCTCCACTCCAATAGAAGTGGCAATTCCCTGCCGGAGCAGATCTCCTCCGTAGAGATACCGTACCTGCGACTGGCTGATATGCGCCTTCCCCATAGCCAGAAGACACGCCTCCTTCTGCATGGTGCTCTCTGCCTCCTCCCATGAATCGGCTCCAAATAAATCATCTTCACCTACCAGGTCAAACATCTTTCCGAGAGGCCCCTCCCCTTCCTTCTTACCGACGACAGACGCACTGCTAATAAGAAATGGCGACTCCGCAAACTCAATACTCTGCGTTCCCTTAATATGACTCTCCTGCTTCATACACACCAACTCTCCATCTTTTAATTTATAAGAGCTAGTATGTGTGTATCGCGAAAAAATATACGTAACTATTCAACAGATCTGCAAAAGGTATGCTCAAAAGAACGCTTCCCGGGCCTGCTCATTCATCCATTCCATCAGCAGAGCTAAATCTTCATCCTCAAGCAGTCTCCTTGATGCTTCCCCTGTGATATCCCACATTGGGAATACGGCATTCATATCTTCAGCGATGACAACCACCTCTGTCTCATAGCTTTCAACGATATCCCGGATCTCCTCCATCTCCGGCTGCTGGTGGTCCGCCAGTGTACTAAAGGAACCCCGGCCATCTGCGAACTTCTTCATATTCTCTTCCTTTAAAAAATACTGAACAACCTCCTTTGCCCGCTCCGTATTCTTTCCTTCTGCCGGTATACTGAGCCAGTCCCCGGGATTCACGATCAGTACAGAGCCCTCCTCTAAAACCGGATAGGGCACTACCTTAAATTCAAATCCGGGGTCCATAGACTTAACCTTTTCTGCCGCCTCTGTCCCAGTCATCATAAAAGGCGACTCCCCCTTTACAAATTCCTCCAGATCATCTGATAACGGCTCTGTCTCTAATGCCTTTTTTCTGTCTATATATCCTCTCGTACAAAAATCCCTGGCAAGGGTAAATCCTCTTAGAAGATAGTCGCTTAGTTCCTTTTCTCCATCATCAATCCTCTTAAGCTTTCCTTCCATCACACCGCTTTTATAGAGTGGATAAAGACTTTTTGCAAGAACCATCGTTCTTATGGAAGTATCATTATTAGCAATCACCGGGGTGATTCCGCATGTTTTAAAATATTCGCATATATCCACCCATTCCTCCAGTGTCCCGGGCACCTTCTGACCATGCTCCTGTAAGATCTTCAGATTGCAGTACATGCCAAAGGATGACAGGGTAAGCGGTATCCTGCATATCTTTCTTCCGCGGGATTTCATCTGTTCTTTCATATTTTGCGGAAACGGAAGATCACGGACAAGTCCTGCCATATCTTCCAGGCCTCCGCTCCCTGTTAGCTTCCGTGCTGTGTCCCTGCTGGTCAGAATGATGTCATCTAACTGCCCTGTGTCCTCCCGGTTCTGCCACATATCATAGTAATCATAATTCTCCCGCTCTTCATAGGATACACTCGTGTCAGAATGTTCTTCCATGTAATCAGCAAGGATGTCCTCTATAACTTCCTTATCGGCTGTCTCACTCTTATTACCTGACATAGTAAGCGAAGCTTCCTTGCGCTCCCTGGAGCATCCTGCCGTAACAAGTATTCCTGCTGCTAATATAAGTGCAGCTGTCCTTTTCCACCTCATGCCAGAAATCTTCACAATTATCACTTTCCTTTCAAAATATCGGATGTGCGCCGGCATACTTCTCTGCCGGAGCAATCGCTTATAGCCATGATAAGTGTAACATATCCATATATTTTTGTCTACGCTGGGCTGAACTGTTACTTCTTAATAGACATCATAAGGCAAATAGTGTATAATTTAAAGCAGAATCATTTAGGAATATAATATAGAAAAGGGGGATTTTCAAGTATGAAAATATCAAGAAAAACGGTGGTACGTTGTCTGTTCATGTGTATGTTTTTAATAGCCTTCATGTCCACACAGCGTATAAATGCGGAGGCTGCATCAAAAAAATCGCAGGCTGTCAAAGCTTATAAAAAGTTTTTGTCCAAAAAAACAATCAGCTGGAACAATGGCAAGAAGAAAGTACAGTCTTCCAAATGCAAGTTTGGACTGGTGTACATTGACAAGGATTCTGTACCGGAGCTATTTGTAGATGCAAGCGGTGCAGGTACGCAGCATATTGATGGCGCCTACCAGCTTTATACCTTCAGGAAGGGAAAGGTACGGTTAGTCTGCAACATTACAGATATGTTTAGCTATTACAAAAAGACAGGCATCTTTACAACCGGCACAATGCTTCATGGAGAATATATCTCATACCGGAAATTAACCGGTGCCTCCGAGAGACTCCGGCTGAGAACGGAAACCGTATATTCGACACAGTATTTTGATGCAAAGAATAATCAGCTAACCAAGTCTCAGTTTGATCTTAAGCTGAAAAAACTGGTAGGAAAAAAGAAGGTATCAATTCCGAAATGTTATTCGAATTCTGCGAAAAACAGGAAAAAGCTGGGCTTGGCATCTTAAATATATATTGTGATATGGAGTGAAATGCATGGGAATTTATCTGGACAGCCAGACAGCGTATACATTATATAAAGATGAAACAGGGAAGCAATATTTTGTAGATAAATCTCAGATGCTGGAGGAGCTTTTCCCTGTGGTAAAGGCTGGAAACAGCCATATCTGTGTTGTACGCCCCCGGAGGTTTGGAAAAACAGTGATGGCCAATATGATCGCAGCCTTTTTCTCCAGAGCGTGCAGCTCTGACGATATTTTCGGGACTCTTCAGATTGCTCAGGCGAGGGACTATAAAAAGCATTTGAACCAGTACCCGGTCATTCACATTTTCTTGAATGATACGGCGGGACAGTGTGCCAGTTACAGGCAGTATATAAGCAGGATTGAAAGATGTCTTGTCCGGGATTTGAGAAAAACGTACCCGAATGTGGAAATGGCGGAGGACGAATCGGCAATTGATGCGCTTATGGACGTATATGCGGAAAATCCGTCGGAGAGGTTCATTTTTGTACTGGATGAATGGGATTACATTTTCCATCAGGATTTTGCATCGGAGCCTGACAGAAAAGCATATCTGGCATTTCTGCGAAGTCTCCTGAAAGATCGCCCCTATGTCTTGTTTGCATACATGACAGGGATTCTACCAATCGCAAAATATTCAAGCGGTTCGGAATTGAACATGTTTGCAGAGTATTCGATGGCAGATGAAGAGCGGTTTTCTGAGTATTTTGGCTTCATGGAATGTGAGGTGGATGCGTTGTATGACCGTTATGAAAAATGTACGGAAAGACCGTGTGTTTCGAGGGCAGGGCTGAGATACTGGTATGATGGATATCTGACTCACGCCGGAAAAAGACTTTACAATCCCCGTTCCGTGGTGATGACACTGGAAAATAATAATTTGGGAAATTACTGGACGAGTTCAGGTCCATATGACGAGATTTACTATTATATTCGAAATAATGTGGACGAGGTCCGGGATGGTCTGGCATTGATGGCGGCAGGGATGTCCGTCCCCGTGAAAATCCGTGAGTATGCGGCAACGACCCCGGATTTGAAGACAAAAGAAGAGATTTTCTCTGCCATGGTAGTTTATTTAGTTTTGACGCAGAATATTTTTCTGAGAGTGCTGCTTCACAAACGCAGGCGTAGCGGTGGCTACGTCGAGGCTTGGGGAGTAGTGCTATCAGGAAAACAGGCAAGTCAAACTGCCAATTACTTAATATTCGTTGTACTAGCTTCAATATTTCCTAAATCCAACAAAAAAGTCCCGGGGATATCTGCAAAGCAAATATCCCCGGGACAAGCGCACGCATAACATCAAAAGAAATTTTGCTCCAGCTCTCTCACAATCTGGCTCATTTCCGATTTGGTAGTAACATTCTTTGCCGCCTCTACTACCTGACGTTTTTCTTCATCATTCAATCTGGCATATGCATCCATTGCCCTGGGGCTTGCCCCTAGCTGAAAGCTTAAACCAATGGGCATATCATCTCTTTCGTCTGCTTTTCCTTCCATAATTATTACCTCTCTTTTTATAAGATTCCTGCCATTTTTAAGATCCAGTAGCCGAGCCCAAGCGCCCAGCTGCTGAATACTCCATATAAAATTACCGGTCCTGCAATGGTGAAGATCTTGCATCCGATTCCCATAACCTGCCCTTCCTTCTGATACTCAATTGCCGGGGATGCCACAGAGTTGGCAAATCCAGTGATTGGTACAAGGGCTCCTGCACCGCCCCATTTTGCGATACTTGGATATATGTTAAATCCTGTGAGAAGGACGCTTAGCAGAATAAGGAGCATGGAGGTCCAGCCGCCGCTGATATCCTTGTCTAATCCTTGTGTCTTGCAGAAGTGCAGGATACATTGTCCGATCACACAGATGGAGCCTCCGGTGACAAATGCTTTTGCCATGTTGGCCGGTAGATTGTGAACCGGGGTTTTTTGCTTCACGTAATTTTCATATGCCTGTTGTTGCCTTTGCTTATCCATTGTTGGTTGTCTCCTTTCTACTTAAATAACTCCATCCCCTATTCTGACCGCTTTGCGGTGGCCGCTCACCACTTTTGGGAGAAGAAGAGGAGGGCGCCCAGGCCTTTGCCGAGGGCGGTGCCGAGGATCAGGTAGGGAATGAAGCGTAGTAGTTTTACGCGTCTTATGAAGATGGGGAATACGTTTAGTATTTCGGCAAGGGCCATGGACCAGCAGCCAACGAAGATGCCGGCGAGGGTTCCGAAGACCGGGGCGAGCCATGCTCCGCCGGGGATGCTGATCTGGTAAACCCAGAAGATGTTTCCCAGCATGCCGCCCAGGGCTACGCTGTCTTCGTAAAGAAGGATATGTTCTCCTGTATGTGTCCGGTCTGCGAAATCGGATATAACGCCTAGTCCGATGATGAAGGAGAATAATCCTCCTGCTACTACCATCCCGGCGCTAAGTCCTATGAGTGCCAGAAGTAGTTCTTTTGCCCACATCCTGTTCCTTCCCCTTTCTAGATATATTTTCTATGAGTGTTGTCTGGAGATCGTTTTCGTACAGGCGCATCTCTACTTCCATTGGCGTAGGATCTACAGAGAAGCGTTTTTTCCCAAAATGATTAAAAAATGTCAGGATTCCTATAATGATCCCCAGACTATAGGTAAGCTCCAGGATTGTAAACCCACTGCTTTTTGTTCCTGTGATAAGCTCATAGATCTGTCCGAACATCTTTGTTACATCAACGTCGTTATTAAATGCCATGATAGAAAATGCGGAGCCGATGAAGCTGATGAGTACGACTGCTGCTGCCTTCAGTATATGGATAACGCCGCCTGCTGTCTGCTGTGCTTCATAGGTAACAATAAAGTCCTGTTCTCCCATATTCTGAATATCTATGTTCGGATATTTTTCATGAATCAGCTCTATGACACGGAGTATGGAAAATGCTGTCCGGTTCTGATTCTTTTTATCTGTGCTGTGAAAGCTGAAGAGCTTGATTACTTTAAGCTTCGGAATCATGGAAGGATCCCGGCATTCCATGGTCAGGACGTCCCCTAATTTTACGTCTGGTTTTGTGACTTCTATATTTCTGTCGGCTTTTATATATACGGTTATACTTGACATCCCATGCCTCCTGTCTTTACCAGTACAGCATTGCGTAATTAACGGTTAATTATGCAGTACTAGTGTTCCTTCGCTGATTTTTTCTTGATTTTTCACATCATTAAAATAATAGATGCAGCCCACCAGGACTGCCAGGCTTACTACAAAAATCAGGCATATCCTGAGTTTTCTTCTAGCTTCCTCCATACTGACACCGCCTTTCCTTTGCTTGTTTTTGTTAGTATGGAATATTCCTTCTGAAAATATGCATGAATATGCCTTTTATATTCTCTCTCTTAGTCTTTTTAAAATTTTTTTCTCCAGCCTTGAGACCTGGACCTGTGAGATGCCAAGCTCTGCTCCCACCTGTGTCTGTGTCCGCTCCGCAAAGTATCTCAGGTAAATGAGTCTGCGCTCCTCTTTGTCGAGAGAGTCAAGCAGCTGGCTTAGCAGCATGTGGTTCAGTATCTTATCCTCCTCCTGTTCCTTTTCGGGCAGCTTGTCCATTAGCCGGATCTCCTGTCCGTCATTCTGATAAATGGGTTTATGCAGGGATTCCACGTCTCCGCTGGCGTCTAACGCCATGACCAGCTCTTCACTCCCGACTCCGAGTTCGCATGCGATCTCTGCTACAGTGGGTTCCCTCCCCATCTGGTCGCACATACGCTCCCTGCACAGGTATGCCCTGTAGGATAATTCTTTTAAGGAGCGGCTTACCTTGATCATGCCGTCATCCCTGAGAAACCGCTTGATTTCCCCGGATATCATTGGCACTGCATATGTGGAAAATTTTACATCATAGGACATATCAAACTTGTCGATTGCCTTTAGAAGCCCTATATTTCCGATTTGGAACAAATCCTCCGCCTCTGTGCCTCTGTTGTAAAACCGCTTTACCACACACCACACAAGCCCTGCATTTTCCTCTACCAGCTGTGCCCTCGCTTTTTCATCTCCTTCGTGGGATCTCCTGATCAAAGAGGCTGTGCGGTCCATAGCTTCCTTCCTTTTCCAACTATTTTTTTCATTTTTACAGTCGTTCCCTTCCCAGGCTCTGATACCACCGACAGCCCGTCCATAAAAGCCTCCATGAAGGAAAATCCCATGCCGGACCGGTCAAGCTCCGGCTTCGTTGTAAAGAGCGGCTCCATGGCTGCCTCTACATCCTCGATTCCCCGCCCCTTATCCTCAACCTCAACGTAAAGTGTACGTTCCTCAGTACGGCAGCGGATGTAGATATTATGTACTTCACTTTCATAGCCATGAATGATTGCATTTGTCACTGCTTCGGATACCGCTGTCTTTACATCTGACACCTCCTCGACAGTGGGGTTCAGTGCGGTCATGAATGCCGCAACTGTTACACGGGCAAAGGATTCGTTGCTGGAGCGGCTGTCAAATATTAACTGCATTTCATTCGTATTTTCCATTTATTCGTCCTCCTCATAAATATGCATAATCTTGGTTACACCTGACATAGTAAGCATCCTCTTCATTCTCTCATTCGTGTGCACGGCGCACACTTCTCCTCCCAGCATATAGATTCTTTTATATCTTCCCATAATTACACCGATGCCTGAACTGTCGCAGAAGGCAGTCTCTTCAAAGTCAAAGATAATATACCGGATGTGATTTCTCTCGATCAGATGGTCTGATTCCTTTCGGATTTCTTCTGCGTTGTGATGGTCAAGCTCATGTGGAAGGAAGATCGTCAGACAATTTTCCTGTACCTGATATTTCATTGTTGAATGGGCTCCTTTCGTTATTATGGCCGCCTGTCTGACCGCTTCGCGGTTGGGGACGGGGGCGAAAAAAGATATGCCGGAGGCATATCTTTTTTCTTTGGTGTTTATTGGAATGTATCTGGTGTAGGTTCTCCGGCGCCATCGTCTCCGGTATAGCCGGTGTCTCCGGCTCCAGTGTCGCTGGTTCCGTCTGCATTTTCTCCGGTGCCATCGTCTCCGGTGTCTTCTCCTCCTTCGGTATTTTCTCCGCCTTCAGTGTTTTCTCCGTCTTCTCCGCCTTCTTTCTGGGCTCCTGGTTTTTGGGCGTCCAGGGCTTTCTGGGCTTCTGCTGCGGCATCTGTGCCGGGGTGTTTTTCTATAATCTTCTGATATCGGATGTTTGCCTTGTCCTGATCGCCGCTTTTTTCATAGGACTGTGCTAACAGAAGCATGGCCGCACCGTCTTCATAGCCTTCGTCCATTTTCATGACCTTTTCCAGGTTCTTGATTCCGGTTTCGTAATTGGCAACCTCATAATTCTGCTGGGACATGCTGTAGAGTTCCTGGCACATGGCCGGAAAGAGGTTGTCTGTGATGGCCTTATAGCTCTCTTTCCCGATGAGGCCCAGGGAGTCTGTTTTGATCTTTAACAGCTCGTCCACCATTGCCTCATTGCCCATGTCCTGTGCCTGGTAATGTTCCATGATATTCATAAGCGTCTCGTAGCTGTCCTGGGTGGAGGCTGCTGTCTCCTGGACGTTTTCCGTCTCTTCACTGGTGGAACGGTATGTCTCAAGCTCTGTCTTCAATGCGTTGATCTGTGATTTTTGCGTCTCAATCTGGTCGCTGAAAGCAACGGTCTGCTTGTTTGCCCGCCTTTGTCTGGATATATTCATGGCAGGCATGATAATAAACCACATGACGAGGACGCCTACCACTACGCCGATCCCGATATTCACTACGGTATGAAGCCCTGTATGTTCCTTGAATGCTGTGGATACTGGCTGGATGATGGTTTCATTTCCCAGGTTGTACGTAACGGTCCGCTGCTCCTTTTTGCTCTTTTCGCCTTTCTGTTCCGGTGCACGCTCCTTGCGCACCTGATTCAGTTCGTGCAGATACCGGAGTGTAAGCTCGTTGGTTGTGTCCAGCCGGTATGCAATCCGCAGCATCTGTCTTGCATTTGCATACTGCTCTGTATGAAGATACAGAAGCCCCAAAAGCTGATACGCCCGGACATAGGAAGGGTGTGCGGCAACTGCTTTCTTAAGCTGTATGATTGCAAGATCTTCCCCGTTCTGGGCAGCGTACTGCAGGCTCTGGTTATATCGTTTTACTGCCTGATTGATACCAGCAAGCTCCCCTGGTATCTCCTGCACCTTACTGATGTAATAATTGGCAATATTATCATGGGGCTGGAAATTCTTGCTGATAATCCATTCCACAAGTGCTTCCATCACGTCGCCCCGGCCATAATATACAAGACCCAGAAGGTTCATGGCCGCCACATTCGCCCTGTTGTACTGCAGGCTGCGCCTGAGCGACGCTATGGCTCCGGACATATCCCGGATTGTCGCCTTTTTTATTCCATCATTATACCAGTAATTTGACTGGTATACGAGTTTTGTCGTGTAATCCATATATCATTATTCCCTCTATTTGGTCTGTTCGACTACTTCGCGGATAATATCTGTCATATCCGTCAGATCCTCCTGATAAACTGCTTCTTCAATCTCTTCTACTTCCAGGCTCGGCTGGAACTTCTTAAGTTCTTCCTCATAATTCAGCATAGCTGATACCTCCCGCCATCATTTTCTTAAATCCCCTCTCTTCGCCAGGACAGGCTCTGTGCTGACCTGCTGAATCTTTACATCATTTTTTCAATCTCTCCTGCCAGATACAAGGATCCCAGACAGTAGATATAGCCTGTCCCGCTGCGCTCCCTGTATGCAGCACGGACTGCCTCCTGTGCATTCTCACATTCTATGACCCTCTGACTCGTATACTGTCTGAAAAGCCGTCCAAGCTCCTCTACCGGCACTCCTCTTGCATCCTCAATCTGCACTGCAACATAAGCCTTTGCGGGGAAATGCCCACACAGATACGCGATCATCTGCTCATACTTTTTATCCGTCACTGCCGAAAATATCACAACCGGCAGTCCCTCCCCCTCATCCGGAAGCGCCTGTACACTCTCTGCAAATGCCTCTAAGGCTCCCGGATTATGGGCTCCGTCAATGATCAGATGATCTCCTGCCTCTTCCATCCTTCCCCTCCAGCGTATGGAAACCACCGCCTCCGGCCAGAGTTCTCTATGGATGTTTTCATTTCTTAAGAGATATTCTGCCGACTGTATTGCAAGCTCTGCGTTCATCACCTGGTACAGCCCTGGAATGGGAACGCTCCAATTAATATCTCTATCATACGCACTTGCTCTGGAAAATGCAATATTTTTTCGGGTTACTTCCTGGATTTTGAACGCATTTTTCGTGATTTCTCTACAGGCTGCGCCGCGTTCTGCGGCCATTCCTCTTATTACTGCAGAAGCTGCCTCATTTCCTCCGTCATAAAATACGGGGACATGCTCCTTTATAATTCCTGCCTTTTCCGCCGCGATCTCTTCAATCGTGTCTCCTAAAATATCTGTATGGTCAAGGCTTATGGAAGTAATAACCGTAAGCTTTGGGCCGGGAAATGAATTCGTTGCATCCAGTCTTCCGCCAAGTCCTGTTTCCAGTATAATGTACTCCACATCTGTACAGGAAAACGCCCTCATTCCCATCCCATACAGGAATTCAAAATAGGACGGATGCCCCAGTCCTTCCGCCTCCATTCTCTTAGCAGCCTCCCTTGCCGCCTGAAAAGCCTGACAGAATTCATCGTCTGAAACCGGGCGTCTCCCGATCTGTATCCGCTCATTAATAGAAACAAGATGAGGGGAAGTGAAAAACCCGGTTCTCTTCCCCTCCCTTTCCAGTATTGCCTGTATATACGCACACACAGAGCCTTTTCCATTGGTACCTGCCACATGGATCACCTTGCGGTCATATGCCGGGTTTCCAAGTCTTCTCATGAACTCCTGCGTGTGCTTAAGGGGGTGCTTTTTCGTAAATCTTGGAAGCTCCTCTATATAGCGGACTGCCTCTGCATACCGCTCCCGGACATTCCTTACTTCCATATATCTATTCCTCATTTCCATCCTGCAAAGTCCAGGACTTTGTTGTATCCGTGCCAGTACCCAGTGAAACCGTGAGTTCTCCTTCCTCATAGATATATTCATTAGAGACTCTGAAAACCGTATCACTGGAACCCATCTGGACAACGGTAATAATATCTCCCTGATTCAGCTCGGACTCTGGAAGGACGATCCTTGTATTATTTAAAAATGTACTCGACTGCCTCTCACCATTTATAAATACCCGGCTCTGCTTTGTAAAGTTCTCTCCATACAGGCTGTAGCCCTCATCCAGATAGGGAACCACACTCTGCAGCGTCACATTCTTGACGCCCATCATCATATGACCCTCTGTAATGGGTTCCTTCCCATCATACACATATTTCTCGCCATACAGGATATCATACTGGAGAAGCTCCAGGTCTGACAGATAATTCCTGGTCTGCTGTCTCTCCTGATGATAATTAAATACCGTGCCGGAATGAATATCAAGACGGTTAAATACCTCTGCCATAATCTGATAGGACGGAATATTCTTATCCTGCTTCTTAAGGCCAATATTATCCCAGATTACGTAATTCGTATTATAAAGGTAGCGGCTCTTAAGGTCCTCTGCCTCCAGCCCCATGGTCGGAAGATGGTCGCCGTAAAATACAACTACAGTCGGCTCCCCCCTCTCTTCCAGCGCCTTTACAAGATTGCCCGCAAATGCATCCATCTCATAGACCTGGTTCACATAGTATTCCCATTTATTTTTCAAAGCCTCATCTTCAATACCCTCCACTGTAATCTCCGGATTCTCAATCAGCTTCGTCTCCGGATAATCTCCATGCCCCTGCACGCTGATGCCGAATACAAAGTCCTGCTGCTCTGTTGTATCCATGGCATCCAGAATATGCTGGATGAGAATGTCATCCTTCGCCCAGCCATTTTCCGTAAGCTGGAGAATATTCATGAATTCCTTGCTTGTATAACTGTCAAAGCCGATGTTATCGAACACCCGGGCGCGGCTGTAGAAATTCCCGCCATTATTATGAAGGGCATGGGCCCCGTAGCCAAGCTTTGTAAGGGCCGTCGCCGCGCTCTCACAGGGCTGGTTCTTCAGCACTGTCTTATAAGGATACTCCCCTGGCCCAAAATACCGGAGGTTCATGCCAGTAAGCACTTCGAACTCCGTATTTGCCGTTCCGGCGCCGATTGACGGCACCTTAAAATACCCGGAGGAATAGTTCTGGTACATCTTCCTCAGATTCGGAGAGGCATCCTCAGAGGTTGTGAAAAATTCCGCCTCAGCCACATCAAAATAAGATTCCAGCTGGATGAACACGATGTTGGGAAGCTTATTCTTCTTCCGTCCCGTCTCATTTTTCGTGATTTCTCTGTGATTACTGATCTCCTCGATCGTCTTTTCATCATAATCATGGGGCTCTGTGATTCCAGTATTAAACACACTTGCCATAAAACAGTAAGGAAGCCCATAATCCTCATATGCAAACGCAATATTTCCAAAGTAAGTGGATACCACCCTCTTTTCAACGGCCGCATCCGTAAGCCCTCCATATATAAGAGCACAGATGACCATCCCGGCCACTGCGACAAGCCTGTGAATCTTTCCTTCATACTGGCCGCCGCGGCGCCACATGGAGATGACCCATATGACAACCGCCGCCACGCCGACTCCCACGATCATAAGTTCAAAGGAATTAAAATAATTATGAATAAGCGTAACTGCATCCTTTGCCACCTTCAGATCCTGTGCGTTAAATGGAGTCACCCGCTTCATAAGCATATATCCATTGGCAACTCCCAGCACCAGCCAGAGTACACTGATAATAATCCGCACAAATACCCGGCGTTTAAACAGATATACAACGGAAAATGTCATAAAGATCATAAACGCATTGTATAAAAATACAAGCGGCGTCTCCGTCATATAGTCCCATGCCTCAATAGGAGAATGCCTGGAAATCGCCTCAATGGTAAAATTGATCATACACGCCAGCAGCACATGGAATACCAGTGAAAGCCTGTTCATAATCTTGTAAACCGGCTTCATCCTTCTGGCAAACGCACTGTTTCGGCGCTCTTCAAGAATACGGTCACGCCGCTCTTTCCTCGCCCTCCAGTATGCCTTTACATCTTCTCTTTTCAGATTCCTGATCTTATGGAGTCCGCCCTTTATATCGGGCATCTCAATATGAATCTTCTTCATAATATCCCCTTAAATATTGATGTCTATGGTTACTGTCTATGCCTGCTTTCCTGCAGCTTCCAGGCCCTTCAGCCTTTCCTTTACCTGCTCAATCATCTGCTTATAAGTCTCAAGCTTTTCCCTTTCTTCCTTTACCTTAGACTCAGGAGCCTTGCTTACAAACTTTTCATTATTTAACATTCCAGACGCCCGGGCAATCTCCTTCTTCAGGCGTGCCTCTTCCTTTTTCAGTCGCTCAGTCTCCTGCGCAAAATCAATCAGTTCCTCAAGGGGGACATAAACAATGGCATCCGGCACTACAACCGAAACCGCATTATCTGCAATCCCGCTCTTATTACTCTGAAGAACAAAGTCATTTGCTGCAGCCATCATCTTTGCAGATTCGCCAAGCCGGGCAAGCCCGTCTCTTAAATCCCCATCCTCACACACAACATAAATCGTTGCCTTTCTTGAATTCGGGACATTCATCTCAGAGCGTACATTGCGCACCCCGCGGATTATCTCCTGGTAGTGCGTCAGAATCTCCTCCGCCTTCGGATCCGCCCATCCTTCCTCATATACCGGCCATTTCGACATCATAAGAGACTCTTCCTCAGACGCCACCTTACTATAGATTTCCTCAGATACGAACGGCATATACGGATGCAGAAGCTTTAATGCATTTTTAAGAACCTCCCGAAGCGTCCACAGTGTAGCGTCCGCTCCTGCCGGATTCTCTTGTGCATGGTAAATACGATGCTTGGACAGCTCAATATACCAGTCACAGAACTCATCCCATATAAAATCATAAATCTTGGACAGTGCGATTCCAAGTTCGAACTTATCCATATTCTCCGTTACTTCTTTTACAACCATATTGCATCTGGACAAAATCCAGCGGTCCGCGGGATTGAATTCCTCATCCCCTGGTCTGGTAATCTCTTTTCCATCCACATTCATAAGGATGAACCTGGACGCATTCCACACCTTGTTGGCAAAATTCCGGCTTGCTTCAACTCTCTCATGATAAAAACGCATGTCATTTCCTGGCGCATTTCCAGTAATCAGCGTCATACGCAGGGCGTCCGCCCCGTACTGGTCAATGATCTCCAGAGGATCAATTCCGTTCCCAAGAGATTTGCTCATCTTCCTTCCCTTGGAATCTCTTACAAGCCCGTGGATAAATACGGTGTGGAACGGCGATTTCCCCGTATGGGCGTAACCGGAAAATACCATGCGGATTACCCAGAAGAAAATGATGTCATAACCAGTCACCAGTACATCTGTCGGGTAGAAATATTCAAGGTCCTCTGTCTTTTCCGGCCATCCGAGGGTCGAGAACGGCCACAGGGCGGAGCTGAACCAGGTGTCCAGGGTATCCTCATCCTGTGTAAAATGAGTGCATCCGCACTTCGGACATTTGTCCGGCACGCCTCTTGATACAACCACCTCACCGCATTCATCGCAGTAATATGCCGGAATCCGGTGTCCCCACCAGATCTGACGTGAGATACACCAGTCGCGGATATTCTCCAGCCAGTGGAGGTAGATCTTATCAAACCTCTCTGGCACAAACTTCAGATCCCCGTTCTTCACTGCCTCAATCGCCGGCTTTGCCAGTTCCTCCATCCGTACAAACCACTGCTGCTTAACAAGCGGCTCTACGGTTGTATGACACCGGTCATGGGTTCCTACATTATGGCTGTGGGGCTGGATCTTTACAAGAAGACCCTGCTCCTTTAGCTCCTCAACAATAAGTTTTCTCGCCTCGTAGCGCTCCATTCCCGCATATTTCCCGCCATTTTCATTGATGGTGGCATCATCGTTCATAATATTGATTTCCGGCAGGTTATGGCGCTTTCCAACTTCAAAGTCATTGGGGTCATGGGCTGGCGTGATCTTTACGGCACCGGTCCCGAACTCTTTGTCTACATAATAATCCGCAACGATCGGAATCTCCCTGTTCACCAGCGGAAGCAGCGCCTTCTTTCCCACAATGTCCTTATAGCGCTCGTCATCCGGATGTACTGCGATCGCCGTATCCCCAAGCATAGTCTCCGGACGTGTTGTGGCAATCTCCAGATAATCCTCTGTTCCTGCAATCGGATACTTAATATGCCAGAAATATCCATCCTGCTCCTCATGCTCAACCTCTGCATCTGATAAGGAGGTCTTGCATACCGGACACCAGTTAATGATCCTGGATCCTTTATAGATGTACCCCTCTTCATATAATTTAATAAATACTTCCTCTACCGCTTTCGAGCAGCCTTCATCCATCGTAAACCGCTCTCTGTCCCAGTCACAGGAGGAACCAAGCTTTTTAAGCTGCGCTTCAATGGTTCCGGCATACTCTTCCTTCCACTGCCAGGTTCTCTCTAAGAACTTCTCCCGTCCAAGCTCCTTTTTATCAATTCCTTCTTCCTTTAACTGGTTTGTTACCTTTACCTCTGTAGAAATTGCCGCATGGTCCGTTCCCGGAACCCACAGTGCATTGTAGCCCTGCATCCTCTTATAACGGATCAGTATATCCTGCAGGGTATTATCAAGGGCGTGCCCCATATGAAGCTTTCCGGTAATATTCGGCGGAGGCATCACGGTTGTAAAAGGTTTTCTGCTTCTGTCCACTTCTGCATGAAAATACTTGTTATCACACCATTTTTCATATAATTTGGCTTCAATCGCCTTCGGGTTGTAAGTTGTCTCCAGATTCTGGCTCATTGTTCTTCTCCTCGCTCTCTTTCGATTGTTTTCATTCCATAGCGTAGTTTCACATTTTATTCATATTTAAGGGCATAAATTATAAAAAATCGCCCTTTTATTGTAAAGGGCGATTGTAACCGCGGTACCACCTTTATTGGTTCTTCTCTTATTCTTTAACGGGAACGACTCCGGGACAGCTTAGCCATTACGGTTCACAGGCGACTGTAAATCCTATGTTCTCCTGTGCCATGGGTTCTGCGATCCGGCTCGGAAGCTACCTTCCACATCTTACATTCTTAAGCACCTCTCAGCCTGCGGGCAGCTCTCTCTGTCAGGGTAATGATGTGTACTCCTCTTCTTCATTGCCTTTGCTTCTTTTAAAAAACTTTTCTTATAATACTTTGTCAGCTTTTTTAAGCTACTGAATATCATAGCTATCTGAAAGCATTTTGTCAAGGCTGCGCCTGAAATTTTCAGAAAGTCTTAAGAGATACGGCGGAGAATATGAAATCTATTTTCATATCTACTCTGCTGCCTTATCGGTTGGCAGCTTTTCTACAGTTGTATGCTCACAGTCATCGCTGGCCGGATCGCCCACCTGTACCGGGTAGTCATTTTTCATCTGCCACTCATACCATCCGCCGTCATAGACAGAAATGTTTTCATAACCATTCTCATAGAGCACAAGGAACGGAACACATGCTCTCCATCCTGTTCCGCAATAGAAGGAAAGATGGTTGTCCAGCGTAAAATCACAGTCCTCCCATACCTTCTTAATGCCTTCCAGATCCTTCACTGTACCATCATCATTTGTAAAATCAGCCACATCGAATGTTGTCCTTGCTCCTTTGCCCCACACGGCTCCTTCCGGCTCCCCTGCCCTGTCAATATAATTATATCCGCTTGTCTTTCCAAGCCACTCATTTTCGCTTCGGATACTTACAAGTTTGAAATTCTTGTCATTTTCAAGTCTGTCCTTTGCGTCCCCGACAGACACCCAGTACTCGGGATGTGCCGGGACTATTGTTCCGAAGCTGTCTGCCTTTGTCCCTTCATTTACATCCTTCTCCAGGTCATATCCTGCCGCCTTCCATGCCTCCAGCCCGCCGTTTAAAACCTTAACGTCTTCAACGCCGGCCCACAGGTACGCGTATGCCACACGCGCAACGCCGGCAGGATCCTCACCATAAAGAATCACCTTTGTGTCTTTTGTAATACCATGAGAAAGCAGGTATCCCTCTACCTCCTCCGGTGTCAGAAGATTATAGGGCTTTTCCTCTGTTCCTTCTGCATCTTCTACCTCTGTGTCTCCTACAAGGATGGCTCCCGGAACATGTCCTTCTTTGTAGGCTTCGCTGTCATCTAATGCGCCGGTATAAGTGACCTCTCCGATCACTGCATCCTCATATCCGGCCTGCTCATCATCAATTACACTTTTTACCCACTCCGGCGTCACATAAACGGTCTTCTGCTCCACTGAAGACGCCTCTGCGGCGTCGTCCCTGACATCTGCATCGCCTGCATCTGCCTTATTCTCCTTCTCTGTCTTTTCCGGTGCTTTGCCCGCCTCATCTGATTCAGCTCCGCAGCCTGATGCAAGGGATACTGCTACTGCTGCACATAAAAATACACTTAAAAATCCCCTTTTCATAAAACGCGCTCCTTTATCATAAAAATATTCCTCTTAGTTTTACCTGTATGGCAAAAGTGTATTCCTACTTTTTCCTTCTTTATTTAAATTAAGACAGCAGGTGTTTTATCACCTGCTGTGCATTCTACCACTCATCTGTTATGGAAATATATATTTTTTTCGTGTATTCTCCGTCTGTCGCCCTGATCATCTTCTGGAATCTGCTGCGGTCGCTGTCAACGTATTCAAATGTCACATCTTCATAAGAAAAGCTAACACTCAATTTGGAAAGAATATCGGCGTCCGTCATTTCATAGAGTTCAATCTGAAGTGTTGCACAGGTCAGCGATGCACCGCTTTCTTCATCTGTAATGTCATACAATGACTCCCACCAGTCTTCAATCCCGTCTAAGCCGCTAACCGTGGCAATACTGAATTTTTGTGAAATTTTATCATATTTCAGCTGCATAGATTTAATTTCAGATAAGATATGATTATAGGTATCCTCATCAGAGAGACCTTCTGCTGCCGTTATGAACTCATTCAGCTTCTGCTGGTCTTGAAGGATGGACGCATTTTCTTCAAATACGGCTATGTTTCTTTTGCATTGCGTTATCTTATCTAATAGATCCACTGACGCCTGGTCTGCCAGTACTTTTACGAATATTTCCTGCTCCAGTCCGCTATCCTTTGAAACAATTCGAATGATATAAGCATACTGTTCATCATCGGATTGTCTCAATTCAGTAGTATATTCGTCACTTTCTTTCACTGTAAAGTTCTTCAGTTCTTTCCCAAATTTTATACTGCATATGAGTTCTCTTCGGACATCTGTAACATTTCCGTCCTCATCATACTGGTATTGACTATTCTCGTACGGGCTCCCCAAAATATTATCCGCAGAACACCATACAGGCAAATCTGTTTGTATATGATCACATAATTCTTCCAGTTCTGCATATGCTGCCCGAATATCATCAGAAGTGGTCGCAGACTGCACCTTTTTCTCTAATTCTTCAATACGGCCAGCCATTTCTTTTCTTGCCGTATTGTCGGAAAATCTGGTTTCCAGATACCTCTTCGCTTCTGCTGCAGTCTCTGCCGCCTGTTCTTTTTTCCTTTTATCTAATTCTTCCTGCGACAGTCCAATGTCACTTGTCTCCCCGATGAAATCACTCATTATATTCCTGGGGGTAATCGTATGGTTCATGGAATTGTAATCACATACATACCACAAATTCCCCTTTTGGTTCGGGCAGTTAAATGGATAAGAATTATCACCTATCGTTACTCTGACCTGGACAGATGACTTGGACAGCATATCCGAATCCTCAATGTTGCTCTCCGAAAAATTATGGATATAGAAACGATAAATTCCATTTGCCTCTTTATATATGGTCGTATGCTCCGGGCCAACATAGTCTGTATCATCTACATCAAGATCTGCCCATCGCTCCCCGGCCTCATAATGCTCCTGATCTGAATAATAAACATGGAACGTTCCTGTTCCGTCTGCCCTGGGACCGATCAGATGGGAGTCTATATCTGCACTTGCACCCGATTCCTCATCTCCCCATGTCAGAGTAAACTGTACTCTTCCTTTTCCTGTAATGCTGTCCGGCATCTGCTGATCCAGGATACAGTCATTTCCATCTGTAGATAAATAGCCGTTTGCAACTATAATATTCCTATGGGACGCATTATAGTGAATTTCGCCTTCCGGGAGATCCTGTCTTACATCCATAGCCTCAATTGTGTAAATTCCTGCCGGAACATCCTTGAAAGTATATCTTCCATTTTCATCTGTTTTTACAGTCTGAATGGCTGTTCCGATAATGTTATTTGCTCCAGCTCTTAATTTTACCTGCAGGCCTTTCGCATTTACAGAATTTCCGGTCAGACTGTCTATGATTATACCGGATATCTCCGGAGCATTCTCACATCCGGCAATTTCGTTGCTGATCAGGTCACTCGTTCCACAGGAGAATGTATCGGTGTTATTACTGGTGATTACAGCGCTTTTAACTAGCGGTCTGTAGCCGGTCTTGCTGATAACGATCCAGTAATTTCCAACTGTAATATCGCTCAGGCTAAAATCGCCATTCTCGTCTGTCTTCGTATTCTTTGCATTTTGCAGGTAATTCTCATAGTTTTTTTCATCTATTTCATGATTATTCTTTGTATACGCAAGAAGATATATATCAGCATCTGATGCCGTTCTGTGTGCCGCCTTCTTTTCGGAATTGCTCTCTTCTGATGGATTCTCCGAATCTCCTGACAGGTCTTGTGATGGATTCTCCAGATCTCCTGACGGGTCTTCTGGCAGAGGATCTTCCGTGTTTTCCCCGGTCAGATAATATTCACTGACATTTCCTGTCACCTGCACCTTCTGAGTAATCTCTGCATTATCTGATGTCTCGGCAAAAATATTTACGATATCCTTTACTTCTCCGTCATTTATTGTAACCGGAAGATACCCTACTCCTTCTACTGACGGGATCACATCTTTATTCTCTACAGAAGCCTTTGAATTCTCGGATCCCGGAAGCATGGTCATACTCCAGTATACGCTTGATGTAATTCTAAGTTCTGCGGATGTCACAATGGAAGTATCCCCTGCCTCTGCTCCTAATGTAACCGGAATCGCCTGGCTTCCTTCCAGGCGCAGTTCGGCCTTGCCTGATACATGGAGGTCATTTACACTTCCCTTATTCTCAAGACGGAGGCTCTGATTATCTGAACTTCCAAGATTAATTGTTGCAACAGCGTTTACCTCCACAACCACACGGCCTTTTGCTGCATTAAAGTAAATAATATTGTTCGCATTTTCAATGTATGTATTTTCTGCAATTGCATTGATAACTACCTTTTCAAACTGGCCTGAATTATTCACTTCTGCTTTTGGAGCATTGATTTCCAGTGTCTTGTTTGAATAATCTCCGGACGGAATTACAATCTGGTCTGCAGAATCGGAGCTATAAGTTATGTGTGTAAGCATTTTACTGGAGAGCGCCTGCTCTAATTGTTCCGGAGTCTCTGGTTTGTCGGAATAAGCTGACTTCACGCTGCATTCTGCGCTGATCCCATTATGAGCAGTTGCTTTTACAGCAGCTGTTCCCTCACCTACTGCCTTAATTGTTCCGTTTTGATCCACGGTTACAACCTTTTCGTCAGATGATTTCCACACCAGTGTTTTATTAGAAGCATTTGCAGGCGTAATCACTGCTGACACTTTTTTTGTATCTCCTGGCTTCAGTGAAAGGTTTGTCTCGCTTAGGCTGACCTCACTTACATTCACAGCGCTTGCCTTATTCTCAACTCTTACAGTGCAGCCTGCTGATTTTCCAGTACCGTCCATGGCTGTTGCCGTAATTTTGGCTGTCCCGGACTTTAAGGCTGTAATTGCACCTTTTGAGGATACCTTTGCTACAGATGGGTTTGAAGACTTATAAGTAACCTTTTTATTAGAAGCCTTCTTTGGTGACACAGATGCCTTTAGCTGAAACTTATCTCCTGTTTTGATTGTTACTGATTTTTTATTCAGCCTGACGCTCTTTACCGGTGTTCCTACAACTATTTTACAGGATGCCTTTGTTTTTGTTCCCCGAAGCATTGCTGTAATCGTAGTCTTCCCGTTTTTCTTTGCCTTGACCTTGCCGCTTGATGTGACTGTTGCAACCTTTTGATTGCTGCTTGTCCATACAACAGCCTTTTTCTTAGCTGATTTACTCTTTGTCACTTTTAATTTTACGGACTTGCCTTTTTTCATTGTATAGACTGTCTTGTTAATTTTTATGGTATCTTTCTTTTGCTTTGCCGCTGCTTCTGTGCTATATACGGATATCGCCATACACAATACCAGAATGCCCAGGCAGACAAGTCTCAGTTTTCTTTTGACTGAGCTGATCCATGCTTTTTCTCTCATATCCACTCTCCTATAATATATTTTAATAATACCTGCAAATATAGCAGGAACCCTCCGGCTTGGAAATATGGTGGCAACCCAATTGTACCAAAATCCGGAAGGTTCTCTCTATCTTATTACCAGTTAGCGACTATTTTGCCTTTACTGACTTCACCTTGGAGTATGCAGAGAATTTGTCTGCACCCATGCTGTTTTTAGACATTGCTCTTACCTTATAACGGTATGTCTTCTTTGAGGTAAGCTTCTTGTCTTTGAATTTTAACTTTGATGTTGTTCCTACAAGCTTAAATGCACCCTTCTTTGAATCTGAACGGTAGATGTAATACTTCTTGGCATTCTTTACCTTCTTGTATGTGATGGTTGCGCTCTTGGAACCTGCTTTTACTTTGATTACTGGTTTCTTAACTGCTGCGGAGCCGGACAGGGATGCGGATGCGGCTTTGCTTGAGCCATAGCTTCTAGCTATAATATACCCGTCTTCGTCCGTCGTATCTTTAATCTCACTATATGCTACAACATAATAATGGTATGTCACATCACTCTGCGGACCGTACTGTTCCACATCCATTCTTGCAACCTTGCCCTGATCGTTGTAAACCGGGCTATGACTTGAATAAGCATAGTCAATTACAGATGTTCCCGCAATCTGGTAATCATTATAGTAAGTACGATAAGGACTCTTATATAACAGTTTCTCTTTTGCAACGGAATCCTCTTCCATTTTGGCAGAACTGCTGCCTACTGTCAAATAAGAATCGGCGGTAGCAGACGCCGCCTTAAAGGCCATTGGCTCTACGGAGCTACTATTTTTATAGGAATATGTCTTTGTATCAGCATTGTATTTTCTAGCTGAATCAAGGGTACGGTATACCCTGTAATAGGATGCCCCTGAAACCTTTTTCCATGAAATCTGGATTCCGTTTTGTGTTGATTTAGCCTTTACACCTGTCACAGCAGCAATATGGCCTGTCACTTCTACTTCTGTTGCATAAGAATATTTATTACCACTGTATGCACGAATTCTGTATTCAACAGTTTTTCCAAGAGGCGCTGCCGGCAGAGTATAAGAAGTCGTCTTTGCCTTTTTAATTTTTTTCTGTGTTACCCACTCTCCTTTTACCTGATCTTTCCGTTCGATCAAGTAACCCTTTGCCTTCGGAACAGGATTCCACGCAATCTTTACCTTACCATTCTTTGGATTCTGAGCCTGCTTGTATACCTCTACATCTGTATCAAAGCTGAACTTTGTAGTAGCATATGCTGTGCTCTGTGTAAAGTATACGTTTTTACCCTTTACACGTTTATATGCCTTCACAAGATAGCTGTAACCTTCTCCTGAAACCAGCTTTTTATCAGTATAGGACGCTTTTTTCTTACTCAGTCTCTTTACAAGCTCATATTTGCTAAAATCATAGTTTTCACCTGATTTATCTGTAGTACTTGAAGAAATCCCTGTACCTCTATAGACCTCATAGCCTGCTGCACCTGAGATCTTCTTCCATGCTAGCTTAACCGAATTCTTTCCTGCAGCCTTTGCCTTCAGGTTCAGCGCCGCCTTACCTGTTTGTACGGTTTTATACTCATAAGCTCCATAAACTGTTTTCCTTGTATCAACATTGTAATAATAAGCACGTACCCGGTATGTATACTTAGTGTTTTTCTTAAGTCCTGTATCTTTGTATACACTGTCTGTAGTAGTAATCAAATTCTTATACTTGCCCTTGCCTGACTTTCTGTCAATCTGAAAGCCTGTGCGGTCGCCATATCCTTCGCCTATTTCTAATACAACACCTGTATCAAGAATTTCTGTTGAAATTTCTGTCACTTCCGCAACGGGTGCCTTTACAGTAATTACATTAGAATAACTCTTCACGCCATAGCGAGACACATATGCCCTCACATAATAAGTTACGCCCGGTTTCAGATTTCTATAACTAAGGCTATCTTCAGTAGTCGAAGTGTCCGCAACCTTGTAATCAAACGCTTTATTCGTAGAATATTCATACCGCACCGTTGTACCCTTTGAAACAGCTGAATGTGAAAATTCAAAGCCACCCGGAGTCATCTCCTTAACAGCCAGGCCACTTATCTTTTCTACAGTTGGAGCAGTCCATGCAGCACTCTGTTCTTCTCCATATACCTTCCCAGATTCTCCATAAATATATGGCTTTAAAGTAAAGGTATATGTCACGCCGGGAGTCAGACCGCCATTGAACCAGGATGAATAAATGGAATCTCCTGAAGTATAATATGAAGTACTATACACCTCAGCACCTGTGGATGCCTTTACCGTTAATTCAACTTCATCATCACAGTTCTCTGTAGTAAAAGATAACCGAAACAATACACTGTCATCCCATTCTCGTTCCTCTGCATCAACTGCGCCCTGTATTTTAACAGTCGGCTTTGGCTGCTGCTCAGTATCCCCTTCTGCCTCCTTCGTCTCTGTCTGCGGTTCCAGAACTTCCTCCTCAGCTGCTGCATCCAGCGCCTCTTCCCCAGCTGGCAGCAATGCCTCCTCACTTTCCGCCTCCGCTTCGATCACACTGTCTGGCGACTGCATATCTGCAGCCATAGTCGGCATAGCATCCAGAACTGTAAGACCCAGAATCAGAGTGCCTGCCAGAATTCGTTTGAAGAGCTGTTGTCTTCTCATTTTCATTTCCTCCTTTTCATTAAAATTTCCTTAATTTTACATACAGAGTCTACTCTCCCGAAAATACAATGTCAAGGCGAGTACCTTTAAGAATGGTGCAAGAAAGAGGTGTTGATTCAAAAAAGAGCCTAATTTATGGCACTTTATAACAGAGCAAAAATATTCTTAAATTTTTCTTAAATTTATGTAATTATATAAAATTATCTGAAAATCGAATTGGGGACGGGGCATTTTTAAAAATGCCCCGTCCCCAATTCGTCTTTACCCTGTCCCCACTTAATTGTCGTAGCCCAGGTATTCTACATGTTCTGTGTCTAATTTTTCTACACATTCCGCCGCCTTTACAACTGGAATGGTTTTTCCTTTCCGGATAAATACTGGAACCTCCGCGAGTGATACTTCTATGTAATGATGTCCTTTTGCAAGTATTTGCCGGGTGTAGTGATTGTCCCTGGTGAATTTAACCAGCATCATTTCTTCCGGAAGGTAGACGTATCTGCCCTTTACGTTTTGTGTGTATACGGGTGCGATCATGATCTCCTGTCCGATCATAAGCTGGTCTTCGATGCCTGCTACAAATGTGTCGTCCGGGTATTCGAAGGCCAGTGGCTTGAAATACATGTCATTGTTCTCTGCCGCTTTGATGAAGGTATCGTACAGGTAGGGAATCAGGCGGTATCTTGTCTCTATAATTCCGCGGAAGTCATCGGTGTTTTCGAACTGGTATGCCTCCTGCTCTCTTGTCCCGGCTGCTGCGTGGTTGCGCATAAGCGGGGTGAATACCCCGAAGGCCAGCCAGCGGAGCACCAGGTCTCTTGTAGCGTCTGCACCGAATCCGCCCAGATCTGCTCCGGAATACAGGAAACCGCACATGTTGAGTGACGGCATCATCTTTATATTCAGGAGAAGATGGGCCCACCAGGATTTGTTGTCTCCTGTCCAGATCCCGCCGTAGCGATGCATTCCGATATAGGAGGAACGCGAAAACATGAGGATCCTTTTGTCTGGAGCAATTTTTTCGAACGCTTCCCCTGCCGCCCTGGTCATGTTATATCCATAGAGATTATGTACCCTGTCATGACGTATCATTTTGCCGTTAACGCAGTGGCAGAACCTTTTATAATCCTCCGGGCTGTTTGCAAGGTTCTGCACCCTGTCTCCAAGTTCCCAGGGCGAGACGTCCTCTGTTTCCTGTACATATTCCTTGATATAGCTTTTAAGTTCATCCATTCCCTCACGGGAGTAAAAGATTGCCGGCTCATTCATATCATTCCAGAAGCCTTCGATCCCCTGTTCAACCAGGAACCTGTAATGGCTTCCGAACCATTCTCTTGCTTCCTTATTTAGTACATCTGGAAAATGTGTATATCCCGGCCATACTGCTGCCGCAAAATTGCTTCCGTCTTCTCGTTTGCAGAAATATCCTTTTTGTACCCCCTCTTCGTATACAGAATAGCCTTTCTCAATCTTCACGCCTGCATCTATGATGGGAATCAGGCGCACTCCCTCTTCTTTCATCTCACGGACAAATCCTGCAAAGTCCGGGAAGTTTTCCTCATTTACTGTGAAGTCCTTATAATCCTGCATATAATCAATGTCCATATAGATCATATCCAGCGGAATATGATGATCCCGGTATCCTCTAAGGACTTTTACAAAGTCCTCCTTCGTCTTATATCCCCAGCGGCTCTGCCCGAAGCCAAATGCAAATCTAGGCGGAATATAGCTCTTTCCAATAATTTTGCGGAACTGTTTTACGATGTCATAAGCATTTTCCCCTTCTATCACATATACGTAAAGGTCTGCATATTCGCAGCTTACCTTCAGCAATTCGGTCTTCGTATAACCAATGTCAAATGTCATCCTGGCCGGGTAGTCAAAAAATACCCCGAACGGTGTCTTTCCAGACAAAATCATAAAATTATGGGCTCCATACAGAGAAACTTTGTCCTCTGTGTGGTTCGGGTCATCCGAACAGTCACTGACGTAACGGTATCCCCTTTTATTAATCCCCCGGTTTGCCTCCCCGAGTCCGTATACAATCTCATCCTCATCCATTATATAAGAAAAGGAAAACCCATTCTCTGTTGATGTTTCACCGAACTCTGGCTCTCCCTGCTCTGCCTGTATGTTTTCTACAACAGCCTCTGTCTCAAAGGGATCACCAAATCTATATTTCTTTATCATGCTCCTTACCTCCTCGTTTTTTTACTGCTTTCATAATTAGCAGAGCGCCTGGAAACTTCTTTCTGCAAAGTGGGCGTACAGATCGTGGGAATAAGTTTCAGACAATCTCTGCTGACTCTTCTATCATAACCATATTAATATAATTTGTACATTTCCAAAAGCTAGTTCTATATGTCAAAAAAGGTCTGTTTGTTACTGTTCACTCCGGATCAGTAACATTCGCAAATCCATCTAAAATTCGCTCCGCGAATGGGATTTGCCCACTCCCGAATCACTTTCTTACGGTCTGTGCAGTAAATGCACAGACCTGTGTGAACAGTAACGTCTGTTTCCAGGCATATACAAAAATCCAGGCATGTCAGGATTACATGCCTGGATTTTCCGTCATTCTCTTTCAAAACCGTTCCCCGCAGTCAGTTCAATAACGCATCCGGAGTGTCCTTATTCACTTTCATAATCGTATCCAGTACTTTCCTTGCCTGCTCACTGCCCTCCTCACTGATGGAATAATAAACAAAAGTCCCTTCTTTCCTCATATTCACAATACCTGAATCATATAATATTTTCATATGGTGGGATAATGTAGAGTTTCCGATATTCAACTTATCACTCAACTCGGTTGCGCAATGCTCTGCCTCTCTCAGATGTGTGAGAATCTCAAGCCTCTTCTCATCACAAAATGCCTTGAATATTTTTGCTGTCTCTGAATTTGTCATAATATCCCTCTTTTTGGCGTAATTAGTAACCTCCTGATACTTCTTTTTTTAATCACTTTCTAACGGTCTGTGCAGTAGATACTTTCGCTCCAGGAACCCTGCACAAGCCTGCTGAATAGTTGACTTTTTTTCAGTATACATGTCAGAAATACCCTCTGTCAATAATCGGGTACAGCAAAAATAAATTCATCATAATATTCCGTTTATCTATAGTTATACTCACGGCTGGTGAAATCTGCCGTGAGTAGTAACTATACTAGTCCAAAACTTCTAAGAATATACAGCCACCCTGTCAGAGTAAATGCACTGAGAAGAGTGGTAAGCATGACCACCCCCGAGGACAGAATGCCGTCATGCCCCATATTTTTTGCCATGACAAAACTGGTCACCGTTGTGGCTGAGCCAAGCATCACGAGGATTGCCACCAGTTCTTCTCTCCGGAAGCCCATATAGACAGCCGCTGGCAGAAAGAGGGCACAAAAGCCAATCAGCTTAATAAATGCTGCTGTAACCGATGGCCCTATTTTTGCAAAGGCTTTTCTGAGGTCAAAGGACGCACCCATAGCCATAAGCCCTAATGGCGTTGCTGTCGCGGCAACATTTCCTACTGCCCTTTCCATAATATAGGGAACCGGCAGCCTGAGAGCTGACCAGAGAAGCCCTGCTGCGATTCCCAGAATAATCGGGTTGGTCAGGATTCCTTTTAAAGTCTTTTTCAGCACTGCCCGGTCATGACCCTGCTTTTCGCCTCCTGGAAATGACAGGACAAGTACTGCCATCGCATTATAGAGTGGCACGCTTCCAATGATCATAAGCGGAGCCATCCCTGCCGTGCCGTAGATATTCTGGATAAATGCAATGCCTAAAAGCGCCGCACTGCTTCTGTATGAGGACTGTATGAACTCTCCCCGCAGCGTCTGGTCTTTGAGGAAACGCGAGATGCCTGCCGAGATGCCAATACTGATAATTGTCACAATAAGACAGAACAACACAAATCTTGTATCCCATGCCTCTTTAAAATCTACTGCAGACAGATCGCTGAACAAAACGAGCGGAAGCGGAACGCGGAAAACAAACTTATTCATCTTGTCTGCAAAGTCATCATCAATCCATCCAGTCTTCCGAAGAAACAGCCCCAGTACCATAAGAAGAAATACCGGAACTGTTGCGTTTAAACTAAATATGAGATTTTCCATTTTTACTGCTCCCCCCTCACCTTCAGATACTCCTGTAATTGGGCACTAAAAACCGCCGATACATCCTTTGCTTTGAAGTATATGATAAACTTCTGCACCCCGGCTTTTGATCTTGCTGACTTCATTCCCTTACAAATATTTTAAATACCATAGTTGTCATATGCCTGTCAAGATTTTTGGCAAACTTTTGGGGTTCTCTTTATCAACCGGCTCAGTTATCGCGAATTCAGATATACTGGGATTGCAGTGGCACTTACATCGGAGTAGGGTGGTGCTGCCGGTTATGGTAGCATATAAAATTCAAAAGTTGCTTTCTATTAGATTATGGAGACAAGGCTAGAATCGTTCCTAGTATACTTCTAGTGATGCGAATAATCAGAGAGCGGTTACCATTGAATGTGCTTCTAATAAGTTGGAGCCTTATACCATGCATGAGATTGTCTACGACCGGCTGATTGATCTGTGCATGAATATCTACAGGAAAAACGGGAAGAAAAAACTGCTTTGGTTCGGAGATTAGAACAGATCGGTAAAGTATCAGCCGAAAGAGGATGAAATGCTCTTCATGGTGCATTTCGATTCTAGTAAGAGAATGTATTTAGAATGCAGATTTTAAAGCAATGACTGTGTGCGGCTGAAGTGATGTCGGATGTCTAAAATCTTGTGAGAAGCCTGCAAAGGAATTCACAGGTAAGGTAATTGATTACTGTATTAATTGGCTTTTAAATTGGGTAGATGAAAAACTCTCTGCATGATGAATTAAGAGAAAAGTTTTCTCTGATATTTGTCACATCGAAGCCTGTCAGAAATGGCAGGCTTCTGCATACAATACTGCGGTCTACTCAGGCGCAGTGGCTCAGCGCTATTGAAAAATACCTCTTATTCCTGTATATCTTCAATTATATATGTCGTGCCCCAACTTCCTTGGATCTCTATACTTAACTTTTTCCATAATATAAAGATTGCCTGTGTATTGGAATATTTCTAGTTTAATCCGGATGTTAAATGCATCTGTTTAACCATGATATTTCTTTATGTTTTACTTGGTAAACTCATAATATTTTTAAAGGTAAATATTGACAAATTTTATTGCAAATAATATAATACAAGTATAAAAATATAGGGATAGTTAAAAGAGCAACCTCAAAATATAGCTAATTTTTTCAATTCAAAATAATATAAATACTCTTTACAGAAAATGTTATTGTTGAATCTTTTTTGTTGTCCATTATTGGAGAAAAAGAAAATGAATTGGATTGGATAATGGGAAATTTTATCAATTTAAGAATAAATCCCAAAATCGGTTATAGTGATTTTTTCAGAACCGATATGTGGTATAATTGTTATTTTATTTATGAGAATGCAATAACGCGTGATTTTATATTAAATAATACTATGGATATAGTAGAATTTTTTATGAATCAGATCTCAAATGGCTATTACATTTATACCTACGTAAATATGGCATGTATTCGCAATTATGAAAGTAAAGAAAATATGACTCATAATCCTTTAATATTTGGTTATGATCAGGAAGAAAGGATTTTTTACCTTGCTGATTTTTTTAGAAATGGAAAATTGGGTTTTGATAAATGCAGCTTTGAAGAAGTAGAAAAGGCTTTTGATATAGATGGACTAGATTGCAAATATTTATTATATAGATTTATAAAAAAAGTTGAATTTATAGATTTTAAATATGAATATAAAAACACCATTCTTCAGTTAGAAAACTATATAACATCAAAAGATATGTATGGAGATGGCTTATATCATTATTTCACAAATGAGTCAGAGGATGCTATTGTTGAGAATGTAGAAAATGGATTTGATTACATTTTTGGGCTCGCTTATTACGAGGGATTAAAACAGATATATATGAAAAATTGGGATGCGGTAAAAGCAGCCCAAGTGCTAGTTATTCACAAAGAATTAATGTTAAAACGAATAGAATACTTTTACAAAAAGAAATTGATTTATCATATAAACAATTTAAAGGATTTGAACATGGAATTAATTAAACAAAGTGCTATTTTAAGAAACACAATAATCAAAAAACTCCTTTATGAAAAGAAAAAAAACGTTTTGGAAGGAAAAATAAAGCAAAATGTAAGTGAAGAGAAAATCTACAATATGATAGATAGTCTGCAGAAAAAAGATTATATATTTTCAAAAACACTCTTAAAAGAATTATCGGAAGGCTTAAGAGTTACACAATTGATAACAGATCATAAATTGTGAATGATGACTATTTTTGATTACAATGCAGGACCAAAATATTCAAAAGAATAAGGAAGGCAAAGGGGAAACCGGAGATGTCAGAATACTTAAGATATCCAAAAATACTCAATTTCGAATTAACTACCGTATGTCCGTGGAAATGTTTACAGTGTTATAAAAATGTTGGTAATATTCCAAATAAAAATTTTGATTGGACATTGCTACAACTTTATATAACAGAAGCAAAAAAATTAGGGGTAGGAAAAATATTGTTCAGTGGTGGTGAGCCTTTATTATATCCTTATATAATACAAGCAATAACATTAGTAAAAGATTATAATATGGAATTAAATATCTCAACCAGCGGAGTTACAATTACCAACAAACTATATAAGGTTCTAGCAAGAGTTGACGCATTGTATGTATCATTAAATGGCTCCACAGAAGAAATAAACAAAAAATCAAGGGAAGGATTTAAAGAAGCGGTAGGTATTATACAACTTGCTCCGCAAAAAGGAATAAAAACTAAGATCAACTGGGTTGCCCGTAATGATAATGTGTACGATTTTCCACAATTATATGATTTTGCTGAAAAGATGGGTGTTGGTGCAATAGATATATTGAAGAATAAGCCTAATGCAAGCGGTTTAATAGATAGTCACCTCAGTTACAAAGACATTGTCTTTTTGGCAAATTTTATAAAAGAGCATAAGGGTAGAACCCAAATTAATATTGAATCTTGTTTTTATGAACTGAAAAATTTATGTGGAATTAGGATAAGAAATCCGATTATGAAGGGCTGTAGTGCCGGAAGATATTCCATGTCTATAGACGTCAATGGCCATATGCTACCGTGTACACATATAAAGACAAGAGATTCGGATTATAGAGGTTCTAGTTTAGCAGAATTTTGGCATAAAGACAAGGCATTAAACCAATTTAGACAAAATAATAAGAAATATAAAGGATGTAAAGACTGCGAATTTCTTGAATGGTGTAAACCTTGTGTTCTTAATATAGATAGAAACTGTATTCTAAAAAGCACCTAATAGTCGATGTGCCCACATTGCATCAAACTTTTGCCCAGCACTGGCACAAACCAACCAACACATTAATTCAAGCCTACATAGTATTCTCCGCATTTATTACCAGATGGATTACCAAAGGCAAAAAAACGATATGATTTTAACCATAACACAAGGAGTTAATATTTGCATGTACAAATTTTCAGAATATAATTTAATCCAAAAAAATTTTGATAACCAATATTATGTATATAACACATTAAGCAGAAAATGTGATTTAATTTCAAAACAGATATATGATATTTTCAAAAAAAGAAAATTAGATATAGTTCTAAATAATTCGCAGTTATTGGAAAGGCTAGTAAAACGAGGGTATATTACTACAACAGCACAAAATGAAATAGAATATGTAGAATACAAATATAATAGTATTGTCTGGGATGCAGAAGTATTAGATTTAACTATTGTGATGACGCACAGATGCAGAAATTAAGAGCTGATGGCTCACCTTTAAAAGTATATATTAGGCTAGAAGACTTTGGATTATAAAAGGACTACGGCAATGAGAATACAAATACTAAATTATATTAAACAAACCAAGAAAATTTTCCTGACCATAATATTACTTGGCATTACAAACAAACTACTTGGATTTTTGTACATTCCGTTTATAAGAATCGTAGAGGAGAAATTATTTTACACTTCATCGGACATAAACAAGAAGTTTTTTTTATACATAATACTATTTGTCGCTTGTACAACTATATTTCATTATGTATCAAAGAAACAGAGCAGCAAATATTACATTAAAATGAACGAAAATCTAAAAAATAATTTTGTGGAATCTTTGTGGAAATTAGAGCCACAAAAAGTATATAGTATTGGCTTATCAAAATATGGTATATTGGGAGTGAAAGTTGAGACATGCAGTTTTTTAATTGATAATTTAATCGAAGGGTTATGTTCTGCGATTATGCTTTTATCTCTGTGTAGTTATATTTGTCTTGTAATGGATATACGATATTTCTTTTTTGTGGTTTTAATGATCTGTATTCCTTTTGGAACTATGTTTTTGAGCAAACCGATTATGCAAAAGCAGGAAAAGTTAAATGAAAGACAACAGCAAATATTACTTTTGATACAGAATATGATGAAAGGTTTGGGACTTATAAAATGTTATTCACTAGAGAACATCATTTTAAAGAATTTTCGCACAAATATAGCACATATGTCAAAGTTGGAACAAGAGAAGAAAAATTGTAAAATCATAATGGATGTTTATCAACAGTTAGCGCAATGCACTATTATGGTTATAATTCCAGTTTTGGCAGCACTAATGTCATCAAAAATTGATTTGGTAAAGGGCGGGATTTTGTCATCTACATACATATTTTTTTACCTTCTTAATAACATGCTAGAAATTGCAGAAAGAATTGGAAAAATACAGGAGCAAAAAGAGGATCTGAATTTTTTGGAACAGTATTATAATATACCCCAACTTTCCATTGAAGACCGCAGCGCCCAATATGAACTAAATGAACTGACAGTTGAAAATTTATGTTATTCATATGGTGAAAAGCCTGTTCTAAATTTCTACTCGTTGAAATTACCAGTTACAGGACTGGTGTTAATAAAAGGAAAAAGCGGAGTTGGCAAGAGCACATTATTGAAATGTATTTCAGGCTTTTATTTTGCAGACAAAGGTAAGTATTCTCTAGGAAATCAAAGAATAACAAGGGATGTGTTGTTGAGGTTATGTGTATATGAGCCCCAAGAGCCGGTATTAAGTGGAAATATAATGGAAAATTTTAAAATGGCAAACGAAAGTCTAAACGATAGTAAGATTTTTAATATTATCAAGAATAACGATATTGATTTACTAGAGAAAGTCAAGGATAAAACAAGTGTTGAGAAACTATCGGGGGGTGAGAAAAAATTGATACAAATTTTAAGGGGAATTAGTAGTGGGGCAAACTGGGTGCTTTTAGATGAGCCATTCAATGCCTTAGATATAGACATTAAAGAAAAAATGGTAAAAATTATAGCTGAAGCTTCAAAAGGCAGATGTATAGTAGCAACAATGCATGAAAATTATTTGGACGCGTATGCCTGTTACACTTATAACCTCCAATAGCGGTAAATCGAAGGTATATTACCCAGACAGAAGGCAAAAGATTAGCCATTAAAATGGACGGAGATATGGAAATGAAGTATACTTGGAGAACGATTTGCGGAAAAAATACAGTACAGATAATAGTTCTATTGTGTGCAACGTCATTTATGATTGGATTAGCAGCTTGTTCTGCTTCCATGATTGCAGCAATACTTGTCAACTCAGTAGTATATGTACAGAAAATAAGCATAAATAGTTTAATAATTTTAGTGTTTGTCTTAGTATTATGTTTTATTTTTATTATTTTCTTTCGCAAAATTACAGTAAAAAAACTGATTTACATCAGAGAGAATCTAGAGGAAAGAGTTTTTACAGCCTTTTTAAATGATAGTATATTGGCGGAATATGATAAGGAAGGGGAAGTCATATCTAATATAACGGAGGATAAAAACAAAATTATAAATTTTTTGGAAAATAATTTGTCTGAATTGATTGAGTCCATTGTGGTATCAACATTTATGGGGATCATGGTTTTTTGCGTGAACAAGGTATTATTTATATATGTACTATTGTTTTCTGTAATTTCTGCCTCGTCCTACCTTTATGCAAAGAAAATAAAAGAGTACGAAATAGAACGAATGGAAAACGTCGATATGGAAAATAAATCCTCCGTTATGCTATTCCGAATGATTGAAATATTAAACTTCTACAAATTTAGTAAGCGATTGTTTGAGAACCATAAGAGAATCGTACATGACCGTTCAAAAAAAGAATTGCAGAAGGAAAACATAATTATACTATTTGATACAATTTCATACCTATGCAATATATTAAGAGAACTTTCCGTTATTTTTTATGGTGTTATGTATGCAGGAATGAATATAGGCATGGTAATTGCAATGCTGAACATAACAAGCTTTTTTGGGGAAATAGCCCGAGCATTTGGAGAATACCAAATGAAAAGCGTGGAGTGCAGTGTATCAGTTGAACGTATTATGAGGCTGCCTAAGATAGCACAAAAGGAGAGGACACATTCTAATGTGCTTGAAAAGGGAAATGTTGATGTTATCAAAATTAAAGAGCTAAGCTACAGATATAAAAATGGAAGAGGCTTAAAAAAGTGTTCCTATTTTTTTGAAAAGAATAAAATAAATGTTGTAATAGGAAGAAATGGAACAGGGAAATCGACTTTAATAAAAATTTTATGTGGTTTAATTACACCACAGACAGGAGCAATATTTTTTGATAACAAAAAACAATCTGAAGAAGAACTAAAGGGGAATATTGCCTATGTTGACCAAGAGAATATATTATTGGAAGGTACAGTTATTGATAATATCACGGGATTTTCAGAAGAACCAAACGAAAAATTAGTGGCAGGGCTCCTTGACGAGCTTGGACTTGAGGAGTGGGTTGCTACTTTAGCAAACAGGATGTACCATAATTTAAGCAGTGAATTAACGAATCTGTCAGGCGGGGAGAGACAGCGTCTATCAATTGCCAGAGCATTATATAAAAACTGCCCGATTATTGTTATGGATGAGCCTGTAGCATCACTGGATATGGGCAATAAGGAGAAGTTTTGGAAGATTTTAAATAAAATAAAAATCAATAAAATATTAATAATTGTATCCCATGATGAAGAACTGTTAAAGCATGCAGAGAATATTTGTGTATTAGAATAAAATATTGATATTCAGCAGGGAGATAGATTAATATGATATATTATATTCTAGGAGTTGTAACTGTTGTGCTATGGATTTTATCTGTGGCATTTAAAAACGATGAATATTTACGGCGATTATTCAGAGGAATATGCGGAACAATATTAGTATGTATATTGGCAATTTACAATAGGAAATTTGTGGTAATTCCGGCAGCTGTTCTTTTGCTATACATATATATTCATGATTGGGTAATGAAAAAAAAATAAAGATATTTACATCGTTGATTTGACGATGTTTATAAATAATATGCAAGGGAGGTATCAGAATGAAAAAGCTTAATAAAAAAAAGATTAAAGCCCAAAAGGCTGTAATGCTTTTTATGTCTGGAGAATATTGTTGCAATTGGTAACACGGTATCTGAACAAAATTTAGGCAAAAAATAGCATGTAAAACCGTATAATTAGCTTTAGAATATATTTGAAGCTAATTATACGGTTTACTGCATATAGTGTTAAACCGTAAACTCCTTTTCCAAAAGCGTAATTACTTTGTACGCAGTAAATAATCGGCGTCTTATAATTAGTCTCCTATTTTGGTTGATTATTCCGGGGGCTGTTGATCCACCTGTCCGGACTTTGAGAGCCACCGTTCCAGAACCCTAGAACCACCCCAACTGCCACCAGAAATGTTATTGCACGGTGCTCTTGACATGAGCCTCCACGGCATATATATTCGCGGCAAAGAGGCAAGCCAGTGCCTGCGGCATGTTTGCCTGGGCAGAACAGCCTATCATATGCCTACTCATGTAAAGAGCCTTTCGCTGATGACGCCAAGATATTGATTGAGACTTCCACTGGTAAGCAAATTGGTGTAAGTTATTCTGCAGTAATACAGCAGAAAATATAATTATTTTGTCTTTACCTTCTTTGCCGCTGACCACCCCGAATATATTTTTACTGGTTCTCCTCCAATCTTTACTTTTTTATAAGTACGAATCCTTATGTAGCTTCTTCCATTTTACCGAAAAGCCTTTTTTTGCTGCTGTTGCCTTAGATACACGCATCCCCTTTGGCCTGATTTCGAAAGTCTTTGTAATACTTCCGCTGTAGTCACCTTTAAAGTTAATCTTTACATCATATCGGCCAACGTTCTTACAACCCTTTGCATAGGAAACAGTATAGTTGCTCTCACTAACTATTTTCCCCTTGCTGTCCGTCACCTTTACTGTTGGTTTTCTGATCTTTCCCTGTTTTCCGTCAAGTTCTCTTTCTTAAATCCGAGAAGAAATTTTAATTGATGAATGCCGCCCCAAATCGTAACAAGCATTAGTTACTGTTCACACAGGACTTTGCATTTACTGCAAAGTCCGTAAGAAAATGATTCAGGTGTGAGCAAATCCCATTCGCGAAGCGAATTTTAAATGGATTCGCGAATGTTACTGTGAACGGAGTGAACAGTAACAAGCATTATGCCAGAATACGATAAAAATGTATTGCCAGAATATTTCAACTAATTTATAATAGTACTATAAATCAGCCGCACTGCAACATCTTTCAAAGAAAGGAAACTTTGTATGTATATCCAAAGAAGTCTGGAAAAGACAATCCATAAAACAGAAAAAGGGTTTAAATCCATTCTAGTCACTGGTCCAAGACAAGTCGGGAAATCAACGCTCCTGAAGCACCTATATAAAGACCGGCGGTATATTACCTTTGATAATCCCGTTTTACTCGCTGAAACCATGAAAGAGCCAGGACTGTTTTTCCGCAATAACAAACCACCTGTCATCTTGGATGAAGTGCAGTATATTACAGAACTTTTTCCCTATATCAAAATGGAATGTGACAAATCTGACCAAAAAGGGCAGTTTCTCCTCACCGGTTCACAGCAATACCATCTAATGAAAAATGTCTCGGAATCCCTGGCCGGCAGAATTGCAATCCTTGAACTGGCAGGGCTTTCCCTGCGGGAGATACAGCAGGATTCCTTTGACAAACCTTTTATTCCAACAGAAGAATATATTCACGAACGGGAGCTGAGTTACCATCCCTGTAAGAATATCTGGGAAATCATCCACCGGGGCGGTTATCCTGCCCTGACGGATCCGGATGTTGACTGGCAGACATTTTATGGTTCCTACGTCCAGACTTATCTTGAACGAGATATTAATGAATTGGGAAATGTGAAAGACAAGCTGAAATTCACTCAGTTCCTTACCGCAATGGCGGCACGTACCGGGGGAATGCTGAATTATTCCTCTGTAGCATCTCAGATCGAAATAACAGCTGCAACAGCAAAAGAGTGGACTTCCCTACTGGAGGCATCAGGAATCATTTATATCATGCATCCTTATTCAAACTCCGCCCTGACAAGAACAGTCAAAACACCTAAGATGTATTTCCGCGATACAGGGCTAGTGTGTTTCCTTACAAAATACCAGACTGCCGAAACAGCCATGAATGGTGCATTAGCCGGTGAATTATTCGAGACTTTTGCAGTATCGGAAATTCTGAAAAGCTTCTCCAATGCAGGGAGGGATTATCAGATGTATGTCACATATTACAGAGGAAAAGATAAATTAAGGAAATGCCAGACAGATCCTTTTGCCGGGCGTGAAGCTGAGATTGACCTCATCATTGAACAAAATGATACCCTCTATCCGGTCGAGATTAAGATGAGCGCCAATCCAAAGCTGTCCATGACAAATGCATTCGATGTCATCGAACGCATTCCCGGGAAAAAGCGGGGAACCGGCGTCATTCTTTGTCTATATAATTCACCGCTCTGGCTGAATGCGAATACGGCTGCACTGCCAGTGGAATTTTGTTAGAAAAGATTCTTCTGATTTACGGTCGCACTTGCAGGAAAGAATGGGGCAGGCAAAGCACTACCGCTAATCCGCCCCTCACCCCTGTATCACGTTCTTCCGGAATGCGCAGTTCAGCGTATTCCGGACTCGTGAATAGTAGCTATAAATTTTCTCTGGATCAGCAGTAAAAAGACCACAACCGGCGTGAGTGTCAGTACACATACTGCAAATTCCACCGGACTGATCAGCAGGCCCTCTGCTGTTGTATTCTTATACATATACCCAGGGAAAACAGATAGCTGCTGCACACTGGCATGAAGATCCGCAGGAATATGTATATATTTCCCGCGCCTTCTAATTTTGCCGCCTCCTCATAGGTCTTTGGTATTCCTTTGAAAAACTGCATGAAAATAAACACATACAGACCGACGTTCAGTCCCCCACCGAAAAAGGAAGGGATCACCATCGGCAGGATTCCCCCGATCCATCCCATTTTTGCATACTGGATATAAAGCGGAATCTGCAGAATCTGGGGCGGTACCAGAATGGTCAGAATCACGCCGAGGAACATAAGCCTCCTGCCCCGGAATTCAAACCTTGTAAGCCCGTACGCAATCAGTGAGCAGGAGCACACATGCCCGATGGTGCATAATGATGTCACCAGCAGAGACGTCCCAATTGAAGCCTTATAGTCTAATTCTTTGTAAGCATCTATGTAATTCTGCCATTTTGCATGACTGATCAGCCATTTGGACATGGCCGCATCGTTGTGTGTATAGCAGGGAATCTCACGGCTGCTGCGCCTTACCGGGTTCTCTCCCTCAATCATAGCTGCTTTTCCCTGATAATTTTTTCCACGCTTTACCTTCTGGTACTTTTCTTTCTCCACCTCACCCACTGTGCCAAAACGCAGTGTATCTGTAGACATATTTCCCATAATAATCGTGTCCTCTCCTACAGTACGGATACAGGTTCCAATATCTGTGCAGGAATCAATGCTAAGCACCTGGGCGCCGGTCTTCTCTAGCAGGACTGTATGCTTCGTTGTCTTTCCGCATACATGCAGGAATCTCCCTCTCCGTCTCTGTATCTCCCATACCGCCAGCATCTACCTCTTCTGCCTTTTTGGTCTGTACACCGGCTGCTTCTTTCTCCTGTCCGGATTCCTCCTGTGCATGATCTAATTCTTCTGACAGTTCTCCTGTCAGCTCTGACACAGTCTTCTCCCTTTTCCCATCTTCCTCTTTTTTTCATCCGTGGAATCCTTTGAATCCTCTTTCCTTTTCTCTTCCACGTTCTCACTTGTCTGTGGCAGCGGAACATTGGGCTTTGCCCCAGTACCTCCCGGACCGCCTGACGGCGTCCCGGTATTACCGTTTTTTCCTGATGAACCGGAGCCTGTTCCGCTTCCTGTTCCGTTCCCTTTATTCTGACCAGGCTTTTTATTCTCATCCTCCGGCTGCTTATTCTCCTCTGGTTTTTTATTTTCGTCCTCCGGCTGCTTATTTTCGTCCTCCGGCTGCTTATTGTCTCCTTCCGGCGGATTTTCCGTATTCCCGTTTCCGTCTCCGTTTCCGTTTCCGCTTCCATCCCCGCTTCCGTTTCCGTCTCCTTTTTCATCGTCCGGTTCATCCTCTCCCAGCAGCCGGATGTGAATGCTAAGCTGTGCATAGTCATACCCGCCGCTTTTCTGAGGATCCACGATCACATAAACCAGCTCACCGCCTTTTAACTGTGCGGTCTTGGTAAGATTTCCCTGGCTAAGCTGCGGATTATCTTGCGTTGTTGCAGGCGTATCTGCCAAAGCAAGGAGCCGCCCATGCATATGCACCGGATACAACTCCCTTTGCAACATTGGTATCCATCCGGCCGTTTCCGTCCATCAGCCACCAGTTCCCGTTTCCTGAAAAATCATATCCTTCCTGCAGGTAGATATCAGGGCTCCAGTTATTCGTCACGCCGTAGTATTTCCAGCAGTTGCTTGTTTTCCCCCATCTGGCGGCCTTCATCTTGCCGATATTAAATGCACCGCCTTTGTTGGATTCAAGGGTATACAGGCAGTACCAGCCATTACTTCCCTGTATCCCTTTTGCCATACTATTTGTATTTTTTCTAAAACCAATCGTCCATTCTGTCTGATTCTCACTATTATATTGCGGCTCTGGAAGCCCCGCGGCATCTGACAACTGGGGTACAAACTCTTCATACACCTTTTCCTTTGTAGGCAGATGTGCAAGCTGACCCGGAATAAATTCCAGGGGTTTATCCATAAATCTCTCTGAATTCTGAAGATATGCGCCGTCTGTAATCAGGTATTTCATAAATGTCCATCCCCCTTCCGGGTTGGCGCAGCCTGCTGGTATTCCGATGAAGTAAAAGAGAAGTGAGGGTATATAATTCTCGTTAATATCATCAGGCCTTGGGACATAGGCGATCCCCATATCCTCTCTCTTAAGCTCAATGTCTGAGATACCCTGAAAGTCACCTATGATCATTGCAACATTTCCTTTCGAAAACTCCAGTTCCAGATCCTTTGCCGCTGACTGGTTTTCTGTAATTGCGTAGCATTTATTGCAAAATTCATGCAGCTTCAATATCCATTCAGAGTCATAGTTTGAGCTGATCCGGTCTTCTTTGAATGTACCTGCTGTTCCATTGGAATTTTCCAGCTGATAGACCCAGGGTTCCTGACTTACCCCCAGCTGTGTGACAAACCCGTTAGAGTCATACTTCGTAAGCTTTTTCGCATATTCACAGAACTCTTTCCATGTCTTTGGTGCATGTTCCCTGTCGAGTCCTGCCTCCTCAAAGAGCTTCTTATTATATAGCAGACACTGCTGTGTCGCATGAATGGGTAAATCCATAATACTTTCCGTTGTACTCTGTCAGCTTCATCTGTTCCAGATCAAGATTGTCAAGATTCACCGTATCATCGTTTGAAAGATAGTCGTCAATACACTGAAACACTCCTTCGTAATAACCTACAGTGAGATTTGTGTTGTTCGGATCTCCACCCAGCCATACATCCGGCTGTGTTCCTGACTGTACCTGGGATACCCGGTCTGAGATTGAATTTACATTAATCTTTTCAATCTTGTATTTTGGATATAGTGTTTCAAAATCTTCAAATAACTGGTCATAGTAATCTGCCGGGAAATACCATGCCGTATACCATTCAACCTTAATTACCTTTGAATCATCCGATGTTTCTTCTTGAAAAGCTTTGCTGTCCGGTGAACTTCCGCCTGATGTACATGCCGTACAGCCGATCACCAGCGCCAAAGCCATAATAGAAGATATTATTCTTTTCCTCATCCCTATATTTCTCTCCTTCGTCTGCCTTTTCCCTGGTACTGACGTACCAGAATGTCTGACATATAGCTAAAAGGGATGTTCATCACATCCCTTTTTTGTTACGATACCGCTGCCTTGTATAACATCCAGGAATTATTTAATCCGGATTTTAATGCTCCTGGAACGTCCAGATCCATCCATTGCCTTAGCAGTAATCGTAACCTTCTTTCCCTTTCCGGCTGCTTTCGCCTTCACTACTCCTTTAGAGTTAACGGCTGCGTATTTTGTATTGCTGCTTGTCCACTGAAGCTTCTTATTTACACCGGCCTTTCCGGTTGTTTTAACAGTTGCTTTTATTGTCAGCTTCTTCCCGGCTTTTACAGACTTTGCTTTTGCTGTCATGGAAATGCTCTTTACAGCATTTTTCATAATTGTAATCTTATATATCCCTGATACACCTGAGCCGTCTTGTGCTGCTGCCTTAATTGTAACTGTTTTTCCTTTTCCTGCCGCCTTTACTTTTACCTTTCCATTTGCGGACACTGTTGCATATTTCGTATTCGAGGATGTCCATAATACTTTCTGGTTCGCTGCGTTCGATGGGCTGACTGCAGCCTTGAGCTGAATACTCTTTCCTGCCGCAATCTTTTTAGAAACGCCAGATACCGCAATCTTATTTACCTTTACCGGAAGCGGGGAACCTACTTCTCTTTTCTCAGTCTCTCCACATACCTTGCACACCCTCTTCTGAACCTCTGCTTTGCTCTGTGTTGCAGCAGACTCTGCCGCCCACTCGCCCCAGTCATGACCGGATGCAGGAATCACCAGCCGTTTTTTCCCTGTACGCCGTCCTCTGGACCATTTACATTTTCCTTTTTCCCCAGGATCCATACTGTCGCAGTCTCTGACTGCTCCGGCTCAGACGCTGCTGCCGGCACTGCTTCCGTTTTTTCCGGGGTCTGCACTAATATACAGTCTTTCGCCTTTTTTTAGTTGTGTCTCTGCCGAAAGCTTTCCTGACGGAAGGTCAGGCTTTTCTTTCGAGACAGCCTCACAATAGACTTTTTCTAAAATATCTTTCTCCGTATTCATACTAAGGGTCAGTCCGTCCCCATCCTCTGCATAGATGGTCTGGCCTTCCCACTCATAGGAATTCGTACCTGCTGTATACTCCATGTCCACACTATATGTACCGCTTTCCGGGGCTTCCCATGCAATCACACTTCTCACGCTGTCATCCCCGGCATTGGGATCCATAATTCCATTGCTGTCCATCCTCCACCAGTTGCCTTTTTTATTAAAGTCATAGTCCTTTGACGCATACCGTTCCGGCATCCACATCGCCTCATAACCATAGTATAGCCAGCAGGATCCCCAGTCCGACCAAAGACACTCTTTCAACTTCGAAGTATCAAGTACACCGTCTGTGTCCATCTCTTCACTGTACAGAAAATACCAGCCGTTTGTTCCCTGCTCATCGTCCGCCGGACCATTCTGATTCTCTTCCCACCCGATTGTCCATTCTTTATTTTCCGCCGAAAAAGCAGAAACACTAAAACATAAAATGAATGCCAGCATAAGACATCCGGTTTTAAGCATTCCTGCTTTATTGTTTTTGTAATAAAATCTGTATTTCATCCAATTTTTCCCTTTTTATTATGATATATCGACAAATTTCTCTCAATTAAGCTAAGCGTAATTATATATCATTACTAATGTTATGTCTAATTGATAATTCCAATATATAATTTCATTTATTATCTTTTCCTATATATATTGCCAGCTATTCATAATTTAAATGGTTCTCAGATGTAACTATCCCTGCAGACCTTTATCGCGAAACAGAAGATGAGGTGTTACTGTTCACACAGGACTTTGCATTTACTGCAAAGTCCGTAAGAAAATGATTCAGGTGTAAGCAAATCCCATTCGCAAAGCGAATTTTAAATGGATTTGCGAATGTTACTGGTCACGGAGTGAACAGTAACAACCGTAACAATGGGGCAGCTCATTTTCCACTTAATAACTTGTAACTTCTAAATTATTATGATAAAATGATACAAACGTTAAAAGCACGTACTAATCACAAAGGGCATCACCTAAGTGAAAAGGCGCCGGATATGTATTGTATGAAAGCACTACTGCTTTCTTATTTCCTGACGCCGCAAATGTCAGGTTTTTTTATTTTCTAAAAAAATACAGAATAGACCGCTGACCGTTAATGCGAACGCGGCAGCAGCAATCATGTTTAAGGAGTATGGCATCATGACGGATAAAAACGATTTGCGACAACTAATTGACAGGCTTCATACAGAGCATACTCTTGCAAAGGATGAGTGGACAGCACTGATTTCCGGCAGAACCCCGGAGCTTTCGGAGTATTTATTTTCACTTGCCAGGAAGGAACAGAAACGCCATTACGGAACCACTGTGTATATCCGGGGGCTGATTGAATTTACCAATTATTGTAAAAACGATTGTTTTTACTGTGGTATTCGCAGGAGTAATGTACATGCCCGGCGCTACCGGTTAAGCGAAGCGGAAATTCTGTCCTGCTGCCGCACCGGTTATTCACTTGGATTCAGGACCTTTGTCCTGCAGGGCGGAGAGGACGGTTATTTTAACGATGAACGCATGGTTCGCCTGATCTGCTCTATAAAAGAGCAGTATCCTGACTGTGCCCTGACCTTATCAATAGGCGAAAAAAGCCGTGAAAGCTATCAGCGCTTTTTTGACGCGGGTGCGGACCGCTATCTGCTCAGACACGAAACAGCAGATTTTTCTCACTATGAGCGCCTTCACCCGGCATCCCTAAGTGCGAAAAGGCGTCAAGAGTGCTTGTGGAATCTGAAGGAAATCGGATATCAGACCGGCACCGGCTTTATGGTGGGCTCTCCCTTTCAGAAGGCAGAGCATTTGGCAGAGGATATGCTTTTTATCAGAAAATTAAACCCTCACATGGTCGGGATAGGCCCATTTATTCCCCACCATGATACACCTTTTGCAAATAAACCGTCAGGAACGCCGGAACTCACCCTTTTTATGCTGGGGCTTCTAAGGCTTATGCTTCCCCAGGTGCTTCTTCCGGCCACCACCGCACTTGGAACCATTGCCGGAAATGGACGGGAGCTGGGGATTCTTGCCGGCGCAAATGTGGTAATGCCTAATCTGTCACCCGCAGACGTACGTAAAGATTACAGTCTGTACGACAATAAGCTCTGCACCGGGGAGGAATCCGCCGAATGCAGACAGCGCCTGGAAAGACGCATGGAATCCATCGGCTATCAGATTGTCACCGCGCGGGGCGACTCCCCGCTATGATTTGCGTCCCAGCTACGCTGAGACTTTTACACATGTGCTATCGGAAAAGCAGACCAGTGAAACAAAAGGTTATTTAAACCGGTTTATATCAGGAATGAGCCCGGTACAACATTGTATTAAGCCGTGCATTTCGCAGAAATTTTACTAGCACATCATTTTCAAAGGAGGAACAACGATCATGTATGACGTAAACTCAAAACACGCTGAGGATTTTATAAACCATAAAGAAATCCTTGACACCTTAGCATATGCAGACGAAAACAAACACAATATTCCACTCATTGAATCTTTAATCGAAAAGGCAGCGCTGAGGAAAGGTTTGTCCCACCGGGAGGCCTCCGTCCTTCTCGCCTGTGAGGATATGGATATGAACGAAAAAATCTTCCGCCTTGCCGAGCAGATCAAAAAGGACTTTTACGGAAACCGGATTGTCCTCTTTGCGCCCTTATATTTATCCAATTACTGCATCAACGGCTGTACCTACTGCCCATACCATTTAAAAAACAAACACATCCCCCGCAAGAAGCTTTCCCAGGAAGATATCCGCCGGGAGGTAATCGCCCTGCAGGACATGGGGCACAAAAGGCTCGCCCTGGAAGCCGGCGAAGATCCGGTTCACAACACCATGGAATACTACCTGGACTCCATCAATACCATTTACAGTATAAAGCATAAAAACGGCGCCATCCGCCGCGTAAATATCAACATTGCTGCAACTACTGCCTACAACTACCGCCTGCTAAAAGAAGCTGAGGTAGGAACCTACATCCTGTTTCAGGAGACCTACCATAAAGAAAGCTACCTTGAACTTCACCCAACCGGTCCCAAGCACGATTACGACTATCACACAGAGGCAATGGACCGGGCAATGGAAGGGGGCATTGACGATGTAGGCATCGGGGTTTTATTCGGACTGGATAAATACCGCTACGAATTTGCCGGACTCCTCATGCACGCCGAGCACCTGGAAGCCGCCTTCGGCGTAGGCCCCCACACCATCAGCGTCCCAAGACTTAGAAACGCAGATGACATCGATGCAGAATCATTTACCAATGGAATTGACGACGATACCTTCGCCAAGATCGTTGCCTGCATCCGAATCGCCGTTCCTTATACCGGTATGATCATTTCCACAAGAGAAAGCCAGAAAGTACGTGAGCGCGTCCTGCATCTCGGGATCTCCCAAATCAGCGGCGGCTCCCGCACAAGCGTAGGCGGCTACTGCGAGCCAGAGCCCGAAGACGAAAAATCCGAACAATTTGACGTCATAGACAACCGTACCCTGGATGAAGTAGTCCGCTGGCTCATGGAGATGGACTACATCCCCAGCTTCTGCACCGCATGCTACCGCGAAGGACGAACCGGCGACCGGTTCATGTCCCTGTGCAAAAGCGGACAGATACAAAACTGCTGCCATCCAAACGCACTCATGACACTGCAGGAATACCTGATGGACTACGCCTCCCCCGAAACACGGGCAATCGGCGATAAGATCATAGACAAAGAAGTCTTGAACGTCCCTAACGAAAAAGCACGGGCAGTGGTGCTGGAAAACCTGAAACTAATCCGCGAAAACAACCGGCGGGACTTCCGGTTCTAATTGGGGACGGGGTATTTTTAATTTTACCCCGTCCCCAACTCAAAAAGGGACAGGTCATTTTTAATCTGGGACGGGGCATTTTTAAAAATGCCCCGTCCCCAAAAAAGGAGGAATCGGGATGAATTCTACCCCCGCGTCTGAACGGACGCACATTGGTATTTTCGGCCGGCGCAATGCCGGTAAATCTAGTATTATTAATGCTCTTACGGAGCAGAATCTTGCCATTGTTTCTGATGTGAAGGGTACGACGACCGACCCTGTTATGAAGTCTATGGAGCTTCTTCCTCTTGGTCCGGTTGTGATGATTGATACGCCGGGGCTTGATGACGAGGGGGAACTTGGCGCGCTTCGTATGCAGAAGGCTTATCAGGTCTTGAATAAGACGGATCTGGCTGTTCTTGTGATTGATGCTGCTCTTGGTGTGTCAGGGGAGGATACTGATATCCTGGCACGGATTCGTGATAAGGGAATTCCTTATCTCATTGTTTTTAATAAGGCGGATTTAGGGGCTGATTATAATAGGGCTGCTAAGAAGCTGAAGGAAGTTTTTCAGATAGATGAGCATTCCCTGCTCTGGGTGAGTGCGAAGAGTGGCATGAATATTCACGAGATAAAGGAGCGTCTTGCGGCGCTTGCACCGAAGGATGAGGGTGAACGGCGGATTGCGGGGGACTTGATCTCCTGTGGGGATTTTGTTGTGCTTGTTGTTCCGATTGATAAGGCTGCGCCGAAGGGACGGCTGATTCTGCCCCAGCAGCAGACGATACGGGATCTTCTGGATGCCGGCGGGATTCCGGTTGTGGTAAGGGATACGGAACTTCCCGGGGGGCTTAAAAGGCTTGGCGTAAAGCCGGCTCTTGTGATTACGGACAGCCAGGTGTTTGAACAGGTTGCCGGGATGGTGCCGGACGATATTCCCCTCACCTCTTTTTCGATTCTATTTGCAAGGTATAAGGGGAACCTTGACCTGGTTGTTCGCGGAGCCGTGGCAATTGATATGCTTCAGCAGGATGATACTGTATTGATCTCGGAGGGCTGCACTCATCACAGACAGTGTGGTGATATTGGAACCGAAAAGCTTCCAGGATGGCTTCTTAAGCATACACAGAAGAATCTGCATTTTGAATTTACCAGTGGTACGGAATTTCCGCAGGATTTAAGTAAATACAGGCTTATTATTCATTGCGGCGGATGTATGCTGAATGAGCGTGAGATGAAGTACCGTCTGAAATGTGCAGAGGATGCAGGCGTTCCTATAACAAATTATGGTACGGCGATTGCTCACATGAAGGGAATACTTGCAAGAAGCATTGAGAAGTTGGGGACGGGGCATTTTTAAAAATGCCCCGTCCCCAACTTTGCCAGCTTTGCTTCTATCTTGATCCGTACTTCGCAGTCTGCGATCTTATCCCCGCTTACATCCATCTCATACCGGGAATACACATCAATCTGCTCTTCTGTAACGTTCGTCTCAAGCTCATGTGTATACGTCCCTATGACAAGTGCTCCGTAGGGTGTATCAACCTGCATGACATGAATCTTATCCTTTTCAAAAAGCATGTGGGCGCTGCTGACACCGGACTTAAAGATCTCCAGGGATTCATTATCCTTTATCTTGATCTTGTTTTTTACCGTCTGTCCGGTTCCTTCTACTGGCTCCTCATATAGAAGATAATGCTTTCCATTTTTAAAATAATATATGCCGGGAGTCGTAACCTCTATGGGTTCTGTCTCATCCCCGGATGCCTCTCCCGCGTCATAATGGAGTCCGGCTATTGTTATTAATACGTCCTTCGTCATAGGCGTCTCTTACAGACTACAGTGCAAGGAGCTTCGCAATATCGTACTGATACGGCGGAATCACCTTCTTCATGCCCAGCGCCTCGTCTATATCAAAGTCTACATACTGCCCGTGCCTGTATCCTACTACGCGGTTGCTCTTTCCTTCAAGCAGAAGATCCACAGCCATGGCCCCCATAATGGACGCATATACACGGTCCTTACAGGTCGGGCTTCCGCCGCGCTGCATGTGTCCGATGATCGTGGCGCGGGTCTCCATACCGGTTGCCTCTTCAATCCTCTTTGCCATATTGATGGAATCGCCGATCCCCTCTGCATTAATAATAATATAGTTCTTCTTTCCTCTTCTTCTGTTCTCCTGAATATCTTCAATGATGATTTTCTCATCATAGTCATGCTCCTCTGGCAGAAGAATGCGCTCTGCACCATTTGCAATTCCGCACCACAGGGCAAGATATCCCGCGTCTCTTCCCATAACCTCAATAATCGAACATCTCTCGTGAGAGGTAGAAGTATCCCGCACTTTATCAATTGCCTCCATCGCTGTATTGACAGCTGTATCAAATCCGATTGTGTACTCCGTACAGTCTATATCCAGGTCAATTGTTCCCGGAATACCAACGGTATTAACACCCAGGTTGGCAAGCCTCTGCGCCCCTGCAAAGGAACCGTCTCCCCCGATTACTACCAGACCGTCAATGCCGTACTTCTTGCAGATCGCCGCTGCCTTCTGCTGTCCGTCCTCTGTACGCATCTCCTCACAACGTGCTGTCTGAAGAATCGTACCTCCCCGCTGAATCGTGTCAGATACATCCCTTGCAGACAAATCAATAATCTCTTCATTCAATAGTCCCTGATAGCCTTTTCTGATTCCTCTGACTTTAAGTCCTTTTCCAAGACCAGTTCTGACTACCGCACGGATTGCCGCATTCATTCCCGGAGCATCCCCTCCGCTTGTCAGCACACCGATTGTTCGAATTACTTTTCCTGCCATGATTATCTCCTCCATACGTATGCTTCGTTATGAACAAGTTTTAGTAAAACTAGTTCCGTCATGCCACATTTTACATGAATTACTAAATGTTTTCAATGGATTTTTCTATTACTTTTACACAAGATTCTCCGAGATAATTCGTCAATCTGCTTAAAAGTCCAGGCTCCGTATAAACGTTCCGATTTGCAGGAAGACGCTTCACAGCACGTTCTGCTTTACAGAAAATTACCACCTGGTCATTTCCATCCGAGCCTGCAAGCATGTCATAAATCCGGCTCTCATCTTCGAGAAATGCCGCCTTGTCTGCAAACTGGAGCCACAGCTCCTTCTTTGTCTGCTCAAATGGAATCACCTTCTCGCAGATCAGCTTACTGGGCGCGTCATCCTCCTCCGATACCCTCCCCCGGACAAAGATCTTGCTCTCCTCCTCCAGGTACTGGCGGTATTTTTCATAATCTCTCGGAAATACCACGATCTCCACTGTGCCCGCAAGATCCTCCAGGGTAAGGAAACACATCATCTGATTCGTTCTCGTATATTTCGTAGTTTTTGCCGCAATGATTCCTCCCACGGTTTCCCTGGCGCCGTCCCGCACCTTCGCACGCCCGGTCTCCTCATCAATCTGAAAATCAAGCGTTGTCCGGGAAATGTTCTTCCGCCATTTTTCCTCATAGTCCTCCATAGGATGGCCGCTTAAGTAAACCCCAAGCACCTCCTTTTCGAACGCAAGCTTCATCTCCTTTTCATATTCTCCCACATCCGGAAGCGGAATATCGAAGTCTGCCTTCATGTCATCATCCACCAGATCAAAAAGAGACATCTGCCCTGTCATGGAATTCTTTTTCTCCTGGTTTACCTGATCTAGAACCTGTGCATAAATGATCATATGCTGCTTTCTTGTTCCTCGGAAGCTGTCAAAAGAGCCTGATTTGATAAAATTCTCAATCGTACGCTTATTGATCTCCTTTCCGGACATACGGTCTATAAAATCCTTCAGGTTCCGGAAATCCCCCCGCTCCTTCCTCTCCCCGGTCAAAAGCTCAATCATAGGCCTTCCAATGCTCTTAATGGCCGCAAGACCAAAACGGATATTGCCGCCGTCCACAGAAAAGGTTCCGATCCCTTTATTAATGTCCGGCGGGAGGATCTTAATTCCCATCTGTCTGCAAGTGTAAATATACTCCGACACCTTTGACGGATTGTCAATGCAGGAGGTCATAAGCGCTGCCATGAATTCTACCGGGTAATAATGCTTTAGCCATGCCGTCTGGTATGCCACAACTGCATAGGCCGCTGCATGGGATTTATTAAACGCATACTTTGCAAAGTCAATCATCTCATCGTATATCTTATTTGCGGTCTTCTCACTAATGCCATTTGCAATACAGCCCGGCACATCCTCCTCTGGATTTCCATAAACAAAATTCTGACGCTCCTTGCGCATAACATCGCCCTTTTTCTTGGACATGGCACGCCTCAGCAGATCGCTTCGCCCCAGGGTATAGCCTGCCAGGTCACGCACGATCTGCATAACCTGCTCCTGATAGACAATACAGCCGTAGGTGGGCTCCAGTATTCCTTCCAGCTGGGGGCAGTCATAGGTAATCAGTTCCGGGTGATTCTTCCCCTTAATATACTGGGGAATAAAATCCATCGGTCCCGGACGATACAGAGAAATTCCTGCAATAATATCCTCCAGGCTTCTCGGCTTCAACTCCTTCATGAAGTTCTTCATTCCGCCGCTTTCAAGCTGGAACACTCCGTCCGTCCTGCCGCTTCCTATGGAATCATAGACCGCCTGGTCTTCATAATCAATGGCGTCCATATTGATCTCTCTTCCAGCGCTTCTGCTGGCAAGCTCCACCGCATCCCGGATTACCGTCAGTGTCCGAAGCCCAAGGAAATCCATCTTCAGAAGTCCCAGCTCCTCCAGTGTAGTCATAGTAAACTGGGTTGTTACAGAGCCATCTGAACCAAGAGAGAGGGGGACATATTCATCTACCGCTTTCTGACTGATCACAACGCCGGCGGCATGCATGGACGTATGCCTGGGCAGTCCCTCAAGACGCATGGACATGTCCACAAGTTCTTTCACCTGGGGATCCTCTCCATAAGCTTTTTTCAGATCCTGGCTTGTCTTAAGAGCCCGCTCCAATGTAATATTAAGCTCCTTGGGGATCATCTTGGCAATGGTATCTACAAATGCATAAGGGAGGTTCATAACTCTTCCCACATCCCGGATCACGCCACGGGCGGCGAGGGTACCAAAGGTCACAATCTGCACCACCCGGTCCGCGCCGTATTTCCTCACCACATAATCAATAACTTCCTGCCTTCTCTCAAAACAGAAATCCACGTCAATATCCGGCATGGACACACGCTCCGGATTCAGGAAGCGTTCAAACAGAAGCTGGTAACGGATGGGATCAATCGTAGTAATCTCCAGACAATATGACACAATACTCCCCGCCGCAGAACCGCGCCCGGGCCCCACCATAATCTTATGATCCTTCGCATATTTGATAAAGTCCCATACAATGAGGAAATAATCCACATAGCCCATGGACTGGATGACGGAAAGCTCGTATTCCAGCCGTTCTCTTAATTCACGGGACGGATCCGGGTAGCGCTTATTCAGCCCCTCATAACATAGTTTATTCAGATACTCCCAGGAATTATACCCCTCCGGTACATCATATTTTGGAAGCTTCGTCACGCCAAATTCTATCTCCACATTGCACCGGTCCGCAATCTTCTGCGTATTCTCCAGGGCTTCAAGAGCATATGGAAAAAGCTCCCGCATCTCCTCCTCTGATTTGATGTAAAACTGACCGCCCTCGTACCTCATCCTGTCCTCATCTTCTAATTTCTTACCGGTCTGAATACAGAGCAGAATATCATGGGGCTTCTCATCCTCAGCATAAGTATAATGCACGTCATTGGTGGCCACAAGGGGAATCCCGGTTTCCTGGGACATGCGAAGCAGAGACTGGTTCACCAGCCTCTGCTCTGGAATCCCGTGATCCTGAAGCTCCAAAAAGAAATTCCCTTTGCCAAACATCTCTTCATATCTAAGGGCTGCCGCCTTCCCTTCTCCATACAGGCCGCGGACAATATTCTTCTGTACCTCCCCTGCAAGGCAGGCGCTTAACGCAATGATGCCTTCATGGTATTCCTCAAGCACCTCCATATCAACTCTCGGTTTATAATAATAACCCTCTGTATAGCCCTTGGAAACGATCTTGATCAGGTTCTGATAGCCTTTATTGCTTTCAGCAAGGAGCACCAGATGATAATATCTGTCATCCCCGTTTCCCACTGCCTCCTTGTCAAATCTTGACCCCGGAGCCACATAAACCTCACAGCCAGGCACCGGCTTAACTCCCACTGCCTTTGCCGCCTTGTAGAAGTCAATAACTCCGAACATACAGCCGTGATCCGTAATCGCCACGCTGTCCATGCCCAGTTCCTTTACCCTTGCCACGCATTCCTTAATTTTATTGGAACCGTCCAGAAGGCTGTATTCCGTATGTACATGCAAATGTGCAAAGCTCATATTATTTCCTCACATTATTTTTTTCATCTTCTTTGTTGCATATGTATAACGGTAAAGCTTTCCATCTTTGCTTACTTCACAGCTTTTAGACGTTATATTGTAAATAAGTACCTGCCCATATTGCTGGGATGTGGAAAAGGTCTTAATTTTCCTGCGCCCGCTTCCATTCAGATTGCAGCGGTACAAGGTTGCCTTTTTCATAGAGCTGTCTGCTCCAGATACATAATAGAGCTTTCTGCCTGCAAAGGTGGGTTCCCAGCCATATGATGTTAGTTTTTTTATTTTTTTCAGTCCCGATGACTGGGCTTTATATAGTGTAATCGGATACGCAGATACATCTGTCCTGTATTCATTCTGCCCTATTATATATTTTCCATACCTGGCGTTTATCTTACAGTTTGACAGAAGCTTTTTTAATTTCTTCGTTTTTATATTATAGCTGTATGTCCAATTTTTCCATTGTCCCTGGGAGCCTTTGGTCAGATAGATCTGATTGCCATAAACCTCGCTTATATAGAAGGACAGATCCGGATCATTTGCAGCGCCTTTTGCCGGAAGCTTCTTTACCAGGCTTTCCTTCCGGGAGGAATAAGTATACTTGTATAACACGTAATCTTTCACATAAAATGCCTGGCTCCCATTGCCATATGCGAAGGGGCCTATAGGAGTCTTCTGAAATCCACTCTCCTTTTTGGCGGAAATGCAGATACTCCCTCCCACATTCTTTAAGTAGTATTTTCCGGCCTTTATTGTCGTTCCATTCGTCTCAATTTTCTTATACCCTGATGCTGCCTCCACATGCCAGGGTTCTGCAGATAAACACATACCAATAATGACACACACGGCCAGCAGAAAACTACATAAACCTTTCCCTTTTTTCATAAGTTTCTCCTTCCTATTACACTTTTTTCAATATACTTTATTATACTTTCGCGTATAATATTTTACAAGTGCCATTTTGCGCAGCAAAACTTCAAACACGCTCTGGCGGCGGATGTGCACATCTCCGTGAATTTTAACAGGACTCGCTCATTTTTTCGTTATTGCCTTGTAATTTCTCTATTAAAAAACATATACTTAAAGAAATAATTTTTGCACTGCTGAATAGTTACTAAAAATCAAATAATCCTAAAACGAGGTGGACGCATGCTATATCTGAAACGGAAAGCGGATGATTTTCTAGATAAATGGAAAAGTCAGCAGGATTGGAAGCCCCTCATAATCAAGGGAGCCAGGCAGGTTGGAAAAACTGAGACGATTCGAAGATTTGGACGGATGAATTATGAAAACCTGATAGAAATCAATTTTGTCGAAGAACCCAAATATAAAATGATTACCGAAGTCGGCTATAAGGCAGAAGACATTATCAAAAATATATCAAGAATAGACCCCTCTAAGAAATTTATCAAGGGTAAAACCTTAATTTTTTTCGATGAATTGCAGGAGTTTCCGGAAATATCAACCTCCTTGAAATTTTTTCATATAGACGGACGTTTTGATGTTATATGTAGCGGATCTTTACTGGGAATCCAATATAAGCGGATCGAAAGCAACAGTGTCGGATATAAGACAGACTATCCGATGTATTCCATGGATTTTGAGGAATTTTTCTTGATTACTGTATTCTTGGCGGCATGCCCACAATTATATGAAGTTATATAGAAAAAACTACATTCGAAGGCTCACTTGACATGCAAAGACAACTTCTTGCGGATTACAGGGAAGACATCCGCAAATATGCAGAAGGATTGGACCAGGCCCGGATATTAAATGTATTTAACCAGATTCCGGTACAGCTTGCGAGGGAAAACAAAAAATTCCAAATCTCAAAAGTTGCCTCCGGAGCAAGATTTAAAGATTACAGAGGCTGCATTGAATGGCTTGCAGACACCGGGCTTGTTAATATATGTTATTGCCTTCACGTCCCGGAACTTCCGCTTAAGGGAAATTACGATGAATCAAAATATAAATTATATTTCGCCGATTCCGGCCTGCTTGTTGCCATGCTTGATGATGAATCACAGGAGGATTTGCGTGCAAATAAAAACCCTGGAGTATATAAGGGCGCTCTCTATGAAAATATTGTTGGAGAATCGCTGAAAAAAAGCGGCTATGATTTATATTATTATAAACGTGAAAATTCCACCCTGAAAAAGGATTTTTTTGTACGAACCGCCTTTGAACTGATTCCTGTAGAAGTAAAGGCTACTAATGGACGTTCAAAATCTCTGCGCACATTAATCACAAATGAACGGTATCCTGACATTGCCTGCGGAATAAAATTCACTGGCGGGAATATTGGATATAGTGAAAAGATTTATACATTTCCTTATTTTTGTGCCTTTTTATTAAAAAAATACTTAAGATCAGACCGTGCTGTCCTGCATACTGACAGGAACATTTCGCATGTATAAACAATGGAAATCAGACAAGCCGCCGCTATTTGCCAATAGTGACGGCTTGCCTAAGTTAAATCATAGGTAATTAGTTAAAAAAGGGAGAGCCGCTTGTATGGCTTTCCCTCTGTTTATAATATGACATACCTATAGATGTATAGAATAGGAAGAATAATATATGGATTATATCAATTGGACACGAATGTACGGGGAGGGGTATAATTAAATTGAGTAATTACAGGCACGTATAACATGATACAAGCGTCAAAAGGACATGCGTTTCATGCTTGCATGAAATAGCATGTCCTTTTGACACTAAGAACACTGTGAAACATTCGTTTTTCCATATTAAAAACGAACAGAGCCGAGGTTTTTCCAGGATTACGGTCAAAATACCTTTTGACGCTTGTATCATAACATTCACCAAGGAGGTAAAATATGAGAATGTTAAAAAAGCGCGTGTTTCCGGCAATACTGTCATTTTCACTCACCACCAGCTGCCTTGCAGGGACAGGAATCACTGCAAGGGCAGAGCTGTATGAAAATGATATATTGCTGGAAGAGTCAGGAACGCCCCAGGTTAATGTACCAATCTACCATTCAATTCCGCCGTATCAGCAGAAGGATCTTTACAAAACACCATCTGTAAAGATAACAGGAGTGTCTATTGAAGAGAATACAGACGGCAAGATAAACGGGGCGACAAAAGCATATACGTCTCCAATTACATTTAAAATCTTCAATACCACGAAGCAGGAGGTAGATCAGATTGTAGAAGCAAAAGACGGATATCTGCCAGAGATTACCCTGGCAGATAATCACACTTATACGATCTATTCCCAGGATCCAGAGTATAAGGTAGTAAGGGACGATGGAAATGCAGAAGGCAGACTGGCGAAAAATGCGTATATCTGGGTAAAGGACGGAAAGATATATGATATCAAGGAAAATGCCGAGTATCCCTATAACTATCCTGTATTTCAAAAAATACAGCTGACAAAAAGAGACAGCTCCGATCTTCCTGACGATGACAGAGTTCCCCTGAATATGGAGGTCCGTTACAAAAATGAGGAAGGCGGCCAGTTATATAATGTTCCGATGAAACTGGTGAGCGAGTTTGAAACACTCGAAGTCAACTCGGGCAACAATGCACGGATAAGAACAGAGGTTCTGGAAGATGTAAACTATATTGTTGTAGTAGAGAGCGATAAATGGGGAATAGAAGCCTTCCCTCTTGCATCTAAGGATAAGTCGGAATACCGTACGGATAAGGGACGGCGGGGCGAGAGGTATTTTTATGACCATGCCGACTGCCATCAGGTTGAAAAGATCTGTCTGGTAGATAAAAAGGATGAACATGCGAAAGACACCACTGTTACCAGTCTGTCAGGCAACACGACTGTTTCCGGCTTTAACTTCAAGGATTTCCTCGTGATAGAGCAGGAGATGGGCAAAGATCAGGTGAAAGGTCTGGAGGGCAAGGATTATGATGTGATGAAAATAGCAACGGTCAATCCGCACAGATGGGAAGTCTCCAAGCTTGCGGCTGGAAACTTTGACATCACAGAAAAGATTGACATCACAAAAAAGGTGAACCAGGTCTATTTCATAGATCATGACGGAGAACTTAACCCAATTTCCTTCACACAGGCAAACGGGGCTGTAAACTTTACCATGAACAGTATGGGCATCCATCCGGTGGTTATCGAATATGAATCCGTTCCGCGCAAAATGGTTCAGGGCATTACAGTCAGCGGAACAGCCACATCCATTTTCGTTGGAAAAACGGCTGTTCTTACAGCAAGTATAACACCTGCAGACGCAGAAAATAAAGCAGTTACATGGACAAGCTCCAACAACAATTATGCAGCGGTAGATGCGAACGGAAAGGTGATAGCAAAAAAGGCCGGTGCAGGAAAGACAGTTACAATTACTGCCACAGCAAAGGATGGAACTGGAAAGCAGGCTGCTTATCAGATTAAAATTGTAAGAAACAAGGTTAAGAGCATCCAGTTAAAAGCCAAGAAATCTGTTAAGGTGGGCAGGAAAATTACGATAAAGGCAACCGTCAAAACGACAGGCGAGGGCGCTAATAAAAAATTGTCCTGGAGAAGTTCTAACAAAAAGTACGCGACTGTTAACTCCAAAGGAAAGGTTACCGCAAAGAAGGCCGGAAAAGGCAAAAAGGTTAAGATAACCGCAAAGGCAACAGACGGAAGCGGAAAGAAAAAGTCAGTAACAATTAAAATCAAATAGTTAGAAAAGAAAGATTAGAGGAAGATATTTATTATGAAAAAAATAACGCGGAAGATATTAGCAGGGATACTGGCGTTTGTGATGGTATTCGGATGCTTTGGCGGAATGGGGACGTTGGAGGCTAAGGCAGCAGGGACAGAGGTACAGCGTGTATTGAAGATACAACTTGTGGATGAAAAGGGGAATCCAGTACAAGAGCAATTGGCGCTTTGCTTAACTTCGGATGATGGTGAAATTGTGGAACTAGGTTCTACAGATGCAACTGGTAAATTGGATTTTGAGTACGCCAATCTAGATTTAGGCTTTGCTTCAGATGATGTTGTTTCATGTTTGCTTGGATTGATACCAGATGAGGCTAATAAAAATTATATATGTGAAAATAAAAATATCGACTTTTCAATAGATTGGGATAATTCCACATATGCATCCCAAATATGGTACATTTCATGTATAGGTGATCTAGACTACGAAGACGACCCGCAAGATGAGTTGAGTACTGAGCTTGTGATTAAAAAGAATGGAACGAATCCAAATCAGATTCTAAAAATCAATACCATGGATGAGGCTGGAAATGCAGTATCAGATGTGGCATTGTCCCTCTCTAAAGATGGTCAAGAGGTTGTGGTACTGCCAAAGGTCTCGAATAGTCTTATCGAATATCCCCTCGCTGAGGTCAAAGCAGCAGGAGAATATACACTTGGAGTTGCTTCTACAGAGAAAAGATATACATGTGATCCGATCCCAGTAATACTTGAAGAAAGCAGCGGAAATATGATTGTTTCGTCTGTAAACAGTGAAGCATATACGGGCGAATCTCCAGTCCCTTTTACTGTTAAACCCATCAAAATTACTGAAATATCAGCGAAACCATCTATAGTCTCCAAGAGTTGGAGCGGCGATATAGAACTTAATGTCAAAGGAACAAATTTACCGGATACATTATATTACAGGCGGCTTATAAGAACAGAACAGGGTGACAGTCCTATTAATGGGGAGGCCGTCACTCCGGTTACACCAACAGGGTCAGCTACAGAAAAAATCTTCACCGTGCCCTTGCCAGCGGCAACTAATGACCAGATCGGATGGAAGATTGAAGTGCATCTCTTTTCTTCGGATTTATTAGGAATGGAATCTGCCGTAGTTAGTGTTATAGAAGGCGCAACAAAAGAGGAACTGCAGACAGCTGTCAGCACGGCAGAAGAAAACATAGCCAAAAGGCAAGAAGAAGACTATACGCCGGAAAGCTGGGCCGAATATAAGGAAGCGATTGAAGCTGCCAGACTCCTTCTAGACAGCGAAGGATCAGCAACAGATTATACGCAGGCAATAGAAAGCATTAAAACAGCGGAGACTAATTTGAATAATGGATGGATCCCTTACAGGGAAAAAGTCACTACTTTTGAGATCTCAGTCTTGGATGAAACAAATAATCCGATTAGTACAGACAGTAATTTGAAGTTTCAGCTTGTCAAAAATGACAATCAAGAGATTATCTATGACGCTAAAATGAATGACAAAGGTGTCGTTATTGTAGATGCCAGCCAAATTGACAAGGAAGGATACTACACATTTAAAATAACAGATGGCAGCAGCTACACGACCAGCCAAAGTATTACAATTCGTTTTTCTGTAGGTGATGTGTCCAAAAAGATCTATATTCAAAATGTGGCAGTAGCTGGGGGAGATAGCTATACATTTGATCCACACAGCCCCAGGTTAACCCTTAATGTCAAGGAAGCACAGGCGCAGCCTAAGATTTCAGATGTCAGCGCAGCGGCAGCGCTCGTGAGAGATGAAGGAAAGGTAGACGTCAAGATTACCGGGATCAATCTCCCGGATACGCTTTATTATAGTCTGTCCTATGTAAAGACAGCAGGAGCCGGCACTGCCACTTCCTATAACCAGGGAAAGAAGACGAGCATTTCTGCAATTGGTTCAGATAAGGAAAGAACAATTACTGTACAATTGCCTAAGAAACCGGCAGACGCATATGCATGGAAGATCGGCGTTGCTGCTTTAGAGGCACAGGGGACTTCGGACTCTGGAGAGATCCGGGTTGTTACAGAAGCAACAAAGGCTGAGCTGCAGGCAGCAATGAATGCTGCAAATGAAGAGAAACCTACGGATTACACAGAGCAGTCCTGGGAAGCATATAAGTCTATGCTTCTGGAATACGAAAAGATCCTGGAAAAGCCGGGAGCAACTGATTTAGAGTATGGCGCTGCACTTGAAGACATTCAGAAAGCAAAAGATTTACTCGTTCCTGTAGAGGCAGTAAAAAACCGGACATTAAAGATTAAAGCAATAGATGAAGACGGAAATCCTGTTCCGAATTTATTATTTGTAATGGAGACTGGCGCAGGCTTTAATCCGATTTCCCTGCCGGCGACCGGAACCGACGGAACATCAGCATATACTATGAATGGTCTTGCCGAGAAGAACGGAACATACAAACTGATGTTAAAAGGAAGCAATGATTATATATGCGATCTTTTGGTGAACGTTGATTTTAGTGTTTCTTCCTCACAGTATTATATCCAGCAGATTAGTGTTGGAGGAGATAAAATAAAGCCTGGCCAGGAAGCAGTTATTACAGTAAAGAAAAAGGGAAAGATCAATCAAGTTGTGTCTTCTGTTAATCGGGTCAATAAAGATGGTGAGACAGCGACTATTACGGTAACTGGAACGAATCTCCAGGAAAAACTGTTTTATGACCTCTACTATACGAACAAAGACAATGAGCAAATAAATATAGTAAGCAAGGCGTCAGTCATGACAAATGGCGAATCTGCTACAGAGAGAACATTTGAGGTGGAAATACCGGCAGCTTCAGAATATCCGACTGCTGCAAAATGGACTGTTAGTGTATACCCCACAGATGATGCTCCAGGTAAATCTGTAAAGATGGAAGTGCCCGTGACAGGAGCAACAATTGCAAATCTGCAGAGAGAAATCAGATCTGCTGACACCAGCTATAGAGAAGAACACCATACCCGGGCCAGCTGGAAAGTATTTTGGGATGCAAAAGAAAAGGCTAAAATGGTTGCAGCAGACGATTCGGCAACAGAGTCAGACTATCAAGAGGCACTTACAGCACTTACAAATGCTATAGACGCACTTGTCAAGGTTGCAAAAGCTGAGACAAAAGAGGAATTAAATGCAGCAATCAATGAAATTTCACAGATGGCAAAAGCAGATTATACGCCTGAGAGCTGGAAAGTATACGAGGATGCGGTTAAATCCGCAAAAGCAGTTGCAGAGGACGAAAGAGCCTCAGAGGAAGAGTGTCTGAATGCACTGAAGATAGTCAATGATGCAAAAGCAGGACTTACAGCCAAAACAAATAAACCTCCGGTACAAAAGGTTACAAAGGTTACAAAAATTACAGTCAGCGGCATTTCCAAAAAAGTTGCAGCTGGCAGGAAGATTCAGCTTACAGCGTCAGTGATGCCGTCAGACGCAGCGAATAAGGCCATTACCTGGACATCTTCCAACAAGAAATATGCAGCGGTTGATTCTAAAGGGAGGGTTACTGTTAAGAAAGCAGGAGCAGGCAAATCCGTTACAATCATGGCAAAGGCGGCAGATGGAAGCGGGGTAAAAGCTACATATAAGATTCAGATCCAAAAACATGCTGTTAAAAGTATAAAGCTGAAAGCCAGTAAAACTGTAAAAGCAGGCAGAACATTAAAGGTTAAGGCTACCGTTAAGACAACAGGAAAGAAAGTCAATAAGACCCTGAAATGGACAAGCTCTAATACAAAGTACGCGACGGTTTCTGCTAAAGGAGTTGTTAAGGCAAAGAAAGCAGGAAAGAATCATAAGGTCAGGATTACAGCCAGTGCAACCGACGGAAGCGGGAAGAAAAAGTCCGTTACAATAAAAATCAAATAAGCAGGAAATATCTGCAAGGAAAAAGAGATGCCCATAGTTAAACGATAACTATGGGCATCTTCAGCGCCCCGCATCTGTGCAAGCGCATTCCCGGCCACCATTACTGTCAAATATTTGCTCACATCTGAATCATTTTCTTACGGACTTTGCAGTAAATGCAAAGTCCTGTGTGAACAGTAACAAAACTTTTTTCCATCAATCAGCGATATTCCAAACTGCTTTTTAAATTTTGCTGACTGGGGACAGTCCGTGGCACAATGTGGTTAAAATGAAGCTACAACTGTTTCCGGTCAAAGCACCCTGCTGCCAATAACATACAGAGCAGAACCGACATCCCCGCTGCCGCCATACCGGCATAGTAATCTTCCGGACTTCCGGCTTTCTGCAAAAGCTCCAGCCCCTTCATCAGCTTTGCTGGAAGAAATGGGTCAAGCTTCGGGAACATACCAAGCAGATAAACGATAATGACTACACCGCCGGTTCCCAGGAAAACCTGGGAACTGCTCCTTGACACGGAAGAAAAGAAAATCAGCAAAGCAATCACCCACACGCCAAACATCCATGTACACACTGTGGCAAAAAACAAATTCCCGGCAATCCCGTTGTCCCAAAAATATGCATTGTAGCCATAAGTAATCCCAAAACAGAGCACATACAACATTGTCCAGCTGCCATATAAAAGCGCAGCCTTTGCCGCCAAAATCTTCCGGCGCGACAACCCCCTGGCCACAACGGGAACAAGCGTTCCTTTCTCATACTCTGCGGTAAAGCTCCCGCCAGTCAGTAGAATGAAAATAATCAGCCCGACCGGAATATTTTTATAAAACTGAACCCAGGACGTCATGGCGTCTACCTGGACCCCGGCATTCACAACCCCCACCTCTGCCAGGGAGTCCGACATGGTCTCCATCAGCCAGGGGGTAATCTTTGCCAAAGCAGGGTTCATAATTCCAAATAAGGTAAAAACCAAAATCAGGACAAATAACCGCCCAGTCCGTACCCATTCCATCCATTCTTTCTTCAAAAATGCCTTCATTTTCCTACCACCTCCATAAACAGTTCCGAAAGCGTGGCCTCCTGACGTTCAATACGTACAATCCTAAGCCTTCTATCTGCAATAAAATGCAGAAGATCTGGAAGTCTGTCTGTTTCCTTAAGCAGGAGGTTCCTTCCTGTGGTGATAAGAAACGGGAATGCCTGCCGTAAAGCTTCTGAATCTTTCGGATGTTCCATCTCCACCGTCACTGCCGCATCCTTCCTTCTCTTACGCACCTCCTCTAAAGAACCCATAAGGGCAATCTCCCCTTCATGCAGGAACGCCATCTCGTCGCAGATATGCTCCACATCCGAGAGGATATGCGTAGAAAAAAGCACCGTTGTCTCCCTTTTTGCCGCTGTCAGAATGTCCAGCAATTCCTTTCTTCCTGTCGGGTCAAGAGCCGAGGTCGGCTCGTCACAGATTAAAAGCTTAGGCCTGCCAAACAAAGCCTGGGCAACCCCAAGCCGCTGCTTCATCCCCCTGGAAAATCCTTTGATCCGGTGTTTTTCTTTTTCCAGGCCCACCAGGCGCAGGAGCTCTTCGCTGCGGCTTTTGATCTCCTTTGCAGGCATGCCGGAGATTTCACCGCAAAACCGCAGATATTCTGCCGGAGTCATATAGGAATAGAATTCTGGCACGTCAGGCAGATAGCCGATCAGCCGGTTCGTCGGGGCGTTCCCATAGCGGACCGGTACTCCATTTACCCTGATCTCTCCGCCGCTTATGGGAAGAAGTCCCAGGATCAGCTTCATAGCCGTGGTCTTTCCTGCGCCGTTTTGCCCTACAAACCCGAATACTGTATGCTCCGGGACGGAAAAAGTAACATCCCTTAGCACCTGTTTCTCTCCGAAATTCTTCGCTACATGGGAAAGGGACAACATATCCATATCAGCTTTCCTCCCTTCCCAACAGGAAATAAAGGATTGGGCCGATAAACTGCATCCCAATCAACGTGATAAAAATCCATAAAGTCCGGCTGCCGTGCCTATATGTCTTATGTGTCAGGATATGATGGAGCGTATAGATCAGCAGTGCAATCTCCAAAATGGCCAGCGGAATTAAAAAAGGTAATATTTCTCTGATATCAGGCATTATTTTCTCCTTTCATGGCAACATTGCCTCTTTAGTATATTGCATCTTTTCTTTATTATAATAAAAAAGAGACTTCCCATCAATCGAGCCATATTCTACTTTTCCGCAAAAAAGTCAACCAGAAAGAAACCTCAGGCAGTCACGTTCTTACGGAATCCGCAGCTTGGGCGCATTCCTGACCTGTAAGCAGCAACATATCAAGAGTTACTTTGCCAATTCATATTCAAAAGAAGCCCTGTCCGTTTTCAAAGAAAAGATAGGATATCCTCCTTTTCGGAATCTGTAAAATGCCCGGCAGGCTGCACTTTCGTGAATCGTCCTTGCCATATCCCCATTGGCCGGAGCTTTCAGAGGGCTTCTGACTTTTTCTAACAGCCTGGCTTCAAATTCTAGATTCCCCTGCACAATCCGAAGCCTCCCATCCCGGGCCTGCATCACCTTTGCTCCCAGATAAGTTGCCAGCCGGTATTCTCTCCCCTTCCATAGCACAACACCAATAACGCCCCGAAAATAAAACCCGGTAACCGGAACATCTGCCACAGCCAGCATCAGCGAGCCTCCCGGAAAGCTGCATTGCGTCCACGCATATTCCCTGGGAAAAGAATGTCCTTCGTCTCCTTCCCAGTATCCCACTGCATTCTGAAACAAATATTCCCGCCCATTCACCTTCATCCTTCCATTGACCAAATGCCGCATACTCCGCACACTATGCCGGCATTCCAGGAAAGGAAATATAGAAAACGGCCCCATGATATCATATTTCAAAGGAAAAAGGGGGCCAAATCTCAATTCTCCGCTTATATCCAGCTCCGGCATATGTACTGCCAAAAGAATCCCCTTCTCTCCAAACCGACTGTTTCCAATCCAAATATCCTTTCCTGTCCGGCGGAATGCCGCAGCAGGATAATCAATATTCCACGCATGATTCTCCGTAATGACCTGAATGGAACAAGACTTCTTTTGTTCTGACCTGTGAACTGCAGGAATAAGCGACAAGGTCTGGGTTTCCGACTGGCATTTAAAATACCAGCCATAAAAATAATTGCGCATATCTTCCGTCCTCCATAGAAAGATACTTTTATTTTCCCACAAATGGCTTTCATTTATACGCAGATCCCCTTCTTTTTGCCGGTTACTATTCACGGCCCAGGAGGCCGCTCATAGTAACGATTCGGGGCGATATTT
>CAPEBR010000022.1 GCA_948602995.1 uncultured Dorea sp.
ACTGGAGTTATAAAAAGAATGGGGAGACGGTAGAAGCCCAATGTGGGAAAGAAGGATGCGAAGGGATAAGTATAACTTTGGAAGCACAAGAGTGCGAAGCAGGGGAAGAATATAGTGGGGCAAGTGTAAAAGGACCGGAAGGGACAGAACTTCCGGAAGAGATTAAGCCGGACTATATCTATTATAATACCAATGAAAGCGGAGAAAAAGGAGAGAAGACCGGGCTGGCCGATGATAAAAGCGGGGCAAAGGAAGAAGGCGGAGCACCATGGAATGCCGGAAGATATTATGTAGAAGCGGTATTTGAAAATGAAAAAGAAGGGGATAAGGTAGCATTAGAAAAGGCATTTACAGTAAAAAAGATAAAGCAGAGTATAGATGCCTTAAAAGTAAATATGAAATCATATATTTATGATGCCAAAGAAATAGAAGAACCTTCTCTCTCTAATAGTGATCTATTAAATGAAAAACCTAATATTGAATTTCACTATTATAAGGATGGTGAGGGAATCGAAAAATCCCAGAAATGGATGACTAACCATACTTTTGCAAGCTTAGATGCTGGCAACTATCATATTTACGCAAAAATTGGTGAGACGGCAAATTATGAAGAATGCTCGATAGATGCTGTACCGTTTACAGTAGAAAAGGCAGTGCAGGCTGATATAACAGTAACCATGAAAAATTATGAACGTGGTGGAAAAAGCATTCCTTCTATAAATAAACCAGACACCATCAAAGAGGACGCAGCAATTACGTTTTACTATAATACTACTGGTGATACGAGCGGCGGTACGCTTTGGGCAGAAAACGATTCTTCCAAAATAGCGGCAGGTAATTATTATATATATGCAGTTTTGGGGGAGACCAAAAATTATAAAGAGTATCGTACAAAAGCAGTTGGATTTACAGTATATGCGGGGCATTCCATGGGGAAGGGAGTAGTCACTAAAAAACGGACCGATAGTTCAGAAGGCGAATTGACATACGCCTGTGGGCATGGCTGCGGTTATACAAAAAAATTACCACTTCCTAAAAAAGTTGTTACAGTTGAATTAGGGAAAAAGGCGAAGATAATTAGTGATATATCGGCATGTACCATGAAGCTGCCTAATGCATCCAAGTATAAGAAATACCTCACACTGGATGCAAAAAAGGGAGTGATTAAAACTAAGAAGTACTACAAAGTAAAACTAAAAAAATCTATCCCGGTTAATGTTGTTGTTGATGGCGTGACATATAAGGTAAATGTGAAGGTTAAGATTCCAACTCCGGATATAAAGATATCAAAAAGAACTACTCCAATGTCGGATGGCTCAAAAGCATACAAATATTCTTTTAAATATGACATTAAGGGTGCGGACAGAATAACGGTACGAATGAAGAAAGGAGGAACTAAAAAACTTAATAAGGAATTTGATTATTATATAAGCAAACCGAAGAGTAATAAGATGTCTTACGTACTCTTTTCGAAGAAAACATTAAAAAAGCTTAAAAATAAGGTTACATTTAAGATTACAGCTCATTTTGGAAAAAATAAGTTAGAGCTTCCCCCTATCACAAGGTAAATAGAATAGGAAGGCTGGCAGTTCAAAAATCAAAGAAAGTGAGAAAGCTGAAAGACAAAGTTACATTTAAGGGCGTAGCCTGTTATGGTAAAAACCAGTCAGAGATATTAACCGTAACGAAGTAAAACATATAGAAAAAGGAAAGGATACAACAGGTATGAAATTATGCATGGGTTGTATGAACCAGATGGAGGATCATCTTGTGGTATGTCCCCATTGTGGTTTTAATGAAGCGGCATTAAGGCAGGAGTCCTATTACCTTGAGCCAGGTACAATTATTGGAGGCAAACATATCGTAGGCAGGGTTATGAGCTATGGCGGGCATACGATTTCTTATTTGGGGATGGATGCAGAAGCAAATAGAAAGGTAATTATAAAAGAGTATCTGCCAAGTGACTTCTCAACACGGTCTGAGGGTGAGAAGGAAGTTACCATTTATTCCGGAGACGGGCAGGTGCAGTTTGAACAGGGGCTGACCAATTTTCTAAATGAGGCGAACCGAATCCAGCAGTTGGGGAAAGCAGACGGAATTGCACAGGTCTATGACTGTATTGCAGAGAATGACACAGGTTACGTTATCTCGGAATACGTAGAAGGAAAGACCTTAAAGGAGATATTAGATTCCGGGAAAAAGTTTGGAGCGGAGGAGGCAAAAAGCTTTATCCTGAGAATACTAAGAGGTTTGGGTAAGGTACACAAAATGAATATTGTGCACTGTGATATTTCTCCAGAAACAATTATGGTTACTGATTCTGGAGAGATTAAACTTATGGATTTTGGAGCTACCAGATATGTGACAACCGCAAATTCCAAGAGCCTTTCTATAATATTAAAGAGAGGATACGCCCCGGAAGAGCAATACAGAAGCCGTGGAGTGAGGGGTCCCTGGACAGATGTCTATGCGATAGGTGCAGTGATGTACCGTATGCTTACCGGAGTGGTTCCCCAGGAATCAGTAGACCGCGTGCTGGCAGATGATCTGAAAGAACCTTCAAAGATGGGTATTTCCATACCAACAAATACGGAAAATGCACTTATGAATGCATTGAATGTATATAAGGAAGAACGGACGCCTTCTGCAGAGGCATTTCTAAAGGAGCTAAATAGTCCGGCTGTAAAGCGGATCAAAGTAAAAAAGCGCAACAATAAAACAGGGAAATTCCCTGTATGGGCAAAGGGGCTGGTTGCCTGCCTGTTCTGCGTTGCAATCGCAGGCGGGGTGATACTGTACAGAATGTCTGGAGAGGACACGCGGCTTGACAGCAAGGCAATTATACTAAAAGATCTCAAAGGCATGGAAGTGGAAAAAGTACAGGAATACATTGATTCTCTTAATAAAAATAATGGATGGAATATTAAGCTTGATACAGAAGAGCATATTTTTGATTTAGTTAAAGAGAATAACGGAACAATATATAGCCAGTCTGTAGAGCCTTCAACAAATCTGTCAGACAAGACAGTATTAGAAAACATAGATGATTTACAAGATGAAAATGGTAAAGTTACGGGAACAATCAAATGTACTGTATATAGTAATGAAAAGCTTTATTTTAGTGAAATCAGTGACATGAATGCATATGCATTGGCTAAGAAACTGGGTATTGATGTGACGGATGAAACACGTTTTATAAGAGTACAGGGGGAAAAAGGAAATTATTATGATTTGAAATCTCTTCAGATAGAAGAGGAAGTCATAAATGCAGAAGATCTGAAAAAGGAAGAGAACGCAAATAAAGAAATTAATTATAATGAAGGAATTAGGATTTCCTATTATGCATCTGAGTTTTTCTACTGGAAAGAACTAGACGCTTTTGAAGGGAAGAAAATTAATGATTTGCCTAAATATGCGACATATGAATATGATCTGAAGAATGAAAAGAAAAGGAAAAAGACTGGAAAGGAGAAATCATTAAAGGGGACTAGCCTTGTAGATGAGAATTACTATTCATTTGAAGAAGAGGCGGGGACAATTGTTGAGCAGACGAGGCCTGCAGGACAGAAACTTGATATGAGTGAAGGAATGGAAGAGTCATTGCTATATGTAATTAAAGAAAGACTTACATATAATGGAGAAACAGGCAGTCAAGTTGAAGATAAGGTGAAAAAATGGAATGGTGTTACAGTTGAATTTGCAGGAAGTAAGGACAGTTCACAGGAGGTTATAGGAGTATCTGTTTTCGATGATAACGGGCAGAAAATTAAGTATTTCAAAAAAGGCCAAAGAGTAAAAATTATAATAACAACCAAAGAGATTCCTGAGCCAGAGCCGATACAGGAAAATACGCCGGGTAATGAAATACCACAGACACCGATTCAGCAGCCAATAGTACCACAACAACCGGATCCTCCTATAAACAACGATGGACGAGGAGCACATTAAAGGAGAAAGAATGAAATTTTGCTATCATTGCATGCAGCAAATACGCAGCAGCAGGTTACGGGTATGCCCAAACTGTGGAAAAAAACTGGATATACAGCAGATACCGGTGAGTTTCCTAAGCCCTGGTACGATCCTGCAGGACAGATTCATTCTGGGCTACCCGTTAGGTTCCGGCGGCTTCGGGAACACCTACATCGGGTGGGACAGGCTTCTTTTGCGTAAGGTTGCAGTAAAGGAGTTCTATCCAAGGCAGTTTAGCAGTCGTGCGGCAGATGGCATCATGGTGGAGGCAACAGAGAAGTACCTTCAGGCAAGGCACGACAAAGGACTTCTGCATTTCCTGGATGAAGCAAGGAACGTAGCCTCTCTCTATGATATCAGGGGAGTTGTGGCGATTTCTAATTTCTTCAAGGAAAATGGAACCGGATATATTGTCATGGAGTATCTGGATGGAATGAGTGTGAAAGACATTCTTAATAAATCCGGTAATAAAAAGGATTACAAGTGGTGCCGGAGAGTTGTGCTTACCCTGCTCGACATACTTAGAGATATCCATAAGAGGGGTATCGTCCACAGGGATATTGCTCCTGACAATATATTCGTGACAAACCAGGGTGTGATCAAGCTGATTGACTTTGGAGCGGCGAAGTATGAGACGGCTTTGACAGCAGAGAGGTCAGAAATAGTGTTAAAGGGCGGATATGCGCCGATTGAACAATACAGCCGTGCGGCGGTGCAGGGACCGTACACGGATTTATATGCAGCTGCTGCACTCTTTTACCGGATGCTGACCGGACAGAAGCCAATTCCGGCAACTGAACGGATTCAGCAGGATGCACTGATTCCTCCGTCAAAGATGGGAATTGAGATCCCCGGAAAGGCTGAGATGGGAATGATGGTCTGCCTGAATGTCAGGCCAGAACATCGGCTTCAAAGTGCAGACGAATTTATGGAAGCCCTGGATGGGAGAGACTTTATCCCGGTATATGAACCGAAATGGATCTTACCTAAGGAAGAATATAGCAGCGGACTTTTCAGAAAAATATCCAGGCTTCCTGCTGCTGCGAAGGTGGGAATCTGCTTTGCCAGTATCTGCCTGATCTTCGGCATTGTCTCGGGAATATCGAAAACCGGGTATCAGAGCATGCAAAGGGCAGAAGGCAAAAGCAGTACGATTGAAGATGGAGCAGTAAGGCTTCCAGACTATACCGGAATGAGTGCAGAGGAAGCAGAGGATCATATCCATAAGCTGAACAGACAGAATGGATGGAATATTACACTTGACACATCCCGGCATATATTTGATACGGATGAGAAAAATAATGGTACAATCTGCAGCCAGTCGGTAAAGTCGTCAATTGATCTGACAAGTAAAGCTGATCTGGATAGTACAGAGGATTTGAAACAGAACACAGATGGGAAGGTTGAAGGTATCATCCAATGTACAGTCTATAGCAGCGAAAAGCTCTATTACAGTGAAATCAAAGGTCTGAACGCGTTTGCGTTAGCCGAAAAATTAGGTATAGACAAAAATGATGGGACCCGTTACCTGGGAGTACAGGAAGATGGAGGAAGTTATTATGACATTAAAGAGATTCAGACAAAAGACGGCTCCATATCTGCACAGGAATTGAAAGACGAGGCAAATGCCGGTAAGGAAATCAGCTGCGATGAAAAACTTTGTATTATTTATTACGCTCCCGACTTCTTTTACTGGGAATCATTAGGCTCCTATGTAGGTAAAAACATAAAGGACATTAAATGCGCTGCCTATCAGTATGATCTGAATGATGAGACAAAAAGGAAGAAAACCGGAAGAAGGGTATCATTAGCCGGAACCAGCCTGGTAAATGAAAACTGCTACTCATTTGAAAAGAAAAAAGGAACCATTGTTGAACAGACCAGGAAAAAAGGGGAGAAGCTTGATACAAGCGAAGGAGTGGAAGAGGCACTGCTATATGTGGTCAGAAAAAGACTTACATATGAGGGAAAAACAGGCAGCCAGGTAAAGAAAGAGATAGAGGACAAGACAAAGGGCTGGGATGTAACCGTAAATATTGAAGGCAAAACAGGGCAGGAATCACAGTACGTAATAGGAGTAAATATTTACGACAAAAAGAAAAAAACGGTAAACTACTTTAGAAAAGGGAAGAAGTATTCTATTACAATAACGACAGAGCCAATACCAATGGCAGCCCCGGCTCCAACACAAACGCCAGTTCCGGCTGCAACACAAACACCAATACCGGATGTGCTGTCCGGCAACGATGACGTGCCATCGGAATCAGATGGACGAGAAGCAAATTAAAGGAGAAAAAATGAAACTTTGCTATCATTGCATGCAGCAAATAGAAAATGAAAAATTACGCACCTGCCCCAACTGTGGCAAGAGCCTCGCCATACAGCAGGTATCCCCCAGATTCTTAAAACCCGGCACAGTCCTGCAGGGCAAGTTTATCATAGGATACCCGCTGGGCTATGGCGGCTTTGGGAATACCTATGTGGGGTGGAACAAGCTCCTTCTGCGTAAGATTGCGGTCAAGGAGTTTTACCCGGAGCAGTATATTGGCCGCGGGGAGGACGGCGTCACAGTGACCGTGCCGGATGAGAGCCTGAAGACTAGATTCAGGAAGGGGCTTCAGCAATTTCTTGAAGAAGCAAGGAGCGTAGCGGCTCTCCAGGACATCAGGGGAGTGGTGGCGATCTCCAACTTTTTCGAGGAAAACGCAACAGGATATATCGTGATGGAGTACCTTGAAGGAATGGATGTAAAGACCATCCTTAAAAAATCCGGGGACAAGAAGGATTATGAGTGGTGCCGGAGGGTGGCGCTTACCGTGCTCCACACACTCAGGGATATCCATAAGCGCGGCGTACTCCACAGAGACATAGCGCCTGACAACATATTTGTAACAGATGAAGGCGTCATTAAGCTGATTGATTTCGGAGCGGCAAAGCATGCGTCATCTTTGGCAAATATGAAATCAGAGGTTGTGCTGAAGGTGGGGTATGCCCCCATTGAACAGTACAGCCGGGAGGCAAAGCAGGGACCATACACAGATCTCTATGCAGTTGCCGCCCTCTTCTACCGGATGCTGACAGGGCAGAAGCCGATCCCGGCAAATGAGCGTGCCCAGCAGGATTCGCTGATTCCGCCGTCTGATATGGATATTAAGATTCCGGAGCAGGCAGAGCTTGGCCTCATGGTCTGCCTGAATGTAAAGCCAGAGTACCGTCTCCAGAGCGCGGACGAATTCATGGAGGTTCTGGACGGGAAGAACTTTGTCCCGGTATATGAACCAGAATGGATCCTGCCTCCTGCAGAGGAGAATAACGGGCTTATGAGTAAGATCGCCAGGTTTCCTGTTGCGGCAAAGGCAGCGATCTGCTTTGGATGTATCTGTCTGGTCTGCGGAATCGCCTTTGGAGTATCTGCAATTGGGCAAAACAGCAGCCAGAAGGCAGAAAGTGTAAGCAACACCATTGAGGATGGGAAAGTGCGTCTGAAGGACTACACTGGAAAGTCTTACGAGGATGTGATCGAAAGCCTGAAGGCTCAGGGGTTCGAGAATCTGGCAGCGCCTCAGTATGATTTCAGCAGTGAGGCGGAGGGTATCATTACTGAGCAGTCGCTCCCGGCTTCGGAGGTGGTTGATATAGACAGCGAGCTGGCATTTAAGGTCAGCGGGGGAGATACTTATTATACCATGCCGGACTTTACAGGCATGACGGAGGCGCAGGTTATACAGTTTTTTACAGACAGAAATTTTGATGTAGAGGTACACGGCGATCCTTATAATATTGATGTCCATATGGCAGCAGGCGCAGGTGAAAATACCGGGCCTGCAAAAAAAACAGGGAAGATCACGGTAAACTGGTATTTTTCCAAAGATATTGGAAGCGGGATATGCTATGACCAGTCTGTGGCAGCGGGAGAAAAATACGACAGTACAAAAGAAGCTTCCGTATTTATATCCATGGGCCAGGAGGAAGCTGCATTTATAAAGCAGGTTCCGGATTTTACAGGACTGTCAAAGGAAAAAGCGAAAAAGGCGCTGAAGAAGGCAGGGCTTTCTGAGATTTTCAGCTTAAAATTCAAGGATTCTAAAAATTATAAAGACGGGATCTCAGAGGGGCAGGTAAACAGGCAGAGCGTTGCCGAAGGGGAAGAGATTAATGTATTAAAAAATAAGGGACACAGGCAAAAGCTTGTATTGTATATCCAGAAGGAAAAACAGGAGCCCAAAAAGCCTGAGAATAACGAAGGCGGAGGTCCGGGCAGAAAAGAGCCTGTGCAGGAACCGGTACAGCAGCAAGAACCAGTTCCGGCACAACAGCAAGAACCAGTTCCGGAAGATTCCGCAGATCTGGGTTCTAAAGACAGTGGCCACCGGAATGAATTGTTCTAAGGTGATTATCTGAGCTGCAATTTCTAAAGAGGTGACAACAAATCATGGAGAAAAGATTAGTGAATCCGGACAATCTATGTATGGGCTGTATGGCCGAACTTCCAGGGCCGTATGCCCGGTGTCCCCACTGTGGATTCGAGACCAGGAATTACAGGAGGCCGCAGAACAGCCTTCCTCTGTACGAGATCGTAAATGGGAAATATCTGATCGGAAGGGTAATTGGCATAGGGGGCTTTGGGATCACCTATATAGGGTGGGATTTTTATCAGAGTAAAAAGGTATGTATCAAGGAATATTTTCCAAGGGCAGTCGCCGCGAGGAACACACATGCCGACACCTATTCAGAGCAGATCTCTGTCTCGGTCCAGTACAGCATGATGTACACAAGGAACCCGTCAAGGGCGCAGTATGCCTATATGGAAGGCCTGAAAACGTATATTGAAGAGGCGAAAACGCTGTCCAGGTTCTACTTGATGCCGGGGATCGTGTCAGTGCGGGATTTCTTTTACGGAAATAATACGGCGTACATCGTGATGGAGTACATTGACGGAATCGACATGAAAAGATATGCCAAAGCGAGGGGAGGCAGACTGTCGCCGGGAGAGTTATTTCCTATACTAAGGGATGTATTAAAAGCACTGGATGAGGTAAATAGAGCAGGGATTATCCACCGGGATATCAGTCCGGACAACATCATGCTTACCCGGGATTATAAGGCGAAGCTGATTGATTTCGGGGCGGCGAGGGACTTTGCCGTACGCAATGGCCCGGTGCTTCTAAAGCACGGGTACGCCCCCATTGAGCAGTATTACAGGGACGGGAAGCAGGGGGCGTGGACCGATGTGTACAGTATGTGCGCCAGTATTTATTATCTGCTGACCGGAGTCCGGATCCCTGATGCAGGGGAGCGTCAGAAGCAGGATACCCTGCAGAGCCTCCAGGCAATGGGTGTCTCTGTTTCGGAGGGGCAGGACCGCGCCGTGATGAAGGGGCTTCATATAGAGGCAGAGGAGCGGTATCCGGCCATCGCTGCGTTATACAGGGATTTATATGGAGAAGCAATATAGATATGTAATGTATAAATTAATTTACCAGGAGATGAAACAGTATGGAAATGCCCAAGGTGTGCTTAGGATGTTTTTCGCAGTGGGATGAGGAGGCCCCCGCATGCCCCCATTGCGGCTGGGAGCCGGGAGGGGAATATGAGGAGGTTCTTGGATGGAGAAGCGGTATTGTATTAGAGAAACGATATCTGCTGGGTAAGCTCTTCTGCCAGGAGCAGGATACGGCGGGGTGGAGGGCTTATGATAATCTGCTGAAGCTTCCCTGCTTTCTGCTGAGAAGACGGGAGGATACAGAAGAAAATCTTTTCATTTTGGCACAGAGGCTTGGGGCAGTCAGTGAATCCAGAGGAGGATTTCTGGAGGTTCTGTCGGTTAAGCCGCTGGGACATAAGAATGTACTGATTTTCTCCATGAAAGACAGATATATGCCGGTCAGTGTTTTCAGACTTTATCTGCTGCTTGCGCTGGGGGACAGGACGGTGCGGTGTGAGGGACGAGAGTCTTATACAGAGAATCCGGGAAAGAAGGGGCAGGCGCTTCCAGTGGGAACCTGCCTGGATAAGCGCTACCGGGTCATGGACTGTATCGGCGCCGGCGGCTTTGGAATTATCTATCTGTGTGAAGATGAGATTCTTCACCGGAGTGTTGCGGTGAAGGAATATTTCCCGTCAGAATGGGCTAAGAGAGACGGAGAGTACGTGGCTGTGAAGACCTCCGCCATGGTGGAGGCATACCGCTATGGCATGAGATCCTTTTTAAAAGAAGCGGTTATTACAGCGGGATTCATCCATTCGCCCGGGATTGTCACAATATATGATGTGATAGAGGAGAATGATACGGTTTATCTGCTGACAGAGTATATTCCGGGAAGCAGTATTGGGCGGGAACTGCGGGGCAGGGGGTATAAACCCTATACAACCACCGGGATGGCAAAGATTATGCTTCCGGTACTGGACGCGCTGGAGGAGATCCATGATAAAGGGATTGTGCACAGCGATATCAGTCCGGGAAATATTATGCGTTCCAGAGAGGGAGAGATCCGGCTGATTGACCTGGGAGCATCCAAATATTTCCTGGAGTCCCAGCCTCCCTTAAGCGCGGCGTTCCTGAAGCCGGACTATGCGGCTCCTGAGCAGTATCGTACGGCAAGGGAGGGAAGCCCCAGGGATGAGGGCCCGTGGACCGATATCTACGGGGCGGGGGCTGCCATGTATTATCTGCTGACCGGGCACAAGCCGACGGATGTTCTTACCCGGCTTAGCGGGAAGAATCCGGATCTGGTTCCGCCCAGGAAATATAAGGTGAAGCTCTCAAAGCACTGGATGAGCCTGATCCACCGGGCGATGGCTCTTAAGAAGGAGGAGCGCATAAGCTCTGCTGCAGAGCTTGGCAGAGAGATTCGGAAGCTATTATAAAAAGGAGGTTATAGTGAAGGGATACCGACTGCATTGGCACACAGTTGTGGGAGCGGGGCTCCTGTTTGTACTGTGGATTACGATATTTTTCCCGGGACTGTCCTTTCGTGCTGACAGCTATATTGATGCTGCAGTTAGCGCCAACAGATATGCCCTGGGAAAGGATGAGAATATTACAGGCGCCGGGGAGATTGTGGAGGATTACGAGCCGGGCGGGGCAGGCCGCGCCGGTATTGAGAGGGCCTATAGACGGAGAGCCAGAGAGATTACCGGGGGAGATACTTTGATATCAAGGATGTTCCTTGCAAGATGGGCGCTGACGGTGAAGGAGCGGCTGGACTTTGAGGGGGTACAGCTCCGGCAGGGCATGACCCTTAGGGACACTGACGTCAGAGAAGTATTCAGGCTGTGGGGATGGCTTATCTATCTTCCGTTCCTTGCAGTGACATTTACCCTGGTCTTTATGCTGGTGAAGAGGCGTACCCTGCCGGGCGTGCTGTTGTTTGACGGGCTGCTGACAATCCTGTGTGAGTGCCTGGGGCGCTTTCTGATCCCTTCCATGGTGTGGGAGGAGGCCAGGCGCGCGGCGCTTTCCTTCGAGCTGGTGGGCCAGGAGGCTTTAAACCAGTATGGCACAGGAGAGAAATTTGTAAAGGAGCTGTTCTCCCGGTGTTCAGGAGTAAGCTGGATCATTGTAATTGTACTCTCGGTGCTGGTTACTACATATAGCATCCTGTGTCTGGCGCTGCAGCTAAGGAAGAGAAGAGCCGGGGAGCTTCAGGAAAATTACAGGATATCCCCTGACACTGGGATATGGGATAAGACAGGCTCTATGGCAAAAAAGGCTTCTGTCCGGGAGAATGGGATTCTTCGGGGAATCAAAGGCGAGTATGCCGGGGAGAGTGTGAGCATCCGTGCAGGTGAAGAGCTTGTCCTGGGAAGGGACCCCAGGTACTGCATGCTGATTTTCGGTAATCCAAGGGTAAGCCGCAGGCAGTGCGGGATACGTTATGATGCGGTTAATGGCTGCTATCAGGCTGTTGACTATTCGGCAGGAGGAACTGCTCTGTCAAACGGAATGATGCTGTCGGCATCTGAGTATACGGTCATTCTTCCGGGAACTGTGATACATATGGCGGGTGATTCGGAGATATTTATGGTGATGTGACAGGGGAGTATTGTTCCTTGAATTGGGTTTTACCGGGCTGATTCAGATTGAGAAAGGCTGTAAAGAATGATATACATAGGAATTTGTGATGACGTAAAGGCACACCGTACTATGATGTACGAGACGGCTTTTCGGGCAATGTTTGAATTTGATGAAGCAGAGTTCATCTGTTATGAATCCGGCGTCCGGGTTATTGAGGACATCGAACAGAACTGCTTTCAGTGTGAACTTCTTCTCCTGGACATTAATATGCCGGAGATGGACGGGCTGTCTGTGGCGGCATATATACGAGAGCACTGGATTGATGTGGATATCATCTTTGTGACCATTTCTGCGGAGCATGTTTTTGACGGATATACCTATCAGGCATTTTCTTATGTGCTGAAGCCCCAGGGCATGGGAAGGCTGTCCGATGAACTGAAAAGGTATATGAAGACAAAGGAGCACAGCCCCAGATGCCTTCATGTAAGTATCGGGGGCAAAAAGGTGCCCATCTTTCTGGAGCGTGTAAAATATTTTGCGGCTGAGGGGAGAAAGATTTCTGTCTGCCAGAGAGGCGGACAGGAACACATATCCTTCTATGCGAAGATGGGGGATCTGCAGGAAACTTTAAAGGAGGACGCATTCCTGCGCTGCCATCAGAGCTATCTTGTAAATACGGCCTATGTGAAGTCCGGCTCCCGTACGGAGCTTGAGGTGGGAGACGAGACGGTTCCCGTGAGCAGGCGGTATGTGGAGGATGTCAGAAGATATCTTGACGGGAGAAGGAATAGTTGAGTTATTCGCAGCATAAGAGGGATTACGATGATAGAAAAGAGGAGAGGAATGAGAGATGTAAATAACACGAGAACGATGCAGGTGACAAGCAGCCTTGCAATGTCAGCGGATGAATCCGGCGCCATGATCTGTATTAACGGGCAGGAAATCGGCAGTATGCTTCCACTGAAAAGCGACAGGAGGGTAGTTGCCGGGAGGGATCCGTCGGTCAGTAATTATGTGATACCGGATCCCCGGGTCAGCGGGAAGCATTTTGAGATTACTTATATTGGGGCGTTAAAGAAATACCGGGTAGTGGATTATTCGCACAACGGAACTTTTTTGAAGGACGGTTCCAGACTGCAGATGAATCAGGAATATTATCTGCCGCCGAAGACTGAGCTCTGGGTAGGCAGCGGTAATATATATAAATTACGATGAGGAGGAATGAGGATGATTCAGAATATTTTTTCTTCCCTGATGCATGAGAGGAGACCTGATAAGAGGCCTGGAGTGATTAGGGAGTTCGTCTTGTGGTGTGTTGTCTGCTTTTCGGCTTTACTTACGTTGATTGCAGCAGCCATGGGAGGAGGGAGCGCGGCATGGATTATGCTGCTATTGTTTACGCTTGGCATGGGGGTTATGATGGCGTTCCGGCTGACGGCGATTGTGCTGCTCTATAGTGTGGGTGTGTTTCACTTCCTTACATTTATTCTGCATTATATGTGCTTTTTGAATCTGCCGTCCTATTACAGGAGCTCGGGCTCGGTGCTGATTACAGTTTTATTCGTACTGCTGCTCCTGCTTTCTCTCGGCATTGTGACCTGCGGCTTTATCCATTTTTTCTCCAGGGTGAACCTGGGGACGCTGCTTATGATTCTTGTAATTACAGATTCCTCACTGATTGTGCTGTTCCAGTTTCTTGCTTATATAAGCATATTCTATCGTGTTGGCGAATGGTGGAACGGATACATGGGAAGCGGATCTTACTGGGTCGGGACCATCAGCGTCTGGATGCTCCTGACAGTGGTTTCCCTGTTATACATCTTCTTCTTCCGGGGAGCGGTTGATAACGGAAATGGCAAGATCATTCGTGTGGACGGCGGTTCTGGGGGGAATCATGGTGTTTCCGGGGTTCTGGGCGTCAGCAGCGCCCCTGGAATCCGTGGCATCAGCGGAGCCTGTGCCGGCCAGACCATATATCTGAGGAACCAGGCGGTTATGATTGGCTCTGGGAATGGAGCAGCGATTAAGATTCAGGACAATTATGTCAGTGAGGAACACTGTGCAGTGCGTTTTAATCTGTCTAAGGGATGCTATGAGGTATATATTAATTCCCCATATGGTGTTTATATTGATGCAGTCCTTCAGAAGGGCGGCTGGTATCTTGCAAGACGGGGAAGTGTCTTAAGTATCGGCAGCAGTGTGCAGAAGTTTCAACTGTTATAGTGAGGGAATATACGGATGCAAGAAAAAAAGAGCAGCATTATATCAACCTGTATTGCCTGCGGCATCTGTCTGGTACTGTTGGTTATATTTCTCTTGTTCGTATTTGTGTTCGGGGCGGAGGAACCTGTCTGTCAGGTGCAGTCTGAGACTGGAGATGGTGAGAGTGCGGATACGGCGGCGGGGAAGCTGGCCTTTACTGCAGATGTCTATGAGGTACAGGCGAATCAGGAGATGGATATGAGCCAGTATCTCCAGTGCGAAGGGATGTCCCCGGAGGATGTGGTCTGGTCCTCTGACTCCAACAGGCTGGCAGTGGGGAGCAAGGGCCATATCGTGGCAAATGATTACGGGATGAACTGTAACCTTGTGGCTTCCAGTAAAACGGATGACACGGTTAAAGCAGCGTGTGTGATCAGAAGCGGAACCGAGGCGGAGGATTTTGCCTGGCAGGTCGGGGCGCTCAACGGGGAGCAGCCAGAGAATGAGGCGGCAGAGGACGGAACCGTCCGGCTGGCATATTCTAAAGAGGATGCCCGGCTTATTGATGTAAAAGGAACAGAGCGCGAACCAGGCGAGAGGAATGCAGGCTATACATGGAACAGGAAAATATTTTATAAACTGGAGGATGTGGATCCGGACAGTGAAAGAGACGGACAGATTAACTCGTACCGGGTAGAAAAGAAGAAGTTTATTGACCAGGAGACGGAAAATGAAATAGAATATGAGATTTACCATCATCCGGATACGGACATTATCCATAAGATCGTCAGTATTGAATACATGCCAGAGAAGCTGGGGATTGTAGAATACTACTATACAGACAAGGGAGAGGTGAATTTTGTCTATGCATACAGTGATGTGAATTATACGCCCAGCTACGCCATGCCGGACCGTGACGGCGAGAGATATCTGTGCAATAAGGATACACTGGTTACATGGAGAATCGTAAAAGATGGAAAGATGACCAATTACTGCAGTGGAAACGGGGAGAAGAAACGTCTGACTAACAGCGGCTTTCCGAATGTAAACCTGTATTCTGACTGCAGCAAAGAGATAAAGAAGAAATATGACAAAAAAGAAAAGGAAATCCTGAACATGGCATACAATGTCCTGGATGTAGCTATGAACCAGGAAGGGATCAGCACCATTACGGGATACATCAACGAAGCCTCAGGAGAGGGCCTGGATGATGCAGAGGTGAGCCTGGAGTCAGAGGAGTATGAGGAGCCTTTATGTAAGGTGGAAACGGACCAGGAGGGCTACTATGAGATTATGGTGCCGACGAAAGAGGCAGAGTACCAGCTGCATTTTCAAAAGGAGGGCTATATGGAGGAAACTCTGTACGGCATAGAGGCAGATGTCAGTGAGGTCAGTCTGAGTCAGGAGGAGGTCAGGCTTTCCTGTAAGGATGAAAATGAATACGACTGTGAGCTGACTTTTTATGACGCGCTCAATAAATCGTCAGATGGAAACGGTATGGACAGACTGGACGAATCCATGGTAACCATACGGCGGGGAGTCAACAACAGAACCGGCGAAGCGGTATTCCAGGGGCAGGTGTCCGGATACAGGGAGAGCGTCAGCCTGACACCCGGCATGTATACAGTGCAGATGTCCAGGGACGGGTATATGGATACCTACAGCTCGCTGTTTGTATCCGGGGAGACCGGAAATGAACTGGCAGTCTATGCAACGCCTGAGCTTAAGGAGGATGAATACCGTATTGTGCTGACGTGGAATGAGGAGCCCCGTGACCTTGATTCCCACCTGTTCGCCCCCACAGATACCGGAGAGGCAGAAGATCATCACATCTGCTATTACCATATGGAGGACAAAGAGGGAGACCATTCACTGGATGTAGATGACACGGATGGATACGGGCCGGAGACAACTACAATCAGCCAGATCAGGAGGGGGCAGTATAAGTTCTATGTGTGCGATTATACGAACTGCAGCCAGGACAATGAAAAGAGCACCCAGATGTCCGATTCATCGGCGACTGTCCGGGTATATGGGAGCCAGGGGCTGATTCAGACCTTTTATGTTCCGGCGCACAGAAGCGGCGTGATCTGGGAGGTGTTCGAGATCCGGGACGGCGCCGTGATTCCTTCACAGCGTTATTACGATGTTATTGGAAATAAAAGTTGGTGGCGCTCGGAGAAATGATCCGGGAGCGCGGCTGTGCAGATGGAAAAATTAGTTACTATTCACGGGGCCGTGCACCTCGCTGCATGGCATCCGGGACGATTAAGTGGTGGTGGCCTCTTGCTGAAAGCGGCTTAAAAATTATTTATCAGGAGGAAGAAATTCATGAAACAAAAGACAATGAAATTGTGGCAGATGATTATAGTGACTGTGGTGTCACTGGTCTTGGTTATTACTATGTTTCTGCCGGCCTTCCAGATTAACGGGGATGTGTTCGGAGATATGGTAAAGGTTGTAACAGGCAACAATATTTTGGGAGATCTGGCAGAAAGTCTCATTGGGGACAGCATTGAGGAAGAGAAGGAAAAATTTGATGAAGAGATAAAAGAATATGAGGAAGAACATCATGTTAAGATATCAAAGATTTCTCCTTTTGCCATCATGACCCACAGTTTTTCAAAGCTTGTCCTGGGTGATCAGATTACAGAAGAGGAGATGGAGGATGCCGAGAATGAGGAACCCTTTGCCAGTATACAAAAAAAGTATAGTATTTTGAGGTTTTTCCTGTGGGCAGTATATATTGGAGCAGCAATTATTATATTGATTACAATACTTGGTTTTCTATTAAAGTGGAATAAGATGATCCCTCTGATTATCAGTACAGTATATGGAGTGATCGGGGCAATTGCTTTTGGCTATCTGAGGTTCTTTCTTATACGTGCGGTTGTAAAGAAGGCTGGCGGTTCCATTATGGATGAACTTGGGGCAAACTTTGGAGGACTGGGATCGGAAAAAACACTTTCTGTTACGGTTAAGATGCTCTCCTGTTTTTATTCTGTGGCATTTTTGATCGCATTTATAGCAGCCCTTTGTCTGATTCTGGTGAGTGTACTTTCTATGTTTCTTGGAAAAAGTGAGGAGATTAGTGAACCGCACATAGAAGAGAGTTCCGGATGGGATTACTATGGAAATACCCCTCAGCCTGATGAAAACAGCATTCAGGGAGGCAGTGCAGAAGATGGTTACAGCCAGTTTCCAAATCCGCTGGAGAAAGAGATTCCAGTTACAGAGTCCGGCTTCCAGGCACCGCCTGTTCCGAAACAGGTGTCTGTTCCGGAGCGCCCGCCAGTGATGGCAGCGCCTATGGGTCAGGTTAAGTGTACGAAGGGTGTTATGGCAGGACAGGGCTTTATGCTTCCGCAGGACAGGAAAGTTATTGTAGGAAAGAATCCTCAGAAAGCAAATCTGGTGATTAATAATCCCAGGGTGAGCAATATACACTGCAGTATCCGCTATAATCCTGTGGGAAATAAATATATTGTGAAGGATCATTCTACAAATGGTACATTTGTAAATGGCAGCCGTCTGCAAAAGGACACACCGCAGGAATACCCGGCAGGGACAGTATTAAGTCTGGCTGACGGGAGCAATGAGATTACTTTAGGCTGATCGGAAGCCTGGGAATGGAGGGAAAGATGAAAGAAAGATATGGGATAGATGGATCGAATACATTATTTAAAGTATGGGGGATTATTTTATTGGTTTTTACAGCACTTGGTGGAGTACTCCTGCTGCTGGGCATGATTTTGCTTTTTGCTGGTTCTGCAATGCTGACGTCATATGTGGATGACTACAGCATGTTTATGGATTCATACAGCAGCGCTATGATGGGTTCTGTTTCAGGTTCTGTAATGGTCATTATGATTATTCTTTTTCTTATTGTGGCGGCTATACTGGCTGTAGCAGCAATGGCAGGAATCCTTTTGGTCAGAGATTATGTCAAGGCCAAAGAAACCCTGGTTGTATTTGCTATTCTATATTTTATAGGTGCAGCATTCACTGCCATAGCATTTGTTTTTGGGATTGCTGCAAGAGCAGGGATAGGGATGATACTTAGTTATCTGTTCGCAATGCTGTGGCGGGCTGCTACAGGAGTTATGCTGCTCTTAAAGCATAAGAGGGCTGTTCCTGCTTCAAATATTATGCCTGATCAGCTTCCGGGATCCAAACCGCTTTCAAGTCCTGTTCCAGCTCCATTTCCTTCGGGTGCAGGCACGATTGAGGGAATGTTTGGTGTACTGCAGGGGAAACGATTTGAAGTATATACAGGGAGAAACTACAAGATCGGCAGAGAACCCTGCTGCGAGATCCGGGTGAACCACCCTAAGGTCAGCCGCATTCACTGCACAGTATGCAAACTCCAAAATGGAAGGTATCAGATTACGGATTCTTCTTCGAATGGGACATACTATGACAATAATAAGCTGCAGAAAGGAATAGCAACAGAAGTGAATGCCGGAGGGCTGCTGGTGCTCGGAGAGGCAGATAATGTATTACAACTAATATAAAAATGTAATGATTCAGCAGGTCTGTGGAGGATCACAGCCTGTTTTACAAAATTAGGAGAAAACTTATGAACTCAGAATTCAGAGAAAATGATACCTTATTTATAGAGCCGGATCTCCCTGGGAAAGATCAGCAGCATTATCTTTTAGTAGTGGATGATGAAGGGCATGTACAAGAAATAAATCTGGAAAAACTTTCTAAAGGGCGGATTTATTTTGGCAGGAATCCGGAACAAAATGATATTGTGATAAACTCAGATATTATCTCCAGAAACCATGGGAAACTGAAAATGGTTGATGGGAGGGCATATTTTGCAGATCTCGGGAGCACAAATGGTACCTATATTGAAAGCCGGGGCAGAAGTCAGTTTGTAAAGAATAACAAGAATTATGCGGCTCTTTTAGATGGGGATATTTTGCGTATTCATGGAAAAAATGATCAGCAAAGATCTGTTCTGTTGCTGTATGCAAGGGGGACACAGCAGGGAAAATGGCAAAAGTATTTATTAGGGGAAGATAACCACATTCGGATTGGCCGGGGCAGGGAAAATGATATTATCTTATTACATCCGTGTATTTCCAGAAAACATGCTGTACTGGAAAAATCCGGGGACTCTTATGCGATCTCTGATGCTGGCAGCAAGCATGGTATTTTGGTAAATGGACGGCAAATTACAGGTTCTTATATGCTGAGGGATAAAGATGTAATCCAAATCCTGGACAGTATACTGCTGTTTACAAAAAAACAGATTCTGTATAAGAATAGCCGGCAGGGCGTCAGTCTTACGATACGAAATATAAATAAATATGTGGATAAGGGCAAACAGATTCTCCATGAAGTGGACTGTGATATTGAAAGCAATGAATTTGTAGCCATTATCGGCGGCTCTGGCGCCGGAAAATCGACTTTGATGAATGCGATCAGCGGCTTTGATAAGAAAAAGGAAGGGAATGTATTCTTTAATGGGGTTTCCCTGGAAAAAAACTTCTCTATGCTAAAAAATCTAATTGGCTATGTGCCGCAGCAGGATATTATTTATGAAAACCTTACCTTAAAGCGCATGCTGTATTATACAGCCAAGATGAAAATGTCAAAGGACATTACAAAACAGGAAATCCAGCAGCGCATTTCAGAGGTTTTGGATATGGTAGAACTAAAAGAGCACCAGGATACTTATATCCGAAAGCTGTCCGGCGGCCAGAAGAAGCGTGCAAGTATTGCTGTCGAATTACTGGCAGATCCAAGTCTCTTCTTTTTGGATGAGCCTACTTCCGGGCTAGACCCTGGAACAGAGAAAAAACTGATGGAGACCTTGAACAGGCTGTCAAAGAATCAGGGAAAGACCATTATTATGGTAACTCATACGACACAGAGTCTGGATTTATGTGATAAAATTATTTTTATGGGGCAGGGAGGCAGGCTGTGTTTTTGTGGTACTACAGAAGAAGCCCGTATGTTTTTTGATACCAGTAGCCTGGTTGATATATATAATGAGATTGCTGCAAAGCCGGAAACCTGGGAGAAACAGTATAAGAAATTTGTCTCACCGAAACCAGTAGATGTCAGACAAAATAATACGGAAGGAAAAAGAAAGTATATTGGAGGCATAAGACAGATGTTCATTCTTATGTCACGTTATACAGAACTTATCAAAAATGATATACAGCGCCTGGGGATGCTTTTGCTGCAGCCTGTCGCTATTGCACTTCTGCTCGCAGTCGTGGCGGATGATGAGGTATTTGAAATATATGAGAGTACGAAATCCATTCTATTTGCATTAAGCTGCGCAGGGATCTGGATCGGCCTTTTTAACTCTATCCAGGAGATCTGTAAGGAACGTGTGATCCTAAAGAGGGAGTATATGAGCAATTTAAAGCTATGGGCATATACCCTTTCTAAATATACAGTACAGGCAATCCTGGGAGTTGTGCAGGCGCTGCTTATTACAATTGTATTTGCAGCTGCAGTTGGTATGCCGGAAAAGGGAGTTTTTTTCGAAACAGCTTTTTTTGAGATTTTCTTTACGTTGTGGTTAACGATCATGGCGTCCACGGCATTGGGCTTTGTAATATCTGCTATGGTAAAGAGTGGCGATAAAGCTATGACTTGCGCCCCGTTTGTGTTAATCATTCAACTTTTGTTTTCCGGGATTTTGTTTGAATTAAAGGGTGTTGGAAAGAAAATCGCATATGTGACGGTGAGCAAGTGGTCTGTAGAGGGTCTCGGAAGCATTGCAAATTTAAATGATTTAGAGACAAAACTGCAGCAGGAGATGCCAAATGCAGAGCATGAGTTTCAGAAGATTTTTGAATTTACTAAGGGACATGTGCTGCATCACTGGGCAATATTAGGAGTTATGGCATTATTTTGCGGGATACTGACAACTGTGCTGCTGCGGAGAATTTCAAAGGATGGGAGGTAGGAGGCACACTGACAGCCGCCGTGCGCCGGGGAGTATTTACCTGTCTGCCCTGAGGAGACACAAGGAGGGGCAGGGCTATGTGGGGGATTATGGTTACTGTGAACGGAGTGAACAGTAACGATTATGCCCCCTCGGTGCCCTCCCTGGAAAAAATTATTTACTTTTTTTCACACATCTGTTATACTTGCTGTGTGAAATCTTATCGGACATCGTCCTTCTAGAGGTTCGGCAATTTTGGCATTTCGCCATATTTCACAGTATCTGCAACCTATTAATGAATATTTGTAACTGTTTCGTAACAGTTCAGGTCTGGTTGCCTATGACCTGCACTTTGCCATGCAGCATACGGCTGCGGCAGAGCAGGAGGGGAACGGGTTTGTCATGCGTTTTCCCCGTTCCGTTGTTATTTATCCAGAAAAAAACAGGAAGATTCCAGAATCTCTGCACTGCCGTATTATTTTCCAGGATGGAAGCGAACACTTTTATCAGATTCCTACGGTCAGAATCCAGTCTTATTCTTTGGAGAAAATTCATGAAAAGCACCTCAATCTGTTTATTTCCTATATACTGCTCCGCCTGCGTCCCAGGCTGAGAAAGAAAATAAAAAATCCGTTAACAAGAAAGGAATTGACAGAGTTTATCGGTGAAGTTATGATAATATTAGGAAACGAACTGGAGCAGGGATATCTGACAAGAAAGGAATATGATGATTACGTGAATCTCTTCCGCCGTGCTGCAGAAAAAGTATTTGAAAAACACGATGATTTTCGAAAGGAGGCAGATCGTATGACAAAGCCGATTATTGAATTACCCAGCGTACTTCAAAAACGCCTGTATGAAGAAAACGATGAACTAATAGCCAGGAATAAAGCATTAATGGCCGACAACGATGCATTAATGGCCGACAACGATGCATTAATGGCAAATAACGATGCATTAATGGCAAATAATGATGCACTAATGGCCGACAAAAACACCTTGCTTGCAGATCTTGCCGAGAAGGATGCACAGCTTGCCCGAATGAAGGAATTGCTTAAGCAGCATCATATTCTGGAGTGTGTTTAATGTTACTATTCACGGACTAACCGCCCGCTCATAGTAACGCATCCAACCCGTTTAAAAGTCGCTTTCAGCGAGGGGCTGGATGCCGGAAACCACCATTTTACCGGCTCGGATGCTGTGCAGCGGAGTGCACGGCCCCGTGAATAGTATCCCAAATCTTACAGAAATAATGTCAATTATTACATTTCTTAAAAATCCATATCCATTCCATTATAATACAATTACAAGATAAAACAACGAAGGGAGGAAAATTAAATATAGAAAGAGTACTCTATAAAAACGGTTAAAGTGTTGAAGAAGTAAATGATTAAAAAGAAGAAAGGAATGGATATGATTATGAAGAAAATATGGAGAAATGTGCTATTAACAGCATTAGCAGTAGTTATTTCATGTGGATTATGGTCAATGGTTTCATCGGCAGCAGGGAGTAGGAGATGTTATACGATTTTAAACAATAACACGCCAGTTTACAGCAATACTGGGCTGACATCAAAGTATGGAACTATCTTTGGCTCAGACGAGATCAGTGTTATCACAGTAACCGGAAGATATACCAAAGTGACCTACCCTGTTTCCGGTGGCAGAACGAAGACGGGATACATCAGTACCAATGCAATCTTATGGGGAACAACGGGAAATACCTATACATCAAGAGCGAAGATTACCACATATAAGCGTCCTGGCGGAGCATCCTATGGATATGTTGCAACAGGGGACCGTGTTATAATCCTCGGAAGCAGCGGAGGATACACCCAGGTGAAATACCCGGTAAGCGGCGGCTTCAAATACGGATTCATTTCCACAGATGAGGCAAACCGTTATATTAAAGGAGACACAGCTCCGACCGCACAGACAGCAGCATCCTTCCAGATGCCGCTTGATAATGCAAGATGTACGTGGCGCTCTTATTCAAACTGGTCCTGGGGAAATAACCGGGGAGGAAGCGGGAGAGTCTACCATTTGGGAATTGATATTATAGGTTCAAATGACAATGTACGGGCAGCTGCAAATGGAACAGTTGCAGCTGCCGGATGGAATAATGCAAATGGGAATTATGTGGTACTGAAGCATAATCTAGACGGACAGACATTTTACAGTTTCTATGCACATCTTAGCAGGAGGAATGTGTCAAAGGGCGCATCCGTAGGAAAAGGCGCAACGATTGGAACCGTAGGGAACACCGGAAGTGCATCAGGTGGAAAGCATCTTCACTTTGCAATGATGAATTCATTGTGGGCGGGCTCTTATTATGGATACGCAACATACTTTAGCGGCAATAAAACAAACTATAGCGGAGTGACATATTATAATCCGGTTTATGTTATCAATAACAGCAGATTGCCATAGGGAATTGGGGAGTTACTGTTCACACAGGTCTGTGCATTTACTGCACAGACCGTAAGAAAGTGATTCAGGTGTGAGTAAATCCTATTCGCGGAGCGAATTTCAGATGGATTTGCGAATGTTACTGGTCATGGAGTGAACAGCAACAATTGGGGACGGGGCATTTTTAAAAATGCCCCGTCCCCAATTGACTTTCAAATGGCAAAATAATATAATAAAGATAATTTAAAAGAAAGGTTGGGGCAACGAGATGGATCAAGGAAAGGTTTCAAGAGTGTTAAAGTCTATGGAGGAGCACGGCATACCGCAGATGATTATATCTGACCCGGTGGCGATCTTCTATCTGACAGGTAAATGGATTATTCCAGGTGAGAGGCTGCTGGCATTGTATCTGAATGTGAATGGGAATCACAAGCTTGTAATTAACAAGCTCTTCCCGCAGGAGAAGGATCTTGGCGTGGAACTGGTATGGTATGATGACATTGAGGACGGCGTAGAGATCATGAGCAGATTTGTGGAGAAGGACAAGGCTATGGGAATTGACAAGACATGGCCGGCAAGGTTCCTGCTCCGCCTTCAGGAACTGGGAGGCGGAAGCAAGTTTGTAAATGGTTCTCCCATCGTGGACTACATCCGTATGGTTAAGGATGAAAAGGAAAAGGAGCTGATGAGAGAGTCTTCAAGGCTCAATGATATTGCGATGGAGAAGCTGATTCCATGGGTAGCGAAGGGGCTGACAGAAAAAGAACTGAATGCAAAGATCCGTGAGATTTACAAGGAGCTGGGATGCGAGGATGTATCCTTTGACCCGATTACCGCCTATGCAAAAGGAGCGGCAGACCCACATCATGTAACAGATGATTCCAGGGGAAAACGCGGAGACTGTGTTATCCTTGACATCGGCGCGTTTAAGGATAATTATGCATCAGATATGACAAGAACCGTATTTATCGGAGAGGTGTCTGACCGGGCAAAAGAGATCTATGACATTGTAGTAGAGGCGAACCGGCGCGGAATCGAAGCTGCAAAGCCAGGAAACAGAATGTGCGATGTAGACCTTGCAGCAAGAAATTATATCGAAGAAAAGGGATACGGGCAGTATTTTACCCACAGAACAGGGCATTCCATTGGTCTTGAGGATCATGAGTTCGGAGACGTATCCTCTGTCAATGAGGACATTATTCAGGTAGGACAGTGCTTCTCTGTAGAGCCGGGAATCTATTTGGCAGATGAGGGAATCGGTGTTCGTATCGAAGACCTTGTGATTATCACAGAGGACGGCTGCGAGGTACTGAATCACTTCACGAAGGATCTCATAGTCGTTCCCGAAGAATAATTGGGGACAGGTCATTTTCAATTGGGGACGGGGCATTTTTAAAAATGCCCCGTCCCCAATTAAGTTTTCTCTCTTTTTGCCGATATTTAAGGTATAAAGGGGGTGTGTCTGTTGAATTTTTTTACGGTTCAGTCTATTAATACATATACCAAGAATATGGAAATGCAGATGAAGTGGCAGCGGAAGAAGGAGACTGGTGATTTTACTGCTGACGGCAGTACGAAGCTGGATGCAGTGGGCAGGCAGGCTGAGGAGATCCGGAAGGCGAATGCTGACGGCAGTACGAAGTTGGCGAAGCAGATTGACTTGAAGCTTAATAGTGGGAAAAAGCTTACGGCGGAGGAGATGGAGTATTTGCAGATGCATGATCCGCAGAAGTATCAGCGTGTGAAGCAGATTGAGGCGGAGCAGAAGAATTATGAGAATGAGCTTAAGAGATGTAAGACGAAGGATGAAGTACAGCAATTAAGGATGGCTCATACAGCGGCTTCCCTGAGTGCGGTGAACAGCATTAAGAATAATCCGGCTATTCCTGAGGAAAAGAAGCTGGAGCTGATTATGCAGGAGCATCATAAGAACCAGGCATTTACGGATACGACGACGGAGTTCGTGGAGAGCGGAAAATATGCGAAGCTGCCGACGGAGGAGGAGCGCCAAAAGGCTGAGAAGGATCTTAAGGAGGCTGAGGAAGCAGAGCAGATGCCGGAGAAACCGTCAGAAGAGCAGGATGCTGCTGAGAGGAAAGATGCCGGGGCACAAGCAGACATCAAGGCAGAAGCAGACAGTGAGGATGCCCAGATGGTTATTGAGGCGGGCTCTGAGACGATTCGCAGGGCTGAAGCAGAGGCGGCGAAGCAGAAGGCGAGAGCTGTTATGGAGGAGCGGGCGATGACCCGTGCAGAGGCGGAGACAACGCCGGAGGCAAGGAAGGTGAAGCGTGCGCGTGCAGAGGCTGCCTACAAGACAAATCAGGAGGTTGTATCTGTACAAGCCATGGATATAACAGTAGAGTAAATATATGTACTAGAAAAAGAATGTGCTTTGCACATTCTTTTTCTAGTACAGCTACGTTTCGCTGGTCTGCGCTTCTATTTCCCAATCAGAACCATTACACTTCTAGGGTGAATTGTAAATTCATTAGATGCGACTGAGTATATAGTCTGACTCTCATGCCAGGTATCAACCACAACCTCCCAGCACATGGATTCGGGAATCTCCGGCAGAGTGACATTCAGTTCCTCCCAGTAAGCATTAGAGGCAATATAGATGACTTCCGGTCCGGTGTGGTGCTCCTGACCTGCGAACATGACGCCTACGTAATGCTCATAGTCAGCAAATTCGGTATGCCACGGGGTGATGCTGTGGAAGCTTACATCCGGGAAGCCGCAGGCGCCGCCGCTTATATTGGTGCGGAGCACCCGGTGCTCCTTCCGGAACTTTATCATATTCTGGAAAAATGTAAAAATATCATGTTTTTCCTTTAGCTTGTTCCAGTCAAGCCAGGAAGTAATGTCATCATGGCAGTAGGCATTATTGTTGCCGAACTGGGTATTGCAGAATTCGTCTCCGGCGAGGAACATTGGAATTCCGCGGCTGCACATCAGTAGAGTAAAGGCGTTGCGGATCATACGGTATCTCAGGGTGAGAACTCCGGGATCATCTGTCTCGCCCTCCGCGCCGCAGTTCCAGCTGTTGTTGTCATTTGAACCGTCAGTGTTGTTCCAGCCATTTGACTCGTTGTGTTTCTCGTTATAGGAAAACAGGTCATATAAGGTAAATCCATCGTGGCAGGTGAAGAAATTCACCGAGGCGTTCTTACGGTTTTTTGGCTCATAGATGTCCCGGGAGCCCGCAATACGTAAGGCTGCGGCCTGTGCCATGCCTGGATCGCCCTTGATATAACGGCGCATATCATCTCTGTATTTTCCATTCCATTCTGCCCAACGGTTCCAGGAGGGGAAGGTTCCTACCTGGTAGAGACCATCGGCGTCCCATGCCTCGGCAATCAGCTTTACATCACCCAGGATCGGGTCAAATGCCAGGGACTTCAGGAGCGGAGGATTATTCATAGGCGTTCCGTCCTCATTTCGTCCGAGGATGGAGGCTAAGTCGAAGCGGAAACCGTTCACGCGGTAGGTGGTTACCCAGTAGCGCAGGCAGTCCAGAATCATCTGATGCACCATCGGGTGGTTGCAGTTGAGCGAATTCCCGCAGCCGCTGAAATTATAGTATTTCCCGTCAGGCGTCAGCATATAATAAATGTTATTGTCAAAGCCCTTAAAGGAGAAGAAGGGACCCTTTTCGTTGCCCTCTGCCGTGTGGTTGAAAACAACATCCAGGAATACCTCAATTCCATATTGGTTGAAGGTCTGAATCAGTTTTTTCAGCTCATTCCCTTCCCGGTTATATTCCGTACTTGCAGTATAACTGGTGTTGGGGGCAAAAAAGCTTACGGTATTGTAGCCCCAGTAATTGTAAAGCTTTTTCCCATCAACCTCACGGTAATCCTGCATCTCATCAAATTCAAAAATGGGCATCAGCTCGACCACATTTACACCCAGGGCAATGAGATAGGGGAGCTTTTCCATGAGCCCCGCAAATGTTCCTGGATGAAGTACCGCAGAGGAGCCATGCATGGTAAATCCGCGTACATGGAGTTCATAGATGATGAGATCCTCCATGGGAAGGAGGGGAGGACGCATATCTTCCCAGTCAAAATCATCCTTTACGACCCGTGCTTTATAATGCTGGCCCCGGGGGGAGGTACATCCCCAGGTGCTCTGGCCGGTGATCGCCTTGGCATATGGGTCAAGGAGATATTTATTTTTATTAAAGATCAGCCCCTTTTTCGGATCATAGGGACCGTCTACCCGGTAGGCATATTCGAATTCTTCTATGTTCAGTTTGAATACAATCATGGAGTAAACCTGCCCGATCCGGTAATGAGGCGGAAATGGCAGCACTGCAAATGGTTCACTCTCTTCTCTGTGGAACAGGAGAAGTTCAATGGAAGTTGCACCGTGGGAGTATACGGTAAAGTTTACGCCGCCAGGAATGGCTGTTGCGCCATTGGTCTCGTAAAATCCCGGGCGGACGGCAAAGCCGCTTATATAGTCCATAGGGACAAGGTGTATGGTACGTGGGAGATTTAACTCAGTGATGTGGTTGTTCGTATCTTTCATGATTCATTTTCCTCTTCTTCGCCGGGCAGACCGGTTTTTTCTGCTATGTTTTCTTGTTCATCGTCTTCTATGATTTCGGAAGGCCTGCTGCTTTTAGCCTCATCCTTCGCAAGCTGTACCAGGCGTGTACCGATCTCCTGGGAAAGGTCTTTTGAACGCTTTTCAAGCTCCGCAATCTGTTCCTTTTTATATGGTGATGCACCGGGACGGTCGTTGTTGAGCGCATCAAGTTCAAGCTCTGATCTTAGTACCTTGATCCGTCCGTCTATAGCTGCCTTGGCGGAATCCATGACCTGTATCCTGCCGATGCTGTCAGACAGCCCGGTAATATCGTTCATTCTGCGGGTCAGAGCTTCTTCCCGTGTAACCGGCTCATCTGCCTGCCGCTTCTCTTCGTCCTGTTCCTTCTTCTTATCCATCTCTGCGGCCATGGCATCGGCAATCTGCTGGTCAATATTTTCAATCTGCTCATCATAAAAATCAAGCTGTCCCTTAATGGAATCAATGGAACCTCCGTCTTTTACCGTCTTAAGCAGCTCATTTTTACGGTCTGTAAGCTCGGTCTTAAGTTTCATGAGATTCGCCAAGTGGCTGCGGGCAGCGCTCTGAGGCGACAGCAGAAAGAGATCACGCCGCTCATCCTGCTCCTTTGCGCCGGTACTGTCCGCTCCCTTATTTGCAATACTCTGGTTCAGACCATATGTATTAAAAATGGTATTTGTCTGAAATGCCGGATAAAAATCTAGTTTCATTGTACACCCCCTTATGTTTGCCAGCTATTGACTGGAAGCCTTTTCGCAACGACTGTGCATTACTGCGCAGTTGTGTCCTTTCTATATATATCGGCTGGAAATAGTCAAAAATAAGTGGTGTTGACGGTATCTATTGGGAATGATAATATTAGATAAGGGTGTCAGAGGAGATCAGGCACTGTGAAAGGAGAAGCACACATGTTAAAAGGAAAAGTAGCTGTAGTAACAGGAGGTACACGAGGAATTGGATACGCCATTGTGAAAAAGTATCTGGAAAACGGGGCTAAGGTTGTTCTTTTTGGCTCCAGAGAGGAAACGGTAGAGAAGGCGCTTGCTTCCTTAAAGGAGGAAAATGCAGACTGGGAGGTAAGCGGAGATTATCCAGGCCTAAAGGATGCAAAGGCAGTAGAGGCAGCGATTGAAAAGGTAAAGGAAAAATATGGAAGGATTGACATTCTCGTAAATAATGCCGGAGTCTCCGACAGCAAACCAGTTACTGACTATACAGCAGAGCATTTTGAAAATGTGATGCAGCTGAATGTCAGCGCTATCATGAATGCGGTCATGCCAGTAGTTAAGATCATGAAGGAGCAGGGCAGCGGATGCATTATTAATACAAGTTCCATGGTAAGCATTTGCGGACAGCCAAGCGGCGTGGCATATCCTACAAGCAAGTCTGCTGTAAACGGAATGACCTGGTCACTGGCAAGGGAGCTTGGACCAAGCGGAATCCGTGTCAATGCAGTAGCACCTGGAATTACGAAGACCGATATGGTTGCAGCTCTTCCAGAGAAGATGATCCAGCCGCTGATCAATGCGATCCCACTTCGCAGGGTAGGAGAGCCTGAGGACGTTGCAAACGCATTCCTCTTCCTGGCAAGCGATATGGCAGCTTATGTGACGGGCGAGATCCTGTCCGTTGACGGGGCGATGAGAAGCTAATAATTGGGGACGGGGTAATTTTAAAATTACCCCGTCCCCAATTACATAATCTGGCATCTCGGGGGCATACTACTTTTATTGTAACTGCCCATTACTTTCGCGGGTTACTATATATTACGATAAATGGAGGAGCGCTTAGGATGTCAAATTATTTGAAATACGAGAAATCTCCTTATCTGCTGCAGCATAAAGATAATCCGGTGAACTGGTATTCCTGGTGCGGGGAGGCTTTTAAGAGGGCGTGCAGCGAGGATAAGCCTATATTTTTGAGCATTGGATATTCGACATGCCACTGGTGTCATGTGATGGCGCACGAGTCTTTTGAAGACGCAGAGGTGGCAGAGATTTTGAATAAAAGCTATATCTGCATTAAGGTTGACCGGGAGGAGCGGCCGGATATTGACGCGGTGTATATGGATGTGTGTCAGATGATGACTGGAGCCGGGGGATGGCCGCTGACTGTCATTATGACCCCAGAGCAGAAGCCTTTTTTTGCAGGGACGTATTTTCCGAAAAGACGGAGGTTCGGGCAGGAAGGGCTTATGGAGATTCTGGGGAGAATTGCTGAACTGTGGGAGAATCACAGAGAGAGGCTTGTGGATGCAGGGGAGGAGATTACGGAGGCAGTCAGGAAGGAACAGGGTTTTGGGAAGCAGATGGAGAATGAACCGGACTCAGGGATTCTTCATAAAGCATTTCACCAATTGGAGCAGCAGTTTGATGAGGAGTGGGGAGGCTTTGGACATGCCCCCAAATTTCCTATGCCTCATCAGCTGTTATTTTTAATGCGGTATTCTTTTGCTGAGGCAGTGCCAGAGGCTTCGCAAATGGCGGAGCGGACGCTGGAGTCCATGGCGCGGGGAGGAATCTATGACCATATTGGAGGCGGGTTTTCCAGGTATTCTACGGATGACAGATGGCTGATTCCCCATTTTGAAAAGATGCTTTATGACAATGCGCTGTTGATTCTTTCCTATCTCAATGCTTTTCAGGCGACGAAAAGGCAGGAATATGCGGAGATTGCAAGGAACACGGCGGATTATATTTTAAGAGAATTAAGAAATTCCCGGGGCGGTTTTTACTGTGGACAGGATGCAGACAGTGACGGCGTAGAGGGGAAATACTATGTATTTACACCGGAGGAGATCAGGCAGGTTCTGGGGGAACGGGATGGAACCGAGTACTGTGCCCTTTATGGTATTACAAAAGAGGGAAACTTTGAAGGGAAGAGCATTCCGAACCGGATCGGGCATCATTCATTTTCAGAATGGAAGCAGGGGGAAGGGCGCATTCAGAAGCTTTACAAATACCGTCAGGAGCGGACAAGCCTCCACACAGATAAAAAAGTGCTGTTATCCTGGAATGCATGGACAATTATTGCACTTTTGTGGACAGGGCAGCTGCTTGAGGAGGAGAAATATGTAAAGGCGGCAACAGAGGCAGAGAGGTTCCTGCGGGAATCCATGACAGACCAGGATAACCGGCTGTATCTGAGGTATTGCGGCGAAGAAGCTGCACATGCAGGACAGCTTGCCGACTATGCAGTCTATGCGCTGGCGCTTTTGGAGCTCTACCGGGGAACTTTTCAGATAGAATATCTAAGAGAAGCCATTTTCCGTGCCGGACAGATGCAGAAATACTTCGAAGACAAAAAAGGAGGGGGATATTTCCTCACAGCATCTGATGCAGAGGCTCTCATTACCAGGCCGAAGGAGGTATACGACGGTGCAGCCCCCTCCGGAAACTCCGTTGCTGCAGCCGTACTTTTTAAGATCGCGGCACTTACTGGAGAGAAGCACTGGCAGGATGCATCCGACCGGCAGCTCCATTACCTTATTAATGAAGCAGAGGATTATCCCGCAGGATGCACTTTTGGCCTTTTCACCCTGACAGGGGTACTTTGTCCGCATAAAGAACTGGTATGTGCAGTAAAAGACAGCCTGCCAGGGGAGCTTACAGAATACTTGAAAAAGACTCTCGTCTATGGGCTGAACGTGCTCATAAAAACAGAAGATAATAAAGAAAAACTCGCAGAGTGCGCACCCTATACAGCAGCCTACCCGGTTCCGGAGAGCGGGGCAATGTATTACCTCTGCAAAAACGGGGCATGTATGGCGCCGGTACGCCGGTTTGACGAACTGGGGGCTGAACTGGGGACGGAGCAATTTTAATTGGGGACGGGGCATTTTTTAAAATGCCCCGTCCCCAATTAAAATTGCCCTGTCCCCAACATGAATTCGTTGATGACTTGAAGGATTCCGTCCTCGTCATTTGATTTTGTGATATAGTCAGCTTTTTCTTTGACTGCCGGCTGGGCATTTGCCATGGCAACGCCGAGGCCTGCGGTTTCGATCATGGTCAGGTCGTTATAGCCGTCCCCGCAGCAGATCATCTCATCGGCGGATAATCCGACGGAGGTCAGAAGCTTTAACAGGGAATGTGCCTTGTCAATGCCTGCGGGCATGATTTCGAGGAAAAATGGTTCGGAGCAGTAGATATTCAGGTAGGAGCGAAAGCTGGCACGGGTTTCCTGGCGGATCAGTTCTATTATGGTCGGTGCGCCTGTTACGAGCAGCTTATTGCCGGGTTCGGTTATCTGCTCTTCGAAGTCAGGGATGCTCTCAATCGGGATATGGTTGATCCTTGCTTCCAGTTCAGTGTATTCATTGATCTTCAGACCGGAGAGGATGGCGTCCTCCCTGTAGGCGAGGATATCAATTCCAGAGTATTTTTTTATAATATGAAACAGGGGGGAAACGATATCGTCTGGGAGCTGCTTATTGTAAATGAGCTGTCCGCTCTGGCAGTCGGTGATGCGTGCTCCATTGAAGGAGAGCATGTATCCGCCGTAGTCTGCAAGTCGCAGCTGCCCGGCGAGGGGCAGGACTCCTATGGTAGGCCTGCCGCTTGCCAGGACGACCTTTTTTCCCTGTTTTTGTATCCTGATCAGCGCCTCTAAGGTTGCTTTTGATATTTTCTTTTCTGAATTGGTTAGTGTACCGTCTAGATCTAATGCCAGTAATTGGTAATCCATAGTAATCCTTTCAAATGGTAACTTGAGTCGTTACTTCAAATGTTCTACGATCTCAGGAAAATTCATTCCATGAGAGGCCTTTATAAGAATATTGTCTCCATCCTTTAGGAGCAGGGATGCCCTGGCAAGAAAGTCAGCCTTTGTTTCAAACCATACTGCCCTTGAAGTTACAGATTCTGTAACGATGTCTTCTGTATCTGTGGGTTCTGCATCTGAAGACTTTGGGGCGGGCTTCCTGTTAAATACTTCCTGGGCGCCCCGGACTAGCTCCTTTGCAAGTGTGCCGATTCCGCATACAAGGTCAATGTCCTGTGCGGCAGCATACTTTCCAGTTTCATAATGCAAAGCGTGGGCGTCTTCACCCAGCTCGGTCATATCGCCGAGAATGGCCACCTTCCGTCCGATGGCCATGGTCAGCACATCAATGGCTGCTTTCATGGACACTGGATTAGCATTGTAGCAGTCATCCAGAAGGACAAATTTTTCTGTTGAAATAATGTTGTTCCGCCCGGGCATGGAGGGGAGAGTTTCAATTCCGCGTCTGATCTCATCCGGGGTGAGCCCAAGACTGTAGCCAACGGCGGCGCCTGCAAGAGCATTGGACACCATATGAGGTCCCGGGAGGGGAACGATGCAGTCAAAGTATGTACCGTCAGGGAGATTTATGGTACAGGAGGTACCCTTTAACCCTAATGATTTTTGATTTTCCGCACGGAAGCTGCTGTTTTCGCCGGTTCCAAAAAACTGCGGGATGGAACCTTTTACAGGACCAGCCTCACAGAGCAGGTCATCGTCTCCATTTAAAATAATTGTGCCGCCATTTTTCATATCCTGAATCATCTGGGACTTTTCCTGGAGAATCCCTTCTCTTGTCTTAAAAAATTCCAGGTGGGCGACACCAATATTTGTGATGACGCAGATATCGGGGCTTGCGACAGAGGAAAGGCGGCGCATTTCCCCAAAATGGTTGACACCCATCTCAAGAATGGCAACCTGTGTGTCCTCTTTCATGGCAAAAATGGTAATGGGAAGCCCCCATTCATTGTTAAAGTTTCCAAGAGTTTTATGGACCATGTACTTCTGTCTTACAACAGATGCGATCATTTCCTTTGTACTCGTCTTCCCTGCGCTTCCGGTAATTCCGACAACCTTAATATCAAAGGAATTCCGGTACAGCCGGGCGATATCAAGAAGAGCCTGGCCCGTTGACTCCACCAGGATATAGGGGTAATCTGTTTCTCCGAGATCTTCATGTGATACGACACAGAGCGCCCCCTTTTTAATGGTGTCAGGGATAAATCTGTGGGCATTTACCTTCACTCCGTCTATGGCAACGAAGAGATAATCCTTCTTTACCTTACGGCTGTCGATCACGACACCGGCAGCTTCCCGCGAAAGAAGCCGACTGTCGCCGTGAAATGTGCCGCAGCAGGCTTTTGTAATATTCTCTAATGTGAGATTTTTCATATATAATATTTCCTCCTAAGCATTCACCTGTTATAGAGCTGGTACAGTTAAACACGCTCCAGCAGGGAATTCTTTACATCAAACAGCTTCTGTGACAGATCCACATATACGCGGTGAGGGTAAAAGAGACGCTTCGTCTCATCCCACAGCGTCTCTTTCTCCTGACGGCAGTACTCGGCAATCTCCATAACAGAAGGTGACTGATAGACACATTCTCCGTTCCGGAACACGGGGACAAGAAGCTCGCGCATGGTATAGGAGCCCCCGGTAAGCCGGGTCTTTTTCCATGTATCAATCGGATCAAAGAGAAGCAGATCCTGGCTGATATCATAGACCTCGTCTGCAAAGCAAATAAGATCGGCTCTGATTTTTCCAGTCTTTTTATCATAGATCCGGTAGATTGTCTTGTTTCCTGGATTCGTGATTTTTTCTGTGTTTTCTGAAACCTTGATCTTAGGGACAAATTCCCCTTCTTCATTCTGAATGGCAGCAAGCTTGTACACGCCGCCAAAGGACGGACAGTCCTTGGAGGTAATCAGATTCGTGCCAATTCCCCAGGAATCAATGGCAGCGCCCTGCACCTTCAGATCATGGAGGAGGTATTCATCCAGATCATTAGACGCACAGATGGCAGCATCAGTGAAGCCGGCGGCATCCAGCATTTTACGGGCCTGCTTGGACAGGTAGGCAAGATCTCCGCTGTCCAGCCTGATGCCATATTTCTTAAACGGACGTCCGGCGTCTTTAAACTCCTGGAATACGCGGATGGCGTTGGGGACGCCGGATTTTAAAGTGTCATAGGTGTCAACGAGAAGTGTGCAATTCTCCGGATACAGCTCTGCATAGTGCTTAAATGCAGTATATTCATCCGGAAAACTCATGATCCAGCTGTGGGCATGAGTCCCCATCACCGGTACGTCAAAGGCCTGTCCTGCCAATACATTAGAGGTACCCACACAGCCGCCGATCATGGCAGCCCTTGCACCATAAAGTCCCGCGTCAGGTCCCTGGGCGCGGCGCAGGCCAAACTCCATGATCCCGTCTCCCTTTGCAGCAGATACAATACGGGAGGTCTTCGTTGCGATCAGAGACTGGTGGTTAATAATGTTAAGAATCGCAGTCTCCACAAGCTGCGCTTCCATAATCGGCGCAACCACTTTAAGAAGAGGCTCCTTGGGAAAGACAACCGTCCCTTCCGGAATGGCATAAATGTCCCCGCTGAAATGAAAGCCGCTCAGATAATGAAGAAAATCCTCGCTGAAAATACCAAGACTCCTAAGATAATCCACATCCTCATACGTAAAGTTCAGTTTCTTAATGTAGTCAATTACCTGCTCAAGACCCGCACATACAGAATAACCATTACTGCACGGGTTCTGGCGGAAGAAGACATCGAAAATTACAACCTCGTTCTGCTTCTGCTTATAATATCCCTGCATCATGGTCAGTTCATATAGGTCGGTTAATAGAGTTAAATCCTGTCTGTTCATTTTCCCTGGCTCCTTATGTCCCTTGTGATAAAAAGTATAGTATGAATCTTATAACTGGTTTATTATAGCATTATATGAGGAAAAGTGGAAGTCGGGGACGGGGTATTTTTAAAAATACCCCGTCCCCGATTGAGCCCCAAGTGACAAATCTGTCACCTGATATTTCACTGCAGTGTCATCTGCCTGTGATATACTGTTATTCAGGAAACGAGAATGTAATGATTTTATGGAGGTTTATTATGGAGATATTAAGATGTGAGAATCTGACGAAGATATATGGGGAGGGGAATATTCGCACGCATGCGCTTAAAAGTCTGTCTTTTTCTGTTGAAAAGGGGGAATTTGTCTCAATTGTGGGGCCGTCGGGGAGCGGGAAGTCTACGCTTCTGCATATTCTAGGGGGCGTGGATAAACCGACTTCGGGCAAGGTGTTTATTGACGGGACGGAGATTCATGGGTTAAAGGAGGATAAGCTTGCTATATTCAGGCGCAGGCAGATCGGCCTGATCTATCAGTTTTATAATCTTCTGCCTATGCTGGATGTGGATGAAAATATCGGGCTTCCGCATCTTTTGGACGGCAGGAAGCTTGACAGGGAGAGGCTTGACAATATTGTGGAGCATTTGGGGCTTACGGAGAGGAGACGGCATCTGCCGGGGCAGCTGTCCGGCGGACAGCAGCAGAGGGTGTCGATTGCCAGGGCTATATATAACCGCCCTGCGATTCTTCTGGCGGATGAGCCGACAGGGAATCTTGACCGGAGTACAGGGGCGGAGATTGTCAGTCTTCTGAAGGAGGCGAACCGGACGTGGAAGCAGACATTGCTTTTGATTACCCATGATGAAAATATTGCCCTGCAGGCGGACCGGATGCTTTGCATTGAGGACGGGGAGATTACAAGGGATGAGAGGATACGAAGCCTGGGAGGTGACGAATAATGAGGAATATTGTATATAAAGTAACCTGGAAAAATATGAAAATGAATAAGCGGAGAACCTGGACTTCGTTTTTTGGCATCTTCTTCATGGTGCTTCTGATTACCTGTGTGTTTGTGGGCAGGAAGACGGCAGTCGGCTATCTTGAGAATGTGAGTTCGCAGATTAAGGGGAAATGGCATGCTGCTATGTATGATGTGACAGAGAAGGAGTATGAGACGCTTGGCAGCCAGAGCTATATCAAAGAAATGGGACGCTCTGCGGATAAGGGTTATGTTGAATTTCCCCAGTCGGCAAATGACCAGAAGCCCTATCTTTTTATTAAGTCTTATGAGGCGTCGTGCTTTGACTGGATGAATATCCATGTACGGGAGGGGCGGCTTCCCGAGAAAAAGGGTGAAATCGTCATCAGCCAGAGCGCTCTTGATGACGGCGCGAAGGTCAGCATCGGCGATACGGTGAAGGCAGAGTATTTTGACCGGACAGTTACGGGACTTCAGAAGGGAGTCACAACAGTATTTCCTTTTCAGCAAATAGAGCTTGCCGGGGGTGAGACAAAGAAGCTTTCCCAGGATTTTCCGTTTTATGAGAATAATGAGAGTTTCCGGATTGATAAGGAATATACGGGGATAAAGGATGATCTTACAGTTGTGGGAATCGTTGATGAGCCCTGGTTTGAGCAGGAGGGGGCTGCGGGTTATCTTGCATTGATCTGCTATGATGCAGAAAGAGACGGGACTTTTAACATTGCGTGCCTCTTTGATCTGGAAAATGAACATTATGATATGTATCAGAATATTCGGGATATTGCAGGAAGCAGGGAGGTTGCGTTTAACGATTATGTTCTTGCTTTTTCAGGGAGGTCTTCTGATTCAGTTGTAAACTTTATGGTGCAGCTTATGACCATTTTCTTTATGGCGCTGATTGTCCTGGCGGCGATTGTCCTGATCTACAATGTATTTAATATTTCCTTTGAGGAAAGGAGCAGGTATCTTGGGATGCTCTGTTCAGTGGGGGCAACCGGGAAACAGAAGAGAAGCAGCGTGTACTTTGAGGCATTTTCCCTGTTCCTTCCGGCGCTTCCGCTTGGGATTCTTGCAGGATGTCTTGTTGTACTGCTCGGAATGAATCTGCTCCTGCCATTCATCTATTCGTTTATGTCAGGACTGGCAGTGCTGCCGGAGAAGGCGCCGGTGCAGCTTAGCATCTCTGCCTGGGACATTCTGATTATTGCTTTTAGTGGTGGGCTGACTGTATTATTGTCCGCGATTCTGCCTGCAGTGAAAATAAGCCGGATTGGGCCCATCGAGTGTATCAGGGGGAATCTTGATAAGAACCCGGGCAGGCTGAAAGAGGGCGCGAAGAGCAGTATGAGCTTAAGTGCGGAGAAGATGCTTGCAAAAAATTCATTGAAATATCAGAGACGAAAGACAAGGGGAATGCGGCGGGCAGCATCTATTTTCATGCTGATTCTGATTGTGACGACAGCGACCACACAGATCCTTACGCAGCTTATTACCATCCGGATGCAGGATTCTGATATTGTAAATGTAAAATCAGAGGGCTGGGATTATCAGCTGTCCGTCTTTAATGGAAAAATGGGGGAAGAGTATGAAAAGCTTAAGGAGGAGATCAAAAATGATGTGGGTGTGGAGGCTGTCCGTGAGGAATATTCTGGAACATTTGTAGGAAATATTCCGCGGGATGTTATGGGAAAAGAATACTGGAATGCACTTCACCGGGTTTTTAATCTTTACTATCACAGAGAGCTCTCGGACGAGGAATTTCAAGGGATGTTCGAAGAGGGGACAAATATAATCAGTGTGATCGGAGTGGATGATGAGACGTTTGAAAATATTGCAGAGGCAACGGATACGGACCGGAAGCTCTTAGGGGGCGAGACGCCGGCGGCTATCGTTGTCAATAGCGGGGAGGTGTCAACGGCTAACTGGGTTGTTTCTGAAAGGGAGCCGGAAAAATTTGAATTCCATGAGATTGAGCATATGACTGACCTTGGTAAGGGTGAGAAGCTGCCCATGACCATTTATTCTCCTGAAGAGAATAAGCAGGTAGATTTTCCGCTTCTTGTTGCAGGATACGGCTCCAAAGAGCAGCTTGAAAAATATTATACCTTCCATTCGGAGAGCCTTTGGGTTATCGTGGAACTAGATACCTGTGAGAAAATGAATCAGATCATGGCAGAAGAGGGGAATGAAGAGTCGGGCAGCCAGATGGAACCAACGCTGTATATAAAGATGAACGGGAAGAAGACCGGGCTGATAAAGAAGCTGAATGCACTGGCCGAGGCTGATGATACACACTATATCTTTGTAAGGGCAGACCGTGTTAAGACGATATCAGACACACTGTGCAGTATGATCCGCATCCTGCTTCTGTGCTTTGTCCTCCTGACCTCTGTGATCTGCCTGCTGAATCTGTATAATTCCATCCATGGGTGGATTGCGGAGCAGAAACCTCATTTTGCCATGCTGGTATCTGTGGGGGCGACTCAGGAGCAGATCCGGAGAATGCTTATTTACGAGACACTGCAGATTTTCGCCGGAAGCTGTGTGGGTACTCTTCTGATTGTGACGCCCCTGATTCTGGCTGTCCGGTACCTGCTGATTGATCAGTTCGGGGCTGTGCGCATTGGATTCCCATGGCTGGTCTATGCAGCAGCAATTTTCATAACAGCGATTGTTATTTTCGGGTTTATGCTGTATCATTATCATAGAGAAAAGGACTATCGGTTACAATTCACGGTTTAGGAATGCGCTGGATGCGTTACTATGAGCGGACGGTTAGACCGTGAATAGTAACATGCGCCAGACTGCGTATTCCTATCCCGGGATGAATAAAGGACTATGAGTAAAGGTTGGTATGGAATCGTATGAATCAGATGAAAGTGCTGCTTGTGGAGGATGATGAGATTATTTTAGAAGGGCTTGAGATTGCCCTTGGCCAGGAGGGGTATCTGGTGGTGACTGCGAAGGGCTGTCAGGAGGCATTCCGGCAGCTATCTGAAGGGGAGCCGCCGGACATCTGCCTTTTGGATGTGATGCTGCCGGACGGGGACGGCTATGCGGTATGCCGCAAGCTCAGGAGGAAGAGCAATGTGCCGATTATCTTCCTGACGGCATGTGAGGATGAGCTGCATACCGTAATGGCGCTGGAGCTGGGGGCAGATGATTATATCTCCAAGCCCTTCCGCATCCGGGAGCTCCTGGCGAGGATGAAGGCGGTTCTTAGACGGTCCTCCCCCGGAAGGCCGGAGGCTGAAACGGTGATACGTGTCGGGGAAAATAAGATTTATCCTGAGACGGGAAAGGTCTATGCCGGAAACCAGCCCGTGCAGCTTACGGCAATGGAGTACAGGCTTCTCATGATCTTTACCTCCCACCGGGGAAGGGTCCTGACAAGGGAGCAGATTCTGAACGATATCTGGGACGATGCAGGAGATTTTGTAAATGATAATACTCTTAGTGTCTACGTGAAGAGATTACGGAAGAAGCTTGGGGCTACAGAAGCAGAGCCGCTGATCACTACAGTCAGGGGAATCGGATACCGGATGGAGTAAGGGAGCTTCCGGATTGTGAATTGTAACGGAATTAAGAGGGTTAAGAAATGGTTGTCATACTGGGAAGTGTAATTATGATACAATGGGTTCTGTTCCTGGCCGTCAGGCATAAGCGGCTTAGGGAGCTGGACCGGCTAACCGGTTATCTGATGCGGGTACAGGACAGCCGCAGGCTGCCGCCGCCGGAGGACTGTGGGGAGGGACGGATCGGAATACTGGAAAGTGAGATCTATAAGCTGATTGTGCAGATGAAGGAGCAGACAGACATTTCCTCAAGGGAGAGGGAGTACCTGGCAAAGATGATGTCCGATATTGCCCACCAGCTTAAGACGCCCCTGACTTCCATAGGCATCATGTCCGATCTCCTGAAATCCGCCGGGATACCGGACGAGAAACGTATCCGCTACGCTGCAAATATTGAGCGTCAGGCAGACCGGATGACCTGGTTCGTAAAGAGCCTTCTGACACTGTCGCGACTTGATGCAAATATGATCCACCTCAAAAAAGAGCGGGTGAACTTAAAAGAGCTTCTCGATACCGTGACCGATCCATTCCAGATCATGGCGGAGTTAAAGGAGATTGAACTGGAGATTTGGATTCACGAGGAAATCTGGCTGGAATGCGACAGGGACTGGACCGCAGAGGCATTCTCCAATATCGTAAAAAACAGCCTGGAGCATACAAAGCCTGGCGGCAGGGTGGAGATCAGAGGAGAAAAGAACAATTTCGCCGTGAATGTCTATATCCGGGATAACGGAACCGGAATTGCACCAGAAGATCTGGGGCATATCTTTGAACGGTTTTATAAGGGAAAGGATTCCTCAGAAAACAGCGTGGGCATCGGACTGGCACTCTCGAAGCAGCTGATTATGCTCCAAAATGGCATCATAACCGTAAAAAGCAGGCTGGGGGAGGGGACGCAGTTTCATGTGAAGATGTATTCGGAGGTGAATATATAGTTGGGGACGGGGTAATTTTAAAATTACCCCGTCCCCAACTCTGCTTTCGCTTTTGCTTGCCGATTGCACTGACTGAACTTAGAAAGACAGTTAAAAAAGTGACAGAGGCATACGGAATCCCTGGTTTAGATTTACCGCCGTTCGAAGAAGAAACAGTGGAGTTATAATTATAGCTGCTTTATCTATAGTCATATGCAATTTTCTAAATTTGCTCATTTATAGTTTATTACATAGCTGACTGATTCCTGAATATAGGAATTAATCAGCTATTTTTGCATCACTGATTGTATGATTTTCATATAAAAAGTTACTGTTCACTCCGTTCACAGTAACATTCGCAAATCCATTTAAAATTCGCTTCGCGAATGGGATTTGCTCACTCTTGAATCACTTTCTTACGGTCTGTGCAGTAAATGCACAGACCTGTGTGAACAGTAACTATAAAAAAGCCAATCTGTGTGATTCCTTCACATTGCAGTACAAAAGGTGGTTAGTTATACTTTTAACTAGAGCGTGTTATACTGGATGCCAGATAAATCTGCCGTTCAGTATAAATGGATGCGCTGCATGAAAGAGAAAAAGGAGGTAACAGATATGTTTTTTAACTGGGCGACAATTTACGTATCAGATGTAAAACAAAGTCTTGGCTTCTACCGCGATCTGCTAAAAATACCGGTAACAAAGCAGATTGGGGAGCTGGAAGATGAGATGTGCGTAATATTTTTAGGTGAGGAAGGGAAAACACAGGTGGAGCTGATTCAGAATAAGACAGAGCCGCACCCTTCTGATACGATGTTTTTTGGCTTTTCTCCAGATAATCTGGAGGAAATCGTAGAAGCATGCAAGGGCAATGCCATAAAGTCCGCAAACGGGAAATTCTGGTATGTCAAGGATCCGGACGGATATACCATTCAATTAAAAATAAATTAGTGTGCGATACGCACAGTATAAGCAGGGAGGAGTATTTTGATGAAATATACGAAGCTAGGAACATCCGATCTGAATATCTCCAGGATCTGTCTGGGGTGCTTAAGCTTTGGAGATGCATCTCTTTCGAAAAACCCGGAATGGCTTCTTAGCCAGGAGAAGACGGATCAGATCGTGGGCCGGGCGCTGGAGCTTGGCGTCAACTTCTTTGATACCGCCAATTACTATAACGAACATACAAGCGAGATATATCTAGGCAATGCCCTGAAAAATCTGGCAAAGCGTGAGGATATTGTGATTGCCACCAAGGTATACTATAACGAGGGAGGGCTTTCGAGAGAAGCAATCCGAAGGGAGATTGACAATTCCCTAAAACGGCTTCAGACAGACTACGTGGACCTGTATGTGATTCACCGGTATGATGAAAATGTCCCGATCGAAGAGACGATGGAAGCACTGAATGAAGTAGTAGAATCGGGAAAGGCAAGATACATCGGCGCATCTGCCATGTACGGCTACCAATTCATGAAAGCCCAGGAGACCGCGAGAAATCACGGGTGGAAGACATTTATATCCATGCAGAATCACTATAATTTAATCTACAGAGAAGAAGAGAGGGAGATGATGAAGCTGCTTGCCGAAGAGCACGTCCAGATGACACCGTACTCTCCCCTTGCGGCAGGCCGCCTGGCAAGGCCATGGGAATCGGAATCCTTGCGGTCAAAGACAGACCACGCGAAGAAGCAGCAGGAATACGAACGCAATAAGGAATCTGATTATAGGATCGTCATGCGGGTGAAGGAGCTGGCAGAAAGGCATAATGCAAATATGGCGCAGATTGCGCTGGCTTGGATGCATGCAAAGGAGATTGTAGCCGCACCGGTCATCGGGGCAACAAAAATGAAACATCTGGAAGATGCCGCGGCATCGGTAGAGCTTTCTTTAAGCAAAGAAGAAATCCAATATCTGGAAGAATTGTATGTTCCTCATAATGTTTTTTAAGAATTGGGGACGGGGTATTTTTAATTTTACCCCGTCCCCAATTCGTTTTATGTGAGGCTGTCACACGATTTAAAAAATTCGTGTCCCTGGTACACATTGTGAAAAGATATGGGGCAATCTATAATTGTAATAACTTGATTGATTAAGTTTTTTATAAGATTTAGGAACTATTCACAAGCTATTTCTGAACAGTTCCTTAGAAGGGAAGGAGAACGTGATAATGAAATTATCAATTGGGGATTTTTTCGTGAGGGATATTGTCTTTGGTTCCGAGACATCCTATCGGGACGGTGTTCTGACGGTGAATGAAGCCGAGGCTATACAGGCGTTAAACCCGGAAGGCAAGCTTATGAATGTGAAGCTCCATATTGCGCGGCCGGGTGAGAGTGTTCGTATTCTTCCGATTAAGGAAGTGATTGAGGCGCGTACCAGGCCGGACAAACGGGCGGTGTTTCCGGGGCTTACGGGCGGTGTTACGGCCTGCGGCGGGGGCGAGGTCTTTGCGCTGAAGAATATGGACATTCTTGCGGTTGGGAAATATGGAGGGTGGATGGAAGGGATCCTGGATATGGACGGGCCTGGCGCTAGACTGTCTAATTTGGGAAACAGGCTTCATCTGTGTTTTACGGCTGAAAACACAGATCCCACTGTAGACCAGGGCCAGCATATGAATCTGAATTTCCGCATGGGGGCTATGCTTCTGGCGGAATACATCGGGAGGACCGTGCGGGAGCAGATACCGGATGAGTATGAAGTATATGAGATGGCGGAGGGGGAAGAGAGTGAACTTCCCAAGGTGGTGCTTGTTATGCAGCTGAACAGCTTTTATGAGACGCTGGGATTTGATGATACCTTTTATGGGACGGATGCCATGTTTATGACTCCGCCGCTTGTGCATCCGAACGAGGTGCTGGACGGGGCGGTATGTTCGGGTTCCATCTGTATTGCGGGGCAGAGAGCTTACACTTACGATTATCAGAATTACCCTATGATCAAACGGCTATACCAGGAGCATGGCAGGACTCTTAATTTTGCAGGTGTTATCTTTGCAATTGTAGGTCCGACTTTGGACAAAAAGGAACGGGGGGCGATCCGCGTGGCGGAGACGGCAAAGCTTCTCGGGTGTGATGCGGCGATTGTTGTCCAGCCGGCAGACGGCAACGGTGATATTGACCTGTTTAAGATGATTAAGAATCTTGAAGCAAAGGGAATTAAGACGGTTGCCGTGGGAGATGAGAACAGCGGAATGGATGGCAGGACTTATCCAACCAAGGCAATGCTAGATCCTTGCTGCGACGCGTATGTCTCCTGTGGAATGACCTGTCAGGTATATGAACTGCCGCCCATGGAGCGCATCATCGGCGACCTGGAGTCAGTCATGCGTGACCCGTATCCGGGGACATGGGCAGAAAATGCCACTTATGGGCCATCTCTCAGGGAGGACGGGTCACTGGTGGTAGATACACATGTCATTATTGGAAATAACGGTGCATTTGGATGGTCCCGCAAGACATGCAAGGATTTCTAACAGAAAGCAGGTGAGAGAGTTGAAAAAAGTAATATATTACATTAACCAGTTTTACGGCGGAGTTGGCGGAGAGGACAAGGCAGGCTGTGAGCCGTTCATCCAGGAGACGCTTATAGGGCCGGGAATGGCGCTGAACGGGCAGCTTAAGGGCGGCTCCATTACACATACCATTGTCTGCGGTGATGACTATATGAATGAGCACCCAGAGGAGGCAGTGGAGAAGATTAGCGGTTTCTTAAAGGAGACAGAATTTGATCTGTTTATCGCCGGGCCGGCATTCTTTGCGGGACGTTACGGAGTAAACTGCGGGCGGATCTGTAAATACGTTCAGGAGAAGTTCCAGGTTCCGGCATTTACCTGTATGTATGAGGAGGCTCCTGGTGTGGAAATGTTCCGCCGAGACGTATATATTCTGAAATGCGGTAATAGTGCGGCTGCTATGAGAAAGGCGCTTAAGTCTATGTCAGCATTTGCAAATAAATTTTTAAACGGGGAAGAGATTCTCTGGGCAGATGCCGAAGGGTATTTTAGCAGGGGGATCCGTCAGCAGATTATACTGCCAGAGGATCAGACAGCGGACAACCGTGCGGTGGATATGCTTCTTAAGAAGATACACGGCGAGCCCTTTCAGACGGAAATGCCCATTGAGATGCCAGAGAGAGCGCCGGTTCCGCCGGCAGTCCGGGATATGAGCAGTGCAAGAGTTGCATTTGTGTCTACCGGCGGCATTGTTCCCATAGGAAATCCAAATAAGATTAAGACAGCGGCGGCAATCTCATTCGCGACTTATGCATACCCAGAAGACGGAGTGATGCGTCCGGGCGAATGGGAGAGCATCCATGGCGGATATGACCAGAAATATGCGGACGCCAATCCTATGACCCATATACCGGTAGATGCCTTGAGACGTGCAGAAGGAGAAGGAAAGATGGGATGGCTCCTTCCGTATTATTTCAGCACAACCGGAAATCTGACCAGCCTGACCAATGCCGTTAAGATGGCAAAGGAGATCGGGGACAGGTTAAGAGAAGAAAACATACAGGCAGTTATACTGGGCTCTGCGTGAGGCACCTGTACCCGCTGCGGTGCAGCGATGGTCTGTGAACTGGAAAAGGAAGGATTCCCTACGGTTCACGTTGCGAATATGACTCCGGTATCAGAAAGCCTGGGGTGTAACAGAATCTTAAAATCATACGGAATTCCATATCCGTTCTGTGACCCTTCGAAAGAGGAGGCAATACAGGAGAAACAGAGATATGAGATGGTCTGCAAGGCGCTGGACGCTCTGTGTACGGATGCAAAAGACCAGACTGTATTTCAGTGATTCATACGATCCTGGATTGTAAGAGTGCGGGAATCCGTGTATCAGAAGAGTCCATGTAGCTATGAGGGTAAAACAGTTACACGGTAATAGAGAAAGGATGAGAAGTTTTATGGCAGGAATAGAAAAGAAAAAAGTATCACTTACAGGAAAACAGTATTTAATGGTGTGGTTTGAGTCACTGGGGTGGACAGGCGTTATGGTTATGGGATATTTTTTCAGCACATATAATGCCTTGATCGGCGATACCTTTGGTTATGATGTGGGACAGATGGCAAATCTGATCGCAATCATGTCCTTTACCGGTGCAATCGGCAACTTTGCAGGGGGATTTCTGGCAGATCTCATTAAGATTAAGGTAAATATGACCATTGCCTATGCGGGGCTTGTCGCCTGCGGGGTGATCGTGCTCATGATGCCGGGTTATGGGATTATGAAACTGCTGGCGATTGCCGTATCCGTATTTGGGCTTGGATTCTACACGATTCCGACTATGCGTTATGTAGCGTCCCTGGGCACGCGCGAGCAGGAGAGCAAATTATATGGGATGTTCTATGGTCTGTCAGCTCTTGATGCAATGGTGATCGCGCCAATTACTTCTAAAGTAATTAACAATTCGGGAAGCTATGCGGGGCTTCGCGTGATTATTATTTTCTTCTGTGCACTGATGGTCATCTCCTGGGTGCTTCATATGGTATGGATTGAACCAAATATTAAAGAAAATGCATCCATGCAGGTGACTGGCCAGAAGTTTAATATAAAGGAAGTAGGAGGAGTAATTAAAAATGTTAATTTTTGGTTCTTTCTTATTATCTGTGTATTTACAGTACTTCCATATGACCTGAATACCTTTGTACAGCCGCTGCTGGCAAGTGAATTCGGTGCAAGCCAGTCTGTCATCCAGTTTGTTGCAACCTATGCAAATAATGGAACAGCCCTCATTCTCGCACCCCTGGCAGGAACTATTGCGTTAAAATTAGGATCCACCTGCAGAACGATCATGTTCAGCTTTATCGGCGCTTTGGTTTCCAGTGCGGCTCTTTTAATCCTTCCGTGGGAGCATAAATTCTTTGCGGTAGCAGTGGTGATCATCTTTGTACTGCGTGGTGTATTCTCAATCGGAAAGCCCATGCGGAACACCCTTCTTGGAGAAAGCCGTCTGCCGAAGAGATATCGTGGTACTGCGCTGGGTCTTATGAATTTTGTCGTAGGACTCCAGTCTACAATCGTGGCAAAAGGCGCGGGAGCCCTTACCGGAGCGTATGGAACAAACAAGGGATTTCATATTCTGTACACGATTGCGTTCTTCCTCTTTATAGCAGGTCTTCTGCTTGCAGTTGTTTTTACAAGAAAGCTTACAAAGGCAAAGGAGCAGGATGTACGGAATGGAGGAGCTCCGGAGGAGCTGATGGTTTAATGCGATTTTAGTTGTACATACTAACTGTGAAGGTACGGATCAGCTGCCGTACGGATGAAAAAGGCAGGGGAATTATGGATATACTGAACTATTTGGATTTTGTTGATATTTTTGCTGTATTTGCGTATGTTGCGGTATTCATAGTGCTTGGGATTTACGCAAACCGGCGTGTAAAGAACAGCAGGGATTTTACGAGCGCGGGACAGAAGCTTTCCTGGGTTATGGTGGCTGGCTCTACCATAGCAACTACCATGGGCGGAAATATGGTGATCGGGAAATATGACCTGCTCTTCGAGGCGGGTGTTTCGGGAATCACTGCAAACATGTTCTGGTGGGTAGGATGGCTGTTCCTTCTGGTTTTGGCGAAGCCGCTAAGGAATTCGGGAGCAACCTCTATTCCACAGTTTTTAGAGAAAAAATATGACGGAGAGGTGCGCAAAATTGCGTCCTGCTGCGTCCTGGTAACAGTCATATCGTCATGTGCTGCCACATTTCTCACAATAGGTACAGTTCTGGAAACATTAGGTATATGCAGCCGGTCCACGGGAACGTGGATCGGGGCTCTTTTCGTTATTTTATTTACTGTTTTCAGCGGCCTGTGGGGTGTGGCAATTACTGATACGATACAGTCAGTGATTATTCTGATTACTTTTGGAATTATATTTCCGGTTATGGTGTTCAGGACAGCCGGGGGAGTGGATGCGGTGCTTGCATCGAATGGGCCGGAACGCCTTCATATGTTTACGGGCATTGCACCAGTTACAATGGTAGGATGGGCGATTACCTATTCTCTTTCCGTGGGTGCCGACCCTTCTTTTTCCCAGAGGATTTTTGCCGCGAAAAGCACGAAGGACGCAGTGAAAGGGCAGATTATAGCGTGGGTATTTTCGCTTGCTGTTGCGGGGATCCTTTCTGCGCTTCCGGCGCTGGCAATACAGAACATTTTCCCGGATATGACAGCAGGAAGCCAGTTCACCGTGCGGTTCATCGCATTGTACTTTCCGGCTGCGGCAAAGGGGCTGATTCTGTCAGTTCTTCTTGGCCTGATGCTGACCTCCGGCGACAGCTATCTGCTGGTACTGTCCTCAACCTTTGTGGATGATATTGTACGTCCATGGAAACCAGATCTGCCGGATAAAAAAGCACTGCGTATCAGCCGGATGTCGTGTGTGTGCTCTGCGGTTCTTCTGTGTATGATGGCACTGTATGTAGATACGATCTATCAGCTCTTTAAGACAGGAAGCGGCGCATACGGAGCAGGGGTCTTCTTCCCACTGCTTCTGGGGTGCGTGTGGAAAAAGGCAAATGCCGGCGCTATGAAGGCGGCCATGCTTGCGGGCTGCTTTGTATCCTTTGGATTCGATATGTTTTTAAAAATTCCGCTTGGACTGAATATGGACGGATGCATCATCGGTGCGGCGCTATGTCTGGCAATCAGTGTTTTCGGCTCCCTCTGGATGGACAAGAGGCGGGGCAGGAAAAGCGCCGTATAGATCAAGAAGAAAAGGAGAAAAATACAAGAATGGATGAAATGAACCAATATGTAAAAGAGTGGTTTGAGAAAAACGAAGAACGAGTTTACCGGCTTATGAGAAAGATGTGGGAACACCCGGAATTATCTCTTCAGGAATATTATGCGTGTGAGATCATGGAGCAGTTTGCAAGGGAGGAGGGTTTTACAGAGATCCAGACCCATGCGGCCCAGGACTGGGATAACCCGGAGGCAAGGCCGAATACGCTGATCGCCGGCTGGGGAAGCGGACGTCCGGTCATCTCGATTGTGGGAGAACTGGATGCTCTGCCGGAGCTGGGACAAAAGGCTGTCCCGAAGTGCGAAAAGATGGAAGGACCCGGGCATGGCTGCGGGCATAATACCATGGCAGGCGGCGCTGCCGGGGCGGCAGCGGCGGTGAGATATGCACTGGAAAGGATGGGACTTCCCGGAACCATCCGGCTGATTCAGACTCCGGGTGAAGAAACCGGGCAGGGCAAAACCTATCTTGGCTATCACGGCGCTTTTGACAACACAGATCTGCTGCTTATGTGGCATCCGGCGCCGGGACCGCTTGATTTCGGACCAGTGCCTCAGCAGGTTGCCATGCGTGTATTGTTTGAATTCCATGGTGTTGCGGCACATGCGGCAGGTCTCAGGTGGAAGGGGAGAAGCGCCCTGGATGCAGTGCAGCTTATGAATATGGGATGTGAGTTTTTAAGGGAACATTCAGAGCCCCATACAATGCTCCATTATTGTATCGTAAACGGCGGCTCTGCACCGAATATTGTGCCGGATTATGCCTCTTCCAGTTATATGTTCCGTGCCATGGATGACTATGAGGCGGCGGTGAATCTGTTTGAGCGTGCGGTAAAATGTGCAGAAGGCGCTGCTCTTATGACCGGCACGACAATGGAATATAAGGTAGAATCTGTGATTCCCCAGTTCTATTATACCCTCCCTCTATGTGAGTACATGGTCAGGGAGGCGAAGAAGGTGCCGCCTCTTACTTATACAGAAAAAGAATACAGGATGACAGAGGAACTCTACAGGCAGGTGAATCAGGCAGAGCCTCCTAAGGACAGGGAAGAGCTTCTGCCGACTACTTTTCTGCCCCACCGTGAAACATTAGGGGAATGTTCAAACTGTACGGATGCAGCGGATATGACTTACTACTGCCCCACCATCCACTGCCAGGGGCTTGCCCGTCCGAAGCAGTGCCCGGGACACCACTGGAGCGCTACAGTCTGCGCCGGGACAAGCGTGGGGATGAAGGCGGGAGTCTATGCATATGAGATTATTGCCCAGGCAGCGATTGATGCATTTGAGAATCCGAGGATTATAGACAAATGCCAGGAGGCATGGAAGGCTCTTGACATACCGCCTCATAAGTGCTGGTTAAAATAATGTTGACCGGTTGAGTTCAGGGGGATTTCATCGGCCGTGAGTATATTTTTTTATAGTTCCTAAATTGTCCAGGGGAGGGGAGAGGCTATGCTTACTGCGGAGCTGCTTGTAAAAAGCATTCAAAACGTAGAATATTCTTTTTCAGGATCACTAAAGGCGGAGATCTATAAGGTATCTTATTATGAGAAAGATGAATGCGCCAAAAAAGGCGTGCTGTATGTGATGCCTGGGGAGAAGCGCATATCAAAGGCTGTGACGGCGGACAGCTGTGTTCTGTATGTGCCTGCAGCGGCTGTACGGGAGGTATCCGCGCAGCTTACAGACCTGATTCTGAGAGACTACCAGAGAGCTTCCGCCCTGCTGAAATTTGGGCAAGATGTATTCCATGATGCCGGGACAGAGGAACTTCTGGCGCTGTGTAAGAAGATTATGGGCAATCCAGTGTGGTTCCTTAACAGTACCTTCCATCCTCTTTTAGTTACAGCAGATGAGCCTTTCCATTTCCCGGTCGGAGAGCTGCTTCAGATGAAAAACCTGACCTTTGAAAAGGAGACATTTTTACTGGAGGGAGACTCTGCCTGCCCTTATCAGCAGATCATTGGACGTATCAGGCATAATGGACGGATTACAGGATACCTGTATGCAGCAGCGCTGACCGCTCCTTTTGTTCCTGCGGTTGATCAATATTATGTAAGCCAGATGTGTATGCTGCTTGGGCTGCGTCCGTCTTTGGAAGAAAGCAGGGCAAAAAGCACCGGAAAACACCGGCTGCTTGTGGATCTTATCACAAACCAGATTACCGACGAGGAGATCGCAGCCCAGAGGATGCGGCATGTGAACTGGCATCCCAGTGAAAAATATTATGTTTTGTCCGTGGAACTAGGAAGCAAAATAAAGCGCCCGGACAGTATCCGGGAACAGATGGAAGCTCTTCTGGGTACGGAGATGTACCTGTATCAGAGTTACTGTATTGCAATCTTAGGGAGCCCGGCATATAAGAATCTCTCAGCGTACGATTTCCGTTCCCTGACAGAGTATTTGGAAAAGACGGATCTGTATGCTGGATTAAGCTACGGATTTCTGGACATTCTGGAGGCGGCGCAGGCATTTAAGCAGAGTATGATTGCGCCAGGGCTTAGGAAACGGCTGACTGCCGGAATCCATCTGGCGAGATATGAGGATGTGGTGTTTATACATCTGATACAGGTTGCAGACGAACATGGAGTCTCCCCGGTTTCCTTCTGCCATCCGGTCGTGAAGAAGATCCACCAGTATGATCAAGAGTATGGGACAGAATACCTGCGGACACTTACTGCATACATTCATTTTAACCAGGGACTTCAGGAGAATGCAGATGCATTGTATATACACAGGAATACGATGTATAAGCGGATCGGATTCCTGAAGGATTATTTTCAGATTGATTTTGACAATCACAGGCTGGTAATGAAGCTGCGGGTGTCAACACAGATTTACAGCTATATGGGATGGCTGGACATACAGGATATTAACGGGCCTTTCGAGTAGGCGCACGTGAATAGTAACGGGCGAATATCTGATGTTCAAGGCAAGGTATGCCACTGTCGGGGCTCCCCGGGGACGGAGCTTGCAGACTATGTCCGTCTGGGAGGGTTTCCGGCAACTCATTTGCAGAAATATTCTAATGTAGGCAATACCTTTTCGGCAAAATCAATTGCCAACTATCGAAATCCTGAAAACAGTTGGGGACGGGGTATTTTTAAAAATACCCCGTCCCCAATTTGCAATATTCGAAAAATGTTGTATACTATAAAGTAAGATTTATTTAGACAGGAGATTATACAATATGAAACGATACGAAAGATTTTCCGGGATTCTTCTTCATCCTACTTCCTTTCCTTCCCCTTATGGGATCGGCGACCTTGGAGAGGAGGCTTATGCATTTATTGATTTTCTGAAGGAGGCAGGGCAGAGACTCTGGCAGATTCTGCCTCTCACGCATACAGGATATGGCGATTCGCCTTACCAGAGTTTTTCTGCTTTTGCGGGGCAGCCGCTTATTATTAGTCCGAGGCATCTGGTGAAACTTGGCTTTCTGTATGAGCATGAGCTTGCCGGTCTTTTGGAGACGGATCCGGAGCACATTGATTACGGAGCTGTTATTCCATGGAAGGAGCAGATTCTCAATTTAGCGTACAGGCGTTTTCATGACAGGAAGGAGCAGGACGGTGATCTTCGCTGGCGCTTCGAAAGGTTCTGTGAGGAACAGAAGCACTGGCTGTCTGATTATGCGCTTTTTATGGCTTGTAAGAAATTCCACGGCGGGGTAAGCTGGCTTGAATGGGAGGAGGAGTACCGCAGGCCTTCGCCGGAGTTTAAGGCAGAGCTGTTACATAAGCTGGGAGAAGATGTGGAATATTATGAATTCGTTCAGTTTATTTTCTTCCAGGAGTGGAGAGACTTAAAAAAGTATGCAAATGACAGGGGGATTCAGATTATCGGTGATATTCCGATCTTCGTATCCATGGACAGCGCGGATGTATGGGCGAACCAGCAACTGTTCCAGCTGGATTCCAGGGGATTCCCGACCAATGTTGCGGGGGTTCCGCCGGATTATTTTTCCGCTACAGGGCAGCTCTGGGGCAATCCTCTGTATGACTGGGATGCGCATAAGGAGGAGGGCTTTGCCTGGTGGATTTCCCGTATCCGCACACAGCTTACGAATCTGGATGTCCTGCGTATTGATCATTTCCGGGGCTTTGAAGCATACTGGTCCATTCCTTATGGCGAGGAGACTGCGGTTCATGGGAAATGGGTAAAAGCGCCGGGGCATGAGCTTTTCACAGCTGTGAAGGAGGCGCTTGGAGATGATCTTCCGATTATTGCCGAGGATCTTGGAATTATTACGGATGAGGTGACAGCTCTGAGGGAGGCTTTCCGGTTTCCTGGCATGAAGGTGCTTCAGTTTGCCTTTGAGGGGACAGGAGAGAGTGATTATCTTCCCCACAGATACCAGGATCCGGTCTGTGTATGCTATACGGGAACCCATGATAATGATACTTCTGTGGGATGGTATGAGCATCTGACGCCAGACTGCCGAAGGAAGCTGTGCCGTTATATGAACAGTACGGAGGAAAGACGGATGCATCTGGATTTCATACGTCTTGCGATGGGAAGCATTGCATGCTATGCAATCTTTCCGCTTCAGGATGTGATTGGCCTTGGCAGTGAGGGACGTATGAATACGCCGGGCGCTCCGGCAGGAAACTGGGGCTGGAGATACCGGAAGGATGACCTTCTGCCTGCCCTCGCACAGGAGCTGCAGGGGCTGGTAAGTTTATACGGAAGATATTAGAATTAGAATACTGACACGGACAGGAGAGATATACAATGATACGTTTTTTAATAATTGCGATTATGCTCTTTGCATATCTTTTATTGGGGATACCCGTGCTGGTAGTAGAATGGATCCTTGCAAAATATAAGAAGGAGGCCAGTGATTACCAGTGTCTGCGGATGGTCCAGACTGCATTTAAGCTGATGCTCTGGGTGGCAGGCACAGAGGTTACTGTGATTGGAGAAGAGAATGTTCCGGATGAGGCAGTTCTTTTTATTGGAAATCACAGAAGTTATTTTGACATTCTGCTGACATACTCCCGCTGCAAGAGGCGCACAGGATATGTGGCAAAAAAGGAGATGCTCCGTTATCCTCTCCTTAGAGACTGGATGAAACGGCTGTACTGTCTGTTCCTTGACCGGGATAACCCGAGAGAGGGGCTTAAGACGATTTTGGAAGCAATTGATTATGTGAAGAATGGGGTGTCTGTCTGTATTTTCCCGGAGGGAACGCGTAATGACGGGGAGGAGGGAAGCATGCTTCCCTTCCACAGCGGCTCTTTTAAGATCGCAGAGAAAAGCGGCTGCCCCATTATTCCGATCAGCATGAATAATACATCTGAAATCTTTGAAAATCATCTGCCATGCGTGAGAAAGACACATGTGATTATTGAGTATGGAAAGCCGATCTATATGAGTGAGATGGACAGGGCACAGAAAAAAAATATAAGTGAATATTGTCAGAATATCATAAAAGAAACCATAGAAAAAAACCGGGCGCTCGTGTAGTGGCCGGTTTTTTGCAAGTTTAGTGGGGCGGCGGACGCGGACAGGGACAATCATATATTTCATTCAAACGGGGCAATATTCCGGTGAACTAACTGCTAACTCCGGCTAAGCCGCTCGGGAGAGCCCTCACGGCTAAGTCTTCGTAAGCAGTGGATTTCACCTCCATAAAAAGCGCCCCCTGATTGTTTTCATTGAAATATATGATTGTCCCTGCCCGCTGTGCGTTGGCAGGCTGTATAAGTTATATTGCGAAGGCTGGGGGTGAAGGGGTGACGTGGATGATTTAGGGCATGTATGCGAATTCGGATATATTTGTTCTTTGAATTTATAAAGACTGGAAGATATGGGTGTACGGATGGAAAGTTTTAGGTATTTTTTGGGGTACATGTGTGTATGATGTTAGTAAGAAGATATGTAAGGGGAGTTTATGGGAAGGAAGGTTTTGTGTATTTGGTGGCTTTTGGCGCTGGTTCTGGGGCTTTCTGGATGTTCGGCGGGGAAGGACCGGATGGATAAGGTGAGGGATATTGAGTTTACGGTGGTGAGTCCGGAGGAGATTCCGGAGGAGCTGTCAGAGGTTATAGCAGAAAAGCAGGATGAAGGATTTCAGCTCACTTATGGGGATAAGGGGTATCTCTATATGGCGTATGGATATGGAAAGAGGGATACAAGCGGTTATAGTGTAGAGGTGAAGGAGTGTTATGAGACGGAGGATGTGATCCGTATGAAGACGAATCTCCTGGGACCGGCTAAGGATGAGGAGATCATAGAGGAAAGTACATATCCTTATGTGGTGGTGAAGGCGGAATTTGTTGACAAGGATGTCATATTTGAGTAGAGGAGGAGCAGACCATGGAATGTGAAAAGAGAGAAATGGATGTATACCGGCAGGGGAAGGTGATTACGGATCAGTTTTATATTGATGATGATTACAATGTGCCGGACGCGAAGCATGATGTGAAAAATGTAATTCTTGGGGAGGGGAACCTTCTGATTGAGGATATGAAGGTGGTAGAGAATTACATACGTGTGTCGGGGAAACTCGTTTTTAAGGTCCTGTACCTTGCAGAGGGGGAGGAGGTCCGGTTAAGTGCCCTGGAGGGGAGATTCCCATTTGAGGAAATGGTTTATATGGAGGAGGGCGCGGAGGGGAATCTGTTTCTGAAGCTTGCCCAGTCGGATGTTACGGTGACGATGATTCATTCTAGAAAACTGAATGTAAAGGCGCTCTGTGAACTGCAGCTCTGCTCGGAGAGGAAGGAGACGCTGTCTCTTACATCGGATATGGACGCGGACTTTCCTCTTTATAAAAAATACAGGAAGGAACAGATCTTAAGACTTCTTTCTATTAAAAAGGATACATATCGGATTAAGGAAGAGACAGCGGTGGGTGGAACGAAGGAGAGCATCGGGAATCTTCTGTGGACAGAGGCAGTAAGCCGTAAGCTTGATACAAGACTTTCCGGTGAGGAGCTTCTTCTTAGCGGAGAGCTTCTGGTATTCTGCTTCTATGAGTCACTGGATGGAAAGATTGACTGGGTGGAGCAGACAGTCCCGTATGAGGGCCGGATGGAATGCTTTGGGGCAGGGGACCATATGTATCACCATATTTACCCAAGTCTTACGGACATTAATATAGAAGCGAGGATGGATGAGGACGGGGAACTGAGGCTTCTCGGCATAGAGGCAACCCTTGAGGCAAGGATACTGATCTTTGAGGAGGAGACAGTGGATATACTGGAGGATCTGTATTCCCTTACCTGTGAGTGCACACCGGGAATACGGGAGGAGACGGCAGAGCGGCTTCTAATGCAGAATCATTCTAAATGCAAGGTGGCGGAGCGGCTCTCGCTGCCTGAGATTAAGGACAGCATTCTGCAGGTATGCCACAGCAGCGCCCGGATTCAGATTGAGCACATGGAGACAGAGGAGGGCGGCATCAGAATTGAGGGTGTTCTGCATATCTGTTTCCTGTATGTAAAAGCAGACGATACTGTGCCATTCGGTGTATGGCAGGGGATGGTACCGTTTTCTTATCTGCTGGAGAGCAATGAGACAGCGGAAAATATGAATTATGACATTACCTGTGCAGTTGAGCAGCTGTCCATCGGGCTTTTGGGGAGTGACGAGATCGAGGTGAAGGCAGTGCTTGCATTTAACAGTTTTCTTAGAAAGCCTGTTCTGATACAGAATATCGAGGAGGCGGAGTATACGCCTATTGATATGGAGGAACTTGAAAAACGTCCGGGAATCGTAGGGTATATTGTGAAGGAGGGAGATGATCTGTGGAGCCTTGCGAAAAATTACAGCACGACGAAGGAGGGAATTATGGAAGTAAATGATCTGACCTCAGAAGATATAAAAATTGGCGACAGACTCTTGATTTTTAAAGAGAATATGAGTATACTATAGACATATTGTATACAAGATACATAATACATAATGCAAAGAACACAAAACAAAAAAAGAATAAGGAACTATTTATAAGATCATACAAGCGTCAAAAGGCCATGTTTTTTCATGCCTGCATGAAAAAACATGGCCTGCATATGATTCAGAATACATGGAATAACAGGGAGATAAGGTATGGAGAAAATACAACTAAAGGCTATGGGGAAGATTAATCTGGGGCTGGATATTCTCGGAAAGAGGGAGGACGGCTATCATGACGTGCGGATGGTGATGCAGACCGTGTATCTGTATGACAACGTCACGCTTGCCCAGACGTGCAGGCCGGGGATCGAGGTCAGGACGAATCTGTTCTACCTCCCTGTGGATGAGAATAACCTGGCATATAAGGCAGCAAAGCTTTTGACAGATGAATTCGGGATTATGGAAGGAATACAGATTGTACTTGATAAGAGGATCCCGGTTTCTGCCGGGATGGCAGGAGGCAGTGCAGATGCGGCAGCAGTTTTATTTGGAATGAACCGTCTGTTCGGACTCGGGCTTAGTGACGCAGCGCTGAGGGAGCGGGGAGTGAAGCTGGGGGCGGACGTGCCTTACTGTATTATGAGGGGGACTTATCTTGCAGAAGGGATTGGAGAGGTGCTTACAGAGCTTCCTCAGTGCCAGAGATGCTATGTGCTCCTTGCAAAGCCTTCTGTGAACGTTTCAACAAGAGTTGTGTATGAAAGATTTGATAGATTAAGTCATGTAGAGCATCCGGATATTGACGGGATTATCGAAGGATTAAAGCGGCGGGATATCAGAAAAACGGCAGCCTGTATGGGAAATGTACTGGAACAGGTGACAGCCAGTGCATATCCTGTCATAGAAGAGATCAAGGAAGTGATGCTTTCCGGGGGCGCGCTGAATGCGCTGATGAGCGGAAGCGGCCCCACTGTGTTCGGACTCTTTGAGGAAAAGAGCAGTGCAAAGGACACAATGCGAAGGATAAAGGAACTAAAACTGGCAAAACAGGTATATGTTACCACAATGCACCATGTAAGGAGGAAATAATGATGGAAACACATTTTAATGTCAGTATGGACGAATATCTGCCTCTTCGGGATGTTGTATTTAAGACGCTGAGACAGGCGATTTTGCTGGGGGAGTTAAAGCCAGGGGAAAGACTGATGGAGATTCAGCTTGCGAATAAGCTTGGTGTAAGCCGTACCCCCATCAGGGAGGCAATCCGCAAGCTGGAGCTTGAGGGGCTGGTTCTTATGATCCCCAGAAAGGGGGCCGAGGTTGCGGAGATTAAAGAAAAAAGCCTCCGGGATGTGCTGGAGGTAAGGAAGGCCCTGGAGGAATTATCTGCCGAACTGGCATGTGACCGGATTACGCCGGAGATGATTGAGGAGCTGAGAGAGGCGGCAGGGCATTTCCGGAAGATGCTGAAAGGGGCGGATGTGACAGAGATTGCCAAAGCGGATGTCCGCTTCCATGATGTGATCTATAAGGCGGCGGATAATCAGAGGCTCATGCAGCTTCTGAGTAATCTCGGGGAGCAGATGTACCGTTACCGTGTGGAATACCTGAAGGACCCGGCAGTGCATGGCAAGCTTTTGAAGGAACATGAGGAGATTATAAACTGTATTAAGAGGGGGGACAAGGAAGAGGCTGTTAAGATTGTGTGTGAACATATTGATAACCAGGTAACGGCAGTCAGTGACGTCATACGGACGAAAAAAGGATAGAACAATGGAATAGATTCATAAATTTATGTGCATACTCTTTGTAAAGGAGGGTACATAGATGTTGAAAAGATTCGTTGTGGATGATAATGAACCGGATAAAAGGTGCACAGAGAAAATTCCTGGTCACGGAATGAACCGTAACAGAAGGCAGAGAAGAGAAAAAGATTTTGAAAAAAAGGATAGTAAGAGGAGGGTGATCTGTGGTATAATTGGAATTTGTATAAGTGCTGTTCTGACAGGAGTGATCACTAGTAAAAGGGCAGAGGCTGTGGATGAGAAGATGGGCAGAGTCCAGGAGCGGCTTTCGAAGGAGGTGTTCCGGTTTCATGTACTGGCCAACAGTGACAGCGATGTGGACCAGGAGGTTAAGCTAAAGGTCCGGGATGCGGTTCTTGGCTATATGAAGGAAGACATGGGTCAGGAGGCATCTGCAGAGGAGACAAAGGCGTGGGCAAAGGCGCATCTTGACGAGCTTTCCCGGAAGGCTGACCAGGTTCTTGATGAACATGGTTTCCCGTACAGGGCAAGGGCTTCTGTGACAGAATGTTACTTCCCGGAGAAACGGTATGGGGACATTACATTTCCCCGGGGGAATTATGAGGCGCTCCGTATTGAACTGGGGAATGGAAAGGGACATAACTGGTGGTGCGTGCTGTATCCGAATCTGTGCTTTATGGATACGACCTGTGCTGTGGTTAGTGACGAGGGCAGGGATGCGCTAAAGGAGACACTAGAGGAGGACGAGTACGAGATGATCACGGCGGCAGACAGGTTTAAGATCCGGTGGTTTTTCTTTGGAGACAGGGAGAAGCAAAAAAGACCGTGAATCGTAACGTGAATTGGAACAGAAACAAAGGAGGTCGTTATGACCGAATTTTTAGTTAAGCATTTTGTAAAGGACTATGAGGACGTGGATAAGGTGTCTGTCCGGACGGCGTACGGCGTGCTGTCCAGTGTTACAGGCATCTTTTGTAATGTGATTTTATTTCTGGCAAAATGGATGGCGGGGTTCTGGCTGCACAGTATTTCTGTCATGGCAGATGCCTTTAATAATCTTTCGGACGCCGGGTCATCGGTAGTTGGGCTTGTGGGTGTGAAGATGGCAGGGAAGCCTGCGGACAGGGATCATCCCTTCGGGCATGGGCGGATTGAATACATTGCGGCGCTTATTGTGTCATTTCTTGTAATCGAGGTGGGATTTACTTTTTTTAAGGATGCAGTCGGCAAGATCATGGAGCCGGAGGAGCTTAAGTTCAGAGCCGTGTCAGTGGTGATTCTGCTGCTGTCAGTGGGCGTGAAGCTCTGGATGGGGATGTTCAACCGGAGACTGGGCCGGAGGGTGAATTCCAGTGTCATGCTTGCAACAGCGGCAGACGCCATGGGGGATGTGGTAACAACCTCGGCCACGATTATTTCGCTGGTGGTTTTTAGAGTGACAGGGCTGAATATTGACGGGATTGTGGGACTTGGCGTTTCCCTGGTTGTTATGTGGGCCGGTATCGGGATTGCGAGGGATACGCTGGAGCCTCTGATTGGCAAGCCGGTGGATTTGGAGGAATATGAGAAGATTACAGAATTTGTGGAGGCATATGACGGCATTGTCGGGAGCCATGATCTGATTGTACATAATTACGGACCTGGAAGGAGCATGGCGTCCATACATGCGGAAGTGCCCAATGATGTGGGAATTGAGGTGTCCCATGAGATTATTGACCGCATTGAGCGCGATGCAGTGAAGAACCTTGGGCTGTTTCTTGTGATCCATATGGATCCGGTGGAAATGAAAGATGAGCATGTACTTGCGGTGAAGAGGCAGGTACTTAAGATTCTGGATGCCCTGGATCCTGCGGTGAGCATCCATGATTTCCGGATGGTGGACGGGACGGATCAGATTAACTTGATTTTTGACATGGTGCTTCCCTATGAGTATGACCATAAGAGACAGGATGAGCTCAGGGTATCTCTGATGAAGCTTCTGAAGATTGCGGATGAGAGATATGAGTGTGTAATTACAGTGGAGAGGAGTTATGTGGGAAATGCAAAGGAGTAACCAGTATACGATTGAGAGCAGAATCCGGTTCAGTGAGATTGACCATACAAAGCAGATTACCCTTCCAGGTATTGTGAATTATTTCCAGGACTGCAGCATCTTCCAGTCAGAGGACATCGGGTTTGGAATCGAATATCTGAAACGACAGAAGCGTGCCTGGGTTCTGTCTTCCTGGCAGGTGGTGGCAGACAGGTATCCAAAGCTCGGTGAAAAAATAAGAGTGAGTACGTGGGCAAGCGGATTCAAGGGGATGCTTGGCAGCCGTAATTTCTGTATGGAGGATGAAACGGGGATGCGCATTGCATATGCCAATTCCCTGTGGGTGTATATGGATGTGGAGAAGGGACGGCCTGCAAAGCCTTCAGAGGAGGAAATCCAGGCATATGGAACAGGGGAGGCGCTTGAGATGGAGTATGCGTCCCGTAAAATTGCCCTTTCGGAGAAGATGGAGAGATTTCCCGAATTTCCGGTGAGAAGATGCCACATTGACACCAATGAGCATGTGAATAACTGCCAGTATGTTCAGATGGCGATAGAAGCAGCGGATGAGGACAGAAAAATCCGCCAGCTTCGTGCAGAGTATAAAAGATCGGCAGTCTGTGGAGACCTGATTGTGCCGGAGCTTGGAAGAGAGGACGGGCGGACTGTAGTAAAACTCTGCGACAGAGAAGACAGGCCTTATGCAGTGATTGAGTTTATGTGGGACGAATTATAATACAGATACAGGGAGAAAAAAGATGAGATTAATAGATGAACTGGGAAAAAGACGGATGCTTACTGTTGTGAAAACAGTGGATTTTGGGGTTTATCTCGGGACAAAGGAGGAGCGGGTGCTGCTTCCGAAGAAAGAGGTGCCGGAGGGGACGGAGGCAGGGGATCCGGTCGAGGTATTTTTATATAAGGATTCTGATGACCGCCTGATTGCTACAACTGCGGTTCCGAAGATTACACTGGGAGAGCTTGCGGTGCTTACCGTAAAGGAGGCGGGAAAGATCGGGGCCTTTCTTGACTGGGGGCTTCCGAAGGATCTTCTTCTTCCATTTAAGGAGCAGACAGAAAAGGTAAAAAAGGGGGATCAGGTGCTGGCGTCCCTATATGTGGACAGGAGCGGGAGACTGTGTGCTACTATGAAAGTGTACGACAAACTTCGCACAGATCCGCCTTATAAAAAGGATGACCAGGTGGAGGGAATGATCTATGAGCTTAGTGATAATTTCGGGGTGTTTGTGGCAGTTGATAACTGTTATTCTGCACTGATTCCGAAGCGTGAGGCCTATGGAAGTCTCAGAGTGGGAGACAGGGTACATGCAAGAGTGGTGAAGGTACGTGAGGATGGAAAACTGGATCTGAGCGTGCGGGAAAAGGCATTTTTACAGATGGATGCAGATGCACTGATGATTATGGACAGACTTAAGGAGAACGGGGGAAGGCTTCCATTTACAGATAAGGCTTCGCCGGAGCTTATTAAGATGGAGTTTGGTCTTAGTAAAAATGCTTTTAAAAGAGCAGTCGGAAGACTCTTAAAGGAGAAAAAAATCCAGATTATGGAGGATGGTATTGAAATATTGAAATAGCACTTTATTACAATGGCAGAAAATATTTTATATTGTCGATATGGGAAATCCATACAGCCAAAGGCGGCTTTGCCCCTCTTATTTTTCGGAGGGTTCAAGTAGCCCTCCAAGGATTTGATTGATACCAGATAAGGATAAAAATAGATATGTATGGGCAGGAGCATAGACTTTCTCCTGCCACGCCTATATTTAGGCGGTTTGACGTTTGGTACGTTTTCCGTATTCCCGTTCCATTTCCCGCATTTCTTCATCCGTTGGAATATCTACAAT
>CAPEBR010000023.1 GCA_948602995.1 uncultured Dorea sp.
TATGACCCTCTGCTTGTAAGGCAGATGCTCTCCCAGCTGAGCTATGATCCCATATACCTGCGAAGCTCTTAACTCGAACCCGCTCTGTTATTATATAACCAAACTATCCTCTTTGTCAACACCTTTTTACCTTTTTTTACAATTTTAATTTGCACAGCTTTAAAATCTCTTCCTTTAGCTGTATAATATTAACAGGCTTTGCCACATGAGTATTCATTCCGCTTCTCAGCGAATTCTGCCTGTCCTCATCAAAGGCATTTGCTGACAAAGCAATAATCGGGATCTCTGCAAGTTCTGGATCCGGAAGGCCTCTGATTGCCCTTGCTGCCTGATAGCCGTCCATTACCGGCATCTGAATATCCATAAGGATTACATCATAATCCCCGCAGCCGGCATTCTTTACCTTCTCAACCGCAATACTTCCATCCTTTGCCGTATCCACAAGAAACCCTTCTTCTATCAGAAGTTCTGTCTCAATCTCAAGATTCAGCTCATTATCCTCTACCACAAGAATTCTCTTCTGCCGGTCTGACGTTTCCGGACACAGGCTTCCTTCCCCGGCCGTTTTGCCATCATTCTTCCTAAAGCACAGACCCAGGGTAACAATAAATCTGCTGCCCACTCCCTCCTTGCTCTGAACCTCTATGGTGCCTCCCATCATCTCTACCATGCTCTTTACAATCGTAAGCCCCAGTCCTGTCCCCGGCACACCGCTCATCGTTGTATTTTTCTGACGTTCAAAGGGCTCAAAAAGTATCTTCTGGAATCTTTCATTCATACCGATTCCGTTATCCTCTACCACAAACTGATAGCCCGCGTAGTCCTCTGCCTGCCTCTTAAGCTCTGTCACAATAAGTCTCACATATCCGCCGAATCCTGTATACTTCACGGCATTCGATACAAGCCTTAGAAGAATCTTCTTAAGCTTAGCCTCATCCCCATAGACATTTCTGTGAATGACCGCCGAAGCATCCACCTCATATCGGATATCTTTTTCCTTTGCCTTGTGCGCCATGGTATCCTGTATCTCCTGTACTGCAGGGAGCAGATCGAATTCGTTTTCCTCAATCCTGGTCTTTGCAGTATCAATACTGGAAATCTCCAGCACATCATTGATCAGGGTCAGAAGCTGCTCACTGGAATACATAATCTTGTCCAGATATTTTTTCAGCCGTTCCTTATTATCCATGCTTTTCTCCGCAAGCGCCGCAAACCCCATAATTACATTCATAGGGGTGCGCATATCATGGGACATATTTGCAAGGAAAATATTTTTGGCAGCATTCGCAAGCTTGGCATGTCCAAGTGCATCCTCCATCAAATCCCTGCGCTCCATCTCATATGCAATCTCATCATCCACGCTGCGGATACCCATTACAATCTGAGAGGCACTGCCCGCATTTCCCACATTCACTACCCTGAGCTGCAGATACTCCACCTGCACCTCCCTTACAATCCGGTAATTCATATGAAAGCTTCTGTCTCCCATAAGCCGTTCCTTTATGTACTCCGGATCTGAAGCCCTGGCGATCAGTTCCCTGTCATCAGAGTGAACCCAGCTCCTGATATAGTCCTTATCAAACCCCGAAAACTCACAGGCATACCTCCCCTTAATCAGCTGATATTCCTCTCTCTCACTGAATCTGTACGTTTGCATGATATTTTTATCTAAATCCACGTAAAAGATAGCCTCATAGTCAATACTAAGACCTTCAATGACCACCTGCCGGCGGAACTGCTCCTGTCTGTTTTTCGCCCGCTCCTCCTCTTCCTGCATCTTTCTGTCCGTTGTGTCACCTACAAACACATAAAAAATATCTCCGGCAGCACTGTGGATAAAATGCCCGTAATCCTCAACCCACCGAACTTCGCCATCCTTTTTGATAATCCGGTACTCTACATAATCCAGATCATAACGGCTGTCAGAAACCTGCTTCCATATACTCTCCTCCACAGCCTCAAGATCCTCCGGATGAACAATTCCCCTAAAAGAATTCCCTGTCTGAATCCTGAATTCCTCCACCGTCTCACAGCCAAACATCCTGACAAGCGCCTGATTCGCATAAACAATCTCTTCTTCGCCATCTGCACGATAGATAAAAAAGCCTCCCGGCATCTCATCCATAATCTTTTCAAGCAGATAGTTTTCCCGGCCTTCCTCACTGGAAGCCAGTACATATTCCGCCAGTCCTCGTTCCATCTCACTATGTCCACCCAAAACAAATCTCCTCCGCAATTCCCCGCTTGTCAGTACTATAACTATATCATACCATCTAAATCATCATCTGTCACCCTTTTTTGGGGACGGGGCATTTTTAAAAATGCCCCGTTGTTACTGTTCACTCCGTTTACAGTAACATTCGCAAATCCATTTAGAATTCGCTTCGCGAATGGGATTTGCTCACACCTGAATCATTTTCTTACGGACTTTGCAGTAAATGCAAAGTCCTGTGTGAACACTAATGCCCCGTCCCAAAAAAGGCGCCAGTATAGATCTCGGATCTTCCTGCCGCCTTTTCGCGAAAATGATAAGTGTATATATAATTTTCGAATTCCTATACAATTCCCTGTGCTGTCATGGCATCCACTACCTTTTCGAAGCCTGCGATATTCGCTCCTGTAACATAGTTGCCTGCCGCACCGTAGCGCTCTGCTGCGTCTGCCATATTATGGCAGATATTTACCATGATTCCCTTAAGCTTTTCATCTACCTCCTCAAAAGACCAGCTCAGGCGTTCACTGTTCTGAGACATCTCAAGTGCGGATGTTGCAACGCCTCCGGCATTCGCAGCCTTTCCAGGTGCAAATAATATACCATTCTTCTGTAAATACTCTGTAGCTTCCATTGTAGTGGGCATATTCGCGCCTTCTGCAACTGCGATGCATCCGTTTTCTACCAGCATCTTTGCATCTTCAAGGTGAAGTTCATTCTGTGTTGCACATGGAAGCGCAATATCTACCTTCACTGACCATACGCCGCGTCCTTCATGATACTCAGAGTTCGGACGGTAGTTCTTATACTCTGTCAGTCTTGCACGGTTAATTTCCTTTATTTCCTTAAGGGCCTCTACATCAATTCCATCCGGATCATATACCCATCCGGAAGAATCACTGGCTGTTACCACCTTTGCACCTAGCTCATGAGCCTTCTCTGTGGCATAGATTGCCACATTACCGGAACCGGATACTGCAACGGTCTTTCCCTTAAGTTCCTTGCCGTTGATCTTAAGCATCTCCTCTGTCAGATATAAAAGTCCATATCCTGTAGCCTCTGTTCTTGCGAGAGAACCGCCGTAGCTTAAGCCCTTTCCTGTCAGTACACCTTCATATAAGCCGCGGATTCTCTTGTACTGGCCAAACATATAGCCAATCTCTCTTGCGCCTGTTCCGATATCACCTGCCGGAACATCTGTATCTGCGCCAATGTATTTGCAAAGCTCTGTCATGAAGCTCTGACAGAATGCCATTACTTCTCTGTCAGATTTACCCTTTGGATCAAAGTCTGAACCGCCTTTTCCTCCGCCGATCGGAAGGCCTGTCAGCGAGTTCTTAAAGATCTGCTCAAAACCAAGGAACTTAATGATTCCGAGATTTACAGACGGGTGAAGACGTAAACCGCCTTTGTATGGTCCGATTGCACTGTTAAACTGTACGCGGTATCCTGTATTTACCTGTACCTGGCCCTTGTCATCTACCCATGGTACACGGAACTTAAACTGTCTCTCAGGCTCTACCAGTCTCTCTAGCAGAGCATCTTTTCTAAACTTCTCTTCATTCGCTTCTACAACAACTCTGAGTGATTCCAGTACTTCCTTTACTGCCTGATGGAATTCTGGCTCTGCCGGATTCTTTGCCACTACCCTTTCCAGCACTTCATCAACATATGACATCCTTTTCTACCTCCTAATACTAACTTGCTTTTATCCTTTAACATTGTAAAGCATTTTCTGTTAGAATACAAGTTTTTTTACAAAAATTTTGCAGCTTTTTGCAATTTAGGGAATTCCTTCTTGCATTTTAGGGGTTTAAACACACATCAAAGCTTGATAAATCGTTCATTCTGTATAGGTTTCTGCCGTTTTTCGTGTTTTTATTTGCAAAATACACTTATTTAAGTCCATGCAGGGCTGTATTATCCTTTTATTTTCATGGTTTTCCTGTACCCTGTTTTTGCTTTAAACAGCTTCTTTAGTGCCGCACGCTTTGCCTTTGGAACCTTTATGACTGCTTTACTGCTTATGCCCTTAATCGCTCCTTTTCCAATGGTCTTTAATTTCTTCGACTTTACCAGAATCTTTTTCAGTTTCTTATCACCGGCAAAGGCGGATGCTCCAATACTTTTAACAGAAGCGCCAATGGTCACATCCGTGAGCTTACTGTTTTTACGGAATGCCTTCTTTCCTATGGATGCCACCTTAGAAGGAATGCTTAACTTTTTCAAGGATGTACATCCCTCAAAAGCAGATGCCCCTATGGATGTTACATTCTTCCCTATGGACACAGTTTTCAGCTTCTTGCAGTTTTTGAATGCATTTGCACGAATCTCTGTAACATTATAATTTGCCTTTTCAATCGTTACGGATACGGGGATTTTAGCTTTTGTCAAAGCTGACTTCCCTGCCTTTTTAACTGCCACTTCTCGTTTTCCGCTTTGTGCCGGCTTCACTTCATATACGATGCCGTCCCTTGTAACAGTTGTTCCGACAGATGCTCCTTTGTTCCCGGAAGACGTACCATTCCCTGCATTCTTCACTTTAATTGTAACAGCAGTCTTCAGGTGCCCATAGCTGATCTGGATCAGATAGGTTCCGGCTGTGTTCATCTTAACTCCGGATGTATCAATCACGCAGTCAGAACGTATATCTGATACCGTTCCATCCTTATATGAAGCCGTTACTTTTAAATCGCTCAGATCCAGCGTACTGCCTACTGTATATTCTGTAACCTTTTTTACAGCCTTAATGCCAGATATCGTTCTTCCCGAATTATCCCGGGCCGGTTCAAAATAGATATATGCTGAGTTATTTGCAGTGTTCTGTTCTTCCTCTGCTGCGGTAAGCTCCAGATAATAGACCGCTCCCTGCTCATAATCTACAGAAAAACTCAGAGGAGCGTCCTCTCCTGACTTTACACTGCCTTGCTCAATCCTGGCAACCTCTGTTTTATTATTTTCCCCGTCTGCGCCATCGCCTTCCTTCCCTTCGACCTTATAAAGTGTCGCCGCAACATCTGATAGGGGCGAAAAACCGGCATTCGCTGCCTGAGCGAGTATCACAGCTGTTTTGTCATCCTTCAGTCCCCAGTTCGCAAAGGTAAGTTCCAGGTCTTCATAGCTTAATTCTAGCAGAGCATCTCCGCCATATACGTACTCTCCATCCTCACTAAGCGGTGTACATTTTACAGTATAGGTCTTTCCGAGATCTTTTTTATTCACAATATAGCCGAATTTCAGCCCAGCTGTCTTACCTGTGCCTACTGTTTCACGAAGTTCTGTAGAATATACAGAAGCTCCTTCTGTATCAAGCACCTCAACCTTTACACCATTAAAATCTGCCATACCTGTATTTGTCACTTCCACTGTAATTGGAAGTGTACAGCCTGCTCCGATTTCTGATTTTTCATAATAACATCCATCCACTACCAGAGATGCACATGGCCTATAGCTCATTCTCACAAGGGATGTCTTTCCATAAGTAGAATCATCAATCACCCGATTTCCATCGGGATCTGTTCCCAGCCCGTTGACAGCCGTCATATTGCAGAGAAGTTCAATCTCTTCACCAAGCCACAGAGCATCAAAATCAGAAATGCATTGCCCGTTATCCGTAATCTGAATCGGTGTACTCCATCCTTCTGCTGTAGAGACCAGTCCGTAAATCTCGCTTACTGCATCCTCCCCTGTCTTTAAATACAGAATTACTTTCCTGTTACCGTCTGAAAGGATCCTGAACACATCTGCAGGGATTGTCACACCATCCGGCAGAATACTCTGTACGTCTCCCTGCTGCAACGTGGCTAAACTCATAATCCTGCCGCCGCTGCTCCAGTATAAAATACCTTCCTCAAATACCGGGGCTGATTCCAGCACATCATTTCCCGTAATGGAAGTCCCGTCCACATAAAGCTCTGTGTCTGAGGAGTCAGCCAGATCGTTGTCAGAATCCATTGTATATGCCACATGGAATCCGGAATCCATATATCCTGCTGCAATAGAGCATACGGAATTGACATCCAAGACAAGAGGAACTGCCTCGCTCCATCCTGACCCGTCATATTCTGCTTTATAGATTGTGTTCTTACTGTTTTGCCCAAACCAGTCATTTTCTGCATTTTCTACCCAGTATGCCGCCGCGGTACTTCCATTTGCCGCAATAACCGGCTGTACATCTATGAAGCCGCTCTCTCTTGATAAATCTGTGACTGTAAATTTCTCATCGGATGTCTTGAACTCTGCAACCGTAATTCCCATATGCGCTGCCAGCTGCTCTGCAACTGTTTCGCTTTCTAATACGTCTGCATCAAAGCGCTGTTCGGCATTCTGCCAGATCACATAGGCCTTTCCATTTACCGCACATACCTTTGGAGCATAATCAAAGGTACCATCATCCGAAATCTTTGCCGGAGCCGACCAGCCATTCCCGTTATAATATGAATAGTAAAGCTGCACATCATTTACGTCCACTGTTTCCGTATTCAGCCACACAGCCAGACGGGTGTGTGTTCCGGTTGAAACTACCTTTGGATTTGTAGTGGTATAGCTGTTTTCGTCAATCACATCCTTAATTCCTGCATATCCCAAATCCACTTCTTCCACGGCTGCCCTGGCGGCCCGAGGCTCCGTGCTGTCATCTAGAATATATTCCAGGGATTCCACCTGATACTTTGAGAGATCGTACATCTCAGACTGTCCATCACCGAAACCGGCTGCAGCCGCAGACCTCTTCGGAGAGTTATCAATTGTGCAGGAAATGGGTTCTGATTCTGGTTTATACTCTATAATTCCAAGCTTAATCTTAAAATAAAGACTTCCTGAAAATGTACACTTCAGATAATTCTCCTTATTCTGATAGAATGTCACGCCAGGCTCAGCCTTTAATGTGGCGCCTCCGCCTATTGTAGCCACTTTATTTATGCCGATTCCGGCTCCCACACTTCCAGACAGTTCACCCTCGATAGAGCCGTCCGGCATCAGGGTTGCCGCCTTTTCTGTTTTGCTCTTATAGAGATTGACCGCCGCCTCGATTGCACCCGCAATTTCTGCTTCCCAGTAACAGGGTACCGGACCAATTGCAAATTGCCCGGACCAGTTTACACTGGCAGAGGGATTGAACACCATACCACCATCCAGCCACTGGAAATTGGCGTCCTTGTCAACATACCCCTCCGCATACCCGAGAAGCGTAAAGTCAGCGTCAAATCCAAATGAACCCTTTGGAAATTTCATCTGATTTTTATATTTTGATTTTAGATTCTTTAAATCTTTTATTGAATCTTTAATCCCATTATTCTTAATGCTTTTCAGCTTTTGAAAGAACCATTCATTTTCTTTTTTAGGTGAAACCTTCCTTGAAAAACCTGTTGTCGTGTTCGTAACCTTCGACTGACTTTTTGAATAACTATAAATATCCACACCAAAGGTAACATTAACGATCCCCTGGTCAACTGTAACTGTAAAAGGCAGCATTCCCAGATTATCCAGATCAAGGCTCACCTCTTGTCCTTTAATCAGCGGAACAGACTCCGGAACCGTAAGGGAGATGCTTCCTCCCGCCGAAAATGAAAGACCATCAAGACCTTTTATCCCTCCTTCTGCAGAAATGTTTAACTTTTTCTTTACAGAATGGTCATTCTGATCCGTTGCCAGGATATAGAGATCCTTTGATACGTCAAACCGATCCTTCAGTACCATTGTCAGCGCGTTTTTTTCCGCTTCAAATTCCACAGCCGTTGCTTCCTGTACCAGTTTAATGCTTTTCCTGGAGGAATTCCCCCAGTCAACATCCACCGATACAGTCGTAGAATCCGTCTCTGTCAGTGACATTGCATAATCGTCCGCCAGCACATCGCTGCCGTTAAATGATACGCTGTTAATAACCGGGTTATCAGAATCCTTCTGCAGATAAATAGCCGCGCCATTTTCCAGATCTTTCATAGATATTGTTCTGGATGTATATCCGTCCTTGGAAATGGTCAGCTCGCCTCCCTGCCCATCCGGCAGCTTTACTTCGCCCTTTTGATCTGTCGTATAAGTCTCTCCGTTATAAATAATCGTGGCGCCGCCGCAGAGCTTATAGTCGTCCTTCGGACGATCCTGGGTATTTTCATTCTGATAAACGGTATATGTACTGTAAGTGCGAAGAACCGGCTTTGCCGTAATGGTCACCTCACAGGTTGTGCTGTAGCCGCCTGCTTCTACCGTAATCGTACATGTACCTGCCTTTTTCGCTATAATTGTACCATTTTCATCTATTACTGCAACAGTTGTGTCACTGCTTCCATAGCTGATCTCTGTTCCTTCGGGCATACTGTCATCCAGTGTGGCAATCAGGCGGGTATGGTCTCCCTCTGTCAGATTCGCAGAATTCATATTCAGTTTAATATGTTCTGAATTAATATCTGCCGCAATCCCCTCGAAAGAAAATGTAATATCATCTGCATCACCTACTTCTACATAGTAGGTGTTCTGTATATCATTCAAAAAGGTAGCAACAAACTGCTTTGCCGCACCATACAAACTATGGAAAAATCCCATAGAATACATATGATAGGAGCTCTGTATCGCGCTGAAGGTATTATAGATCTCAGAGCAATATGCCTTCTGCTCTGTCGGTGAATAGGTAAAAGAATTACCATCCGGATCAACAAAGGATGTCCCGGCGTATTTTCCCCCTGAACCTGTATACTTTTCTCCAACATTTGGTTCACCGTCCGTCATCTGGATAATATACTGATGCTCTGCAATACCCTCGTTCTGAAGCAGTTCATCTGCTTTCACCAGTCCTGCGTTCATAGCAGTACCTCCACTGGCGCCAAGACCCGCAATAGCTGAACGCAGTTTGGATCTGTTACTGGTAAAATAACTGCCTCCAAATGTATTCACAGAAACATCACTCGCATAACCTACTATAGCAATTCTCGCCTTTGGATCCTCATCAAGAATATCATCTACAAAATTATTGCATGCTTTTTTCATCTCCTGCACCGGCGTCCCGCTCATACTTCCGGAGCAGTCCAGGACAAGAACCAGATCGTGGCTTTCACCCATTGTACCATCTCTGGTCATTCTGCCCGGCATATCCTTTTCCTCTTCCCCGTCATCACCCCATTCAATCGTAGTAACAGGGACATCTGTCGTGACAATTGGTACATCCTCTTCGGTCTCCATATAATCAATGGTTCCTTCACTGATTACTTCTGTTTTTTCAGTTTTCTCTGCTTCTTTTTGATTTTCTTCTGCGACTTCTTTTGCCGATACAGCTGCAGTATTACCGGCACATGCCATGAAAATCATCATGAAACTTAAGATTCCTGCTATCATTCTTTTTCCCATTCCTGCATCTCCTCTTTCTTTTTACACTTCCAGATCACTTTATTCATCGGCCGTGAGTATAATTTTATTTCGTCTTTGCCGATTTCACAGCTGACCATTTTCCGTAAACCGTTTTGGACTTTCCGGATACTTTGCCTGTATTATAAGCCTGTACGCGAACATAATATTTTTTCTTTGACTTCAGACCCTTTAATGTAATAGAAACAGCATTCTTTCCCTTCACAGTTCTGGTTACTGTACTTTTAGTAGGGAATTTCTTTTTCAGGGAATACTGGATCCGATATCCGGAAACCCCTTTTATTTTTTTCCACTTCACGGCAAGCTTTTTCTTCCCCTTTGCTGCAGCCTTCTTAATCGTTGCTCTTGCAGGCTTTTTGACTGTTTCAATCTTATTTTGTCCATTATTTCCAGAAGAAACAGGTGGTTTCGATACCCCGCCCGGATTCGGATTCTCTCCTTCACCTGTACCTGAAGGCGGCTTTTGATCCGGTTCTTTACCAGGATCCTTCTTGTCTCCTTCCGGATCCTCTGGTTCCGGACTGTCTGCCGTCTCTTTTACCTTTACAAGGCAGGTGGCTTTAACCCCTGTACCGTCCGTTGCCGCACACCGGATGTAGGCAGTTCCGGCTCCTTCTGCCGTCACAGACCCATACGCATCAACAGAGGCAACCCTGGTATTTGTAGAATACCATTCCAATTCACTGTTTGTCACAAGCTCCGGGAAGATCGAGGCCTCCAGCTCTGCTGTCTCGCCCTTCACAAGAACAACCCTGCTCTGATTTAAGGTAATAGAATCAATCATGCAGATCACCGATACCTTACAGACTGCCTGGTATGCGCCGTCATTCGTCTCTGCCGTAATCACTGCTGTACCTGCCCCCTGTCCGGTCACAAGTCCCGAAGCGTCAACCTTTGCAATCCTTTCATCACTGCTGGTATAGGAAACTCCCTGTATCGTCGCATCCTCCGGCAGTACCTGTGCATGAAGCTGGATCGTTTTAGAAACGCTGTTCAGCTCAGCCTCTGTCTCTTCAAGCTCAATTCCTGTCACCGGCACATCTGCATCAATAACTGTAACCACACATTCCTTTATAATATCTCCTGCTATCGCCCGGATAACCGCATTTCCCTCGCGTATCGTTTTCACGAGTCCCTTCTGATTTACTGATACCACAGATTCATCCGTAGAAGACCAGGTGATACTGCCATTTGCATTCGACGGCATCACTTCTGCCTTCAACTGGTAAGTACCATTCGCGGACATCAGCAGCTTTGTCTGGTTCAAATTAAAATCCGTAATCGGAATATCCGGATTCACAACCACAAAGCAATAGCCACGGATCTTATCATTTCCTCTTGATTTTGCAGTAATGCGGACAGAGCCATTACCAACAGGAGTCACAAGTCCCGCCTGATCAACCCTGGCCACTCTCTCATCCGCCGATACCCATATGACATCCTCTTTTGCAGTGGACGGCGTACATACTGCCGACAATTGCTTTGTCTCTGTAAATGATTTAAATACAACCGATGTAGGGCTAATTGCAATTTTACTTAGGAAATCACCAACCGTCACTTTACAGGACTGGGATATGCTTCCCATTGTGGCTGTCACAGTTGTGGTTCCCTGAGATACCGGGGATATCTTTACCACTGCCGGATCTGTGGCATCCTGTGTGATTCTGGCAATCTCCTCATCCGCACATTCCCAGAGAATGGCATCCATCGCATCTGCCGGCAAAAATTCTGCCATAATATATGCATCCCTTGTCTCCATGCTGATATTTAGGGAATCTGTGGATAGCCTTAGTGATTCTGCGGTTGTCCCAGTCTTAAACACATATCCTTTTTCCTCTGCATAAGCTTCTGCAGTCGAATTCTTTGCCCCCGTTACAGTAAGCGCTCCGGCCTCATGATTAAAGGCATCATTACTAATGGAAAGCACGCTTCCTGGAATCGTCACTTCCGTAAGAGACGCCGTATCCGCAAAGGCACAGCTTTCAATTGAAGTGACGTGATTGCCAATCACTGCAGTTTCAATCCCTGAGCCATAGAAGCAATGCCTGGGAATCACTCTGATCTCACTGGGAAGTTCCAGCCTTTTTAATGCAGAACAATTGTAAAACGCATATCTTCCAACTGTATCCGTATCCTCTCCAAATTCAATTCCTTCCAGATTCCCACAGCCATAAAACGCATAGTCCCCAATCGAATAGAGCCTTTTTAGGAACGGAATCTTCTTTAGGGCGCTGCAGTTATAAAATGCATATGCACTGATTTCCGAGATGGTGTCCGGCATGGACACACTTTCCAGCCCCGTACAGCCGGCAAAAAGCCCCGGCGCCACTGAGTGTGCCCGTGACGCAAGCTTTGCGGTCTTTAAATTCACACAGCCGGTAAAAGGACCTTTCTCACTGGCAGACCCATTTTCAAGTTCCTTTGGAATCTCGACAGATGTAATCTGTGTACAGTTTCCAAAAGCACCAGACTGTAATGAAGTAAGCCCTTCTCCCAGATCAAGGATCGTAATTCCTTCGTCTCCATAAAATGCATTGCTTCCGATACTCTTAACCGTATCTGGCATAATCACCTGCTTAATTAGCACACATTCTTTGAACGCATCGCTTCCGACTGACTCAAGCATCGTCTGAGAAAAATCACCTGTCAGGAGACTTTCGCACTGATAAAATGCATTATTTCCGATTTTTTTCAATGAATCTGGATATTCCACCTCTCTAAGCGCACTACAGTTGGAGAACGCATAGTTTTCAACATCTGTAACATTCCCCAGCTTCACCTTTTCCAGCCCCCTGCATTCCTGAAAAGCACCATAGGCAATGGCTGTAACACCTGGCGGAATTTCAACTGACCGGAGCTTTACGCATCCAAAGAATGCAGAAGATCCTATCGTTTCCAGATGTTTAGGCAATGCACTGATCTCCATGGCTGCACAATTGTGAAATGCAGAAGATCCTATCTTTATAACACTGTCAGGTAAATTATTTGCGGCAAACTCTGTACATCCCATGAACGCATAATTCCCAATCCTGGTCAGACCTTCCGGAAATTCCATTTTCTGGAGGGATATACAGTTCTGGAATGCAGCGTCTCTGATTTCGGTCACTTCCGGCGCTTCCTGGTCCGGTCCCTTCTCATATACTACTTCCTTAAGCGAGGCAAGCCCGTTACAGATGCTTTCCGGCACTATTTTAACTCCGTAGCCGAACGTCATCTTTGCAAGACCCTTGCATCCATAAAATGGATTATCTGAAATGGCTTTTAGATTCACGGGAATACGGATTTCTGTAATCAGTTCATCATTCCGGAAAGCATAACGCCCTAATTCTGTCAGACTATCTGGCAGAACTGCAGAAGCAATCTTCTTACAGTCTGCAAATGCGTAATTTCCGATCTTCGTCATCCCTTCCGGAAATCTCACAGATGACATCTCCATACAGCCCTGAAACGCAGAATCACCAATAACTGTAAGGCTCTTTGGCAAAGTAATTGCTGTAAAGCCTGTACAACCGCTGAATGCACTGTTCCCAATCCTTTCCAGCCCGTCAGGAAGCTCCACTTTATGAAGTGACGTACAGTTCTGGAATGCATTATTTCCGATTTCCACAAGCTTCGGAGTTTCCCCTCCTGTCCCTTTCTCATATACCACTTCCTTTAGAGCCGTCAGATTCGCACAGACATTATTCGGCACCCTTTCAAGACCCGCTCCAAATATAATCTTCTCCAACCCATTACAGCCATAAAACGGATTATTGGAAATGGTTGTCAGGCCGGACGGAATCCTCACTTCCTTAATCAGCTCATCATTCTGAAAAGCACAGCTTCCCAATTCTGTCAGACTTTCAGGCAGCGTCACCCCTGCAATCTTTTTACAATTCGAAAATGCATAACTTCCGATTTTGGTAATTCCAAAGGGCAGGACAATTCCCTCAAGCTCAGTACAGCCTTCATAGGCATAAGAGCCCAGTTCTGTCACCTTTTCGGGTATCACAGTATCAGTAAGGCCTGTACAGCCTCTGAAAGCATAGTTGCCGATACTGGTCACCTTAGGAGCTTCTCCCGACGGTCCCCTCTCATAGACCACTTCTTTAAGGGCAGTCAGATTGGTACATACATTTGCCGGCACGGTTTCCAGGCCATAACCGAACGTAATCTTTGCAAGTGCCTTACAGCCGGAAAATAGACTGCCCGAAATAGCTGTCAGCCCTGACGGAATCCGAATCTCTTTCATCAGTTCATCGTTCTGGAATACATTGCTTCCTAAGGTAGTCAGACTGTCCGGCAGTGTTACTGCAGTTAAATTTTTACAATTAGCAAAAGCATTATTTCCTATTTTTGTAAGACCAAAAGGCAGCTGAATGTCTGCAAGACTCTTACAGCCGTCAAATGCATAGTTCCCGATACTGGTCAGCCCATCCGGCAGTTCAATTTTTTCTAGTGAACTGCAATTCTGGAATGAATTATTTCCAATCCCTGTTACTTCAGGAGCCTCTCCTGCCGTTCCCTTTTCATACACTACTTCCTTTAAAGCCGTCAGGTTGGCGCAAATATTAGACGGCACATTTTCTAATCCATAACCGAATGTAATCTTCGATATTCCTGTACATCCATAAAACGGATTGCTGGATACAGATGCCAGACTTGCCGGGATCCGTACATCCTTAATAGACTCGTCATTCTGGAACACATTACCGCCCAAGGTAGTCAGACTGTCCGGCAGTTCCACCTTTGCAATCATTTTACAATTGGCAAAAGCATTATTTCCGATTTTGGTAAGACCGGTGGGCAACGAAAGACTGGTGAGGCCAGTGCAGCTATTATACGCAGAATTCCCCAACACGTTCACGCTCTCCGGTATCAAGGCATCCATAAGACCTGTGCAGCCATAAAATGCGGAATCTCCAATAGTTTCTACCATCACCTTTCCATCTGTACCCTTTTCATACTCTACTGTTGTAAGACCGTTAAGCCCATAGCATGCATTTGCAGGAACTACTGTCATTCCTGCTTCGAATGTCACTTTTGTGATTCCGGTACAGCCGCTGAATGAATTTGATGCAACAGATACAACTTTAGAGGGATAGGATATCTCTTTCAGCTTTATATCTGACGAAAACGCATATCTGCTGATTGTTGTCAGTTCCTTCGGAAGCTTAATGCTTATAAGCTCTGTACAGTTTTGAAACGCATTCGTACCAATCGTTTTAATCTTGTCTGGAAGCCTGATATCTGTGAGACTTTTGCAGCCGGCAAATGCATAATTTGCAATACTGGCCAGTCCATCTGGCAGTTCGATCTTTTTCAGTATACTACAATTTTGGAATGCATTGTTTCCAATTTTGACAAGTCCGGATGGTAATGTAATCTCTGTAAGATTCGTACAATCGTAATACACATAAGTCCCCAGTTCGGTCACAGTCTCTGGTATGGAAACACTGGTAAGACTTTTACAGCCTCTAAATGCAGAATTCCCGATGCTTTCTACTGCCACTTTTCCGTTTGCATCCTTTTGATACTCTACTGTTGTAAGCCCCATAAGACCATAACATGCGTTTGCAGGCACTGCTGTCATTCCTGCACTGAATGTTACCTTCGTAATTCCGTTACAACTGCTAAATGAGTTTGATGCAACGGTTACTACCTTAGACGGGTAGGTGATCTCTTTCAGATTTGCATCTGAGGCAAATGCATAATCGTCAATCTTTGTCAGTTCTTCTGGTAATTTTACCATGGTAAGCCCTGTACAATTTTGGAATGCATATCTTTCGATCGTTGTGATCTTATCCGGAAGCTGGATATCCGTCAGACCTTCACAGCCATAAAATGTATATCTTCCGATTTTTGTCAATTCTTCCGAAAGCTTAACTGATACAAGAGTTTTACAATTCTGGAACGCATAATCTCCTACACTCTTCACACTGTCTGGAATAGACACTGTCTTAAGATTTGTACAGTTGTAGAACGCATTATTTCCGATACCCTCCACATTATCAGGAAGAGATACTGTCTCCAGGTTTGTACAGTTGTAGAACGCATTATTCCCGATATTCTTCACACTGCCTGGAATGGATACTGTCTCCAGGTTTGTGCATCCATAGAAAGCATAATTACAAATATCTTCTGCCCCGGACTCAATCGTTACTGACGTAATGGATTGTACACTCGGATACCAGGGGACATTCCGATAACTGCTGCAGCTTCCCATGCTCCCTGTCCCCTTAATCTCCAAAACCCCGTTTTCTGACAAAGTCCATGTCAGATCTCCCACTGTATTGACAGTCTTCTCCTCTACTGTCCGCGGGCTTCTTTCTCTTACAGATATTTCTGCCGCATGTGCAGAAAGCCCGTGTGTCTGGACATGCCATGAAAATATACATGCCATACCCATACAGCATGCTGCTGCCAGCATACTCTTCTTTAAGTTTCTCATTTCTTACCCTCCACTCTCTTCCATAATTCCCGTCTCATATCCGTAAATTATACTGCGCGCAGCCACATAGGGAAACATGCCACTTTGCGGCTACGGCTAGTGTGATACTCATGGCAGATTTCATCAGCCGTGAGTGTAATCTAATCAATCAGCACAGTAAATGTGCTGATTTTTCTGAACGATTATTGCTTTCTATCAGTTATCCTTTACAACAAGTAGATAAATCCTGTCTATCAGGACGAAGCGATATTTCCCTCCAGGTATTAATTTGTCATAAAAAAAATCTTTCTGACTCTTTCCAAAGGAGATATATTTGACAGCTGTCCCATGTTTATAGCTGAAACGAAGTGAACGAATATGACTGTCGGAAGCATTGTTTCCAAGCTTATGATCTGTCTCTCTTTCAAAGACAAAAACGACTGAAGATAACCTTACAGTATCCGGCTGCTCTGAAAGGCTGATTATCACCCTTTTTTCTGATCTGGCAAAGCGGCAGAAAGATGCGGCAAGCACCATAACAAAAAGAACAAATACCGCAAGCATCACCGGGTATCCCGTTTCCAGAATCTCTATAGGGTTAAAGCTATTCGTAATAACACCGAATAATATGTATAGCGCAGTTTCAATACAAATAAGATACATGATCTGAAAACAGATACTTTTGGTGACCGAAGCTCTTGCATATTTAAGACAGGAATTAACAGAACTCCGGGTATTCGCCAGTATCGGCATATCACAAAACCGGAACAAATCATCTGGTGTCATCTTTTTCTCATACTCCCTCCTGTTCTGTATATTAAATGATAAAATATGGTTAATTCTTCCAAACTATATATAGTATACTCTTATATTCAGAAAATAGCAATTATTTGCCGCAAATTTCTCATTATATATTACGTTTCATAGTACTGTTCACTCCGTGACCAGTAACGATTCATATTCTAAAGGCTTTACGGCTCATGGGGGCTGTGAATCCAATACACAGCCCCCATCATCTGCAATTTCAGTGTTCCATACACCATGCCTTGTATTCAGCAAGTCTCTGAATAAACCCTCTAAATTCCGGAACGGTAAAGTCAAGCTCCTTATACCGCACAGGGTAGATAATTCCTTTACTAATCAGCTGGGCTCTGGTGGTAGAGATGGAACTAACATTTTTGTGAAGTTTTTTTGCAATATTTGAAATCGTACACGGAAGCTCTCCGCATTTTACCATGGCAAATACAAATTTCTTATCACTGTCAGCGCATCTTTCATATCTCACTTTAAAAAATCCAACATCCAGTGTCTCAAAAAACTCTTCCACACCCTGCTCCACATGGCGGCTCTCAATCACCTCTTCATCCACATTTTTATATACCACCTGGCAAAGCTGCTGTATAAAAAACGGATATCCCTTTGTAACTGAAAGAATTCTTTCGATTGCATTGTTTGTATAGGTGATTCCGAATTTTTTTGCCGGAATCTCAATCGCACTTCTAGACTGTTCATCCGTCAAAGAGCCTATTTCCTTATATAGAAATAATCTCTCAGAGTAAGACTTTTCCCCTGAAAGCATCTTATAGATCTTGGGCAGCCCGGCGCCCGCTACCATAACCGGATATCCCAGCTGGTTCGTACGATGCAGGGCGGCAATCAGGGCGCCCAGGTCTTTTGATTTCATATATTGGATCTCGTCAATGAAAAAGCAAACAGGAATTCCTGATTTATATGCCGTTTCTCCGATTGATGTAAACACATCTGTCAGGCTCTGGGTCAGATTCACAGACTGATACAATTCCTTTTCCTGTACAGACAGGGAAAATGTGCTATCATTGGGGTCAAAGGAGACAACCAACGCTTTGATTGCATCTAACGGCTTCTGTATCAGATTTTTAAACTTTTCTTTTGCACTTACCTGTCTCAGAAATGCCTGCCCACAGGCAGCGATCTGCGAAATAAAATCATTCCGCTCCTCTACCTCTATATGCCTGCAGAATATCTCTTTTTCTTCCGCAAGCTTCTGCAGCCGGTTAATCAGAACTGTTTTTCCGACGCCTCTTAACCCGCTGAAAATAATAGACGGCGTTGGTATATTTAACGTAAGTGCTTCAAACATCTGCTCTACATTCTGAATATCTTCATCTCTGCCCGCCAGATAGACCGGCATCAGCCCTGCACCTGGCCTGTAAGGATTCATTTTAAACACAGGCATCACCTCCACCCATATTATTACACACTTTGACGCGCAATACAACTCATTAGCGGTGATAGCCGTGCAAAAAAATCCTATAACTAATGCTCCTACTACCAACTTTGGATGAATCAGCCCGCTTACTCTAATCACCCTTCAAATAAAGGCGTGGAAAAATATCTCTCTGCCGTATCTGGAAGCACCGTAACCACAGTCTTTCCCTCTCCCAGCTTTTCCGCCATCTTAAGGGCGGCCGCTACATTCGTCCCGCTGGAAATTCCGCACATAATGCCTTCCATGGAGGCAAGGTTTTTTGCCGTCTGGATTGCCTCCTCATCCGATACAATATAAATGTCTTCATAGATATTCCGATTGAGAATCTTCGGTATGACACCGTCTCCGATCCCCATCTGCATATGTGTCCCGATCGTGCCACCTGCCAGTATCGCCGCATTTTCCGGCTCCACCGCCCAGATTAGTATATCAGGATTCTGCGCTTTTAGTACTTCGCCAATTCCCGTAATCGTGCCCCCGGTTCCGATTCCAGAACAGAAGCCGTCAATTGGTCTTGCCATCTGCTCTAAAATCTCCAGGCCCGTATGGTGCTTATGTGCTTTTGTATTATTGGGATTCTCAAACTGCTGGGGAACAAATACATTCGGGTTCTCCGCAGCCATTGACAGTGCTGTCTGGAGACATTTTTCAATACATTCCCCTATGTTCCCTGCATCATGGATCAGCATCACCTGGGCGCCATAGTGATTCACCAGAAGTCTTCTTTCCTCGCTTACGGAATCTGGCATGATGATAATCGTCTTGTAGCCCCGGACAGCTCCTACCAGGGCAAGACCGATTCCCTGGTTTCCACTGGTAGGTTCCACAATAATCGTATCCTTATTAATCAGGCCCTGCTGCTCTGCCGCAAGGATCATATTGTATGCTGTTCTCGTCTTGATCGAACCTCCTGCATTCATTCCCTCGAATTTCACAAAGATATCTGCGTTCCCTGGATGATTCATTCTGTTCAGACGAATCATGGGTGTATGTCCGATCGCTTCAAGTATATTTTGATAAACCATAGCTGTTCCTCCTCTTTTTCTGTCTTGATACATGGTAATCAGTCAACTATTCCCGGATACAGTAATTTTCGATTAGGATTGGAGATGTGCAGCTGGCACAGATAGCGGGCGCAGAATTCACTGTTAATTACGCAATGCAGTACTAGTCCAGCCCGGAGAAGTCGGCTGTGGCCATGGCAGCAGTTATAATCTGTTCCAGCTCGGCACTGGCCTGGTCTGACCTCTCCGGCAGGATATCGGTGCGGAAGGTAATGATTGTATTGTTGAACACCGTGCTGTAGGACTTCACCTCAAACTCGCTGCCGCCCAGCACCGCTTTATAGTGACGTATCAGCCCAGTCTGCCCGCAGACCTGATCTTCCCGGCAGTCAATAGACTGGTATCCCTCCTCACTGGAGGCATCCTCATTCAGGCGCACCTTCACGGCCTCCCAGTCATCGGGATCATCCCAGGAGAACTCATCTTGCAGTCCATGCAGATTTATGGACATGGTAGCAGTCTCCCCGCAGGGCAGAGTGGCAAAAAAGACCACATTGTTGGCGCTGCCAACCCATTCCTCCGGCAACAGGAACCGCACGCCGTGATAGTCCCGTTCGGTCCAGGACGAGGTGTCTATGGCCGGGTCATCCCCTGAGGAAGTGTCCTCCCCAGATGTATCCACGGGTGAAGTATCCTCTGGAGAATTATCTTCCCTGGCCGGACTGGCTGTACCGCTTTCTTTATCTGTCTGTGAGGCACCGCCCTGGCCAGAGGACTGGCTTTCCCCCTGACAGCCAGTAAGAACAATGCCTGCAATTAGCAGAGCCAGAAATAGAGGGGTAAGTTTTTTCATAGAAATCATCCTTTCCGTATCGAACTGCTCGTCAGTCATAGCATCAGTCATTTTCTCTTCTACTAATCCTGGCTCAGATTCTCTACTCGCTTATGATACCATACCGCCTGCCAGATTGCAATTGATAGATAGCCGTTGATTGTGTCAAGTGTTAGCTGGGTTACTGTTCACACAGGTCTGTGCATTTACTGCACAGACCGTAAGAAAGTGATTCAGGAGTGAGCAAATCCCATTCGCGGAGCGAATTTTAAATGGATTTGCGAATGTTACTGTTCACGGAGCGGGTCCAAAGGCATAATTTGTCGTCAATCTTTATACAAGAATTTTGTGATGCATTAGAGGCCGGAAAACTGGGCAGTGACATCTTCCTCATATCATAGTTTTTTCATCACCGCATCATCTATTTTTGCATTCCTCAGTATTACTTCGTTTCCTGTCTTATCTATTATTGCTAAAGGATTGAATTTCATAGTCTATTCTCCACAAATACCGGATAAAAAAACATGTTCAAATTCACTTTCTGTATATGTAAAAACCTCCTTAAAGTATATTTTTTCAAATCTGTCTAAGCCAAATCTTACAAATTTCTTTTTTGCCTTATCGTGAACATATTTACTTATCACGGCTTTCGAGCTGTCCTGTTGCCCACCACTATACTTTTCACAGGAATTTTTCCCTTCATTATAGACCAAGATAAAATATAGATGTTTCCTGCAAAATGATATATTTTCCCCCACTATATCATTAAATATAAGCAGGCTGTCATAGATTTTATTATATACATTATAAATCTTTTGGTTTTTCATGACACCATTTTTAAATTCAATAAAAAATATTCTTTTATCTTTCCCAATATAAAGTGCATCATTTGAACATGGAGTATTAGTCAAATTCATTTTTCTTATATAACTTTCTTTCACTTTGTCGAAATTTATCACTTGTATTTCTGAATCCGTCATATATCCTGGCACTTCGCTATCAGAATCCCGGGAAGTATCTTTGAGAGAAGATATGTTATTTTTAAATATCTCTATGTCTTCATACTTTTGTATTTCCATATTCAATATTCTCCAATTCCTGTAACGGTTTTGCCAACTTCTCATAGATTTTTTCCGTTTCATCTGTCACATCCATAATTGAAGTGACTCCGTTTTCTTCTTCTGCAAGATAATATTTACAGCTATGGTCAATCTTATACTTTTCAGAATACACCTCAATCGCATTCAAAAAATATGGGCTGTGTGTATTTAAAAGAATATTCATGCTAAATTCCTTTTGAATCAAAACGATAATCTCAGCAAATTTTAATTGCCACTCTGGGTGAAGGTGGATCTCTGGTTCATCCAGAATAAGAACTCCATTTTCATCAATATTACCATTTTGCAATAATCGCCTGAGAATCACAAAGCTCTTCATTCCGGTAGATAAATTTACCATCTTTAGAGCGCCATCCAGCCTGTCTGTTTTATAGACAAAAGAATCCCTGCCTCCCGGTGTGATCTCCCCGTCACAGACATCATACATGTTATTTAATATTTTTTCTAATTTTTTCTGCACAACAAGTTCATCAACAACCGAGAATTCTTCAGCCTTTTTATCATTCGTTAGTTTCAGTAATAAATCCTGACTGTGCTCAAACTCATTTAGGAAAAAACGCCACTGAAAACTCCCCAAATCATCCAGAATAAATGGATCATCCATATAAATAATTTCTTTATTTAAATTCATATAATCAGTTATCTTGATATCCTTATTTTTAAATACTGCAAAATCAATGCAATCATTTTTTATACTCAGTTTTACAGCTGCTTTTTGTTCAGCATGATTCAGGTGTGCAACATTCATCGCAAATTCCGCCTCGAGTCTTTTTTGCAGAATTATTTTTTGTATATCACTGTCTTTAAGCTCTAAAAATGTATAGATTCTTTTTGCTATTTTTTCCAATGCATCCTGCTTCATATACTTTTCAAAATATTTATCCTTATTTATGAAATAGAATTCCATCTTCTTCACTATAAGCCGCATATCACTCAAAAATACTTCTTGCTGATCAATGATATGCTCTGCCAGGTCGGTCGCATCGAATCCCCGTGTCAATCGATTCGCTGCCTCATGGTAATAATCATTCAGCACTCTGGAAACAGACTTTACTCTTTCTTCCTTAATCTGTTCCTCAATCTTATAAAATGCATGAAAGACACAATAAAGCATCTTTCCGATCGTGCTTTTTCCTGTATTATTTTCTCCTGCTATAACTGTAATACCATTCAGCTCAATATTTGCCAAATTGACTTTTCCTACATTTTCAAGCTCCAGCTTCATACTCACACCTTACCCGCATATAATCTTGATGATTAATCATATAAAATAAATGTTCTGAAATTCTCTTTTACTCTTTGTATTACAATTTTTCTCATATTCCAATCCTGCCCCACATGCAGTTATATTAGTATAACCGACTAGAGCGTGTTTGAAAATTAATTCACGCTCTGGCATATGGGGCAGGATCCAATCTCTTTATTTAAAGTAAGCAACCCCTGATTCAAAGATCTTCATATCCTGCTCCCCGTATATGTTCACGGCTACGGATCTTGCCCTTCTCTCGGAGTGTGCCATCTTCCCAAGCACCCTTCCGTCCGGGCTGGTGATTCCCTCGATAGCACAGTAGGATCCATTCACATTCCACTCTTCGTTCATGGTCACAATGCCCTCCGGGTCACAGTACTGGGTGGCCACCTGCCCATTCTCAAAGAGCTTCTTAAGCCACTCCTCATTTGCCACGAAGCGCCCTTCTCCATGAGAAGCCGGATTGGTATAGACTCCTCCAAGCTGCGTCCCTGCAAGCCATGGCGACTTATTGGTTACCACCTTCGTATATACCATCTTGGAGATATGTCTTCCGATCGTGTTATAGGTCAGTGTAGGTGAATCCGCCGTCTGTCCAGTGACTTCCCCGTTTGGAACCAGTCCAAGCTTCACTAGCGTCTGGAATCCATTGCAGACTCCAAGAACCAGTCCGTCCCGCTCGCCCAGAAGCTTCTCCACAGCTTCCTTCATCTTCGCATTCTGGAATGCTGTGGCAAAGAACTTGGCGGAGCCGTCCGGCTCGTCACCGGCGCTGAACCCACCCGGAAACATAATGATCTGGGATTCGGAAATTGCCTTGTCAAATACACTTACTGAGTCAATGATATCCGAGGCGCTCATATTCCGGAAGACCTTTACAATGGTCTTTGCCCCGGCTCTCTCGAATGCCTTTGCACTGTCATATTCACAGTTTGTCCCTGGGAATACCGGGATAAATACCGTAGGCTGCCCGATCTTATGGGTACAGATATGGACATCCTTTGTATCATAAAGTCCTGTTTCAATCTTCTGCTCCTGTCCCTTTGCACCGGAGTTCGTTGCAAATACCTTCTCCAGTGTTCCGGTCCATGCTTCTTCTGCCTCTGAGAGGGAGATCTCTGTATTCCCATAAGAGAATCTGTCCTCCGCAGTCACTTCACCGATCACCGTGTAGGTAATGGCAAGCTCCCCGACCTTTCCGTCCGGAACCTCGGCGATGATGTCGCCGAACGCAGGGGCGAAGAGATCCCTTGGATCCATATTGTGCTCAATCTTTACCCCCATCTTATTTCCAAATGCCATCTTGCTCACTGCCGCGATCACGCCGTGGCGGTCAAGGGCATAGGCGGATACGATCCTGCTGTTTCTGACGTCCTCTGTGAATTTTCCGTACTGCTCCATGACCTTCTCATATACCGGAACATCGTACTCATCTGTCTCAATGCGCAGCCACACCAGCTTATTTCCTGCCTTTTTAAGCTCTGGTGTAATGATATCCTTTTCCGCTGCCACATCCACTGCAAAGGATACCAGGGTCGGCGGCACGTCAATATCCTCAAAGGTTCCTGACATACTGTCCTTTCCGCCAATGGACGGAAGACCAAAGCCAAGCTGCGCGTTATAAGCTCCGAGAAGCGCCGCAAAAGGCTGGCTCCATCTGTGGGGATCCTCTGTCATGCGCCTGAAATACTCCTGGAAGGTAAAGCGGATCTTACTGTAATCCCCACCTGCTGCAACAATCTTGGCCACAGACTCTGTCACGGCGTAAATTGCCCCGTGATACGGGCTCCAGGTAGAAAGGTACGGGTCAAAGCCATAGCTCATCATGGTTACGGTATCGCAGTCTCCTGTAAGAACCGGAAGCTTCGCCACCATGGCCTGGGTCTCTGTCATCTGATATTTCCCTCCGTGAGGCATGAATACGGAAGCCGCACCGATGGAACCGTCGAACATCTCCACAAGCCCTTTCTGAGAGCACACATTCAGGTCTTTCAGGAGTGCGAGCCATTTTTCCCTGACATCTCCTGCCTCGGCTCTTCTTAGTACGGTATTCTTTCTGTCTGGAATATCCACTGCAACCGTTGTCTCCTGGTGTGCGCCGTTGGTATCCAGAAATGCGCGGGAAAGATTCACAATCTCCTTTCCCTTCCAGGAAAGGACAAGTCTTGGCTCCTCTGTTACAACCGCAACCTCTGTGGCCTCCAGGTTCTCCTCACTGGCATATCCCATGAATTCATCTACATCTTTTGGATCAACTACAACAGCCATACGCTCCTGGGATTCGGAGATGGCAATCTCGGTTCCGTCAAGACCCGCATATTTCTTCGGCACCTTATCCAGATCCACCTTAAGACCGTCTGCCAGCTCTCCGATGGCAACGGATACGCCGCCTGCTCCAAAATCATTGCATTTCTTAATCAGCTTACTAACCTCTTCTCTCCGGAACAGACGCTGAATCTTACGCTCTGTAGGCGGATTACCCTTCTGCACCTCTGCGCCGCAGGTCCGGGTGGATTCCTCTGTGTGCACCTTGGAGGATCCGGTAGCTCCGCCGCAGCCGTCACGTCCGGTCCGTCCGCCGAGAAGAATAATGATATCTCCCGGGTCTGATGTCTCCCGGATAACTGCGCGCCTCGGTGCTGCTCCTAATACTGCCCCGATCTCCATACGCTTTGCAACATAATTAGGGTGATAGATTTCCTTCACTGTTCCGGTGGCAAGGCCGATCTGGTTTCCATAAGAGCTGTAGCCATGAGCCGCCTCACGCACAAGCTTCTTCTGTGGCAGCTTTCCCTTCATGGTATCATTTACCGGAACCGTAGGATCTGCCGCGCCGGTTACACGCATGGCCTGATACACATAAGTACGCCCAGACAGCGGGTCGCGGATGGCGCCCCCGAGACAGGTAGCCGCGCCGCCGAAGGGCTCGATCTCTGTCGGGTGGTTATGCGTCTCATTCTTAAAGTTCACAAGCCATTCCTCTTCCGCACCGTCCACTGTTACCGGCACTACAATGCTGCAGGCATTGATCTCGTCCGACTCCTCCTGATCCGCAAGCTTTCCTTCCTTCTTAAGCTTTCTCATGGCCATAAGCGCCAGATCCATCAGGCAGACGAATTTATCCTCTCTGCCTTTAAAAATCTCGCTGTGATCTGCAAGATACTGTCTGTAGGTTTCCTCAATCGGAGCCCTGTAATCTCCCTCGCCAAAGGTTACATCCGTAAGCTCTGTAGAAAACGTGGTGTGACGGCAATGGTCAGACCAGTAGGTATCCAGCACACGGATCTCCGTCATGGACGGATCCCTCTTCTCTTCTGATTTGAAATAATTCTGAATATGAAGGAAGTCTTTAAAGGTCATGGCAAGGCCCAGGGAGTCATAAAGCTCCTTTAGGCTCTCCTCTTCCATAGCCTGAAAGCCTTCAAATATCACAACGTCCTCCGGCTCGGGATATTGCTCTACCAGAGTCTCCGGCTTTTCCATTCCGGTTTCCCTGGAATCCACCGGGTTAATACAGTGTGCCTTTACGGCTTCAAACTCTTCGGCCGGTATGGGGCGCTCTTCCCCTTCGATCACGTAGGTAGTGGCTGTCCGGATCACCGGCTTTTCATCTTCCTTAATAAACTGCACACACTGAACCGCAGAATCTGCACGCTGGTCGAACTGTCCCGGAAGAAACTCCACAGAAAAGATTCTGCTGTTTTCAGTCACCGGGAACTCCTCGTGATACAGCATGTCTACAGGCGGCTCCGAGAATACGCCGTTACATGCCTTCTCAAAAGTCGCATCCGAGATATTCTCCACATCATACCGGATCAGCACGCGGACATTCTTCACATCCCGGATACCGAGATAACTGCCAATCTCCTGCTTCAGATCTTTGGCCTGTACTCCGAATCCTTCTTTTTTCTCTACATACACTCGTCTCACATTACTCATTTGCTTTCCTCCATAAAAGAATCTATAAATCTACAGCAACTCCGACAGTCGCAATTGATAACTGCATAAACCTATTGTAACACAATCTCCGCAATAAATAAACGCACCGTTCGCTCCATTCACAGGAAGTGCCTGTAAAAAGGTTACTGTTCACTCCGTTTACAGTAACGTAAACAGGTTACTATTCACAGACTAACCGTCCCCACGGCTCGGATGCCGCACAGCAAGCATCCTCCAGACTCTAAGAAGAATCCAGATTCCCAAAAGAAAGCCCAGGAAGATCAGCCCGATCCGGATCACCATATCCGAGAAAAAGCCCTCCGGCAGCATGCGGATCATATAATCCTCTGCCGGGTCGAACATCCACAGGTCATTTGTAAAGAAGATCTCATGGAAAACCCGGAAACATGCCGTAAAGTTAGTGGCAAAGCCAATTCCAAGAAATACAATCGCCACGGCAAATACTCCCAGCGCCCAGGTATATGCCCGTGTAAGGAGTGTTCTTACCTCTGCTTTCCACAACACAAGGCCTGTCACAATCACCGCTGCCAGTATCAAAAGAACTGTCCGTACTTTAAGTCCGCCCAAAAAGAGGTTTTTCACATCTGCCATATGAAGGCGGTCCTGCTCATTGAAGAAATCCTGTTCTCTTCCATCCACATCTGTCACAATGGACAGTTCGTCCTCCTCACCGATCAAGTATGCCATCATGTAATCCGTCACCTCCATGACATCGGAAAGCTCCATATGAAGATCCTCTGTCACATGGTATTTCTCATACAGGGATTGATAAAAGCCGTACTGGGGATCCCCATAGATTGCAATCTGAAAGCTAGTGAGCAGAGCCGCAATAATCATAAAAAACATGGCAAGTACTGCCAATATTGTCTTAAATTTTGTCATAGTTTCTCCAATCTTATCTATATGATCATCATACCACCGCCTCAATCAGAAGCCTGTCTCCCAGTACAATTTCCTTTACACCGATTTCTTTCTTTTTATTAAAATTGAAGCTTAACATATATCCTTTTTTCAAATGAAAGTAATCAAGATAGTCTGACAACTGCTTTTCACCTCGTTCCTTATAGGCATTCCCATGCCATATTTTAAGTTCGATGATGCTTTGCTCTCCGTAATAGTCAATAACCAGATCCATCCGTTCACGATTTCTTGTCTGTGCTTCTACATAACAGTTGCCTGTTCCATTGATAATAGGGCGCAGGAACAACATAAAATACTTTCGCCCCTTGTCCTCTAAAAATGTCTGGTTCTGTTCCCCATATAAAAAGTCAAAGGTCTCTACGAATTTCTCAAGTATTAACCTTACATTCAGATGTCCTCCAATCACAAACTGGCTTTTCTGCCGTGTTCCTTCCAGATAAATCTCTCTGTTTTGCTCTGTAAAGTCCAGCAGAAATTTGTTATACAGCCGCGTCTCAAAAATCCTGTTTGCAATAAAAACTGATGAATTTTCCACCTTGACAAGCCCAGACATCCTCGCATTGTGAACGGAACTGTCATCCGCATTATATGCAATACTCTGTCCCTGGAACAGAAGTCTCATAATCACCTGTTTCAACTCAGGAAAAACATCCAGTTTATCCATCAGCGATTCAGACAAGGGGTTATTCTCCTCCAAAAGCATCCTAACCGCTGTCAGAAGACCTTCCTTCGTCCATGCACTGGAACGATCCGGAAAATCCAGAATGCCTGGAATCCTTTCATCCATAATCATACAGAGTCGTGACACCAGATACGGGTATCCGGACGTATAATCATATAAAAATCCTGACATCTTTCCAACATCCATTCCCGTATTGTAATCCGCTTCATACCCACAGAGCATCTGCCTGATCTCTTCTGCTGAAAAGCTCATGTCCACAAGAAAATCAGCGGCAATATTCCACGGACTGTTTACTTTATATTCCTCTTCCGGACGAAGCTTTCTCTTAATATTCCGCACATCATAAACGCCTGCCAGAATAACAGACTGAAAAGCTGCGGTTCTGTTTTTCTTTAAATAATAAGCACGGAGCTGGGCAAGAAAATCAATAAACACCTGGTTATTTGTCGCAGTGTCTACTTCGTCAATAAGTAAAACAATCCGTTTTTCCGACTTCTCGCACAGCCTGGAAAGTGACTTGAAAAGCCTAGATATTGTTGCCCTGTGCGCCGTGCCCGATGCATACTGCTTTAATTGCCGTTCTTCCTCTTCGGGAATCTTTCCCGAACATTCCAGTATCCTTTCGGAAAAAACAGCGGCAAAGCTTTGCTCTGATTCAAAATCAGCATGACTGAATGTCTGAAAGTCTATACTATACACTTCATAATCATCTTTCAAAAAATCGGAAAGCGCAGTCAGTATTGTCGTTTTTCCATACTGCCTGGCTCTGTTGATTGTAAAATATTTCCTGGCGTCTACCATAGATTTTATTTCTTCCAGACGTCCTGACAGATCTACCATATAGTGCAGCCCGGGGTCACAATATCCGTTTGTATTAAACGTTTTACGCATATAACAGCCTCCGAATTTCTTCTTCACTTCCCTTAAGGGAACCCTGCACCATCTCGGGCTTTCCGCCGCCTCTGCCGCCGAATCCCTCATTAAGTTTCTTACATAAGGGACGCACATCCTCGTCATGGCTTCCGATCACATACCGGTATCCCCCTTCGTCCGTCCCGGCGAATACCGCGCACATATGCGCCCCGCGCTTAAGGAGCAGGTTCATAAGCTCTCTTGGCTCATTGCCCGAGAGCCCGCTGTCAAAGACCGCCGTCACCTGTCCTGACACGTCCATCTCCTGTGCCCGGTAAGTTAGAAGCTTCCCTCCAAGCTCCGCAATCCTTCCTTTCAGGGATAACTGCTCTGCTTTCAGATGCTCTGCTGCCTCTGCGATCTCCCCTTCCTTCACACATAGCAGGGAAGAGATGGCTTTAGCATTCTCCTCCTTCTCCCGGTGATCTGCAAGAGCCCGGTAGCCGCACAGCATATAGATCCTCTCGCCGCCTTTATAATTCATCATGTTCACAAGCTTAATATTCCCGATCTCCCCGGTCTTTTTCACATGAGGGGCGCAGCAGGCGCAGGTATCCACGCCCGGAATATTGACAATACGGACCTGTCCCTCAATCTCAATCTTGCTCCGGTATTCCATATCCTTAAGCTCTTCTTTTGAGGGGTATAGAATCTCCACATCCAGGTTGCGGTAGACAATCCCGTTAGCCATAAGCTCAATCTTCTTTAAATCTTCCTTCGTAATAGGCCCGTTAAAATCCATGGTGCAGTAATCCGCGCCCAGGTGGAATCCCACATTATTATACCCAAACTGTGCATGCACAAGCCCGGAGATAATATGCTCCCCTGTGTGCTGCTGCATACTTTCGAACCGTCTGTCCCAGTCAATCCTGCCGTGCACTGTCTCTCCTTCGGTAAAGGGCCGGTCTGTCATGTGATAAATGACATCCCCCTTTTCCTGAACATCACTTACATGAGCGTCCCCCAGTATACCGGTATCCGCATACTGCCCGCCTCCCTCCGGGAAAAAGGCAGTCCTGTCAAGCACTATCCGGTATCCTTCTTCCGCCTGCTGGCAGGATAATACAATAGCATCAAATTCTTTCATATGGCTGTCTTCATAGTATAATTTTTCCGTCATGGCCTACATCCTTTCCGGCGCTTCAAAGCCAAGCACATCAATACAAGACTCCAGAATCTCCTTCGTAAGAACCAGAAGCGCAAGATATCCCTTTTTCGTTTCCTCATTCTCTTCTGTCAGAATCTTCGTCTCATGGTAGAACCGGTTAAACGAATTTGCAAGGTCATAGATATAGGCACAGATCTTGTGGGGGGCAAGCTCTTCATACGCCGTCTCCATCACCTCGTTATACTTCACAGCCTCCAGCATAAGAACCTTTTCACTCTCCCCTGCTGCCCTATTTACCGTAAGGCCTGAAAGGGACGCCCCCTCTGCCGTATATTTATTTAGGATCGACTTGATTCTGACGATGGTATACAGGATGTAGGGACCCGTATTCCCTTCAAAGGATGTAAACCGGTCCACGTCAAAAACGTAATCCTTGGATGCCTGGTTGGAAAGATCCCCATACTTAATGGCAGAAAGCCCTACAATCTTTGCAGTACTGCGCGCTTCGTCTGCCTCCACGGTCCGGTTATCCGTAATCTTCTGATACATCTCATCCTCAATCTCACCGATCAGGTTCTCCAGGCGCATAATCCCGCCTTCTCTCGTCTTAAAGGGCTTGCCGTCTTTGCCGTTCATGGTGCCGAAGCCCAGGAACTGAAGTTTTGTCTCCTCCGGGACAATCCCTGTCTTCTTCGCTGCACGGAACACCTGGACAAAATGAAGCTCCTGGCGCTTGTCCACCACATAGACAATCCTGTCCGGCTGATAATCCCGTACCCTCTGGATCAGCGTTGCGAGATCTGTGGTGCCATACAGGGACGCTCCGTCTGATTTCTGAATCATGCAGGGCGGGATCTCCTTTGTATCACTCTCCTTTTGCACATCAATCACCAGAGCCCCCTCATCGACACGGGCATATCCTTCCTTTTTCAGGCGTTCAATCATATCAGGAATCAATTCCTGAGCATCCGCCTCTCCCTTCCACAGGTCAAATTCCACATTCAGATTCCGGTAGTTCTTCTTAAGGTCAGCCACAGACACATTCATAATATGCCGCCATACTGCCATATATCCTCTATGCCCATTCTGCAGGAGATACGTGGCGTTAAGAGCCGCCTCCCGGTATGGCTCATCCTCCTTTGCCCGGGCGCTTGCCGCCGGATAGATCTCCTCCAGTTCCCCGATGGTAAAGGGAGCCTCCTGTGGGTATTCTCCTTCAAAGGCCTCGTCAAAATATGGAAGCTCTGGTTTACGCTCCTTTAATTCCGTAATAATAAGCCCCATCTGATAACCCCAGTCGCCAAGGTGGATATCTCCCAATACCTTATGTCCCATCCTTCTTGCAATCCTTTTCACGCTCTCCCCTATAATGGCAGAGCGCAGATGCCCTACGTGGAGGGGCTTCGCCACATTGGGCCCGCCATAATCCACCATGATCATCTGGGGATTTTTCGTCTTCTCAACTCCAAGCTCCCCGTCCTGCTTCATCTCATCCAGATAGGAAGCCAGCTTTTCCGGGCGCAGCCTGATATTAATAAAGCCCGGATTCACCACCTTTACATCCTCCATGTATACACTATCCGCAAGCCTTGCCGCGACATCATTTGCAATCATCACAGGAGCCTTCTTATATGCCTTTGCTCCTGCCATAGCCCCGTTGCACTGGTATTCACACAGATCCGGCCGGTTCGACAGCGTAACACGCGCCAGGCCCCGGTCATACCCGGCGCCCTCAAAAGCTTCTGCAAGCTCCTCTGCAAGTAAATCAACTATTTTTTTCATTCTTCTCATCCTTTCCAATAAATAAAATATTTCAATTATACCACAGCTTCTATCAGGAGTTTCTCTCCCAGTCTGATTTCCTTCACACCGGCTTCTTTTTTCTTATTAAAATTGAAACTAAGCATATATCCCTCTTTCAAACGGTAATAATCCAGATATTCTGCCAGCTGCTCCTCTCCTCTTGCATGATATGTGCTGCCACGCCAGATTTTCATCTCAATTACATATTGCTTTCCATGATAATCCACAATTACATCTGTCCGCTCCATATTCCGGGTACGGGATTCAATATAATAATTCCCCTCCCCATTAATAATCGGACGAAGATACAAGAGAAAATACCTTCTTCCGTCTTCCTCATAAAATCTCTGTTCCTGATCCCCATATAATTCATCAAAATGAACCACAAATTTTTCAAGTATGAGCCGCATATTAAGCTCTCCGTTCTGAACAAATTGATTCTTATTCTGTAAAGCCGTTGTATAGATCCTGTTACTCTGCATCTTTGGCATTGATAGAAAATAATTATAAATCCGTGTTTCAAATATCCTGTTCGCTACCACAGCCTGATGATTTCTCACCTTAATAAATCCAAACATTCTCGCAACATTAATTGCCTCTTCATCCGGATTAAAAGGAAGTTCCTTTCCCTGAAACAACAATAAATACAAAACTTTCCTAAGCATTGGAAATACATCCAGCTTTTCTATCAGTGAATCGAACAATGCATTATTTTCCGATATCATAATACTGACCGCTTCCAGTATTCCTGCCTTCTCCCAGGCTCCTTCTTTGATCCTTTCATCATTCAGCTTACAGATCCGTGAGACCAGATATGGATATCCTGCCGTATAATCGTAAATCAGGCCGGCTATTCTGCTTACCTCCATTCCTGTACCATGGTCTGATTCATATTCTTTCAGCATTCCCTCTATATCCCTGACTGAAAAACTCATATCAACAAGGAAGTCTGCCGCAATATTCCACGGGCTGTTTACTTTGTGTTCACTCTCTGGCGTAAACTTTCTTTTCACATTTTTTATATCATATACACCTGCAAGAATGACCGAGCGAAATGTCGGTTTCTCCTCTCTCTGTATATAGTAGCCTCTCAGCTGTGCAAGAAAGTCCAGGAACACCTGATTATTCGCTGCACTGTCCACTTCGTCAATAATAAGTACTGCCTCTCTCTTTAACTCCCCGCACAGGTCACTCAGATCTTCAAATAATTCCTGAAGTTCAAATCCTTCTCTTCCCTGCCGTACATCCGTTTCCAAAGCTAGTTCTGTGCATTCACTTATAAACTCCGGCTGGTTCATTTTTAATTCCCGTAAAAAGGATCTCCCGAATGACAGGGCAAAAATATTTTCATTTTTAAACTTGGCATTTCCAAACAGCTGAAAATCCAGGCTCACCACAACATAGTCCTCCCTGAGGAGTTCTCCAAGTTCCCGCAATGTGGTTGTCTTCCCATACTGTCTTGCACGGTTAATTGTAAAATACTCTCCACGCTCTACCATCGCCCGGATCTGCCTCAGCTTCCCCGATATATCCACCATATAATGCTGACTGCGCCTGCATGCCGCGCTGACATTAAATATCCGTCCCACAAATATCACCCCCTTTGTTTCTTGTTTAACCTGCAGCTTATTACTATTTCCAGGGCGTGTTTGAAAATTGCTTTCTGCAAGATGTCGTCCCAGTTTGCAGAAAACAGCTTTCAAACACCCTCCAGCCTAAAAGGCCGCTCATAGTAACAGTCCAGGCCCGCATTCCGGGTTTTGCTACGCAATACCGCCCCAAAATCGTAACTGTAGCATACCACACAACGCCTTTTTTTACAAGCAATGACAACCACCAGTTACTGTTCACACAGGTCTGTGCATTTACTGCACAGACCGTAAGAAAGTGATTCAGGAGTGAGCAAATCCCATTCGCGGAGCGAATTTTAAATGAATTTGCGAATGTTACTGGTCACGGAGTGAACAGTAACAACCACCACTTTATCGGCCCCGAATAGTAACCTTTTCTCTTGCATACAGAAGTATTACATGGTAATATATCAGTAATTGTTACTATTATTATACGATGATACAAGCGCAAAATACCTTTTTACGCTTACATCATGATATGCATCTTACAAGTATTGAAAATGACAAGGAGGTCTTTATGAACAAAAAAGTATTGCGCAGCTTATCCTACGGTGTCTATGTTATCTCTACCCTGGACGGGGAAAGGCATACCGGCTGCATCGCCAACAGCGCCATGCAGATCACTTCATCCCCCGCATCCATCGCGGTAAGCATTAACCACGACAACTACACCAATTCCTGTATTGAGAAATGTGGAAGATTTGCCATATCCATCCTCTCTGAGTCTTCTGACCCGGGGCTGATTGGAACCTTTGGCTTCCATTCCGGAAAAGATACTGACAAATTTTCTGATGTAAAGCACCATGTGATTGACGGAATCGCCGTCCCTGATGATTCCTGCGGATATATCGTATGCAAGGTTACAGGGAAGCTTGAGACATCCACCCACACTATCTTTTTAGGGGAGATGACAGAAGGGGACATGCTTTCTGAAACCGCCCCCATGACATATGCCTACTACCACAATGTGGTTAAAGGAAAGAGCCCCAAAAATGCTCCCACCTATCTTCCGGAAGAGGACAGTGCTACTTCTGCCTCAGGGAAAAAATGGGTATGCGGCATCTGCGGTTATGTATATGATGGATCTGTTCCTTTCGAGGAACTCCCCGGCTCCTATATCTGCCCTGTATGCAAACAGCCGAAAAGTAAATTTAAAACTGTCTGAAAAAAAGAGGTATGTATATGCTTAAAATAGGTTCACATGTGGGTATGAGCGGGAAGGACATGCTGCTTGGCTCTGCAAAGGAAGCACATTCCTATGGAGCCAGTACCTTTATGTTCTACACCGGAGCGCCCCAAAACACAAGGCGAAAGGACATCAGTGAATTAAAGATTGATCCCGCATGGGAATACATGCATGAAAACGGGATTGACGATATTGTTGTACATGCACCCTATATTATTAACCTGGGGAATACTGTAAAACCAGAAACCTTTAAACTGGCCGTAGATTTTCTCACACTGGAAATAAAAAGAACTGAAGCCTGTAAAAGCCATACACTGATTCTGCACCCGGGAGCCCATGTAGGCGCTGGCGCCGATGCCGGAATCCGGCAGATTATCAAGGGACTGAATGAGGTTATGACCAGGGATATGAATCTTCACATCGCACTGGAGACCATGGCCGGAAAAGGCTCTGAGATCGGCCGTTCCTTCGAAGAGCTGGCACGCATCTATGATGGTGTTATCTATAATGACAAGCTTCGCGTCTGCTTTGACACATGTCATACTCACGACAGCGGGTATGATATTGTCCATAACTTTGACGGCGTCATAGAACAGTTTGACAAGATCCTCGGCAAGAACCAGATCGCGGTCTTCCACATAAATGACAGCAAAAATGCATGTGGAACAAAAAAGGACCGCCATGCCAACTTAGGCTTCGGCGAGATCGGCTTTGATGCACTCTCCTATATCGTGCGCCACCCAGACTTCCTGGAGGTTCCGAAGATCCTGGAGACCCCTTATGTAACGTCCCCCACAAAGGAAAAGGCCTCCTACGCCCCCTACAGGCATGAAATAGAAATGCTAAGAGACGACTGCTTCGACCCGGAAGTACAGCAAAAAATTATAGACGAGAACGAATAGAAGGCCGACAGTTACTTTCAGTGCATGGTTTGGAAGCCAGAAAACTGCTGCAAAGAACAGAGCACTGGCTTCCCGGCTTTATTTTTCCTGCTTCAGGATAAGTGTGGCGATCCCGCACAGCATTCCTCCTATCACAAAGGCAATCCAGCAGATATCCCACATGTGAAACACCAGGCCCATCACAAGGTATATAATCGTGGCCACAATCATAATACATCCGCACCAGACAGAAATTCTGTTATTTTTCTTCACGCTTTCAGGATCAGACACATTACTTTTATTATACTTCTCCACATCGTACTCATCTTTTTTCATGCCGCTGTACACAAAAATGCCAACCGCTGCTGCAACACAGACTAAAAACAGACCGTAATAAAAGTCCTCTGTCATCCTTCCCCAGAGCGGGAGACGTTCCCCATTCATCCCGAACAGAAACATGCCCATAAGAATCAGACCGACTGCAGTTGTAATCCGCATGGGAAATGTCCTCTCAAAAAGCTCCCTCTCCTCATCGGAATAGAAGTCCTGAATCACCGGATGCTTTTTCTTATAGAGATCATCCTGCATCCCTTGTGCGATCAGAATGAGTATCCCGATTACAATCACCACCCAGAACAGGCTTTCAGTAATCACCTCATTCACACGGAATCCGTCAAGAAGCTCGTAGACCGCGCAGGATGATACAAGTGTCACCACTCCTGCTGTAATCCCTCTTCTAAAATTTCTCATATGTTCCCTGTGTCCCTGGTTATCCTCAACCTCTATAAGACTGGCATCCTTTCTTAGTAAAGTATCCATATCACAGGAAAACAAATCACAAAGCTGAAGCAGCTTCTCCATCTCCGCATAGGATACCCCTGCCTCCCACTTTGATACCGTCTGTCTGGATACCTCCAGCTTCTCTGCCAGCTGCTCCTGTGTCATCTCTCCCCGCTTCCTGTAAAACTGTAAATTATCTCCAAATAAGCTCATATCTCTTATCTCCTTCCTGTCAGATTTCCTTACTGCGCAGTCTGTCTGAACAGTTACTATCCTACACAAAACAGCATGTAAAATCCAGCCATTTTCTGTTGCTTTTAAAGAAATCCATGTAAACTTTTGGTTGCAAACCCCAAAAAACAGGCTATTCCAGTTAAAGATAGCTTTTTTTATCTAATTTTTTATATTTTCTATTGACAAAATCCCAAATCTGTATTATTGTATTACTCAACTAATACAATCATGCATTCAAAAGACAGCTACTCAGAATATCCCATCGATTTCTTACGGTCAGAGCAGCAAATGGTTACTATTCACAGGGCTGTGCGCCTGCTGCACGGCATCCGGGCCGATGAAGTAGTGGTTTTTCAGCACTGAGCAGGCAGATTGTATCAGCCATGATTATACCTTAGTAGAAAGGAAGTGCTTCTATGCCATGGGAATTACAAAACGACCGCCCAATCTATTTACAGCTGATGGAACAGATCCGGCAGGATATTGTCTCAGGGAAATATAAACCCGGCAAAAAGCTGCCCTCTGTCCGGGAGCTTGCCCTGGACGCAGCCGTTAACCCAAACACCATGCAAAAAGCCCTCTCTGAACTTGAGAGGAGCGGCCTTGTATATTCACAGCGCACAAGCGGACGCTATATTACGGAGGATGAGACTATGCTGAACCAGCTAAAACACGAACTTGCCGTTGCCCATATCAGACAGTTTTTCGGCAAGATGAAACAACTTGGCTTTGAACATAAGGAAATTCTTTCCTTAATTCAAGAGCTTGCAAAGGAGGAACCATAATATGAATCCAATTTTAGAATGCAGAGGGCTTACCAAGCGTTACAGCCGCACCAGCGCCGCCAATGCCCTGGATCATCTGAATCTCACCCTGGAACGCGGCCAGATCGTGGGGCTGCTGGGACCAAACGGGAGCGGCAAGACCACCTTAATTAAGCTGATCAATGACCTTCTTGTACCTACATCCGGAACCGTCCTGATAGACGGGAAGCAGCCAGGCGTAAAGACCAAAAGGTGTATTTCCTACCTTCCGGAGAGGAACTGTCTGAATCCTTCTATGCGTGTAAAAGACATGGTCAGCTATTATGGAGATTTTTATGACAATTTCAATCGTCAGAGAGCCGGACAGATGCTGGATGACCTTCAGATTGATGAACGCTCCCGGCTAAAGACCCTGTCCAAGGGAACAACAGAAAAGGTACAGCTCATTCTCGTAATGAGCCGGGATGCAGATCTCTATGTTTTAGACGAACCCATAGGCGGTGTAGATCCGGCTGCAAGAGACTATATCCTTCAGACCATTCTTACAAATTATAATGAAAATGCAACCATTCTTCTGTCCACCCATCTGATCCAGGATATTGAAAACATCCTTGACCGCGTACTATTTATGCGTGCAGGCAGACTTGTTCTTAACTCATCCGTAGATGAAATCCGTATGGAAAAAAAGAAATCAGTGGACATGATGTTCAGGGAGGTATTCAAATGTTAGGAAAATTAATCAAATATGACTTAAAGGCACTAAATCCCATCTTGATTTTCGTGCACGCGTTTCTTCTCCTGGCCGCCCTTTGTATACGTATCTTTATAAGCGGGCGCCTGTTTAATGAAGGCTCTGACTTTTCAGACCCCTATACCGCGATGGCCGTGGGCCTGCTGGTTGTCTTATTTTCACTGGCAGTAGTACTGGTACTCTTTTCAACGGAGCTTCTGATTGCAATGCGTTTTTACAAAAACCTTTTCTCAGGAGAAGGCTACCTGACTCTGACTCTCCCGGTCACATCCGGACAGCATCTGTTATCTAGAACGATTTCCGGTACTCTCTGGGGAACCCTGGATATGTTCCTGTGTTTCTTTTCCGTTTATCTTGCTTTTGCAACACCTTATGTGAGAGAAACAGTCGGCCATGAACTCCTAAAGGCCTGGGAAGAACTTCTCCTGATGTCAGATTCCGGCCTGCCTTCCCCTGCGGCGGCAGTCTGCTTCTGCATCCTGTTCTGCATTACAGGCGTAGCCGCAAGTGTCCTGACTATCTATGCCTCTGTTACAGTCGGGCAGGTACTTTTCGGACACAGGATCATAGGCGCGATTGCCATTTACTTCGTGATAAATACAGTATTTTCTATTCTGTCATTTATTGCACTGGCATTAACCGGAGGACTGAATATGTTTCTCACTCCTGCCACCTTCAACCCTGCAATGCATGTGATAAACAGCCTGGTTCTGACCGAATGGCTCTCCGTGGCATCTATTCTGGCGCTTTATCTTCTTACGTACTACATGATGAAAAAAAAGATCAATCTTGACTAGGGCGTGTTTGAAAATTGCTTTCTGATTCTGGATCCTTTCCACACACAGACCAGAATTCACGCATCTTCTCCCCTGCTGTTTCTGCGCGGCACAGCAGGGGATTCTCCCATTCTCTTGGAAAGATATCCCGGCATCTTTTGTCCTGAAACCTCTCGTCCAGCAACAGCACTACCCCCTTGTCCCTGGCAGTCCGTATCACGCGCCCCGCAGACTGGAGCACCTTATTCATCCCCGGATAGAGATATGCATAATCAAACCCCTTAAATCCCCTCCTGTCAAAATAATCCTTCAAAAGCTCCCTCTCCCTGCACACCTGGGGAAGCCCTGTCCCCACAATCATAGCCCCGATCAGCTGGTCACCCGTAAGATCAATTCCCTCTGAAAAGATACCTCCCATCACACAGAATCCCACCAGGCTTATCTTCCGCTCCTCTTCAAAATTCTCCAGAAAGATCTCCCTGGCCTCCTCAGACATATACTGTGACTGCATCACATAATCCAGATCCCCTCTTTGCCCCCTCTCCCAGGAAAGGCGCAGGATAAATGCATCATACACAGCCTCCATAAAACGGTAGGACGGAAAAAACGCAATATAATTCCCAGTTTTCGCATATGCAGTCTCCAGAAGGTATTCCGCATACTTCTGATACATCTCTTCTCCCCGTCTCGTATACTTTGTGCTGACATCACATCCAATAAGAAGCAGCCTGTTCTTTACATCAAAAGGGGATTCTGCATAAATCGCGTAATCCTCTGTTCCTGTACTTAACAGCTTCTTATAATAATGAATCGGAAGCAGGGTGGCAGAAAAAAAGACAGTACTGTTCCCCTTATCCAGAAACTTTTTAAGATTCACCGCCGGATTCACGCAGAACAGGCGGAGTTTAAAATGTCCTTTCTCCTCAAGCTCCGAATAGATCACATAATTCTCATCCACACATTCATGAATCCCCACAAACATACGGATCTGAAAATAAAATTCCAGGACCTCCCTTCGAAGCACTTCCTCTCTGCACTCCTCCAGGAAACGCTCCAGCTCTGCCATAAGCCTCAGACATTTCAGGTAAATATGGGAGGCACTGTTCAGAACCTTGTACCCGTCACATTCCCGCTTCATAAGCAGGAGGCTTCGGTTTAAGTCCTCCAGCTCCTTACATAGTCCTGCATCCTCAGTCTTAACAAGTCGCTTTATCTTCAGGACATCCTCCTTATAGATCTGGGCACTGTACATCTCGCGTCCGCGTTCCACCAGGTTATGCGCCTCATCAATAAGAAACAGGTACTCTCCTTTCACTCCTTCACCAAAAAATCTCCGCAGATGTGCATTGGGATCAAAGACATAATTATAATCGCAGACAACTGCATCCACCCACGTTGACACATCCAGACTCATCTCATGGGGGCAGACCCGCCTCTTCCTTGCCTGGTCCTCTAAAAGCTCCCGGCTCATCTCATCCGAGGATACAAGGAGCTCATACACCGCGTCATTCACCCGGTCATAATGGCCCTTTGCATAGGGACAGTAATCCGGATTACAGTTCGTCTCCTCACAAAAGCAGATCTTCTCCTTCGCCGTAAGCACAATTACCTTCATGCAAAGCGCCTGTTCCCTTAACTGGTCGAAAGCCTGCCACGCAACAGTGCGGGTAATGGTCTTTGCTGTCAGATAAAAAATCTTCTCCCCAAGCCCTTCCCCCACTGCCTTTACTGCCGGAAACAGCGTTGCAATTGTCTTACCCACTCCTGTGGGCGCCTGGATGAAAAGCTTTTTCTTTCGCAAAATCGTCCGGTACACGCCCACCACCAGTTCCTTCTGCCCTTCCCTGTATGAAAAGGGGAATTCCAATCCTTTAATCGAAGCATTCCGTTTTTCCCGCCACTGAACCTGATATCTCGCCCACTTCTCATATTTTCCCAAAAGCTCCTCAAACCAGCTTTTCAGCTCCTCAAAAGAATATGCACTCTGGAAGCGCCTGATCTCCTCTGTCTCCATATTGCAGTAGGTCATCTGAACCCCGATTTCGGAAAGTCCATTTTGTGATGCATAAATATATGCATAACACCTGGCCTGTGCCAGATGAACCTCTGCCGGCCCTTCCAAAAACTTAAGTTCTTTAAAAACCCCCTTAATCTCGTCAATAATCACGCCCTTCTCCGTCTCAATAATCCCGTCCGCGCGTCCTTCAAGAAGCATCCGGTATCCCTGACAGGAAATCTCACAGCGCAGAGGAACCTCCGCATGGTACTGAGCCCCCATTCTTCGCTGGATCTTCCGGTGAATCTTGCTGCCAAGCTGCATCGCATCCTTATCTGCTGCCGCTATTCGATTGTCAATATCTCCCGAACGCAGGACAAATTCTACTAAGCTGCGCACAGAAATCCGGACTACAGGCTGTTCCATCTCTATCATATCCTTTTATAACTGTACAATACCTTAACAAGTTACATCCTTTCTTCCCTTTTAGCCTGCCTGAATCCTTTTCTTACGGTCAGCGCAGTAAATTGCAGTAAATGCAAAGTCCTGTGTGAACAGTAACGATGAATCATTACATATGTTCAAGCATATCCCCTCTGTACCTAAGCGGCAGATGGCTAAGCTGACACTTAGGATTCGTTCTTGATTCAATCGCTATTGTCCTGCAAAAGCTTTTCCACAGTCTCGCATACAAGAGCTCCTGTTCTGACTCCCTGGACGCAAACGACCTGTCAATCCCTTCATCCCATATTAAAACCCACTTCTTACCAGCCTCATGAACCACAAACATCCGGTGGGTCTTGTCATAAATCATCCAGTTTTCCAAAGGCAGCCGGTCTGCAAAATGAGGGGCGAGACAGGTAAGCACCTGGTTTTTCGGGGTAATCTCGGAGTACAGCACCCCGTTCTCCAACTCCTTAAACCTTAAAAACCCCTTATAACTGTGAGCCTCGCCCCCTACATTCCGACTTAACTCAAACACCTTTTCCACCTGGGGATGACTGAGATGCTCCATAATCCTCGTACTGTCCGGAATCTGTCGTGCTGCGAGCATGGTGCCAAGAATCGCATCCCCTTTCCTTCTGTCGCCGGACAGAGCCGCATGATAGATGTCCCAGTATACGCGGCGTCCCAGATGTCTCTTGATCATGCTTTCTACTGCCCGGGCCTTTTTTTCTGTCTCCTGTGTCTCATAATACTCACAGAACAGCTCCTGCTCCACTGATTCCCTGAATGCAATCTTGCATTCTTCTTCCCTCCTGCCAGTCTCCCAGGCGTCATAGATTGCAGAAAAAAGGCCTGTGATGGTATCACTGCATAGATAAACTTTCTTCATACCACACCTCCTGCCCTGGCTCCCAAAGAGAGGCCGTCTTCTTTGAATCTTACATCATCAAAAAGCGAAAGCTGCCGGTATCCCATATTCCTCACCTCTTCCGGAAGTCGCTCTCTTGTGTCCAAAAGATTCCTCGTAATATAATCCTCCTCCAGTCTGGTCGGATACAGCATCTTCCCGCTGCAGGTAATAAAATACATCGCTCTCTTAAGCACAACTCCCATTTTCTTCAGATCCGGGAAATCCAGTACCCCAAGCCTCCTTGCCTTCACGATCCGCACTGCTGACTTATATCCCAGTCCCGGGACGCGAAGAAGCATCTTGTAATCCGCCCGGTTAATCTCTACCGGAAACTGCCCCAGATTCTTCAATGCCCAGTTGCACTTCGGATCGAATACAACGTTAAAGTTCGGATTCTCTTCGGATAACAGCTCTGATGCCTGAAAATGATAATATCTGAGAAGCCAGTCCGCCTGATAGAGCCTGTGCTCCCTTAAGAGAGGCGGTCCTTCATCCGTTCTCGCCGGAAGTGCCTTGTCCTCATTCACATGGACAAATGCTGAATAAAATACCCTCTTAAGCTCAAACTTCTGATAAAGAGATTCCGCCACCTGAATAATCTGATAGTCTGTCTCCGGCGTGGCCCCGATAATCATCTGGGTACTCTGTCCCGCCGGCACGAATCTGGGAGCATTGCGGTAAAGAGCAAGCTCCTGCTTATTTTCCGCCATCCGGTTCTGCACAAGACGCATGGGGGCCAGGATATTCTTTCTCGTCTTGTTCGGCGCCAGAAGCTTTAAGCCTTCGGCAGTAGGAAGTTCCAGGTTCACGCTCATTCTGTCTGCCAGAAAGCCTGTCTTTCGCACCAGTTCCTGGTTCGCTCCCGGAATTGCCTTCACATGAATATATCCCTGAAAGCTGCATTCTGTGCGAAGCTTATAAAGTGCTGCATAGATCAGCTCCATGGTATAGTCCGGACTTCTCAGAATGCCTGAACTTAAAAATAAGCCCTCAATATAGTTCCTTCTGTAAAACTCCATGGTAAGCGCACAGATCTCATCTGGCGTAAAGGAAGTCCGTACCACATCGTTACTTCTCCTGTTAATACAATATTTACAATCATAGATGCACTCATTCGTAAACAAAATCTTAAGGAGGGAAATACACCTTCCATCCGCTGAAAAGCTGTGGCAGATTCCCGAGCGTTCGCAGTTTCCCATACCTGTCCCGTCTCCCTTCCTGGCCGTTCCGCTGGAGGTACAGGCAACGTCATACTTTGCAGCATCTGTCAGTATATTCAGTTTTTCATACATTGACATAGATTCCTGAATCCGCATATTCATCTTATACACCTCAAATACCAAAGTCTACATCTGCGTAATGCAGCAGATGCAAACATTTGTTCTGTATACTTCCATTATATATGCGAACATTCGTTCTGTCAACCTTTTTCTAACTTTCATGCCTGTATCACTTTCTTACGGAATGTGATATTGACATGCATTCCTAAACCGTGGATAGTAACCCATAGCGTTACTAGAGCGTGTTTGAAAATTCATTCCCACAATCTGCCGCCCCACTTTACACCAGATTTTATGCTGAATTTAGTCAATGTAGCCCGCTACGTCTAGGATTGGAGATGTGCAGCTGGCACAGATAGCGGGCGCAGAATTCACTGCTAATTACGCAATGCAGTACTAGTCACGGAGCGAACAGTTAACCAGTAATAATCCCTGCTTCTTTAATACTTCTGCTTAATGTTCCGATTATATCAATAAGTAAATTCACATCACATTGCGGATTTCCCACATATGCGTGATATCCGCCCTGAATACAGTAAGAGAGAATAATATTCTTTGTCATGTCATGCCGGTATTCCGGGTATTTCTCGAAGATCAGCTCCTTAATACTTCTCTCAATCCGGTCCGCCAGATGATTTCTCTGCTTTCCTGAAAATAATATGGTAATCAGAGAATTCTGGGCAAAAAACGCATAAAAAAGCTCTCTTGTAAACTCTGCCGGATTGTCCTCAAAATACTCCGGATGCATAACGCCTTTTGCAACCTGCGCCACAACCTCCTCGCACAGCACATCCGACAAATCATAAATATCTCTGTAGTGGGCATAAAATGTAGATTTATTAATATACGCCTCCTCGCACAACTCCTTAACTGTAATCTTTTCCAGCTCCTTTTTAGAGCGGAGCAGTGTAAATGCATTTTTAATTGCACGCTCTGTTTTTAATGTACGAAGATCCATAATGCAACGCTCCTTTTTATTCCTGCCTTACTGCCGAAGAAGACCTGGCTTTTGATCGTAATCCAGGCCTGTTATCATTACTTGGGAAAATATAACCTCATTCATATTTGTTCTCCTTTTCTACATGACAGCCTTAAGCGAAAATCAACGGTCTTCATATAATCTTTGCTTATTATCCCATCTAAAATTTTCGCAAAAAGTCTCATCCGCTATATTAATGTACATATCTGCATATGCTTTTTTCTTTTCTAGTATCCATCCTGTAAGCCAAAAATGACTCTCCATAAAGCCACCTGATTTTTATTGGCTGATATATGTTTTCTTATATCTTACCATTCATCAAAATATTTTACAATAGTATGTCCACGCAGCCATTCAGACAACTCCTCTGTTATATTCTTATATGTTATCCGACATATTTTTCAAAAAGTTGTTTAAACATCCTCCGGTCTGTATTGTCGGTAGACATTTTACCTCTCCCTCTATATAATACTGTCAAATCAAAAAGTTAACTATGATCTTTTATCTCAAAATCAGGAGGATAATATTATGGATTTCTATGGATTCTATACTGGAAAAATATTCGACGCCTACCGCTTTTTAGGGGCTCACATAGAAGAAGAGGGCGTTACCTTCCGCACCTTTGCGCCCGCCGCAGTGCGGATCTCCCTCATCGGCGAATTTTCAGACTGGCAGGAATGGACCATGAACCGCACCCACGATGGCAACTTCTGGGAATGCTATGCAAAAAACGCAGAGCCGGGACAGATGTACAAGTACCGCATCTACAAAAGGGATGGCTCCTTCACGGACCACTGCGACCCCTTTGGCTTCGGGATGGAGCTGCGCCCTAATACAGCATCCATCATCCGGGATCTGTCCTCCTATACCTTCCATGATGAAAAATGGATGAAGCAGAGGACAGACTGCCGTGAAAAACCGCTCAATATCTATGAGCTTCACTTCGGCTCCTTCAGAAAGCCGTCTGAAAAAGCCGATGACTGGTACACCTATACAGAGCTTGCAGATATTCTCATTCCTTATCTGAAGGAATGTGGATACAACTACATTGAAGTCATGCCCCTGTCCGAGCATCCCTGCGATGAATCCTGGGGGTATCAGAACACCGGATTTTTCAGCCCCACTGCCCGCTACGGGACTGCACAAGGGCTGATGGAATTCATTGATCTGTGCCATCAGAATGAAATCGGCGTCCTGATGGATTTCGTCCCGGTTCACTTTGCCGTGGATGGCTATGCCCTTGCTGATTATGACGGGACGCCTCTTTTCGAATATCCAAACTCCGATGTGGGAGTCAGCGAATGGGGCAGCTGCAACTTCATGCATTCCCGGGGAGAGGTAAGAAGCTTCCTGCAGTCCGCCGCAAATTACTGGCTGACCGAATACCATGCAGACGGAATCCGCATGGACGCCATCAGCCGCATCATCTACTGGCAGGGCGACCCGGCGAGAGGGGTCAATAACAATGCGGTTGCCTTCATCCGTGAGATGAACCGGGCGCTTAAGGCCATGCACCCTTCCGCCATGCTCTTTGCAGAGGATTCCACCTCCTATCCTGGCATTACCCGCTCTCCTAAGGAAGGAGGGCTCGGATTTGATTATAAATGGGACATGGGATGGATGAATGACACACTGGATTACTTCCGCACTGCCCCTGAATACCGGAGCAGAGATTACCATAAGCTGACCTTCTCCATGATGTACTACTATAATGATGCCTTCCTTCTGCCCTTCTCCCATGATGAGACAGTACACGGAAAAGCAACCATCCTGCAGAAAATGTACGGGGAATATGATGACAAGTTTCCCCAGGCCCGGGCGCTTTATCTGTATATGTACGCCCACCCCGGGAAAAAACTTAATTTTATGGGAAATGAACTGGGACAATTGCGGGAATGGGACGAAAAAAGGGAGCAGGACTGGGAGATTCTGAAATATCCCCTTCATGATGCCTTCCACCGGTTTATGAAAGACTTAAACCAGATCTATCTGAACCACCCGGCATTATATTGGCAGGATTACGTAAGTGACGGCTTTCAGTGGCTTGACTGCCACCAGGAGGAGCGTTGCATCTATGCATTCGAGCGCTCCTGCGGTTCGGAGCGGATCGCGGCAGTCTTTAATTTCTCTGATGAAGTGCAGGAGGATTATCTGCTCACAGTAAAGAACGCCCATACACTAAAGCTTCTGATTGCCAGCGACATGGATCTCTATGCCGGGGAAAAACATGATACCGTAAAGAAGATCACTTTGGAAAATGAAACTGCAACGCTTACGTTAAATGCGTATTCCGGCGTGTATTATCTCATTGAATAACTTTGATTGCGAAGCCCGTGACCGGGGGAGAACCTGCTGGGCTCTCCCTCTTTTTTCTATACCTCCTTAAGACACGCAAGAATTGCCTGCACATTCGCAAGTGGGGATTTCATCCCCAGCCCGCAGGCAGGAGAGATAATATCAGACCCATTCTTCACGCATCCCCTTGTCAGCGTCTTTACTTTCTCCTGATCTGCGTACTCCAGCGCGTATGTGCTCACATTCCCCATAAGCACACGGGATTTTAAGCGCTCTCTTGCTTCCTTCATCGACACCACGGAGTCAAAGCTTAAGACATTGCTGTGAATCCCATCCACCTCCCGGTACACCGGGCTCATCTGTCCGCAGATGTGCACGATTGTCCCCATCTTCTCCTTTTGAAGTGAATCTAACAATCGGTTAATATAGGTCACGGCAAACTCTTCAAAATATTTCGGTCCTAAGATCTCTCCCGTACCGCTGGGATCGGAGATTGCAATCACATCCGCCCCCGCTGCAATCTGTGCCCGTCCGAAGGCAGTCAGCTGCTCTGTAATAAACTCCATATATGCGTGAGCCTCTTTATTTTTCTTTCTCAGCTCCTTATAAAATACAACCGGCTCCATAACCGAGCTGGCCGTGCTGACAGGCCCTGTGAGATTGCCTACGATCGGGACTTCCTCCGTCTCCTCCTTCAAAATGCGGATGGCGTCCAGTACGACCTTCGCCCGCCCTTTTTTCACATCTACCGGCGAGAGCTTCTCAAACTCGCTGACAGAATTTATCACGTATTTTACCACATGAGGTTCATAGATCCGGGTACCCATATCAACTATGGCCCCCATCTCCTCTGCCTCCACAGTCATGCAGAAAGGAGCCCCGTAATTTTCAAAACACCCCTTTGCATAGACTGCTTTTGCAAGCTCCGCCATCTTCCTTGCATCTGTGTGGGCTTCCGGCAGGTAGACCTTCACTTCCTCCATCAGCTCCTCCGTTACCATATTCATCATGCCGCCGGGACAGATGCATGCCGGCCTGTCCGCCTCTTTTCCTTCCATGATTCTCTTTAATCGTTCTTTTGGCGTCAACATCTTATACTCCTATGCAATATTCAATAATTTTTTCGCAAGCTTGACAGCCTCCACCGCGTTCTGGGAATAGCCGTCTGCCCCGATCTTATCCGCATACTTTTGGGAAACAGGCCCGCCACCGATCATGACCTTCATCTGCTGTCTCATTCCTTCCTCTTCAAGGATGCGGATGACATCCTGCATTCCGCCCATGGTTGTGGTCATAAGGGTAGACATACAGATGAATTCTGCCCCTTCTTCCCTGGCGGTATCCACAAATTTTCTGAGGGGGACGTCTCTTCCCAGGTCAATCATATGGAATCCTGCCGTCTCCAGCATGATTTTCACGAGATTTTTTCCGATATCATGCGTGTCACCCTCCACAACGCCGATGACGCCTTTGTGCTTTGCCTTTCCCTCTGCTTCTGGAAGATACGGCCTTAAGATCTCAAGGCCAGCATACATGGCGTCTGAACAAAGAAGCACGTCCGTCACAAAATATTCTTCTTCCTCATAAAGCTGCCCTGCCCGGTTCATGCCGTCTACCAGCCCTTCCATAATTCCGTCAAATGCGGGATATCCTGCGTCCAGATATTCCTGTGCAGCCTCCGCCACATCGTCCTCCTCCATGTCCACAACGCCGTCAGACAATCTCTTTAATAACTCTTCCTTTGCGCTCATACTTGTCTGTCTCCTCCTTTATCTAAGCACTACTTCTTTAAAAATTCTGTTTTCCAGACAATAGCCCACATTCTTAATACACATCTGCCCTGCCAGTTTTGCTCTGCCCTTCATCCTGATACAGGCTTCCCCGTAAGGCATTGGCTCCTGAAGTTCTATATCCCGAAGTTCCGCCTTCCCCGTCCCAAGGAGGGCAAATGCAGTCTTGGGGCACAACAGAATCATATCTCCATCCGCAAGCAGTTCCGCCTTCTTTAAAAAAGGATACGTGAAGTTCTCCACAACCTGCTCTGCCATCTTAGGTCCCAGGATATTCACCCCTCCCGGAGAATCCGCATAGCTTAAGAGTCCCACACCCCTCTTCTTTGCTTCTTCCATAAACCGCAGGACTTCCTTTCCCAGCTTCCTGAATACTTCTTTCATAAGTTCCGGCTTCTTTCTCATAGCCTTAAACACATATTTTGCATCAATGAGCACATTCAGTATGGTAAAAGGACCGGACACCTGGAGAACGACCTGTTCATTCTGTCCCCTTAAGATCTCACATGCTTTTAATACCTCCTGGATCCTTCCCATAGTAAAATCAATTTCAGGAAGCTCTAAAAGCTCCTCCACAGATGTACAGATATATTCCTTTGCCCTTGGACCAGCCTTTTCATTTCCATAGTTAATGATCCCTCCCATGGCTTCTGCCTCCACGGTATGGCAAAAGGGCAGCTCACAGAACGCTGCACCGTCATGCCTTCGCAGCGCCTTCGAAAGTGCCGCCATGGTATCCCCATGCAGGTATGCATCCGGAAATGTAAGCCCCAGTTCCTTCGTCACATCTGCGTGAATCCCGGCAGAATTATCATATGTACAGTTAAAATCCTTTATCTCTGACATAATCTCCTCCCTGCGCATCCTGCGTATTTCTGACCCGTGAATCGCCACATCTACCCTTTCACTCAGAAATCACAGCATCTATCCTTTCACTCCGCTCAGCGTCATTCCCTCTTTAAACCTGCTCTGCATAAATACATAGAAGATAAACGGCGGAAGGAAATTGATCACCGCGCAGGCCATTGTAAGACCCACGTCTGTATTAAACTGGGTCTTCATCATACTGAGCGCAAGGGGCAGTGTCTTCATCTCCGCCTTCGTACAAGCTACCAGAGGCCATAAAAAGTTATTCCATGCACCCACAAAGGTAAAGATAGAAAGCGCCAGTATGGAAGACTTTACAAGCGGCAGCACTACTTTAAAGAAAATCTTCAGATTACCGCAGCCGTCAATTCTAGCAGCATCCATAAGATCCTTCGGCACATCCAGGATTGCCTGCCTCATGATAAATACCCCGAAGGCTGTGGGAAGAGGAAGTATCAGCGCCCGGTAGGAATTCAGCCACCCCAGACCTTTTGTAATCAGAAAAAGCGGAATCACAATAACCTCCGAAGGCACAACCATTGTCATGACAAGAAACAGGAAGATCTTGTCATTCCCTTTAAAATTCATCTTCGCAAATGCATAGCCTGCCAGTGAACATACCGCCACTGTAAGGACCACCCCCATAACAGCCACAAACACACTGTTAAATATATACCGTTCAAAATTTTCCATCTGAAAAATCTTCTCATACTGCCCAAGAGACAGCTTTTCCAGGGAAAAATCAAAATCATATGCATTAATCGTAGATTTAAATGACATTAAAAACATATAGATAAACGGAAAGATGCTTACAACAATAATTCCAGTCAATACAAGATCAGAGATGACATTCTTAAATCCTTTTTTTACCAGTTCCATATCCCCCTCCTATATCTCCGAAGCTTCTCTTCGCATCATATTCCGCTGCAGCATGGCGACTGCCAGAATCACCACAAATAATATATTGGATATGGCCATTGCATATCCTGCCGCCCCTGCGCTGAAACATTTCGAGTAGGAATAGACTACCAGCGTGGTAGAGGCATTATTAGGTCCCCCTCCTGTCAGGTTAAAGATCAGGTCAAAGCACTGCAGGGAATTTGTCACTGACAGAAATACACCCAGGATAATGGTGGGCTTCAGAAGCGGAAGGGTGACAGAAAAGAAACACCGGATCCTGTCCGCTCCGTCCACCTTTGCAGCCTCATAATAAGTATTGGAGATTCCCAGAAGACCGGAGGAATAGATGACCACATAATAGCCCATCCATTTCCAGACCGCTACCATTCCAACGGTGATCAATGCTGTCTTTGCATCTCCCAGAAGCATGGACGGCTCAATCCCGAATAAACCGAAAAATTTCTCAATCACCGGAAATTTCCCGTTCAGCAATTCTCTCCACACTACCCCTACAACTGCAGGCGAGCAGATCACAGGAATAAATATCATACTGTTTGCAAGCTTTCCCAAAAAACGCTTTCGGTTAGCCACGAGAAATACAGAGAGTATGATACTGAGAACCGTCTGAAGCGGAACAATCAGCAGCATAAGCTCAAGAGTATTTTTCAGTGCTTTTACAAATTTACTGTCCGTCATAAGTTTGGAATAATTATCAATTCCACGAAATACCGGTTCCGTCATAATATTATATTTTGTAAAACCAAGGGCGACCGACACTGCCACTGACCCTATTACAAAGGTAACCAGTATCAGTGTAATCGGCGCGATATAACAATAAGGCGCAAGTTTACCGGCATCGCCTTTTTTATTTTCCATAATTGTCCTTTCATTGTTGTACAGAAGTTTCCTACATCCTCAAAATGCCCGCAGAAACTGCGGGCATCCGTGAATAGCAACCATCCTTATTCTTTTTCTGCCCAGTACTCCTTCAGAAGATTATTTGCATAATCCTCCGCTTCCTTAAGTCCCTCTTCTACTGTGAGCTCTCCTGTCATGATTCCCTGGAAATCCGCCGAGAGCTGTGTCAGGATATCAACTCCGCAGGGGCCTGCCTGAAGTCCGTGCCATTTGCCAAGATCATCTGTATAGATTTTCTCCATCTTCGCATCACCCACGTAAGGCTCACTGTTTGTAAGCGCCGCACCCGGGCATTTTGCATGATACTTCTCCATGAATTCCGCACCTGTTACGTGCTTTATAAAATTCATCGCAAGCTCTTTATCCTCTGCTGCAGACATGAGAGTCAGGCAGTCTGTTGCACCGAAGGTCCCAAAGTCCTTATTTTTAAGGGAGGTGACAAAATCCCATTTTACATCTGGATAGGCCTCGGCAAATACTGTTTCATCCGTCTGTGAAGATCTGTAAACGCCGAATGCAGCTTTTCCCGCTCCAAATACATTTGCAAATGCATCTGACCATGACATAGACATAAAGTCAGGATTCATATACTCTTTCATATTCTGAATCCATGTCATAGCCTCTGTTCCTGCCTCGTCTGCAAACGCAGCGCTTTTCAGGTCATCTGCATAGATCTGTCCGCCATTCTGCCACAATGCACTGTAATAGTATGCGTTCAGAATCTGCATTGCTCCCACATCGCTTGTGCTCATGCCGCACGCATAGCCAAACTGGTCAGTCTCGCCGTCTCCGTCCGTATCCTTTGTAGCAGCTTTGCAGATGCGCTCAAAATCTTCCCAGGTCTCTGGCGCCTTCTCGCCCAGATCCTCTAGAATCTTCTCATTGTAATATAGCACAAAAGGAACGCCTGTAACCAGCGGCCAGCCGTACTGCCCATCCATCATAAAGCCGTTCTCCAGATATTTATATTCACTCTTGTCCTCGTCTGTAATATATTCAGACATATCAGCTACCACGCCTGCATCAATATAAGTCGGGAACATTTCATTATACATATAGCCCACATCCGGTCCTTCTCCGGAATTTAACGCTGTAGTATAAGTCTCTTCATACTTGTCCCATGGAACCACTGTAATATTCACCTTGCAGCCGTTTTCTTCCTCCCAGTCAGTCATCAGGCCGCCCCAGTTATTTACCGTATCATCATCAAGCGGCGGCACCCACACTTCTAATGTCTTTTCGCCAGAACCGGAACCTGAATCAGAGCCTTCTTTCTTCTCCTCCCCATTATTACCGCAGCCTGTGATCAGAGACACAGCCATAGCGGCCATTAACAATGCGCTTAAAAATTTTCTTTTCATGATAAACCTCCTCGTTTGTATTAGATAGATACAAGAACAGTTTATCATTCTCCCCATTGGTTCACAAATCGTTATTATTAATAAGTATAGACATTTATTAATAATTTCTATAATTAAAATTCCTTGCTGCATTCATAAAGCAGTCAATCTGCGCAGGGGCTGTCGTATCCGGAATGTCGCACCCTGTTGCCAGAACATACCTCTTTCCTGCCTTAATTCCGGTCCTGATGCAGGAATGAACTGCTTCCTCAACCTCTGCTTCTGTTCCGTTCAAAACAACTCCCACTGGATCTACATTACCGGCAATGGGGATATACTCTCCCAGTTCCTCCACTGCCCTCTCCAGGTCAACGATATTGTCGAGGCTCAGCTCATTCAGCTCATACTGGCAGAGGTACTTCCAGATACTATATGTCTTTCCGCACATATGAAGCGATACCTTCTGGCCGGTTGTTTCTAGTGCATAATCTGTCAGCTCCTTTGTATAAGGATAAACGAATCTCTCATACATCTTCGGGCCGATCAGTGCAGGGTTTGCAACCGGATCCGCCATTGCAATCCCCATGCCATATCCCGCCGCCTCATCCATGCAGCTTTTCTGACTGTCTGTAATGACACGCATCAGCCTGTGAATCTCCTCCGGACACCTCCGGCAGTCGCGGAGCAGCCGCTCTGTCCCTCTCAGATTGGAGGCAATGGTAAACGGGCCTCCGATGCTCATTTCCACCGGAACAACCTCCCGCGCTTCTTTTATCAGGATCTCAGCCGCACGCAGGAAATCCCGGATTCTCGGATCCTTTCCCGCCTCTGCAGGCTCCACCTCACGAAGCCTTTCATAACTCTCCAGAAACGGACTGCCTGCGTAGGGAAGTCCGTTTTCCGGATAAATGAACGACCCTCCGAGCGCTTCTGTGATCCCCCTGGTATTCGGGCCGAGGACGATCCGGTCATATCCGTATCTGTTAAATGCCAGGATCTCCGCCTCCGCCATCTTTTCTGGCACATGCCAGAAATCCCATATGCTGATTCCCGTCAGGCGGCACTTAAACTCTCCCATGAAAGGAACACAGGGAACGCGGTCCACATCCCTCCCCTCTTTTATAGCTGTCCGCCTTTCTTCCGGCGTCATCTCATCTGCTGTATGCTTCTCTATTCTCAGCATGCCATGTCCGCTCCTTCCTTCTCTGAAACCCGGTTCTTTTTTGAACTTATTTTAAAACAGTCCCAGGATGCTTTCAACAAGCCCTAAAATCTCATTCTTTGCATCAGTGATTGTAAGAAAATTCCGGAAACACCATGCTCTCCATAAATATCCGCTCGTAATTCTCTGTCTCTGCCAGCTCCATATATTCCATCCTTAAGGCAAGCTCCTCAATCTCCCGTTTTGCCCTGCCGGACATGAGCGCCATATATGCTCCTGTCTTGGAGGAATTTCCCACATAGACAAGCTTCTCTTTCACCCCTTCGGGTAGAATTCCAGTTCCCACAAGAGAATCAGCCGGAAGATGCGCGCCAAACTGTCCTGCGATCATCACTTTATCCAGATCCTCCATCCCGATCCCTGCCTTCCGAAGAAGCGCCGTAAAACCGGAAAGGATGGCTCCCTTCGCAAGCTGCACCTGCCTTATATCCCCCTGCGTTACAAGAAGGAGCGGATCCTCATTCAGAATAAATTCCCGCTTTGTACCATTCATGCGTATCAAAGGATAACGGTAATCGTTTTCAGACAGCTTTTCCTTTTTTATAAATACCCCTGTCTTTTTTACAATTCCTGTCCGAAGAAGCTCTTTTGTCACAGCCAGTATTCCGCTTCCACAGATTCCTTCCGGTCTTCCTCCACCAATCACCGTCAGCTCCACTCCCTGCTCCGTAATCCTCACATCCTCTGCCGCCCCGTCCGCCGCACGCATGCCAGACCGGATATTCATACCCTCAAGAGCCGGCCCCGCCGCGCAGGAACAGCACAGAAGTCTTCCGCCGCAGGCAAGTACAATCTCCCCATTGGTTCCGATATCAATAAACAGAACATTCCCCTTCTCATTCTTCAGACTGCATACATAGGCTCCTGCCACAATATCCGCCCCGATATAAGCCGATACATGGGGAAGGCAGTACAGCACCGTATGTTCTCCTGCTTTGATCCCCTCATCCTTTGCCAGAAGCCTCTGTGCCTCTAGAAATTCCGGTTTATAGGGCGCCCGCCCGATGGATCTGGCATCCACTCCAAGAAACATGTGCATCATGGTACAATTTGCCGCCACATCGATCTCCAGAATCTCTTCCTGATTTACTGCCGCCTTTTGGCATACCTCCTGTATCATGTCATTCACAGAATGTACAATCGCCTCTTTTAATTTCTGGACGCCGCAGTCTGGATGCTCGTACTCATAAGTAATCCTGGTCAGCACATCCAGTCCAAAATGCTTCTGGGCATTGATCATCGACGCCTCTGCAAGCTCCCTTCCGTCCGACATGCGAATCAACACCGCAACCACTGTGGTGGTACCGATATCAATCACAATTCCATATCCATGATCATAGACGTCCCGTTGGAAATCTGGGATAAATCCTTTTGTCAGCACCTTTCCCTGGCGCTCTGTCTGAAGCGTCACAAGTTCAATATCCCCCTCCGCCTTTGTCATGCAGGCCAGACGGACTCCGTTCTCTGTCTCCTCTTTGTCCAAAAGGTTCCGTTCCGTCTCTGACATAGGTGAACACACACCCTTCAGAATGCGGACTTTGCATTTCCCACATATGCCTGTCCCGTTACACGGATTGTCCACAAAAACTCCTGCGGCAAGAAGACATGGCAGGAGCGTCCCCCCGCCGCAGGGAATCCTTTTCCCTTCTACTGTTATGATCGCCATTCTATCTCCTATATACAAAAGTGCCCCACCAGACAGTGAGGCACGAGTCAATACCCTTTTTGCATTTATATCTTATTTACTGCCCCTGCCAGATACTCATTGCTGACTTCCGCAAATTTTTCGTTTTCCACCGCTTCCGCAAGCTTCATATCAACCGGCATTTTTCCAAGCACCGGAATTCCAAGCTCCTCTGCCGCTTCGTCAATATGGCTCTCGCCAAATACCGGGATCTTCTTCCCACAGTCCGGACATTCAAGATAGCTGTAGTTCTCTACAATTCCGAGTACCGGTATATCCATCTGCCTGGCCATATTGTATGCCTTCTTTACGATCATCTGCACAAGATCCTGTGGAGATGACACAATAATCACTCCGTCAACAGGAAGAGACTGGAACACGGTAAGCGGCACGTCTCCGGTTCCCGGAGGCATGTCCACAAAGAGATAATCTAGATCTCCCCAAATGACATCCGTCCAGAACTGTGTTACCACTCCTGCAATCACCGGTCCTCTCCAGATAACCGGATCCGATTCGTTTTCAAGAAGAAGATTAATGGACATAATCTTCGTCCCATCCTTTGCCTCGCAGGGAAGAATTGCATCTGCATCCTCTGTCCCCATAGCCTTCTCATGAACTCCATACATTTTCGGAATGGACGGACCGGTAATATCCGCATCCATGATTCCAACGGAAAATCCCTGCTCTCTCATCATGCGGGCCAGAGACGCTGTCACCATTGATTTTCCAACTCCTCCTTTGCCGCTGACTACTGCGATCACCTTGCGGATATTCGATGATGCATTCACTGGCTTTCGAAGATCCTGGGGTTTGCTGCTGCAGGAATCCGCATGAGCGCAGCCCGCACAGTCTGACGGGCTGCAGCCGTTTTGCTGCTCTGCCATATCTGTCACTCCTCTACACTTTTTTAAGGTCTGCGCAGCAGATGCACAGACCCTTTGATTCTTTATTCAACCGCTGCAATTACCTCAATCTCACAGAGAGCTCCCTTCGGAAGCTCCTTTACTGCAAAACAGCTTCTTGCAGGCTTTGATGTAAAATACTTTGCGTATACTTCATTAAACGCGCCAAAATTTGCCATATCTGACAGGAAACAGGTTGTCTTTAATACATGGTCAAAATCCGTTCCCGCCTCTTTCAGCACTTCACCGACATTTTTGCATGCCTGCTCCGTCTGACCCTCAATCGTATCAGACTCAATGTCATTCAGCTCTGGATTAATTCCAAGCTGTCCTGCGGAATAAAAGACTCCTCCGTGAACATATCCCTGTGAGTATGGGCCTAACGCTTTTGGCGCCTTCTCTGTTGCTACTACTTTCATAATTTAACCTCTCCTTTACTTTTCTTGTTTCTATGGGTATATTGTACTACCTTTCACCATATATGATCAAGAGTTTTTTAAGCTGTACTAATTAACCGTTTCACTTGTCTAAATTTCCATCTGCCGCGTTGTCGTCAATCGGCGCAGCCACCGCTACGCCTCGT
>CAPEBR010000024.1 GCA_948602995.1 uncultured Dorea sp.
TACAAAATAAAAAGGAGGTCATGGAAGTGAAGAACGTGCTGGAACAACTCTATAAGGGTGAAATCTTTCCGGCGGAGCAGTATGCCCCCAAAGGTGAGGAATTCCAGAAAATCCATCAGGGGCATTACCACCACTATGAGGACTTTATTGCGTTATTGGCTAAGCTGGAGCCGCCCCTTGACAAGCGGTTCATTAAAATCATGGACGAACAGCTTGACGTAATCCCGTTTGAGTTCTCGGAAATGTTCACTGACGGTTTTAAGCTGGGGCAAAGTTGATGGCAGAGGTTTTCATGGACGAGCAGGAGGACTGGGACAGGAAAAGGCAGACGCTTCCCTTATCTCTTCCACTAAAGCAATAATATCTGTTCCATCAGAATAATCTGTCCCCTCACTAAATGAACGTAAAATTAACGAAATTATCTGTTTATAATCTTTATGTGTTTCTGGACGTATTATTATATCATTTCTCAATGTTTTGCTCTCCTTCTATATTCTTAGTAAACTCCTTCTGATATTTGAAAAATAAACAATGATGTGTATCCTCCTTCATCCAAATCTATCATACCGCTGTCTTCTTGAACTTTTGTTTAAGAAGCCTTTCTTGTTTTTAGCTCTACAATTCCGATTTGTTGTTGCGTTCAGTTTAGCACATTTATAGAACATCTACAAGATTCCGTGTACGAAAAAGCAAAAAGAATGAATTCTTCACTTGACAATGTGGCAAATAAGTGTGGACAGAAAAAGTTGGACAGCCTATACTATCAAATGAAAGAACAAAGGAGATGAAGGGCATGGCGAAAAACCAAAAATCTTACACTCCCATACGATGATGCCTGCATCGAATCCTTCCACTCTATATTGAAAAGGGAAGAAATATATTCATACTTATCAAGATTCAAAGGAAGCCCGCAGAGCAATCTTTGAATACATAGAAGGCTGGTATAGTCGTAAGCGTATACATAGCTCTATCGGTTATCTAACACCGCAGCAAAAGGAAGATGAGGAACTCAAAAAAGTAGCATAATCTTTCAACTTTTTTTGCCCAAAGTATTGACATGGGTCCAAGCCAAGATTACAGTTAAAGTTGGCAAAAATAAACTGGTTTGCAAGGTTACGGTTGAAGCACCGAAATTGAATAAGACTAAAATCAAAATAACTGAAGGAAATACGGAAATTTTGAAGTTGACCGGAACCAAAAATTCTGTGGTTCCTATGGAAGGACTGGAAATAATTGGGAAATATCCTGTCTACGAGGTGCTTAAAAAAGGGGGGCTAAAATAACCGCTATATGCTTAGGGAAAAAACAATACGTATCATAACATTAAATACAAAGACGAAATTGGTAAGCCATGGAAAATTAAACGCTTGTTTGGATATTCAGCAAAAGTAAACGTATATCCTTCTCTTTTAGATTTATACAAAAATGTGGAGATTACTATTGAGATAGACCCGGATTATATGCATGTAATTCCGGTGGAGTCTTTTACAATTCAAGAAAATCTAGAACTTTTGGAAGGCGAAAGGCATCAAATAAGGTGCGAATTACTCCCACACGATGCAACTGACAAAACAGTTTCGTTCTTATCATCCGATGAAAATATCGCAACTGTGGACGAAGCCGGAAACGTCACGTTTATACGGTCTGTTTATTTTATAGAAGCCAAAGGAGATGAAAAAAAGGTGAATGATTACAAAAGAATGGGTCTGCTGATTAAGCAGGCGAGGGAAGAAAAGGGATGGACACAGCAGGAATTAGCAGATGCTGTGGATGTGGATGCAGAGACAGTCAGAAAGCAGGAACTGGGAGATGATAGTTTATCTGTAGAAATGATGATGGAGTATTGTCTCTTGCTAAATATATCCTGTGATATTGCTATATATGAAAAGGATGTGGAGACCGCCCTGCGTATGGAAAGAATCTGCAGGGAGCTTTTGGAGCTTAGCCAGGAACAGTTTGACAGACTGGTGAAGTCTGCCAGTTACATACGGAGCTGGCGGGAGAACCAGCCACGGGAGTGATGTGTCTCTTCGTCTTGTTCCCTCAGGGAAAAACTGGAAGGATAAGCCGTAAAAATATGATTATAAAATAAGGAGAGACATAATGAAAAAGAGAATTTATTACAGGATATTTTGTGCAATAGCCGTACTCATGGTGCTGCTCTGTGCGGCACCATGCAGGGTATATGCGAAGGGAGATGCCGTTAAGAAAGAGGGAACGGTAATTATAATTGGGAAGAATAAAAAGGCGGTCAGGGATTTAAAAGGCTCCTTTGTGAAAAAGAGAGGCAGCAAGTATTTTAAAAATCAGAGGGGCAGACTGATAAAGGACCAGTTGCTTTAAGAAAAATTATAATGCGAAATATACGGATTATCGAAAACACCCTGCATTTAGAAAGAAACTTTGAACCATTATAATCAGATTTTCAGTGAGGAAGAATTCATTAAAATATAGCATATGAAAAGAATAATAGCATTGATTATATATATGGCTTTGATGCTAATCGTGCCGGCATGTGGAAAAAGCGATGAAGTCCTGTTAAAACCAGGGACATACATACTACAAGATTTTAAGCGTGAGGTTCCCGGAGACTTTACCATTACGATATACGAGGACGGAGCTTTTCAGAGTTATGAAACTCCGATTAGCAGTTATATTGGGATGGGGCATTATTCAATTGAAAAAGATATTGTCACTCTGAAAGAAGATGCATCTGGCTGCACAGGCAATACCAATTATTATCAGATGATAGATGGTAATCTGTCCTTTATTAGTAAGGATTCTGCGAACTATCACTTTGTACCATTGGAAGATGGAGCACTATTTACATGGACTGCGGATGCAGGAGATCTATATTGAGCGTCAGATAAAACTGCTGCTCAGGGCTGGCATGGTAATGTCTCATTGGATACCGAGCCGCCATCATCGAATCCCGATGATTATCAACAGGTGTCTCAGGATTTGTATTTCCGTGCAGGAAATGTTATGATGGGGACACAGGTAGGGTATGTACAGGCTGTCTTAAAATATTTGGGGTATAATATTGTCATTGACCAAAGTTACGGCCCGGCAACAAGGGATGTGGTGAAACAGTTCCAAAGTGATTATGGTCTGACGGTGGACGGAAGCTGTGGCCCCCAAACGAGAGCGAAGCTGATTGAGGTCTACCAGCAGCGGAAGAATCCAAATCCAACACCTTCCCATGAAACAAAGGCTCCAGAAATAAGGGACATTAAAGTGACAGATATTTCTAAAGATGGTTATACGATAAGTTGCTGCGCAACGGATGAATCCGGGATTGACAAGGTGCAGTTCCCGACATGGACGGATTACAATGACAAGGATGATATTCTGCCGGACTGGGAGACAAACCCTGCTGCGACAGGGACGAGGAACGGCGATGTGTTTACCTATAGGGTAAATATTTCAGACCACAACTATGAGCAGGGGACGTACCGTACCTATATTTACGCCTATGACAGGTATGGAAATTATAAGAGCGATGACACAATATGCGTGGAAATTCCGAAAAATTCAGATGTTTCAGACCTGGAGGAACCAGATTTGGATAAACCGGTAACTACAAATCCTGGTGAAAAGAAATTTGCAAACAGTGTTACGGCAAGCATTCCGGCTAAGGTGAAGATTCATGGCGTGACTTGTAAGGTGACAGAGATAGGGGCAAATGTTATGAAGGACAATACCAAATTAACAAAGCTTGTCCTAAGCGAATACGTTACTGGGATCGGAAAAAATGCGTTTAGTGGCTGTAGGAAGCTGAAAGTGAGTGCAAAGAACTTGTCAAAGAAAAAGAAGACGGAACTTCAGAAGAAAATGAGGAAGGCAGGAAATAAGAAGATAACGGTAAAATAAGGATTAATAAGAGAGTGACTGATCGGCAATCAGCAAAGCTAATATGCCGATGAATAGTTACTGTTCACACAGGACTTTGCATTTACTGCAAAGTCCGTAAGAAAATGATTCAGGTGTGGGCAAATCCCATTCGCGAAGCGAATTTTAAATGGATTTGCGAAGGTTACTGTGAACGGAGTGAACAGTAACACGATGAATACTGGAGTGGGGTCGGACATTGAGAGACTGCTTGAAAAGCAGTCTCTTTTTTAGTATAATGAAAAACAGGTTTATATGATATGACTTTCAGTATCTGTTCCCTCGCTGAAAGCAGTTTTTAAATAGGCTTGTGACGCATGGTCGACATAAAGCATTTTTAAGACATGCTCTAAACGGGAATATAAATAGGAATATTTACCAAAATGCAGACAGGCGGGATTTACCATGGGTTTATTTCAGTGGATTTTAAAAAGACATGGGACAGGACGCATCCTTTCTTCATTCAAAGTAGTGAAGGAACGTCCGGCTGAGTGTGTGCAGCTTTTTGGGGTGAAGGAATTCCTGGACCAGTTGTTAAGCTCAGAGGACTATATTGCAAGGAGCAGCTATGAAAAGTCACTGCAGGCATATGGAAGAATCATTGAATATTTCAAGGTTCTGACGGACAGTGAATCCATTGCATCTTACTGCAGAAGAAATGGCATCGCAGCCTCGGATGTCTCAGAAACAATTGAAAGGTACAACCATATAGCCGGGTTAGTTGAGGAGCACAATGAATGCTATATAAAAGAAACTCTTCAAAAGGACAAGAAATACCTGGATCATATACTGGAAAGTGTGGATCCAGGCATTCTTTTGGATGAGGAGCAGCGGAGGGTGGTTCTGACGGATGAGGATTTCTGCCTTGTGATTGCCGGAGCCGGTGCGGGCAAGACAACAACAGTGGCGGCCAAGGTTCGGTATCTGGTGGAAAGAAAGGCGGTCGATCCAGAGCAGATTCTTGTCATTTCATTTACCAATAAGGCAGTAAAAGAGCTCCGGGACAAGATCAACAGGGACCTGGATATTCCGTGCCCCATTGCCACATTCCATTCCACCGGAAATGCAATTCTGAACAAATACACACCGGAAAAGCTTAATATTATTGATTCATCAAAGCTGTATTTTGTCCTTCAGGATTACTTTAAAAGGAATATTCTGAAAAATGAAAGCCTGGTGAATAATCTGATTTTATTCTTTGCCTCATATTTTGATGCACCTTATAAAGGAGATGACCTGAACCAGTTTTTTAATAAGGTTGCCAAGGCAAATTTTTCCACGCTGCGCAGCGATTTAAATGAATTCCAACGGCAGATTATGGACAGCAGGTCAAAGAAAATGGTGACAATTCAAAATGAGATTCTGCGGTCTTTCCAGGAGGTCGAGATTGCGAATTTCCTCTATCTGAATGGGATAGATTATGAATATGAGCCGGTCTACCAGTATCATATTCTTCTTTCCAGAAAGCCATATACTCCTGATTTTATTATAAAGCAGGACGGCAGGAGGGCATATCTTGAACATTTCGGGATCACGGAGGATGGCGTGAACAGCCGGTATACCCAGGATGAATTAAATAAGTATAAGAAGGCGGTAAATGACAAGGTGCTCCTTCACAGGAGACACGGGACGGATCTGATCTATACATTTTCCGCCTATAAGGATAAGAGAAGCCTGACAGAGCATCTTAAGGAGGCGCTGATCAGGCACGGATTCCAGCTCAGGCCCCGTTCGAATCAGGAGATTATGGAAAAGCTTGTGGCATCTGAGGAGAACCGGTATATTAAAAAGCTCCTCACACTGATCTGCCGTTTTATTGTTAATTTTAAGACAAACGGATATAAAGCAGAAGAGTTCAGCCGTATGTACCATACGACGAAAAATGAGCGTACAAGGCTGTTCCTTAATATCTGTAATGACTGCTATCTGGAATATGAGCGTTTTCTGAAGGAAAACCATGCAGTTGATTTTGAGGATATGATTAATGAGTCGGCACAGATCCTGCGGGAAGCGGAGGCCAGGAGGCAGAAGCTGCCCTTCCGGTACATTATTGTGGATGAGTATCAGGATATTTCCAGACAGAGGTTTGACCTGGTGCAGGCCATGCATGAGGTGACAGACGCCAGAATTGTTGCAGTAGGTGATGACTGGCAGTCAATCTACGCATTCAGCGGCTCAGACATTACATTGTTTACAAAATTTGCAGAGAAGATGGGCTATGCGAAGCTTCTGAAGATTACACAGACCTATCGCAATTCTCAGGAAGTTATAGATATTGCGGGTAATTTTATTCAGAAAAATGCGTCTCAGATTACCAAGGCCTTAAAGTCTCCGAAAAATATAGAGGATCCAGTTATCATCTATACCTATGACAGTACACGTAAGGCGCCTGGCGGAGATAGCCGCAGCGGAGTGAATTATGCCGTTGCCCATGCAATCGAAACGGCCCTGGGCCAGATTGTGGAATATAATAGAAAGGAGGGAAAGAGTGGGAATTCTTCCATCCTGCTGTTAGGGCGCTTCGGTTTTGACGGGGAGCGTCTGTCGCGTTCCGGGCTGTTTGTGTATAAGACCCGCGGCGGTAAGCTGAAATCCTTTAAGTACCCGGAATTAGATATTACATTTATGACAGCTCATGCGTCCAAAGGGCTTGGCTATGACAATGTCATTGTTGTGAATGGGCGTAATGAGACCTATGGATTTCCTTCCAAGATTGAGGATGACCCTGTACTGGCGCTGGTAATTAAAGGTGACCGTTCCATTGATTACGCAGAAGAGAGGAGACTATTTTATGTAGCAATGACGCGGACAAAGAACAGAGTGTACTTCATAGCGCCGGAGCAGAATCCTTCTGAATTTTTACTGGAAATAAAGCGTGATTATAAGAATATTGTGCTGAGGGGGAACTGGAATGAGGAGGTGGAGAATCATTATCTAGGGAAGAAAAGATGCCCGGTCTGCGGATATCCCATGCAGTTTCGTTATAAAAATGCATACGGGCTGCGTCTGTATCTCTGTACAAACGCTCCTGAGCTGTGCGGTTTTATGACTAACGAGTATGCCGGGGGAAGGCTCTCGATCATGAAGTGTGACCAGTGCCGGGACGGGTATCTGATTGTGCGGAAGGGAAGGAATGATCAATATTTTCTTGGATGTACCAATTACAAAAGGGATGGAACCGGCTGTAACAATGCAATATCCAGGGCAAAATATGAGGCGATGATGAAGCAGCAGCTATAGCAGAATAGCGGCTGTACCAAAATAATTTTTCTGCAGTTCTAAAGGAACTACAGAAACAAAAAGGAGAGGTTTTTATGAAGAAAAAATTAAATTTAAGAGAAAGTGTGATTCTGATCGTGGGTATGTTTATTGTTGCAGTGGCGGTCTATTATATGATGATGCCAGGCGGGTTTGTGTTGGGGAGCCTTTCAGGCCTGGTAATCGTACTGGTTAATTTTATTCCGCTGCCTGTATCAGTGCTGACATTTATTATCAATGGAATTCTTTTGGTTATAGGATTCCTGCTTATTGGAAAAGAGTTTGGGGGAAAGACAATCATTGCATCCATCCTGCTTCCGGTATACCTTGCTATATTTGAAAAGGTCACTCCGGATGTCACCTCGCTGACCGGGGATGTTCTGACAGACATGCTCTGCTATATGCTGACTATCTGCTTCGGGCAGGCGCTTCTGTTCGGCATTAACGCATCCTCGGGAGGGCTGGACATTGTGGCTAAGCTTCTGAACAAATATTTCTATATGGAACTTGGGAAAGCAGTTATGATTGCCGGATTTGTAACTGCGGCAACATCGATTCTCGTGTATGACAGAAAAACTCTTGTGGTCAGCATTCTGGGAACATACCTGAGCGGCCTTGTGCTGGATCATTTTATTGACGGATTCCATACAAGAAAGAGGGTCTGCATCATCACCGCCGACTATCAGGCAGTCCAGGACTATATTGTGAAGGAACTGAACAGAGGCGTGACGCTTTATTCAGCATATGGCGGTCTGAACCATGAAAAAAAGACAGAGGTCGTGACGATTCTTGAAAAAAATGAATATGGAAAACTGCTGACCTACATTCATGAAAATGATCCGTCTGCATTTCTTACGGTATCCACGGTCGGCGAGGTAATCGGAGAATGGAACAGAAACCGCAGGAAGCTGATATAAGCTTGGGGACGGGGCAATTTTAAAATTGCCCCGTCCCAAATTGAGCCGGAAGATTTTTGTTGAATGGACGGCTGAAAATTGTTATACTGTGAAGGCAAAGGTATTTTTGGAATGGAATATTAGAAGTAAGATATCGGAAGAGACTTAAAAGTAAGAAAGGGACGATAGGATGGTTACGATTCAGGAATACAGAGGACATATTAGAAACTGGCGGGCGCTCTGCGCAGAGCTTGGGATCTCGGATTCGCTTCCGAGGGAAGAGCGGGAGAGTGAGATTTTAAGGAAGGGATATGAGACGTGGGGGCAGGATATGGCGGAGCATATGCATGGTATGTTTGCATTTGCCCTGTGGGATGAAGAGGAGGAGACGCTGTTCTGTTTAAGAGACCAGTTTGGAACAAAGCCTTTTTACTATTATATAACTGCAGACGGGAGGCTCCTTTATGGAACGACGATTCGCCGGATTCTGGAACAGCCGGGATTTGTGAAGGAATTGAATGAGGAGATGCTGCAGATTTACTTAAGCCTTACCTATGTGGCAGGTGAGGAAACATTTTTCAAAGGGGTGAAGAAGCTTCTGCCTGGGCGTTGTCTGATCTGGAAGGATGGGAAAGCACAGATCAGGCGGTACTGGAAACCGGAGTTTCACCCGGATGACAGCAGGTCACTGGAGGACTGGGCAGACGAGATCCATACGACTCTGGAGCAGATTATGCCTGAGGTAAAGGAACCAGGGGAGGAGGCTGAGTCTTTTCTTTCTGGAGGCGTGGATTCCTCCTATGTGCTGGCGATGTCAGATATACAGATGACGGATTCCTGTGGGTATGACGAGGAGCGTTTTGATGAGTCGGGCCTTGCAGCAGAGACAGCAAAGCTTTTGGGACGAGGGAACAACAGATGCCGAATTACACCAGAGGAGTATTTTGAGATTGTTCCTTATGTCATGTACAATATGGAACAACCCCTGGGGGATGCGTCTGCCATAGCATTTGCCATAGCATGTAAGGCTGTGGCAGCGCATACGAAGATCTGTTACTCCGGGGAGGGGTCAGATGAGTTTTTTGGCGGGTACAATATGTACCGCAATGCAGAGCGATATGGGGATAATCTTAAGACTTTCTATGTAGGAAATACAAATATCATGAAGGAAGATGAGAAAAAGAGGATCCTTAAGAACTATTCCGAAGACCTTCTTCCGATTCACCTTGTGAAGGAGATTTACGAGGAGACAGAGGGGCTTGATCCTCTTACGAAGATGTCTGATGTAGATATCCAGATCTGGCTGGAGGGTGACATCTATCTGAACGTGGACAAGATGAGCACAGCGGCAGGGCTGGAAATCCGCATGCCTCTTACGGACAGGAGAATCTTCGACATTGCATCAAGGATGCCTTCAAAATATAAGGTAAATGAGGAACAGAACAAGGTAGCTTTCCGTACAGCGGCGGCGAAGGTATTGCCGGAAGAGATTGCATTCCGCAAAAAACTGGGCTTTATCGTGCCGATCCGTATATGGATGGCAGACGACCGGTATAATCAGGACGTCCGGGAAAAGTTCCGCAGTGATATGGCGGCAAAATTCTTCCATATTGACGAGATCAATGCTATTTTTGATGATTATGTAGGAGGAAATTCAGATAACTGGAGAAAGGTCTGGACAATCTACACCTTCTTAGTGTGGTATGAGGAATATTTTGTTAAATTTGGGACGGGGCATTTTTAAAAATGCCCCGTCCCCATATAGCCTGAGAGGAATTGCCGGGTTCTTTCTTCAGCAGGGTGTCCGAAGATCTGGGATGGCGCTCCCTGTTCTACGATCACTCCATCGTCCATGAAGATGATGTGATTTGCTACGTCTCTGGCGAATGCCATCTCGTGAGTTACGATTACCATGGTGGTGTTTCCGTCGGCAAGGTTGCGGATTACCCGGAGCACTTCCCCTGTAAGTTCCGGGTCGAGCGCGGATGTGGGCTCATCGAAGCAGAGGATGTCGGGCTTTAGTGCAAGGGCGCGTGCGATGGCAACGCGCTGGCATTGGCCGCCGGAGAGCTGATGCGGGTAGTTGTCCATCCGGTTTTCAAGACCCATCTGTGCGAGAAGCGCCTCTGCCTGTGCGCGGATTTCTTCGTGGATGTCTTTCTTTTTTGCCTTATAATCAGGGCGTTCCTTTGCAAGGAGCTCCGTTGCCAGCATGGTATTTTCCAGTGCCGTATACTGTGGAAACAGATGGAAGGACTGGAATACCAGACCGAAATGAAGCCTTTTTTTACGGATGGCTGATTCGATTCTTGTTGACGGATCATTTGCGTCAAAGAGGGTTTCGCTGTTTACACGGATGATGCCCTGGTCAGGCGTTTCCAAAAAGTTCAGACACCGCAGAAGCGTTGTTTTTCCGCTTCCAGAGGAGCCGATAATGGAAACTGCCTGTCCCTTTTCCAGTGAAAAGCTGATATCCTTTAATACTTCTGTCTGATGAAAGGATTTGCATATGTGTTCGACTTCTAAGATTGGCATGATCATTCCCCCTTTATCTAAAATAATCCAGCTTCTTTTCCAGGCGTCCAAGAAGCATTGTCAGTATACCATTGAAAATCAAATAGTATACGGCTGTAAAGAATAATGGCCAGATCGCACCAGAAATACCGTGGGACCCTTTCATAAAGGCCTGCCCTGCCCAGATGATTTCCTGAAGTGCGATGATACGGGCAAGGGATGTATCCTTTACGAGGGTAATGATCTCATTGGACATCGGCGGGACGATGCGCTTGATCATCTGGAGAAGCGTGATCTTAAAGAAAATCTGAGGCTTTGTCATGCCAAGCACAAGACCGGCTTCCTCCTGGCCTATGGGTACACTTTGGATACCGCCCCGGTATATTTCAGAAAAATAGCATGCATAATTGAAGATAAATGATACGGATGCTGCTAAAAACCGTCCTGCCTCGCCGCTCCCCCAGATGGGGTTATGCAGTACAAGACCAGGAAAATAGTAAATGATAAGGAGCTGGATCATCAGAGGAGTTCCCCGGATGATCCAGACGATCAGCTTTGTAAGATAGCTGAGGGGCCAGAACCGGGACATGGAGCCAAAGGCAATCACAAGTCCAAGCGGAAAAGCGCCAGTCAGCGTTACAAAGAAAAGCTTTAAGGTCTGCAGGAAGCCGATGTTCAGCGATTCAACGACAATCGGCAGCTGCTCTGATATTTGTCCCATAATTTGTTCCTCGGATCTTTTGTCTGTTACTGTGCATAAAGTTTCGCAGCTATGGATGGCTTACTGCTCAATAACTGCAGCCTGGACGCCGTATTTTTCCGCACATTCTGTCATACTGCCATCACTGTAGCTTTTTGCAAAGAAATCGTTCAGCGCTGCTGCGAGATCAGAGCCTTTGCGGAAGCCAACGCCATATTCTTCGCTGTTTAAACCGCATGTATAGGTAAGATCCTTATAACCAGTGCCTTCTCCTACCATGGCAGCAGCCATAAGTGAATCAATTACAGCAGCGTCAGAGGTTCCGGCAGCAACCTCCATCAGGGCATCTGCCTGTGACTTTACGGCGGTACAATTAAGGTCCAACGCCTGAATCTCAGCCTCGCCTGCGCTTCCTGCCTCCACGGCAAAGGTAAGATCAGAAAGGCTGTCTGTGTCCTGGTACTTGTCAGCCACATTCGAAGGAACGATTACAACCTGGGCATTGTTGCAGTATGCCTTAGAGCATTCCATAGAGCTTGTCACTTCATCTGTAAGTGTCATCCCGTTCCATACACAGTCGATCGTCTTGCCGTCAAGCTCCATAATCTTATTATCCCAGTCGATCTCTACAAATTCAGCCTTGACGCCAAGGCTCTCTGCAAATGCTTTTGCCATGTCGGCGTCGAATCCAATCCACTCGTCACCGTCTCCCTTATAATCCATGGGTTCAAAGTCCGTGATGCCGACTACCAGTGTTCCTTTATCCTTTACATAAGCCATATCACTGTCAGAAGAGGCATCGGATCCAGCGTCAGAGCCGGAAGAGCCAGAGTCAGAAGAGCCGGAACCAGAATCAGACTTTGCGCTGCCGCATGCGGTTAAAGTAAGAAGCATGCTCATTGTTAATAATAGTACAAGTAATTTTTTCATAATAAATACTCCTCTTAATATTCTTTTTTTGTCATCACGCTACTATATTATCAATTTACTATAATAAAGTCAAGCAATACTTTACCCGGATACTGTGCAGGGGGCACGTTACTGTTCACACAGGTCTGTGCATTTACTGCACAGACCGTAAGAAAGTGATTCAGGAGTGAGCAAATCCCATTCGCGAAGCGAATTTCAGATGGATTTGCGAATGTTACTGTGAACGGAGTGAATAGTAACGATCATGATCTTGAAAAATGGTCTTAAGTGTCGTACAATAGTGAAAAAGTAATTGTAACTATTGTAGGTACGGAGGCAGGCATCCATGGGCAGAACAATGATTCAGACTGAAAAACTGATATATGAATATGAGAGACGGGACGAGGAGGGAAATGTGGTAGGCACATCCCGGGCGATTGACCAGGTGGACCTGGAGGCAGTGGAGGGACAGTTCATCGCCATCCTCGGGCACAATGGTTCCGGGAAATCCACTCTTGCCAAGCATATGAATGCAATCCTGGTTCCCACAGGAGGGACGATGTGGGTAGACGGGCGGAATACAAAGGAGCCAGAGGAGTTGTGGAATGTACGTCAGTCTGCAGGTATGGTATTCCAGAATCCGGATAACCAGATCATCGGAACAGTTGTGGAGGAGGACGTCGGCTTTGGTCCTGAGAATCTGGGAGTTCCCACGGATGAGATCTGGAAGCGGGTGGAAGAGAGTCTGAAGGCAGTGGGGATGATTTCCTATCGGCATCATTCCCCGAATAAGCTGTCTGGCGGGCAGAAACAGCGCGTTGCGATTGCAGGTGTAGTGGCCATGGAGCCGAAGTGCATTGTGCTGGATGAGCCTACGGCCATGCTTGACCCGGTTGGAAGAAAAGAAGTATTAAAGACAGTGCAGAAGCTTCGCGAAAAAAAGGGCGTTACAGTGATTCTGATTACCCATTATATGGAAGAGGTTATAGATGCAGACAAGATCTATGTGATGGATCACGGACATATTGTAATGGAAGGAACGCCAAAGGAAATATTTTCACGGGTGGACGAGCTGAAAGGCTACCGCCTGGACGTGCCGCAGGTTACTCTTCTTGCAGATGAGCTGAAAAAAAGAGGGCTTGCGATACCGGAGGGAATACTAAGAAAAGAGGAGTTAGTGGATTATTTATGTCAATTAGATTAGAGAATCTCAATTATGTATACAGTCCGGGCACGGCATATGAAAAGCATGCCTTAAAGGACGTGAGTCTTACGATTCCCCATGGAGAATTTGCTGGGATTATCGGTCATACCGGCTCAGGGAAATCAACACTGATCCAGCACCTTAACGGACTGATCCGGGCAACCTCCGGGCAGATCTATTATAATGAAGAAAATATTTACCAGGATGGATATAATATGAAGGAGCTTCGAAGCCAGGTAGGACTTGTATTCCAGTATCCGGAGCATCAGCTGTTCGAGATCGATGTGATGACAGATGTATGCTTCGGGCCGAAAAACCAGGGACTTACTTTGGATGAATGCAGGGAACGGGCACTGGAGGCCCTGAGGCTTGTAGGACTTAAGGAAAAATATTATAAGTCTTCTCCCTTCGAATTGTCCGGCGGACAGAAGCGCCGGGCGGCTATTGCCGGTGTTCTTGCCATGCGTCCCAGGGTACTGGTACTTGACGAACCCACGGCTGGTCTTGACCCAAAGGGACGGGATGATATTCTGGAACAGATTGCATACCTGCACAGGCAGACAGACATGACCGTAATTCTGGTTTCCCACAGCATGGAAGACATTGCACGCTATGCGGACCGGATTATCGTGATGAACCATGGTGAGGTGATGTATAACGATGAACCTAAAAAAGTATTTGCGCATTTCAGGGAATTGGAAGAGGTAGGCCTTGCAGCCCCGCAGGTGACCTATATCATGCATGACTTAAAAGAGCGGGGATTCACTGTGGACGCCGGTGTGACAACCGTAGAAGAGGCAGCAGACGAGATTATGGCTGCCATGAGGTAACAGTTCAGAAAGGTCTGCGTACTTGCTGCGCTGGCCGTCCGGGCTGTTACGCCATGAGCGGACAGCCAGTCCGTGAACCATAACAGATTATGCATTGGAGACAGAAAAATGATTCGAGACATTACAATAGGACAATATTATCCGGCAAAAAGCGTACTGCACAGGCTTGACCCAAGAGTAAAGCTTGTGTCTACCCTGCTGTATTTAATTTCATTATTTTTATTCAAAAGCATTCCGGGGTATATCATGGCAACCCTGTTTCTTTTTGGGGTGATACGTGCATCAAAAGTTCCCTTTAAGCACATCGTAAAGGGCTTAAGAGCAGTAGTCATGCTGCTGATGATTACCGTAATTTTTAATCTTTTCCTCACAAGGGACGGGGCAGTGCTGTTCCATAAGTGGATCTTTACGATCACAGAGGGCGGACTTAGAACAGCAGTCTACATGACCATCCGCCTGATCTATCTGATCATCGGCTCATCACTTATGACATTTACCACAACCCCCAATGAGCTGACAGATGGAATCGAAAAGCTTCTGTATCCCCTTAACAAGTTACATGTTCCCGTGCATGAGGTGGCAATGATGATGTCAATCGCATTGCGCTTTATCCCGATTCTGCTGGAAGAAACCGACAAGATTATGAAAGCACAGATTGCCCGCGGCGCGGACTTAGAAAGCGGCAACATGATCCAGAGAGCAAAGAGCATGATCCCAATCCTGGTGCCCTTATTCGTGTCCGCCTTCCGCCGGGCAAATGACCTTGCCATGGCAATGGAGGCGAGATGCTACAGGGGCGGGGAGGGCCGGACAAAGATGAACCCCCTTCATTACAAAACCAGAGATAGAATTGCGTATATTGTTGTAATTGTATATGTAATAGGAGTGTTTTTGGTGGGAAGGTACGTACCACTGGGGATCTGGATCTTTTAATTGTAGTCGGGGACGGGGCAATTTTAAAATTGCCCCGTCCCCGACTGGAATTCGGAGGAAATTGTATGAAAAGAGTGAGAATTGTTGTTGCCTATGATGGCACGGATTACTGCGGATGGCAGATTCAGCCGAACGGGATTACGATTGAAGAGGTGCTGAACCGGGAGATTGGCAGGCTGACTGGGGAGGAGATCCGCATCATTGGTGCAAGCCGGACGGATTCGGGGGTACATGCGCTGGGGAATGTGGCGGTATTTGATACATCATCGCGGATTCCGCCGGAGCGTATGGCGTATGCCATAAACCAGCGCATGCCAGAGGATATTGTGATTGTGCGTTCTGAGGAGGTGACTGCGGACTGGCATCCGAGATACCGGGATGGGATTACGAAGATTTATGAGTATCATATCTATAATCACGGGACTCCGAATCCCCTGAAGAGGCGTTACAGTACCTATATTTCGTTTCCCCTGGATGTGGGGAGGATGCAGGAGGGGGCGGCTTATCTGATCGGGGAGCATGACTTTGCAAGTTTTTGTAATGTGAAAACGAATGCATCAGATACGGTGAGGACGGTTCAGGATATCAGCATTACGGCCAGGGGGACGGATCTTACGATCCGTGTTACGGGAAATGGGTTTTTGTATAATATGGTGCGGATTATTGCGGGGACTTTGATTCGTGTGGGGCGTGGTTTTTATGCGCCGGAGAGAATCCGGGATATTTTAGAAGCAAAGGAACGGACGGCGGACGGGGTGACTGCGCCGCCAAATGGATTAGTGTTAGTGGGGATTGATTATGGAGAACCGGATTTATTTTGATAATGGAAGTACGTCATGGCCCAAGGCTCCGGGGGTGGCAGAGGCCGTGTCAGAGCTCCTTATGAATGGAGCGTTTAATATTAACAGGGGGAATTATGAGGGGGCTTATGAGGTGGAGAGCCTTGTACTTGATACAAGAGAGCAGCTTTCGAGACTGTTTCACGTCGGGGACTCAAAGAGAGTTCTGTTCTCACCGGGAATTACTTATTCTCTGAATACTTTTATTAAGGGATTTTTAAAGCCTGGAGATCATGTGATTGTGACAGGGATTGAGCATAATGCGGTAATGCGTCCCTTAAGGCAGATGGAACGTGAAGGCGTAACCTTTGATGTGGCACGGACAGATATAGATGGGAGCGTCATGCCAGAAGACGTGGAGGCGCTTGTGCGCCCGGATACAAAGGCGGTGATTGTTTCCCATGCGTCAAATGTATGTGGGACAGTGATTCCGATACAGGACATTGGGGATGTGTGCCGCCGGCATAATCTTTTTTTTGCTGTAGATACGGCCCAGAGTGCCGGAACCCTTGATGTGGATATGGGGAAATGTGGCATTGATTTTCTGGCCTTTACCGGCCATAAGGGACTGCTGGGTCCCCAGGGGATCGGCGGGTTTCTTATATCGGAGCCGCTGGATGCTGTGATGGAGCCTTTTGTGGCGGGAGGAACCGGGAGCCAGTCGGATTCTTTTGATATGCCGTTTCGTCTTCCAGATAAATATGAAAGCGGAACGATGAATCTTCCGGGGATTATCGGGCTTCATGCGGCGCTTTCTTATATTGAGAAGGTGGGTATAGAGGAGATCCACAGAAAGAAGATGGAGCTTACGGGATATTTTCTTGACAGGGTAAGGGAGATTCCTGGTATCCGGATTGCAGGAAAGCAGGGAGTGAATGAGCGTACGGCTGTTGTGTCACTGGATTTTGAGAAAGCAGATAATGCCTTTGCTGCATTTACGCTTGAGTCGGATTATGGCGTGATGACAAGGGTAGGACTTCACTGTGCGCCGCTGGCCCATAAATCACTCCATACCTATCCCCAGGGTACGGTACGGTTTGCATTTAGCGCAGAGAATACGAAGGATGAGATTGATATCTGTGTGAAGGGGATTGAGAGTATATAGACAATATTGATAAATAGATTTCATTATAACAAAAAACAATGGGTGATTCCTTATGTTTGCATTGTCCAAAGCCCTAAAAAGTGTTACGGTTATTACATGATGTAAGCATCAAAAGTGTGACGATTCTGTGAGAAAGAACGGAGTTGTTGCAAGGAAAGAGAGGCTAGATTACGAAAAAAGATACAAAGGAGGAAAAGTAAAATGGCTGATTATCGTAAGATGTGGGAAGAGCTTGGGATGGATGTGGAGACCCATGACCAGCTGTGTGCAGTGCTTCCGCAGGCATTTGGGGATGTCTATCTGTCACAGGAGAACCGCCCGGAGGGAATGGATTACTATAACATGGTGGTAGCAGATATCCACGGAATTCGTCCGGCAGAGTTGATTGAACATCAGAAGAAGGGCGGAAAGGTATTTGGCACATTCTGTGTGTACGTACCGGATGAGATTGTATTCGCGGCAGATGCGATTGCTACAGGATTATGCGGCGGTTCCCAGTTCTGGGTTCCGGGCGGTGAGAAGGTTCTTCCGACCAATACCTGTCCTCTTATTAAAGCAAGCGTAGGTGCAAGAATTGACAGAACCTGTCCTTTCTTCCGGATTGCAGATATGTATGTTGGAGAGACAACCTGCGATGGAAAGAAGAAGGCATGGGAGATTCTTGCTGAAGATGTGCCGGTGCATGTGATGAACCTTCCGCAGATGAAGCGTGCAAAGGATGTAAAGGCATGGGCAGAGGAGATCGGGGAATTTAAGAACACAGTGGAAGAATTTACCGGAAATAAGGTGACGGCAGAGAAGCTTTCAGCGAGCATTAAGCTTATTAATGCCAAGAGAAAAGCGTTAGAGAGACTGTACGAGACCCGTAAAAATGAGAATATCCCAATCAGCGGATGTGATGCACTGCTCATTTCCCAGATCGCATTCTATGATGACCCGGGAAGATTCACACAGATGACCAATAAGCTGTGCGAGGAGCTGGAGCAGAGAATTGCAGACGGCGTGAGTGTATTTCCGGCAGGAACGAAGAGGATTATGCTGACTGGAACTCCCCTTGCCATTCCAAACTGGAAGCTGCATAACATCGTAGAGACAAGCGGCGGAGCTGTTGTCTGTGAGGAGATGTGTACAGGCACACGCTATTTCGAGCGACAGGTTGACGAGAGCAGAGAGACGGTGGAGGAGCAGATTACAGCTCTTGCAGAGAGATATATGGGCATCAACTGCGCATGCTTCACCCCGAATGAGGGACGGATTGACGATATCCTGCGTCTTGCAAAGGAGTACAAGGCGGATGGTATTATTGATGTAAACCTCAAGTTCTGTAACCTGTACGATACTGAAGGGTATTTTGTAGAGCGTGCCATGAAGGAGGCAGGCATTCCGGTACTGGGAATTGAGACAGACTATACAGACAGTGATGCACAGCAGCTTCGGACAAGAGTAAGCGCATTTATAGAGATGTTAAATAATTAGATCTTAACTATTCAACAGGTCTGCGCGACTATTCAGCAGGTCTGACAGTTATAGTCATGAATGACATATGAGGAGTAGGATGTATGCAGAAGATACAGCATTACGTGTTGTTTCCGAATCATGATAATGCCATGCGTCTCTACAGAGAACTAAAGAATCTGGGAGTCCGGGCAACGATTGCGCCGACTCCCAGAGTTTTAAGTACATGCTGCGGTGTTTCCCTTCTGGCAGAGGAGAAGGATATCAGTACAATCCGGGCGTGCGTAGAGGAACATGGAATAGAGATCCTTAAAATCGAGGCTATAGAAAGTGATCTAAATCCCAGGCGGGACAAATATTGTTAATAGAGGTATAACAGACATGAATTATGTGGGAATTGACATTGGCTCCACAGCCTCCAAAGTGGCGGTGCAGGGAGAAAAGGAGTTGTATTTTGTTCTGCCGACCGGGTGGAGCAGCAAGGAGACAACACTGAAGATTAAGGAAAAATTACTGGAGGACGGAATCGACGTTCTCTCAGAGGATACGAAGGTGGTCGCCACCGGATATGGCCGTGTGGCAGTGGATTTTGCAGATTATGTGATTACAGAGATTACCTGTCATGCCAGAGGCGGACGGGAGCTCGCAGGGGATAACTGCGCAATTATAGATGTAGGCGGACAGGACACGAAGGTCATTCTCGTGGACCACGGCCTGGTACAGGACTTTCTGATGAATGACAAGTGCTCTGCAGGAACGGGAAAGTTTTTGGAGATCATGGCAAACCGGCTGGGTGTTACACTGGGCGAACTGTTCGACATGGCGCAGGCCGGAACCGTGCTTCCCATCAGCTCCCTGTGTACGGTTTTTGCAGAATCTGAAGTCATTAATTATATTGGAGAAGGAAGAAAGCGGGAAGATATTGCTGCCGGCGTGGTGGATTCCGTGGCGGCAAAGGTGGCGCAGCTAAGCCAGAGGAAAAATCTGCCGGACAGGGTAATTCTGACCGGAGGATTAAGCCACAGTGAATACTTCACAGGCGTACTGTCGGCAAAGATAGGACAGACAGTAGAGCCTACAGAAAATGGCAGATATGCCGGCGCAGTCGGAGCCGCTCTGCTGGCAAAGGAAAAATCAAAATAAACATCTGAATAGTTGGGCATAAGTGACAAACAATTAATACATAAATTATCTAAAAGTGCTAAAAATGTAAAAAAGAGTAGCCATTGTATATGCCTCTGTGATACGATAGATAAAATATATAAAGTTGGGAGGCTGTTTTTATGGACATGTTGTTAAGTATCGTTCCTGTTTTTGGGGCTGCGGCGTTACTATTTGCGGCGTTTCTTGCAGCGAGGGTAACGAAGCAGAGTGCAGGGACAGACAGGATGAAAGAGATTGCAGCAGCAATCAGTGAGGGGGCGCAGGCATTTTTAACGGCAGAATATAAGATTCTGGTCGTATTTGTGGTTATTTTGTTTGTGCTGATCGGTCTTGGAATCGGAAACTGGGTTACAGCGGTCTGCTTTGTAGTGGGAGCCCTCTTCTCTACGGCGGCAGGATACTGTGGAATGACAGTTGCCACAAGGGCAAATGTGAGAACGGCAAATGCTGCGAAAGAGAGCGGCATGAATAAAGCATTGTCGATCGCATTTTCCGGCGGAGCAGTTATGGGGATGTGTGTGGCAGGCCTGGGAGTTCTGGGCGTAAGCGTTATTTATCTGATTACAAGGAATGTAGATGTGCTGTCAGGCTTCAGCCTGGGCGCTTCTTCCATTGCATTATTTGCACGTGTGGGCGGAGGCATTTATACAAAGGCAGCAGATGTAGGTGCAGACCTGGTGGGAAAAGTGGAGGCGGGAATTCCAGAGGATGATCCCCGCAACCCGGCAGTAATCGCAGATAATGTAGGAGATAATGTTGGCGACGTTGCCGGTATGGGCGCGGATCTGTTCGAGTCTTACGTGGGAGCACTGATTTCCGCACTTACTCTTGGAATCGTATATTATCAGGTGGAGGGAGCTGTCTATCCTCTGATGATCGCAGGCCTTGGGCTGCTTGCGTCCATCCTCGGTACTTTTTTTGTACGGGGTGATGAGAACGCGAATCCTCATAAGGCGCTTAAGGCAGGCTCTTATGCAGCAAGCGTGATTGTACTGGTTATTGCATTTGTGTTCAGCAAATATCTGTTCGGTAATTTTAATGCGGCAATTGCGATTGTTGCAGGATTGATCGTGGGGCTTCTGATCGGCATTATTACAGAGGTTTACACATCTGGAGATTATAAATCAGTTAAAGAGATCGCATCTCAGTCAGAGACAGGTTCTGCGACCACGATTATCAGCGGTCTTGCGGTAGGAATGAAATCAACGGGAATTCCGATCCTCCTGATCTGTATTGGCATCTTTGCAGCTTACCAGTTCTGCGGTCTCTATGGAATCGCACTGGCAGCAGTAGGCATGTTGTCTACGACAGCCATCACAGTAGCAGTTGACGCCTATGGACCGATTGCAGATAATGCAGGCGGTATTGCGGAGATGTCTGGGCTTGATAAGTCAGTCCGCAAGATTACAGATAAGCTTGACGCAGTAGGAAATACAACGGCAGCTATGGGAAAGGGATTTGCAATTGGTTCTGCGGCTCTTACGGCGCTGGCGCTTTTCGTATCCTATGCAGAAGCAGTACAGCTTAAGAATATTGACATTCTTGACAGCCGTGTGATCATCGGCCTGTTTGTTGGAGGTATGCTTCCGTTTCTGTTCTCTGCCATGACCATGGAATCCGTATCCAAAGCGGCATATCAGATGATCGAGGAAGTAAGACGCCAGTTCAGGGAGATGCCAGGTATCATGGAAGGAAAGACAAAGCCGGATTACAAGTCCTGCGTTGCTATTTCAACCACGGCAGCTTTGAAGGAAATGCTGGTTCCTGGAATTATGGCCGTGCTTGCACCGCTGGCGGTTGGAATCCTGTTAGGACCTGCCTCACTGGGCGGACTTTTGGCAGGTGCGCTGGTAACGGGCGTCATGATGGCAATCTTTATGTCAAATGCAGGCGGCGCATGGGACAATGCGAAGAAATATATTGAGGACGGCAGCCACGGCGGCAAGGGAAGCGAGGCTCACAAGGCGGCCGTTGTCGGAGATACAGTTGGTGATCCGTTTAAGGATACATCAGGTCCTTCCATTAACATTCTTATTAAGCTGATGACGATCGTATCACTGGTATTTGCGCCATTATTCCTGTCAATCGGCGGGCTCTTATAAAAAACATATTAAAATAAAAAAGTTTACAAAACAGCCCCGGAGACGATGAAAAGTCTCCGGGGCTGTTTTGCTGTGCAGAACTACCCTTCACTCCTGCATCATGTTCTTATGGAATACGCAGCCTGTGCGCATTCCTGACCCTTGAAAAGCAAGTTCCTTCTTTTGGCGTCAAGTTGTTTTGCGTTGAAATTCAAGTTGGGATAAAAGAGAATATACATAAAACTACGGTAACAAAAAAACGCTAAAAAAGGAGGAGAAGGTATGTTAGCGAAACTAAGTAAGATGAGTATGTCTTTCATTTTGGTTCTTTGCCTGCTCTGCGGGCAGATGGTTTATGCCAGTGCATCTGAGGTAAGTGACCCGGATGAATGGAACACAATTCAGAACAGACTAAAGGAATATTTCCTGGGTCTGGACACCATTGATGACGGCGCAAAGGTTGACACCTGTTATGTCAGTAAGGCGAGTGATTACCTGGGGATGATACAGGATGACGGTTCATTTGCCGATGTGGATTATACGTCTACGACAAATGCAGCCAACGGTAAGGGGTGGGATCCCTATCTGGCGCTGGACCGCCTGCAGGCGATTGCGATAGCTTATCATAAAGCGGGAAACGAGCTTTATGGGAAGGCGGAGGCAGTCGAGAAGCTGAATACAGCAATTAAGCACTGGGGTACGGCAAATCCGCGCTCTACGAACTGGTGGGAGAATCAGATCGGCGTTCAGCTGAGGTTTTCAAGAATCGCTTTATTCATGAAGGATATCATGAACGAAGAAGCTATGACTATCATGCTGACAAAGCTGAAGGAAAAAACGCCTGTAAAATATGGAACCGGGCAGAATAATCTGTGGTTTGACCAGAATTATGTGTATCACGCCATCATTACAGAGGATGCAGTGCAATTAAAGGATATGGTGACAAACTATCTGGATTATTGTCTGCTGACGCAGCTTGATGATACGACGGCGGAGGCGGTGCAGGTGGATAACAGTTTTTACATGCATGGCAGGCAGTTTTATTCCAATGGTTATGGGCTGTCCATGTTCCGTGATATGAGCTTCTGGATCTATATGCTGAGGGAAACACAGTTTTCCTTAAGCCAGGAAGTGATGGACAGAATGGCAGGCTATATGCTGAACGGAACAAGCTGGACAATCCGTGGTGATATTATAGAGCTGTATCTGGGGTATCGTCCTTATAATTATGATGTTGGATACAACAATTATGCATATGCCTACATTGATCCATTGAAGAGAATGGTGGCTTCTGATAAGGAGCATGCAGCACAGTATCAGACGGTCCTGGATAATATTATGAATCCGTCCGTATCGAATGGGAAAAACGGACATTATTACATGTGGCGCTCTGGCTATGATTCCCACATGAGAGACGGTTATGGAGTAAATATTAAGATGGATTCCAGAAATCTGATCGGCGGAGAGTGGCGCGGAAGCTGGACCGGGGAAGATAAGGGACAGCTCATTTACTGGACGTCTTCGGCGGCATCCACAATTACCATTGACGGAGATGAATATACCAATGTATTTGCTGCCTACGACTGGGCACATTGTCCAGGGACAACGACGCCTAACCGTATTGTTCAGGATTACTCTAATTATGGCAGGTTCACCAATGGTACGGATCATACAATCGGCGCAACGGACGGGACGTATGGGAGTACTGCTTACCTGATGAATAAGAAAGGCACCCAGGCGGCAAAAGGATATTTCTTCTTTGATGATGAATTTGTTGCATTAGGAGCCGGGATTAAGTCAACGGAAACAACCGCGATCCATACTACACTGAATCAGAGTGAGGCAGACGGCGTTAAGGTTGACGGCGAAGCTTTGGATCTGGGCACAGACGGGAAGGAGTTTAATGCCCGGTACATTTATAATGATAAAACAGGTTATGTGTTCCTGGAGGATACGGCTGTTAAGGTTTCCAATAAAAAGCAGACAGACGCGCCGAGCCTGTGGCCCCAGGAGAAGATAGAAGAGGCAGCTCCAGTCTTCACGGCATATATTGACCATGGCGTAAAGCCTGCGGATGCTTCCTATGCCTATATTGTTGTACCGAATAAGAAAGAAGCGGATGTTAAGAGCTACGCGGAAAATATTCCCGTTACTGTTATAAAAAATACGGCGGATGTGCAGGCTGTAAGGCATGACGGCTTAAAGCAGACGCAGATTAATTTCTATAAAGCCGGTTCACTGGAGTATAAAGAAGGTTATACAGTTACAGTTGACCAGGCGTGCAGTATTCTGATTGATGAATCGAAAGCTGTAAGGCAGATTACAGCTGCAGTGAATGACCAGGATGCTCATAAGACAGTAAATGTGGATTTGTCCTATGACAATAAGAAAACAAGGACCTCCTTTGCTTCTGCTGCACTTCCCTATGCAGGCCAGTCGATGACAATTGCAGAAGGTGAAGATGACAGGTATCATGCAAGCAGTGAGACAGAAGGACACGGCGTAAAAAATGTCGTGGACAAAAATCCAAATACATATTGGGAGAGCGGACAAAGCCAGGACAGAAATGAGGAATGGATTTCTCTGTTTACCGGAACAGAACAGTATATTAACAGCATGGACATACTGTGGGGAGATCATTTTGCAAGTGAATATGAGATTTATACTTCACAGGATGGAGTACAGTATGAAAAAATATATTCCGTTTCAGATGGAAAAGGGCAGAAGAAGACGGTTCCTGTTGGAACAATCTGCCAGTATGTAAAGATTCTGATGAAAGCCGGCCCCCAGGCTGATTATCAGATCAAAGAAGTAACCTTGCAGACAAGTCAGTTATTATCACAGAACAGGAAGACAGAGACGAGTTCACAGTCAACGCAGGCGCCGACATTTACCGGGAATCTCGCAGTTGACGGTGATCTGAATACAAGATGGGCTTCGCTGAGGAATGAAGATGACAACTGGATCAGTATTGACCTGGGTGCAAAGGCAGCCCTTCACGCGGTTGAGGTGAACTGGGAGGCCGCCTGCTCCGACCAGTACCAGATTGAGGTCTCAGATAATAACACAGACTGGACTGTTGTCCGTGAAGGGCTTGTGACAGACCAGTCATTAAAGGATAAGTTTGTATTAAACGAGGCAGCCGGGCGTTATGTAAAGCTGCACTCATTGAAATCAAGACAGGTAAAATATGGCATCAATATTTTTGAGTTTAAGGTTTATGGGGAATACACTGACGGAGAACCAGAGGAGAATGTTGCATTAAATAAACCATCCAGTGCAAGCAGTGTATTTATTGATGAAAAAGATGGTAATAAAGAGTATACGTCTTCGCTGGCATTTGATGGAAACACAGGAAGTATAAATGGTAAGCAGTCAAGATGGGTATCATATAGAAGAAAGGAACATCCAGATGAGAATGTTGATGATCAGTGGATTTCAGTGGATTTAGAGGACTCTTATAAGATTTCAAGAGTTGTGCTCAACTGGGAAGGAAATGGCGGAAAGGAATACAAAGTCCAGATTTCAGACAATGGGGAAGAATGGACGGATGTTAGTCATGTGACGGACGGGAAAGGCGGTATTGTAGAGCTGTCATTTGATGAGGAGACCATAGCAAGGTATGTAAAAATGCAAGGGATTGAGCCGGGCGGACAGTATGGATATTCACTGTGGGAATTTGAAGTATATGGGAAATTAGTGAATCCACCTGTAGATACATCAGCATTATCTGCTGCAATGGAGGAGATCCGCAGTTTCCAGACAGATGGCTATACAAGTGAGTCCATAGCGTTATATGAGGCCGCTATAACAGAGGCGTTAAGGGCAGCAGAGAGTGTACTGAACAAGGAAGATGCAGCCCAGGAAGAGATAGACCAGGCAGCAGAAAGCCTGCAGGCAGCATTCGAGAGTGCAAAGGGAAACCTTGTAACAATAAGAGAAGCCCTGCAGATGGAACTGAGCCAGGGAATCGAGGAAGTACAAAAGGATGTTAAGGAAGAGAGCAGCTACACGCCGGAAAGCTGGAGGGCATATCAGGAAGCCCTTGCGGCAGCAGAGGAAGTATTAAATGGAGCGGATCTTACAAAGGAAGAAGTAGAACGTGTTCTGTCAGAGCTTCGGAAAGCGGCGGAAGGCCTTGCAGAGACTACGCCAGGACCAGATACGCCAGTGGATAAGTCTGACCTGTCTGATAAGATGGAAGAGATTCGCAATTTTTCCACGGACGGCTATACAAGTGAGTCCGTAGCACTATACGAGGCAGCTATAACTGAGGCGCTAAGAGTAGCGGAGAGCGTACTGAATAAGGAAGATGCAGCCCAGGAAGAGATAGCCCAGGCACTAGAAAGCCTGCAGGCAGCATTTGAGAGCGCAAAGGAAAGCCTTGTAGAGACTATGCCAGGACCAGACACACCAGTGGATAAGTCCGATCTGTCTGATAAGATAGAAGAGATTCGTAATTTTTCCACGGACGGCTATACAAGTGAGTCCGTAGCACTATACGAGGCCGCTATAACAGAGGCACTAAGAGCAGCGGAGAGCGTACTGAATAAGGAAGATGCAGCCCAGGAAGAGATAGCCCAGGCACTAGAAAGCCTGCAGGCAGCATTTGAGAGTGCAAAGGGAAGCCTTGTAGAAACAAAAGAGACCCTGCAGACGGAACTAACCGAGGGAATTGAAGAAGTACAGAAGGATGTTAAGGAAGAGAGCAGCTACACGCCGGAAAGCTGGAGGGCATATCAGGAAGCCCTTGCAGCAGCAAAGGAAGTATTAAATGGAGCGGATCTTACAAAGGAAGAAGTAGAACGTGTGCTTTCAGAGCTTCGGAAAGCGGCGGAAGGCCTTGCGGAGATAACGCCAGGACCAGATCCGGATAATCCGAATCCAGATAAACCAGATCCAGGTACTCAGAAGCCGCCTGTACAGCAGACGGTAAAGAAGATTTCTCTCGCTCTGAAAGGGCAGAATATCAAGAATAAAGCATCGCTTAAAGTAACTTTTGGTAAAAGCTATACATTTAAGGCTAATGCAGTTGACCAGGCGGGAAAGAAGATTTCAGGAATAACATGGAAATCTTCGAATAAAAAGATTGCAACGGTTAAAAATGGAAAGGTTACGATTAAGAAGAAAGCTGGAAAGGCTAAAATTACAGCGTCTGTAGGCGGAAAGTCTGTGACAGTTACTTTAAAAGCAAGTAAAAAGCCTGTTAAAGTAACTAAAATTACAATTGGAAAATATAGTAAAACCATGAAGGCGAAAAAGACCCAGAAGCTAAAAGCGACAGTTATGCAGCCAACGGCCGCGAACAGTAAAGTTGTATGGAAATCTTCGAATAAAAAGATTGCCACTGTTAATAAAAGTGGGAAAGTGACTGCGAAAAAGGCCGGAAAGGTTACAATTACAGCTACTGCAAAGGACGGGAGCAAGAAAAAGGCTTCTGTTAAAATTACAGTAAAGAAATAAGTGATGTTTATAATCCACATGAATTAGTGGGATGTACGGTTAATTAGTGTGGGTTGTGGGGAATAATATAGTAAGGAGAGGCAGGGGTGCGAAAGGAACAGATGCTTTTGCACATCTGCCTCTTTACTATTTATTAAAGTAAAACAGAATTGAAATTAAAGTTAGCAAATGGTGTAATAGATATACAAACACTGCAGTGAACAAAAAATACAAGTGGAGGTAAGAAGGATGAAGAGAAAGACTACGATGAAGATTTTGGCGGGCGTGCTCTCAACAGCAATGATGATGACCATGCTTACAGGGTGTGGTGGAAAGGAAAATGATGCAGGAGAAGCTAAAAGTGAAACAGGCGGGTCTGGGGATGTAATCACAGTCGATTTCTGGACGGCTCCAGAGCAGTATAATCTGGACTTCTGGAGTAAATATGCAGATAAGTTTAATAGCAGCAATGCAGAGCTGGACGGAAAGAAGATCGAGGTGAAGGTTCAGATGATGCCTGCACAGCCTTCTTCCGAGGCAGGAATCCAGAATGCGATTGCCACAGATACAGTACCGGCAATTTCAGAAAATATTAACCGCAGTTTTGCAAACATACTGGCCGGGTCTCAGGCTGTATATGATATGGGACAGGAGGACTGGTTTTCTGAGATCGTAGCGGAACGCAAGATTGAGGAGACGGTAAAGGGATGGGAGATTGAAGGGGCTCAGTACGTGCTTCCGTTATATGTTAATCCAATTACAGTCTGCTACAATAGTAAAGCCCTGAAAGCCCTCGGATTTAACGAAGTACCGCAGACAATGGCAGATTTAGAAAAGCTTCTTGCGACTTATAAGGACAAGCAGGAGGAGCTAAAGGGACAGGGAATCAGCCACTTTATGTGCCGTGCGGAATTTATGAATTCTGCAGATTACTGGGAGAGGTGGTTTGACATTGAGGCTCCGTATAATGCGCTTGCTAAAGGAACGCCTCTTGTAGATGGAAATAAGCTTACCGCAGATAAAGAAGCGCTTGAGAAGGTATTCAAAATGTACGCGAATATGGGACAGTCTCTGCTGACAGGGACAATTGACGCACTTTGGCAGCAGGAAACAATTCCGGTAGTAATGGGATGCGGGCTTCCATGGGACATTTCCGCTAATGATGCGGCAGGTAAAGTATATGGAATGGATGGAGATTATGTATTTGGCCCTGCTTTAGTTGAAAATGCCGGGGATACTCCTTATAACTATGCAGACGCAAAGGGTATTGTTTTATATAAAAATAAGGCAATCTCAGATGAGGAGCATAACGGCGCAGTTGAATTTCTCAAATATGTATTTACTGGAGATGGGAAGGATACAGTTGATGTTGACTGGCTGAATGCTACAGCTATGCTTCCTGTACGCGGTGATCTGGGAGAAAACGAAACACTGGCTGCATATTTTGACGAGCATCCGGCGTTAAAGGATGTAAGTGCGAATGTTGCATATAGTGTTCCTGGCATGGCTCATGAAAAAGGTGCAGAGATTATGACGGCGCTTGGCGAGAAGGGCGTGCTTCCGCTGATGAACGAGGTGGCTGCAGTGAGTGGGATTAATGAAAATCCAGACGTTTCAAAATATGTAGATGATGCATTAAACGCTATGAAAGAAGCAGGTGGTTTAGAATAAAGTTTTTATTCCAGTCCTCCAAAAGGGAGGGCTGGAATTTTAAAAAGCAGTTATACTCACGGCAGATTTCACTGGCTGTGAGTATATTTAAAAGATGAAAAGGAGTGCAGGAAGTGAAAAAGAAAAAAGTAAACATTATGCCATGGCTTTTTAATACGCCTTATACGGTTTATTCAATTGTATTTTTATTCCTTCCTCTGATCTGGGCTGTATGGCTGTCTATGACAGACTGGAATTTAATGTCCCCGGACTATAACTTTGTCAGATTCCGGAATTTTACAGAGCTGTTTACAGATGAAAAGGTAAGTGCGGCATTTGTTAATTCCATCCGGTATCTGATTCCGATTGTTGTACTGTGCTTTGTACTGGGAGTGGGGATTGCACTTATGGTATCGAAACTGCCATCTGCATTAAAGGGATTTGCAGCGGTTATGTTTTTTATTCCCTACCTCACATCAGGGGTGTCCACATCCGTAATGGTAAAATACCTGTTTAGTTATAATTCGGCCTTCAGTACATTTTTAAGGGAAAGCTTTGGCCTGAATATAAACTGGCTTCAGAGTGAATGGGCGTTTTACATTATTATTCTGATGATTGTCTGGAAAATGTCAGGGTACTACGCATTATTTGTGCTTTCGGGGATCGAATCCATCTCTGAGGACGTCTATGAGGCGGCGAAACTGGACGGATGTACTGGAATAAAGAAGCTTTTGTCCATTACCCTGCCCATGATTACGCCGACACTGACATCAGTGATTGTTTTGGCAGCAGGGCTTTCATTCCAGATCTTCTCGGAACCGTTCCTGCTGACCGGAGGCGGGCCGATGCTTTCTACAACCACATGGCAGCTTGAGATTTATAATGCATCCTTTGTCCGGTTCCGTTCAGGCTACGGAGCGGCGATGGCAATCGCAAATGCAGTACAGATATTTGTAGTGATTCAGGCAATTACCTGGATTATGAACAGGCTGAACAAAAAGTACGGATGGTAAGGGGGGAATGAAAGTGAAAAAAAAGAAACTATCAGTTTCTACAATCATAATCAGTGTAATCACGATTTTACTAATGCTGGTATCCCTTTTCCCATATTATTACATGGTGCTGCAGTCGTTTCTGCCGTGGGAATTAGTGGATAAAGCGCTGCTGCCAGAGAAAGTGTCCCTGGACAGCTATATCTATCTTTTAGGAGGAAATGGCGCCGGGTCTACGGATCCATGGCAGTGGATCCGGGCCCTGGCAAATTCCTTTATTATATCAATACCTACCGCAGCCGTTTCGGTTATGACAGGGCTGATGACAGGATATGCGGCAACGCATATGAAGTACAGGGGAAAGCAGGTAATCTATTCATCCCTGCTGTTTCAGATGTTCTTCCCGGTTATTATACTGCTGGTTCCCAGATACATGCTGATTCGTCCGCTGGCAAACAGTTATCTGGGCATGCTGCTTCCCTTAGTAATATCAATCTGGGGAATCTTTATGTATATCAATTATTTTAAAACAGTACCATCAACTGTTTTCGAGGCAGCAAAGATTGACGGTGCAAGTGATTTCAAAATTTTAATGAAAATAGCGCTCCCGTCAACAAAATCTATTAGTATTATCGTATTTTTGTCTGTTTTTATGACAAGATGGAACGAATTGATGTGGGACATGCTGGTTGCTCCGGATTTGAAGATGCAGACATTAAACGTAATGATTTCCACGCAGTTTAATCAGAATTCCACGATTCCCGGGCCTATGTATGCGGCGTCTGTAGTTCTGACACTGCCTGTCATTGTACTGTTTTTATGTTTTTCAAAATATTTTAAGGAAGGAATTAACTTTATGTTGAAATAGGTGATGTTATGAGTGAGAAGAGGTCAGGGATCATAAGATTCCGGGAGAATCCGGTGCTGTCAATCGCAGATGTAACGCCCTCCTGCGAAGGCTTCACTGTAAAAGGCGTATTCAATTGCGGGGTTACAAAGTATAAGGGAGAATACATTTTACTGTGCCGTGTTGCCGAAGTCGCTGAGACGGATGAACAGGACTGCGTGATGATTCCAGTTGTAGAAGAGGAGAACGGGAATAGTATTTTTAAGACCATCAGAATCATGAAGTCTCAGCATCCAGAGTATTGCTTTGATGATTCAAGGACAATTACCAGGGGAAACGACGGAAACAGGGATGTTGTATACCTTACAACCTTATCGCATCTTCGGATTGCCCGTTCTAAGGACGGGATACATTTTAAGGTTGAAAATCTGCCGTGTATTATGCCCAATGCCAGAGAGGAAAGCTGGGGGATGGAAGATCCAAGAATTACAAAGATTGGAGATACCTATTACATAAATTATACTGCAGTATCCCCCAATGGTGCTGTAACATCACTTGTTACAACAAAGGATTTTGAGAGCTACCAGAGGAAGGGCATTATATTTCTTCCGGAAAATAAGGATGTGACAATATTTCCTGAGAAAATTAATGGGAAATATTATTGCTTTAACCGGCCTGTCCCAAGGGGAATCGGTTCTCCGGACATGTGGATTGCAGAATCAGAGGACCTGCTTCACTGGGGAGAGTACCGGCACTTTTACGGGGAAGCAGGAGGCTGGGAAAATGGCCGGATTGGGGGCGGCGCTCCTCCGCTGAAAACAGAGAAGGGGTGGATTAAGATCTATCATGCGACAGATAAGGATGGCCGTTACTGCCTTGGCGCGTTTCTGCTTGACCTGGAAAACCCGGAAAAAATCCTTGCGAAGTCTGCCGTTCCGCTGCTAGAGCCAGAGATGGATTACGAAGTACAGGGATTTTTTGGGCAGGTTGTATTTTCGTGCGGCGCGTTAATAGAGGAAGACAGGATCAGGATATATTATGGGGCTGCCGACGACAGTGTATGTATGGCAGAGATTACAATAGAAGATTTGTATTGTCATTTGGGAGTATGAGAAAAGCCCCAAAAGGGGAGACTTTTAATATAAGCCACTTTAAATAGCCTTATTGTTATTTAATGTGGCTTATATTTGTATAACTTGCCTTGGACTTGTTTTATACTGCGCAAAGCCGCATAAGGAAATATGCCGCTTTGGCTTTTGCGATACTTACGGCAGATTTCATTGGCCGTGAGCATAACAGAAAGGGAGAGAACAGCTTATGAAGGTTACGATGAAAGATATTGCGAATGTATATGGGATCTCGGTTAATGCGGTTTCGCTTGCTCTGAACAATAAACCAGGAATCAGTAATGAGATGAGGATTAAAATTCTAAGGACTGCAGAAGAGATGGGATATTTAGAGACAAAGGAAAAGTTTGTAAGAACTTTTGCCAGAACGAACATCTGTGTTATGATGCAGAAACGCTATTCCCAGGATATGGATTTTTATGGACGTGTTTTATTTGCAGTGGTTGAAGAGGCAAAAAAACAAGGTTATGATACGCTCATGAATTTTTTTGATGATGATAATTTTGAGATTCCGGTAACGGTCGCGGACAGAAGGGTGTCAGGGGTAATTGTGATTGGAAAGATACGCGACCATAATATTGAAAAGCTTTATGACACCCGCATTCCTCTCGTGTTAACAGACCACGCCTCTCTCACGCAGAACATAGACAGCATTATTACGGACAATAAGCTGGGAGGATATGTGATGGTAAAATATTTGTTTGAGGAGGGATTTCAGAGGATTGGATTTTACGGGGAACTGGGATATTCCCTTAGCATTAAGGAACGGTACTGGGGTTACAAGGAGGCTTTGAACGACCTCTTTGAAAGCGGAAAGCTGGAGGGCGTGCTGGATGAATATATTCAGACATATTCTATCCTGGGCGGAATGGAGGAGGCGGTATTTACAAATAACAATAAAAAGATTGCCGCTCTTGTTAAGGCACATAAACAGATGCCGGAGGTATTTGTGTGTTCCAACGACAGAGCTGCAATTTCCCTTATGCTGGCATTGCAGATTCTGGGGTATAAGGTTCCGCGGGATATTTCGGTTGTGGGATTTGATAATATCGACATGTGCGAGCGGGTGCGGCCAAAGCTTACGACAGTGAACGTGAATAAGGAACTGATGGGAAAACGGGCGGTGCAGAAGCTGCTCTATAAAATTACCCATAAGAACTGTCCCTCCGAGAATGTAGTGATCAGTGTGGGGCTGATTAAGAGAGAGTCAGTGGGAATGCCATGCCAGCCCCACGCAGAGAAGTAGGGTACTGTTCAGTGGAAACTGATTGTGAAACAGAGGGAGATAGGATATAATGTGGAAAAGGAGCATATGACGTTGGAGGGATGATGATGAAGAAACCATTGCCGATAGGTGTTGATAATTTTGAGGATATAGTACAATCTGGATATTACTATGTTGATAAAACAATGTTTATAAAAGAAATGTTGGATTTGAAGGGAAAGGTGAAGTTATTCACCAGACCCAGGCGTTTTGGAAAAACATTGAATTTAAGTATGCTTCGGTACTTTTTTGAGGATACAGGAGACAAGCTAAAAAATGAGCAGAATAAAGAACTCTTCCAGGGTATGAAGATTACGGAAGCCGGAGAGAAATATACGGAGCAGATGGGAATGTACCCTGTGATAAATCTGACATTAAAATCAGCCAAACAGGAAGATTTTGAAAATGCCTATTATACGATGCAGGTTGAAATAGCATCTGAGTTTGACAGACATAGAAGTGTGATTGAAACAGGCAGAGAAAAACTAACTCAAAAAGAATATGAACAATATATACGAATTGCAGATGAAGAAGCGGATGAAAAACAGGTCAGAGGTTCATTAAAATTATTTAGCAGATGTATGTATAAAATCACAGGTATGAATACTGTCATTCTAATTGACGAGTATGATGTGCCATTGGAGAATGCATATTTTCAGGGATTTTATGAGAAGATGGTGATTTTTATCCGTTCATTGTTTGAGTCTGGGCTAAAAACAAATGATTATCTACAGTTCGCTGTCATTACGGGCTGCTTAAGAATCTCTAGAGAAAGTATTTTTACCGGATTAAATCATTTGAAGATTATATCCATACTTGACCAGCAATATAGTGAGCATTTTGGTTTTACGGAATCAGAGGTGCTGCAGATGATGTGGTATTATGGTGCGGAGAGCCGCTTTTCGACAATGAAGGAATGGTATAATGGCTATACATTTGGTGATACGGAAGTTTACAATCCATGGAGTGTAATTAATTATATGAGTGATCTGAATGCGAAGCTGGGTGTATTTCCCCGCCCGTATTGGATCAATACCAGTTCCAATGAGATTATTAAAGATCTGATTGTTCGCGCGGACCGGGAGACAAAAAGCCAGATTGAGACGCTTTTAAAGGGGGATACACTGGATATTCGGGTGCATGAGGAAGTGACCTATGAGGATATGCATAGCAATAATGAAAATTTGTGGAATTTCCTTTATTTTACCGGATACCTGACGAAAGAAAGAGAATATTTTATGGAATCGACTATTTTTTTAAAGGTGCGTATTCCAAATATAGAAGTAAAGACAATTTATCAGAGTACGATTCTAAATTGGATGAAGGGAAATATCAAAAAAGAGAATTTCCATGATTTATATCGAGCGCTGGAGGATGGAAATGGGGATAAGATGAGAGATATTTTGAATGGCCAGCTTTTTCAGACGATTAGTTTTTTTGACAGTGCAGAGAATTTTTATCATGGGTTTCTTACAGGGATACTAAGTCAGAGTGAGAATTATCTGGTCAAATCTAACCGGGAATCTGGAGATGGGCGGTCAGATATTATGGTAAAGAGCCCGTCTCTTCGGGGCAGGTCATTTGTCTTGGAATTAAAGGTATCGGATTCGGTTGATAATCTGGAAGTGGATGCGGAAAAAGCATTACAGCAGATTTATGATAGGAACTATATGGAGGAACTTAAGACAGAAGGATATCGGAAGATAGATTGCTATGGAATATCATTTTATCGAAAAGATTGCGAAGTTAGGTTTGGAAAAGGTCAAAAGTGATTTTATGATACGAAAGAAACAACATAGAAATAATTATGTGAAGGAGGAGAAGGGGTTCTATTTGCTAATGGACGTATCTTAGATTCAAGAACCAAAGCTATTTCAGAATCAAATAATCTGCATATTTTATTTTCCATGGATTCATTGGGGGCATTTTTGCCCCTATGGCGGGGTTCTTCCTTTTCCTTATACTATCACTGGATTTGGAGCATAGTTTCCCAAGCCCTTCCGGCAAGTGAAGAGCTGTGGAGATTGTACAGACAAGCCCGTCTTCCACGGGGGAATCGTTGGGAATGAAGATTATGCAAAGCCGGAGAAAATTACATAATAGATGAAGTTATGAAGCGGTGAAAAAAGGAATATGAAAATAAACCTCTGCATACATTGTAAAAACAGTGAGTGCAGGGGTTATATATGAAAGATTATATTGAGGAAAGGGCAGTAGAGATCGCATATTATATCATTGAAAATAAGGCAACAGTGAGACAGACGGCGAAGGCGTTTGGAGTTAGTAAGAGTACTATACATAAAGACGTAACCGAACGTCTTCTGCAAGTCAACCCATCCTTAGCCTCGGAGGCGAGGAAAATACTAGATGTCAATAAGTCCGAACGGCATATACGCGGTGGACTTGCTACCAGGGAAAAATATCTTCATTTGGAACACGAGTATGCCCGGCATTAATGGACTTACGCTATGTATAAAAGGAGATTGTAACAGCAAGGGAAACCGAGCTGCTATAAAACATAAAAACACGGAGGAAGAACATGAATACGAAATTTACACATGAAACAGCACTGACACTTTTGCAGAAGTATAACAAGGAACCTTTTCATATTCTGCACGGGCTTACCGTAGAGGGCTGCATGCGCTGGTTTGCAGAGGAACTGGGTTATGGAGAGGACAAAGATTTCTGGAGCGTCTGCGGCCTTCTGCATGACATCGACTTTGAGCTTTACCCGGAAGAACACTGCCAGAGGGCAGAGGGAATGTTAAAGGAGGCCGGCGTGGAACCGGAGGTAATTCATGCAGTTTTAAGCCATGGATATGGTATCTGCAGTCAGGTAGAGCCGGGGCATGAGATGGAAAAGGTTCTTTTTGCCTGTGACGAGCTTACGGGACTGATCGGGGCGGCGGCAAAGATGCGTCCATCGAAGAGTGTTATGGATATGGAAGTGAAAAGCCTGAAGAAGAAATTTAAAGATAAGCGTTTTGCTGCCGGATGTTCAAGAGAGATTATTAGCGAAGGCGCAAAGAAGCTGGGATGGACATTAGAGGATCTTATGGAGAAGACAATTCTTGCTATGCGTTCCTGTGAGGAGTCGGTAAATACAGAAATGAAAACGCAGATCCACTAGTGGCAAACCTATTTATAAGAAAGAGTAGTGCGAGTTAACGTACTACTTTTTTTATTGGAAGCGGTTTTCCCTATATCAGTGGCTATAAAAAAGTCTGTCTTAAGGAAAGATGTAAAATATTTTACTGGTAAAAAATATAAGTTTTATCAAATTAAAGAATGAGGAAACAAAAATATGCATATTAATATTGTGCAATATGCATAAAAAATAAATGAGAAAAATATGAAAAACGTAAAAATATTCTTTTTCAATAATTTAATATTGACTTTTTAACTGGTAAATAATAGAATGAGTTTATCAAGTAAAACAGGAGGATACAATTATGAAGAAAAAGTTAGCAACAATGTTGATTCTGGCGCTTACAGGGACAATGGTTCTTGGTGCATGCGGCTCGAAGGAGGAAGACGGAAAGACAAGCGATGGAAAGGTAAAGGTCCGTTTTGCTTCATGGGATGAGGCGGAGGATGTTGATGCGCAGCAGGCCACAGTTGACAAGTTTAATGCGGAGCATGATGACATTGAGGTAACCTTAGAGGCTTACGGCGGTGAGTTCGATACAAAGATCAGCGCCGGAATGGGATCGAATGATATGCCTGATGTTATGTACATGTGGAACTACCCGGCATATGCCCAGGGCCTGGAGCCGCTTGATTCCTACATAGAGAAAGAAGGAGAGGATTACAAGAAGAACTTCTATGATACTCTTTGGAACTATAATTCCTATGACGGAAGCACATACGGAATTCCGATTGGATTTACAACTCATGCATTATTCTATAACAAAGACATTTTTAAAGAAGCAGGAGTTGCAGAGCCTACGAATGACTGGACATGGGATGACGTCAAAGCGGCAGCTAAGACCATTACGGAAAAATGTGACGGTAAGAAGGGCTTTTCCTTCCAGATGAAGCCGGACCCGTATGATTACGAGATGTATCTGTGGAGCAATGGAACAGCTTATGTGAATGATGCCGGTGAACTGGAAGGCAATTTAAATTCCGATAAGGCAAAGGAAGTATTTAAGATGTTCCAGGAGATGGAAAAGGATGAATATGCAGTTGCAACAGAGAAGAGCGGTACAGATGAGTTCCGTTCAGGAAATACAGCAATGTATGTATATGGCTCCTGGTCCATCAATACGCTTAAGGAAGATGGGGTGAATTTTGGGGTTGTTAACATTCCGTCCTTTGGCACACAGCCATCTGTCAGCATCTTAAGTTCATCCGGAATCTCCATGTCAAAAGACAGCAAGAACAAAGAGGCGGCATGGGAATTCATTAAATTTTGGACAAGCGAGGAGATGAACAAGGAAAGAATCGGTATGGAGCTTCCGGTACTGTATTCAGTTGTTGAGTCAGAGGGCATCATGGATCAGCCGGAATATGCACCATTCTATACCATGCTTGAACAGAGCTCTGACTATACGCCGGCAAGCTTTATCTATGAGAGTTGGTCAGAACTGTCCGAGAGTCTCTCCCTTTCCTTTGAGAGAGTATTTAACCCGAGTGCAATGGAGGATCCGGCAGAAGTATTAGACGAGGCAGTACAGCAGTAAGCAACACCCCTTTAAGGAGGATCAGGGAATGAAGCAGAAAAAAGTGCTTAAGAGAGCAACGCCATATCTCTTTATTTTACCGTGGATTATCGGCTTTCTCGTGTTTACAATTGGCCCGTTGATATTTTCACTCGTAATGAGCTTCTTCAACTGGCCGCTGGCAGCAGACCCGGAATTTGTAGGGTTCGGCAATTATATGGAAATGTTTACCAGTGATAAGCAGTTTTTTAAGTCACTGACCATCAGTTTGAAATATGCAGCGATCTTCGTGCCGCTCAACATGATCATTGCGTTGTTTCTCGCAATGCTGATTACACAGCCAGTGAGGGGCGTAAAGGTATTCAGGACAATTTTCTACATTCCGACCGTTATCTCTGGAGTAGCAGTATCCATTCTGTGGGGATGGATACTGAACGGAGATTACGGCGTGCTGAATTACCTTCTTTCCTTAATCGGAATTAAGGGTCCGAAGTGGCTGGTTGACCCGGCGTGGGCGATTCTGGCTGTTATTATAGCCAGCGCATTCGGAGTTGGAAGTATGATGCTGATCTTCTATACAGATATTAAGAATATTCCGATTGATGTGTATGAGGCGGCATCCATTGACGGCGCAAATCCGGCAAGGCAGTTCTTCAGCATTACACTGCCGATCATCACACCGACCATTTTATTTAACCTGATCACATCCATTATCAGTTCCTTCCAGCAGGTAACACTGGTAATGCTTCTGACAGGCGGCGGTCCGCTGAAATCGACATACTTCTACGGACTTTATACATACAATAATGCATTCAAGCATCACAAGCTTGGATATGCCAGTGCCAATGCATGGGTTATGTTTGTAATCATCCTGTGTCTGACCGCACTTGTATTCAAGTCATCCTCTGCATGGGTATTCTATGAGACAGAAGCCGGCGGAGCACAGAAAAAGGCGAAAAAAGGAGGTAAGCGGTAATGAAAATGTCTAGAGTATCAAAAGTTATTATATATATTCTGCTTGGACTGATGGCGCTTTACTTCCTGTCACCGTTTATCTATATGCTGTTTACAGCATTTAAGACAGAAGCAGAGGCAATCGCCTATCCGCCGAAGCTTTTCCCGGCAAAATGGCTCTGGCAGAACTTCAAGGAAGCATGGAATGCACAGCCATTCGGAACCTTTTTGTGGAACTCAATTCTCGTAACAGTAGGAACAACAGTAGGCCAGGTCATATCCTGTTCACTGGTAGCATACGGATTTGCACGGTTTAACTTCAAAGGAAAGAACATCCTGTTCATGATACTCCTTTCAACCATGATGATCCCATGGGACGTAACCATGATTCCCCAGTACATGGAATTTAAGATGTTCGGGTGGATCAACACATTAAAACCACTGATCATCCCCGCATGGTTCGGTTCCGCATACTACATATTCCTGATGCGCCAGTTCCTGATGGGCGTGCCGAGAGACTTCGAAGAAGCAGCACGCATTGATGGAGCAAACGCATTTCAGATCTATTGGAAAATATTTATGCCAATACTAAAGCCTTCACTAATCCTGGTCGGCGTACTGAACATGATCAGCGTATGGAACGACTATCTCGGCCCATTGATCTTCCTGCAGGACAGAAGCAAATACACACTTGCCCTCGGCCTTGCAGCCTTCAAAGGCGTTCACGAGACACAGATCATTCCGATGCTCTGCATCACAATTATCATGATCATCCCGCCAATCATCATATTCATCATTGCCCAGAAATACATCGTAGAAGGCACCAGCGGCTCCATCAAATAGCCAGAAAGCAGCCAAAAAGCTCCGAGAGGCCAAGGGGACGGGGGAACGCAGCCCCAGCGAGGCTGCCCCGTCCGGAGGCCGCGAAGCGGTCAAATATGAAAGGAGAACAACATGTCAGCACGAGTGAAAAAAAGATGGGAAGACCATCAACTGGAACAAATAGGCAGAAGAGAAGCTCGTACTTCATTTTATCGGGATTCTTCCGCAAGACTTACGCTGAACGGCGAATGGAAATTTTTATATAAGGAAGCTCCCGAACTTTCTCCGGAAGGGTTTATGAATAAACAGGCAGACACAGACGGATGGGACAGGATCGATGTCCCATCCGTCTGGCAGTTAAGGGGATATGACCGGATGCACTATACAGACGTACTATACCTGTTTCCGGTAAATCCGCCCTATGTGCCTACAGAGAACCCGACGGGGATCTATAAAAGAACATTTCAACTGGATAAAGCGTGGCTCAAAAACGACACCATTTTAAAATTCCACGGAGTAGACAGTGCATACGATGTCTGGATAAACGGCAGCCATGCAGGATACGGAAAGGTCAGCCGGCTTCAGGCAGAATATGACATCACCGGATTAGTCTGCGAAGGCGAGAATGATATTACAGTCCGCGTATATAAATGGTCTGACGGAACCTATCTGGAGGATCAGGATATGTGGTGGCTGTCCGGGATCTACCGGGATGTGGAACTGATCAATGAGCCGGCGAATGCGCTCTTAGACGTCCAGGCCGAAGGAGACCTGGATGAAGACTACAGGAATGGAATACTAAAGGCAAGAATCCGAACAAAGAAGGAAAACAGCCAGGGCTCATGGAGACTTTGCAAAGACCAGGCTCTCTGCGCAGAAGGAACGTTCCATTCAGAAAAGGGAAAGGCTTCTGTACAACAAGAGATCCCGGATGTCCGCAGATGGACAGCAGAGACGCCAGAGCTTTATGAGTTGTATGTATTTACAGAAGAACAGGAGATCTGCGTGCGTGTCGGGTTCCGTAAGGTGGAAATGATTGATCATAACTTTTGCGTAAATGGAAAGACTCTTCTGCTAAATGGAGTCAACCACCATGACTACAACCCAAAGGAAGGGCGAAGCGTCACTTATGAGCAGATGAAAGAAGACATTATTCTAATGAAGCAGCATAATATTAACGCAGTGCGCTGCTCCCACTATCCAGCAAACAACTATTTCTACGATCTGTGTGATGAATATGGGCTTTACGTAATTGATGAGGCAGATCTGGAATGTCATGGCTTTGAGTGGGTGGAAAATTACACATGGATTACAGATGATCCGTCATGGGAAAAAGCATATGTGGACCGCAGTGTGCGCATGGTGAAGCAGAACCGGAATCATCCTGCCATTATTATGTGGTCCATGGGGAATGAGTCCTCCTTTGGCTGCAATTTCCGGAGTGCAGCCAGGGCAATCCGGGAGACTGATTCCACGAGACTGATACATTATGAAGGAGATTCTGAGGCAGAGGTAACGGATGTATATTCCACTATGTATACAAGGCTAAAACCCCTCGAAGAGATTGCACGGACAGATGAGAAGGGCAATAAACCCCATGTCATGTGCGAATACGGACATGCGATGGGGAATGGGCCCGGCGGCCTTATGGAGTACCAGAAGCTGTACCGGAAGTATAAGCGTCTCCAGGGAGGATTTTTATGGGAATGGTACGATCATGGAATTTATACACAGGAAGACGGGAAGACCTATTACCGTTATGGAGGAAACTATGGCGACTTTCCCACCAATGGAAACTTTTGTATTGACGGAATTCTGATGCCTGACCGTACGCCCTCTCCGGCGCTTCTGGAATATAAGCAGGTGATTGCGCCAGTAGAGGTAACGCGCGTGAAAGGGAGAAACAGTGAGATAGAGCTTAAGAACTACTATACCTTCCGCACCCTGGAGGGTCTGTACCTTTACTGGCAGATAAAGGGAGCGGGACAGGTGATCTGCGAGGGCACGGTAGAATCCCTTTCTGCCGGACCAGGCGAAAGCCAGAGAGTTCAGATTCCTTACGGGGAGTATAACCCGCAGCCCAATGTCCGCTATTATCTGAATCTTTCTGTCCGGGAAAAGGAGGATCTGCCCTATGCAAAAAAAGGCCATGAGATTACACATGTTCAGTTTGAACTGGAGGAAAAAGTGGTTCAGACCATAGAGCGCCCGTCAGGAGAGCCGCTTCGCACAGCAGAGGAGGAAGGGATTCTTACCATAGAAAATGACAGACTGTGTGTAAAATTCCATACGGTCTTTGGCCGGCTTTTGTCTGTAGCAGCAGAAGGAGAGTTATATCTGACAGAGGGACCCGAGATGACGGTTTACCGCGCAACCATTGACAATGATATGTATAAGAAGGATGACTGGATGAACAAATATTTTATCCAGCTGTCCAGTGAACAGAACGAAGACTTTTCCTGGGAGGAACATAAAGACCAGGTGGCAGTGACTATCCGCAAATATTTTGGGTGTCTGAACCAGTCATGGGGTTATGAATGCACATACGAATATAGCATTTATTCATGCGGACAGATAGAGGTGCGCCTGGATGCCAGGGAGATACAGAGAGGGAAGCTCGAACCCGGATTCCTTCCGCGCCTGGGGATTAAGATGCGGGGGAACCGTCTGCTCCAGAAGACAGTCTGGGAAGGCATGGGACCAGGAGAGAATTACCCGGACAGCAGGCAGGCGTGTCAGATGGACATCTACAAAAGTACGGTGGATGCAATGGGCGTAAACTATGTGTATCCTCAGGAAAATGGACACAGAGAGGATGTTTACTGGTTTGGTATTGGAAATGGAAGGAAAACCCTTCTGTGTACAATGGAGAGCCCGCTTGGGCTGAATCTTTCCAACTTTACGGATGAAAATATAGAGAATGCGGCGCATCCATTTGAACTGGAGCAGGCAGAAGACGTTATTATCCACATGGACTACAGGCAGTCCGGGCTTGGCAGCAACAGCTGCGGGGAAGAGCAGCTTGAAAAGTATAAAGTAAAACGAGAAGATTTTGTGATGGCCTTCCGTCTTCAGATTGTGGAGGACGGCTGTGAGCTAAAGGAGGCATCATGTAGATATCTGCAGTAAGGAGAGGAGAAAGTAAGGCATATGAAGCATCGATTTTCAAAGGAAATCCAGCAGAATTTAAGCAGTAATGAATGGCTGATCGTACAGAAAGAGTACAGACCGGAGGAGAACTTAAAATACGAGAGCCTTTTTGGTCTGACCAACGGCTACCTGGGAACAAGGGGAAGCCACGAAGAGGGCACGGCAAGGAGTATTCCGTGTACATATATTAATGGTGTTTTTGATAAGTCAGAGACATTTATGAGGGAACTGGCTAATATGCCGAACTGGCTGACACTCCGCTTTTATGTGGAAAAGGAACTGATCGGGATAGAAAACTGTGAGGTTCTGTCCTTTGTGCGCGCGCTTGACCTCCGGCGCGCGCAGCTGGTGAAAAGTATCTGTCTGCGTGACCGTAAGGGGCGTGTAACCCAGATTGAAGGAATACGTTTTATAAGCCGGAAGCATGTGCACCGCATGGCAGTGAAGCTGTACATAACCCCATTAAATTATAGCGGAATCATTGAGGTGGAAAATATCATAGACGGTACAGTCATTAATTTTTGTGACGCGCCGCGATTCAAAGTAAAGCATACCACGCTGACGGCAAATGAACCTCTTTTAGAGACGGGCGCTTATCTTGAGGTGGCCACAAGAGATGATCATCTGCATGTGGGATGCGGAGCCTGCCTGCAGGCAGTGCGGGACGGAAAGGATGTGATTCACACAAGTGTATTCCACGACTTTGGGGAACAGGCAGTAGAGTTCCATGATTTTGACGTGCATGAGGGGGAGACAACAGAGGTTACGAAATTTGCCGTCATCTATACGGAACGTGAGGAGGAAAAAGCCGCCATTAAAGAAGCTGTCCAGAAAGAAATGAAGGAGTTTCTCAAAGCAGGATTCGGGACAGAGCTTGAAGAGCATGTACGGGTATATGAAAAGCTTTGGAGAGAGGCTGACATTGAGATTGAAGGGGATGATGAGCTGAACCGGGCGGTTCGCTTTAACATTTTCCATCTTATGAGCACTGCCAGTGAATTCGACTCCCATGTCAATATCGGAGCCAAGCTTCTTCACGGAGAAGAATATGGAGGACATGCCTTTTGGGATACAGAGCTTTTTATGCTTCCGTTTTTTGCTTATATCTTTCCGGAAAAAGCGAGGAACCTGGAGAGCTACCGGTATCACCTTCTGAATGCTGCCAGGGACAATGCCGCAAAAAACAATTACCGCGGCGCCCAGTATCCGTGGGAGTCCGCAGATGACGGGACAGAGCAGTGCCCGGACTGGACCATTGAACCGGACGGAACATGCTACCGGTGCTATGTGGCTGTGTATGAGCATCATGTAACGGCGGCTGTTGCATTTGGCATAGCAAATTATGTGAGAATTACAGAGGATACAGAGTTCCTTCTAAACATGGGGGCAGAGATCCTTATGGAAACAGCGAGGTTCTGGATGAGCCGATGCCAGTATATAGAGGAAAAGGACCGTTATGAGATCTGTCAGGTAACTGGCCCGGATGAATGGCATGAACCGGTGGACAACAATGTCTATACGAATTATCTGGCCAGATGGAATCTGCGCTATGTCATCTCTCTTGCGGCAATGATGAAAAGGGAGCATGAAGAAGACTACATGCGCCTGTCAGAAAAAATCAATCTCACAGAGGAGGAGATTGACACGTGGGAACAGGTGCAGAAAAAGATCTACCTGCCGGGAAAAGAAGGAACAAAGCTTTTGGAACAGTTTGAAGGCTATTTTGACCTGAAAGAGGTTCTGATCGAAGAATATGATGAAAACGACTGGCCCATACGGCCCGGAATTTTAAAAACAACAAAGACGTCCGAGACACAGATCATTAAGCAGGCAGATGTAGTGATGCTTCTTCATCTTCTCGGGGAGGAGTTCGATGAGGAGACTACACGGCAGAATTACAGTTATTATGAGAAACGAACCATGCACGGCTCCTCCTTAAGTCCAAGTATCTACGCCATCATGGGGCTTAAGGTGGGCGATGCTTCTAAGGCGTATCGTTACTTAAGAAGAGCAGCCTTCCTGGATCTGGCTGATCTGCAGGGGAATACAAGAGAGGGAATCCATGCAGCCAATGCAGGGGGTGTATGGCAGACGGTGATATTCGGATTTGCAGGACTGCGGACAGACCATGACGGAACTCTTCATATCAGTCCGGCTCTCCCGGGGGAATGGAAGAGGCTTTCCTTCAGAATACACTGTCCGAAAAGCTGGCTTGAGGTGGAAATCAACGATGCACAGCAGGTAAGTGTGACAGTACTGGAAGGTGAAGAAACAGATATCTTTGTAAAGGAAGAACGTATAACAGCCCGGAGGAAGAAGTCATGAGGAAGTATCTTGCAATTGCGGGTCTGATTGCGGTGACAGTCATCTGGGGCGGCGGCTTTGTGGCGAGTGATATGGCATTAGAGAGCCTGCGCCCCTTTCAGATTATGACCATCCGGTTTCTGCTTGCATCCATTCTCATGGGTGCTACAAGTATCCGTAAGCTAAAAGGGATGAAATCAGGGGAAATCCGGGCAGGCATACTGATGGGCGCTGCGCTTTTTGTGGGTTTTGCATTCCAGATTGTGGGGTTACAGTATACAACACCGTCAAAAAATGCATTTCTGACTGCCTTAAATGTAGTGATGGTTCCCTTTATTGCCTTTGTAATCTTAAAGAAAAGGGTAGGAGCCAGAAGCATTGCAGGGGCAGTGATGGCCATTGTGGGAGTGGGGCTTTTGTCTTTAGAGAAAAACCTTACTCTTGGAATTGGGGACGCCCTGACTCTGGTGTGCGCTGCAGGCTTTGCATTTCAGATCTTCTTTACAAGTGAATTTGTAAAAAAGTACCGGGCAGTGGCGCTTAATTTTGTGCAGATGCTGACAGCAGTTCTTTTGTCTTTTGTGAGTCTGTTTTTGTTTCAGGAGACAGAGTTTCATGTGACAGCAAAGGGGTGGCTTAGTGTCCTGTACCTGGGCGTCATTAGTACCGCCCTGTGTTATCTTCTGCAGACTGCAAGCCAGAAATATGTAGACGAAACAAAGGCAGCGATCATTCTGTCCATGGAGTCAGTATTTGGGACTCTGTTTTCCATACTGATACTTCACGAACAGGTGACACTGCGGATGGTATGTGGGTGTGTGATCATACTGGCAGCAGTGATTGTGTCAAATCTGGCAGATACCCATATAGAAAAAAGAGTTACTATTCACGGGTCAGGAATGCGCTGAACTGCGCATTCCGTGAGAACGTGATTCAAGGGTGAGGGGCGATTTTTGCGCAGCAAAACTTTAAATATCGCCCCGAATCGTTACTATGAGCGGTCTCCTGGGCCGTGAATAGTAACAAAAAAGAGGAGTAACAGATGATGAGATATAAAGCAATCATTTTTGATCTGGACGGAGTCATCTGCCATACAGACCAGTACCATTATATGGCGTGGAAGCGTGTGGCAGATGACCTGGGGATCTATTTTGACGAGACGATTAATAACCGTCTGCGAGGAGTAAGCCGTATGGAGAGCTTCGAGATTATTTTGGAGCGGTATGACGGCAAAATGAGTGAAGAGGACAAGATAAGATATACAGCAGAGAAGAATGAAGTATATAAGACCCTCCTGAAAAACATGAGCCCGGCAGATCTGGACGGAGAGATAAAGGAAACACTGGATGAGCTGCGGGAAAAAGGGATTAAGCTGGCAATCGGCTCTTCCAGTAAAAATGCAAAATTTATTTTAGGGCAGTTAGGCTTAGGGGAGTACTTTGATGCAGTTTCCGATGGAAATAATATTACGAGATCTAAGCCGGATCCGGAGGTTTTTGTAAAAGCGGCACAATATGTAGGTGAGAGGCCGGAGCACTGTCTTGTGGTAGAGGATGCGAAAGCAGGCCTGGAGGCGGCCATTGCCGGCGGCATGGACTGTGCCGCCGTGGGAGATGCGGTTTCCTGCGGGCTTGCGACATGGAATCTGAATACATTCTCTGATCTGAAAAATGTTATAAGCTCAGAACAGTAACGGTTACTGGTTACTGTGATATTCTATTACACTGGCATTACTGTACTTGCAGAGTGTGGGTATAATATGTTAAAATTTACTTTGTAAAAACAGAGGTAATTCTGGTTACAGTACAAAGTAAATAATTATGTGGAGTGGATGGAATGTCAACAATTAAAGATATTGCCGAACTGGCGGGGGTCTCTGTTGCAACGGTGTCCAGAGTGCTGAATTATGATGAGACCCTGAACGTGCAGGAGGAGACTAAAAAAAAGGTATTTGAGGCAGCAGAGCAGCTGGAATACCATATGAAGGAAAAAAAGAAGCGCAGACGGAAGCTGAAGCTGGGGATGATCTGCTCTTATTCTCCAGAGGAAGAGCTGGAGGATCCGTTCTATCTTGCAGTACGAATCGCGATAGAGAAAGAGATCGAGGAAAATGGTTTTAAAAGAGTCCCCTTAAGTCTGGAAGATGGGACAGAGCATCTGTCTGCTGTGGATGGCCTGATCTGCCTTGGAACCTTTAGCAGAACAACTGTCAGGAGGATTAATGAGTTTCAGAAACCGCACATTTATGTGGATGCAGTGGGAAACCGTAGCACCGGCGATTCGATTGTGACAGATATCAGACATTCTGTACAGGGGGTCATGGAATATCTGTGGGAGCAGGGACACCGGCAGATTGGTTTTGTCGGGGGATACGAACTGGATTCGGATGGAAAAGAGATTTTTGACTCAAGGCTTCCGGTATATCAGCAGTTTCTAAAGGAAAAGGGCGCCTTGTGCGATTCGTTTATTAAAATTGGCGGATACACGGCAAAGCACGGTTACCGGCTGATGAAGGAACTTCTAAACGAAGTCAGACGGCCCACTGCTATATTTGCAGCAAATGATTCACTGGCAGTAGGCTGTTACCGGGCAATCCAGGAGAGCGGACTTAAGATTCCGGAGGATATGAGTGTAGTTGGATTCAATGATATTTCCATGGCAAAATATCTTGCGCCGCCTCTCACAACAGTACATGTCCATATGAATTTTATGGGCCGTAAGGCAGTAAAGCTTTTGGCAGAGCTGATCCAGCAGGAGCGCAGAATAAATATTCATGTTTCAGTTCCGACAGAACTAATTATAAGAGAGAGCGTGGGAAGGGTGGAAAAATAGTGATACTTACGGCAGATTTATCTGGCGCGCAGTATACTATGAGTGGCCTTCCGGGCCGTGAATGGTAACGAAAAATAAGAAAACAGATAGGATGACAGGGTATGAATGAGAGGTTTTTAGAATGTATATTAAATGAGGTTTCCGTATCCGGCTGTGAGGAGCCGGTACAGGAGACTGTAAAAGAATATATGAAGGAATATGCGGATGAGATACGCGAGGATGAGATGGGAGATGTTGTCTGCGTTCTGAATCCGGACAGCAGCCGGAGAATTATGTTGTCGGCGCATGCAGATGAGATTGGCGCAGTGGTCTCGAACGTGACCGGGAACGGACGTCTCCAGCTGGTAAGCCGTGGGGGAATTATCCCGTTTACCTATCCGGGACAGCAGATTAAGGTACAGACAAAGACCGGGTGTGTCTACGGAGTGATTGAAGCGGCACGGGAAACGTTTGACCAGAAGGAGCTTAAGGCAAAGGATTTCCTGGCAGATATCGGTGCAGGAACAAGAGAGGAGGCTCTTACGCAGGTGTCTCTGGGAGATGCAGTTGTACTGGATACCCATATACGCAGGATGATGAACGGGAGATTTACAGCCCGCGCCTTAGATGACAGACTTGGCGTGTTTATTATAATGGAAGCATTGCGAAGGGCAAAGGAAAAGGGATGTACAACAGGAGTATATGCCGCATCTACAGTAGGTGAGGAGACAACCAAAAACGGGGCTTACTGGTCCAGCCAGCGGATCAGACCGGATCTTGCCATTGTTGTTGATGTGACCTACTGCAGTGATTACAGTGGAAGAGAAAAGGCGGAGGAAGGAACCGTGGAGCTTGGAAAGGGGCCGGTTCTCTGCAATGCCCCCATCATTATGAAGAAACTGAACGAGAAGATGGAAGCCTGTGCTGCCAATATACAGATACCGGTTCAGAGGGAGACCTCAGACGGCTTTACTCATACCGATGGAGATATGATTCATTTCTCCGGACAGGGTGTTCCAGTGGCGTCAGTGTCCATTCCCCTTAGATATATGCACACGCCTGCAGAGGTGGCGGATATAAAGGATGTGGAAGGGTGCATTGAACTGATTGCAGAATTCTTATGCCAGGAGTAGTCAGGAATATGGAGAGTCCTCGGATGGTTCATTACAGGGTGCACAATCTTTTTGAAAATTTAGGAAAAAGTTGTGGCAGTATTTCCCTTTCTTTGGAAATTAAAGTATGCTAATATGTTCACAACAAAGGAGGGATTCATATGAGCAGCAAAACAATCGCATTTTCAAATCCTGATGATGTAATGAACTTTGTCAAGACAGTTGAAAAGTATCCTTACGATATGGATGTAAGGAGAGGAAAGTGCATCGCGGATGCTAAATCACTGTTAGGACTTCTCAATCTTGGCTGTAACAGGCGGATTGAACTAAACGTATATGAAGAAGAATGTCAGGATTTATTTCAGAACATTGAACAATATGTAGTAGCGTAACCCGGAGATTTCAGCAACCTGAAAATGAACGTAACTCGTTAACCAGTGAAACCCGAAAAGAAAACAACAGGTAACTGTGAAAGAACAGTTGCACAATTTAATAAGTGATAAGAAAAAGCTCCCCTGTAAGTCTGTTTTTAGACAAAGGAGGGCTTTTGTTATACTGCGCACAGCCGCATAAGGAAGTATGCCGCTTTGCGGCTGCGGTTTTTGCGATACTCATGGCAGAAAAACTGTTACTGGTCACGGAGTGAACAGTAACGAAAAACTTGTTTACTGAAACGAACCGGCGTATAATGTGTACGGTAAGGAGATGACAGTCATGAAACAAAAGACGGAAATAAACAGGAGCATCTATCTTTTTGATAATAAAGCACTTGTTACACTTATTATTCCGCTTATCATTGAGCAGCTTCTCGCTGTGCTTGTTGGTATGGCGGATTCTATTATGATTGCCAGTGTTGGGGAAGCGGCGGTATCCGGCGTGTCACTGGTAGACCAGATCATGGTGCTGCTGATAAATATTTTTGCTGCACTAGCTACAGGAGGAGCTGTTGTGGCAGGACAGTACCTTGGACATAGAAAGGAAGAGACAGCGTGTGAGTCTGCAACCCAGCTTGTGTGGTTTGTTACACTGTGTGCGATCGTAATTACGGCCATTGTATATGCCGGAAAATACGTAATTCTCCATGGGATTTTCGGAAGAATAGAACCAGATGTTATGCATCATGCAGATGTCTACCTGACGATTGTGACCATGTCAATTCCATTCATGGCGCTGTACAATGCAGGGGCCGCTGTTTTCCGTGCGATGGGAAATTCAAAGGTTTCCATGAACGTGTCAATTATCATGAATATCATTAATGTAGGTGGGAATGCACTGCTTATTTATGGATTTCACAGAGGAACAGAGGGAGTGGCAATCCCCACTCTAGTATCTAGAATGGCAGCTGCAATTATTATACTTGTACTCTTGTGTGACGAAGGGCAGATTCTTCATATTAAGAAAACATGGCGCTACCGGTTCAACTGGTCTCATGTAAAAAAGATTTTAAGTGTGGGAGTACCAAACGGTCTGGAAAACAGTATGTTCCAGTTGGGAAAGATACTGGTCTTAAGCCTGGTGTCCTCCTTCGGAACTTATGCAATCGCGGCAAATGCAGTAGGAAACGCAATTGCCATGTTCCAGATTCTTCCGGGTATGGCTATTAATCTTGCAGTCACTACCGTAATCGCACGCTGTGTCGGCGCCGGAGATTACGGGCAGGTAAGGTATTATAATAAAAAGCTGCTGCTGATTACACATGTCAGTATGACAATCATGGTACTGGCTGTATTTTCCATACTGTCTTTTATTATCCGGGCTTATCATCTGTCAGATGCCGCAGCACAGGCAACAAGGCAGATTATCCATTTCCACGGAATCAGTGCAATTCTGATCTGGCCCTCGTCCTTTACCCTGCCTGCAACTTTCAGAGCATCCGGGGATGTGAAGGCATGTATGTACATATCTGTTTTTTCCATGTGGATCTTCCGGATTGTGTTTAGTTTTGTCCTTGGGAAATATATGCATATGGGAGTGTTCGGCATATGGGTGGCAATGGTAATTGACTGGGTCTTCAGGGCAGTGTGCTTCTGGATTCGGTATTTCAGAGGGGGATGGAGAAAGAAGGCGCTGGTATAGGTGAAATGAAAGGTTTTGGTTACTGTTCACACAGGTCTGTGCATTTACTGCACAGACCGTATGCAATTAGTCTTTTGCATTAAATTGTATAAATTCATCAGAAGTTGACCGCTATAATGCAGGCTATTTAAGAGAAAATATGTCGTTTATTGCATCAATTCGTCTCATAATTTTGTATATTATAAGTGAAATATTACATGATTTTGGCAAAAAACTAATTGCAGGTAAACAAATTGTGGCTTGACACTATTGAATATACATTTTACAATAAGCCTATAGAACTATAGAAAGCTACCATATTTACCAGCTGTGATATAAGGAGGACGGCAGATGAGAAATATTAAAATGGCAGCAGCGGCGTTTATTGTGATGATGTTATTTATCCCATCAATAACTGCCTCGGCTTCAAGCTGCGGGGAAACAGTGCGGCAGAACACGACAGCAGACCTGCAGGCAGTGCACTACGAGAATAATGAAACTATAGGTAAATTACTTGCGCCATCCCGGTATACTTTGTCAGAAAAGCTGAATAAAAAGACAGAGATTGCCAGACGGGAGGGGAAGAGTCCGGCGGATATCAGTGATGAGCAGGCTGTGAAGGAACTGAACCAGGATAACGTAAAGGCAATGTCCTTTGAAGAGGCATTTGCAGAGGTGCAGGCAGAGATTGGCGATATTATCCAGAAAGTGGTTGACCATACTGAAGGTGCGGAAAACAGAGGTGCAAATTATTATACTAATAGGATACAGCAAAATAAAGAAAAACTGCTGTTGGGACTTACCTATTTGGAGCGACTGTATGACTTCAATATGGGAGGACATAATGTGAAGGATGCACTCCTTTATGAGTCGAAACCGTATATGTACGGAATGATAGACAATGTCCTGGACTGGCTGATCTATATCGGAGGTAGTGGGGGCGATACATTAAAGATATCTAATAATGCAAATGTATTTGGTTATAGGAAAATTTTTGGACCAGTCACTTCCTCTGCGACACTGGATGCTTTTCTGGAAGAGAACAGGCAGAAGTGGATGCCAGATACGCCGATGAATGACTGGTTCCTGCAGGAGAGTTCTGCGTATATACTGGATAATAGATCGGCCTGGGACGGCAGAGATACCGGGATATATAGAAGACTGTACGATAATACGGCTTCACGTTCCTATATTTTGCCGCTGCTTTCTGTGTCAGAAGACAGTATCTACATGATTGCAAATTCTACTACGATCACATATGGGATCGTGGATTGCTATATAGACAGGAATTTGAGAGAAACTGATCCGGCACATTATGCAGAATTGCGTGAAAAATTCCGGCAGCAATTGGAACAGGCGGCAAAGCAGCAGCAGGCTTTTATTGACTGCTGGTATCGGATCGCAAAACCGGAAAAGAAGAATCAGCTGTCATCCGATCGAATTGTACTGGACAGTCTCCGCATTGATCCGGACACCCCCAATACGGCTGTCCAGTGGTCAGACAAATTTGGCAAGAATGCTGCCCGGGGCGTTCGGGAATTTTTTACTCCTCTGAATTTGTATGGCTCATACATGTTTGCTGACGGCGTGGCGGAAGGCCAGGGTATCCGTTACTATATATCAAAAGCATTAACGGAGAGGGGATTCGCAACATATGCTCATGAGCTGACGCATATACTTGTTTCTAATGTAATGCTGAATGGGTATGGCTCACGGGACGGCATGATGGCTGAGGTCTATACCAGGGGGATGTTTGAACCGTATGAATTGAATGATCCGCCGGCGTATAATTTAAATCTGATCTATGATCGTCTGGATGTCAGTGACCGGTATCATAATGGCCGGCCGGAACGTTTTCAGGATGAAACAGATCTGCAGAGTTATATGAGCGGTATTATGGATGTCGTATATACGCTGGATTATGCAGAAGCAGATGTTATGCTTACGAAAAGCGCCCAGGATAAAAAGAAATGGTTCCACAAGCTTGAGCAGATAGAGGATCCCAGTGAAAGGGATAATCAGGGTGAGGAAGGCTCCAGACATAATCTGGATTCGGTCAGAGAACTGACTCTGGAGGAGGCAGAAGGACTGAATACAATTGATGACCTGATCCGTGATTGTATTATCGCATCTCGTTATGAGGTAAATGGAACAGTGACAACAGGAACGGCGGCGAGAAATGGATATTATGTTGTGCCTCTCTTCAGCTCCAACTATGCGGGGGTACAGAATAACCATGGTGTTAGCGGTGATCTCATGATACGTCAGCAGGCATTTGAATTGCTTGCCGAATATGGATATTACGATGGAATGGTTCCTTACATATCCAACCAGTATAAAGAATCTGCCAGACTGGAGCAGACAGTCCTGTCAGACCGGTATGTCCTGGAAAAAATATTTGACGGCGCTTATGAGACGATGGCTGATTTTAAGAAAGCGATGTTTCAGAGAAGGATAGAAAAGATCAATGAGTTAAAGCCAGTCACTATTATGTGGAAAGGCCAGTCTGTTACGATCAATAATTTTGAGAAACTGTGTCTGCTTATGAAAGAGGCTATAGAGAGTGATCTCGTGAAAGTCAATGTATTGCCAGGTGGTTCTAACAATATCCGTGCACAGGCAACGGAGGTTGAGCGTCTGAAGCAGGAAATATTTAAGGCATATATTATTCAGACAAAGGACTTCAGTGACTCCATCTATGGTGCAAACCCGGCACCGATAGATCCTCCGGATCCGGAACAGCCGGGGGAGACGGATCCCGAGAAGCCGGGAGAAACAGATCCGGGAGAGACGGATC
>CAPEBR010000025.1 GCA_948602995.1 uncultured Dorea sp.
CTGCCAAAATTTTAGTCTGGGCCGTTGCCGAAACAAAAGTTGATTTTTCAGTCTGTCTACTGAAAATAAAATATGACAATTTTATTGTATATCAATATATTGTATTTGTCAAATATATTTTATCAATATATAGTATATGATTAGAAATCATATCGCTCATACATTCATTTCCTCAAAGCAGCGCCCAGCTGGCTCCCATCTGCATATTTCTCAACCGGAAATTTCAGGATGCACTGCAGCATGGTGTAGACGAACTCCTGATATAAGTCCTCGTCAAATCTTCCGTTCACGACCGCATACTTGACCATCAAAGGACGGTACATCTCTATGATCTCCATCATTGCCTTCCTGTCATATCCCCTGGCTCTCTGCAATATTTCCTTAAACTTCATCCTTTGCGCCTCCCAGAATCTTACGGATTTTTTTTACTGCATTATAGTATGTATTTTCTGCTTTCTTTTCCGCCATCCCTACGATCAGGCCAATCTCCCGGAATGATTTTTCATAAAAGATCCGCAGCACGATCACCTCCTTCTGCCTCTCTGCAAGTGAAGTGATCGCCTGAAAGAGCTGGTAGTCCTCTATCTGGTCCAGTAAAAGCCGGCTCTCTACGACGCCATGAAAAATCTTATCTGACAAAAGATCCATCTCCCTTAGCAGATCTTCCATCCCCTGCCCCGGAACAGCCAGCTCCTCCTCGTAATTTGTTTCATTTCTCTCCACACTGCATTTCTTATCCAGATAATGCCCTTTCGTATTCCTAACCGCCTGCTTTACATATGCGCTGAAATGGTTCTTTAATTCATCTGTATTTTTACGTTCCATTTTCTCCTCCTGAAAGTTTTCTTGAAAGTCATCTGTTTCACCGAAAACTTCAGGCGGCGGACGCGCACCGGGGATTCCCTTGCTTTTCCTCCGGAAATATAAAATATCCTCAAAATGGATATTGAAAGAATGTCCATATGCCGGCTTCCCGCACATACATGTACAAAAAAAGACTGTCAGGAAATGTTCCTGACAGCCCGGCAATACTATATGTTTTTTAATACTCCTGATAATACTAACCTAAATCCCAAGTTAATAAAAGCAAAGAGTATTTGTTATATCTATCCCCCTGAGATTGTGCCTTTCCCATGCGCTTTAATTTGATAAAGTGTTTCCTTGCCTTATCTTACCCCCGGAAAGGCGCCTGATTTCTTACATTCTGCCTACTTTTCTTTGATCTGGAATTTCGCAAATGCCGCCTTTCTCCCTCCTGTCCAGAAATTCCTTGATATCCCCGTCAAAAGATGTGACCTCATCTAACACGAATTCCTCCACTTTTTCAAAATTATAATCAATCTCTTCGGATGTCATGGCGTCTACCCTCTCCATCTCCTGTTCAATCTGATCCAGGAGTTTTTCTTCCTCTAATCCTTTCTCGTACTGATGTCCGCATTCCGGGCAGATCCGTACCTTTCTTAAAACAGAAGCGCCGCACTTCGGACAGGGCTTAAATTTCCTGTTTTTTAGTGCTGCCTTGCTGATGTATGCAATCTCCCCCAGGCAGCTTCCCAGGATAACTGCCCATCCTGCCCTCCAGCTCCAAAACTGTAGTCCTAACCCAAATATCTGAAAAACACTGAAACAATAAAGCCTTCCTGCTTTCATTCCCGCACACCTCCAATTAAAATAATTTGCAAACCACCGTCCCTCGGACAGCGCTTTTCCCAACACATCCAAAAGCTCTGGAATCTAATGACACTTCCTGATTCTCCCCAATCAGGAAATACTGCCCTGGGGACAGGCGGTACTCCAACTCCTGTCTCCTGCTTTCTCCCTGCATCCCGTTAACAGGTTCTGCCACTTTTTCACCGTTCAAATAAACTCTTCCACAAGCAACAGTAATATAGTCTCCCTCCGCAGCCAAAATCCGTTTTACTACCACATAATCCCGTTCTTCTATGTATGCTGCTACTATATCCCCTTTCTGCGGCATTCCCCATTTTCTCAGCAAAAGGATATCCCCTTCATAAAAAACCGGCTCCATAGATCCTCCGCTGACATAGGCAATATCAAAAAATACCCGGAACACCATCACTGCAAAAAATGCAGCCGTCACTGCCCCCATGATTTTTCCTGCCCTCTGTCTTTGTCTTATATGCGTATCAATCCCCCCCTATTCCATATCCTCAAACATTGCATAATTCTGCCGCATCAGCTCTGCCTCCTCCTGGTCCATCTCCTCACTTCTGCCACTATCCACCTGAATCAGCCTGTCCTTCCTTATGTCCGTTTCTGTATTCATCAGCCTGTTCTCTTTCTTACCAATCCTTTCCTTTTTAGGCTTGTTAAGGACAAGATTTCTCCCCTCCTGTAAAGCCCAGTACGCCAGTATTGCTTTCACGATATATCTTGTTTTTTTCCTGCCGCAGCTGTTCAAGAACTCACTGACCCGCCGGTGGTCTTCATCAGTCTCATCAAATTTTAGATTAAAACGGTATTCATCCTGTTTTCCCATAGAAACCGCCCCCTTCGATTAACAGCCGCCTTTATCGTACAGGTATTTCTTTTTATACCCCAGCACATTTACTTTTGAATCATCGATCACATAATACTCTCCCCGGTATCTTCCCCATACCTTATCAATGATCCTGGATAGCAGGATAGAACCGCCGCCAACAAAGACGGCCACAGACAGCCGCAGGTCAATCCCACATTCCCGAAGCATCCCAAGCGCGTCTGCCACATGGCTCTCTGCAAGCTCCGTTACCCTGTCTTCAATCCCCCGGTCATACATGGAAGTTTCCCCCAGAATGATCGCATCCATATCATTTTCTTTCAGATCCAGGTCGTATTTCTCACGGATTCCCTTATTGATACGCTGATACATGGAAATTACGCCTCTGTCAGTCGAATCCGTATAGTCCCATGAGATCATCCCCTTTTCCAAAAGCATATAGTCCAATGTAAACCCGCCGATATCCAGCAGGAGGACTTTCTTTTTAAACAGGTTTAAGTCTCTTGCCACATATAGATAGGCTGCGTAGGTCTGCATGTGGACATATACCCCTGAGAAAGAAATCCGGTAGGACATCCCCATATATTCGAACTCCACAGCTTCCCCGCCCCGGTAAAAATATTCCCGGAACTTTTTATACTGCCCCCGGTAATATAACGGAGGAAGGCCTACCACCAGATCTATCTTAAGTACCTCCCCCGGAAGGAACAGTCTTGGCGGCTTTAATTCCCTCAGCTCCTTTGCAATCGCAAACAGCGTCAGGATATAATAGCGTTCGTCTACGGATTTGTCTGGAAGATATACATTCCTCTCCGGACTCAGCCGGTAATACCTGCCCTGGTATTTTACCGCTTCTTCCCCTTCTCCCGGCACATCCTCCAATACGGATATTCCCGAATGGAACTCAAAATGTTCCGTCTTAATTGCTTTGTTCCCTGTGTCAATCGGCATCATCAACATCATAAATCTCCTTTCCGGTCTCAAACCTGCTCGAATTCGTATTACTCATTGTATGCGCATTAATGATTAGCACCTACTATAAAATTTTTGTATTTTCCAAGTCAACAGAATTTCTGGTCAGATTCATAATTATTTCTAAAATATTCTATAATCCTTCTGCTTTCTTCTTCGTACCCCCATAAAATCCCGCCGACTGCCTCAAACGCCTGCTCGCGCCAGCGGAAATAGGTTGCCCGGTGGATACGCGTAATCTTTGGGAAATGTGGCTCCAGCTTGTCCAGGATTTCTTCGATATTCTCCGCCCGGTAAGCCGACATATAGCTGTAATACAGAACCCAGTATAGCCGTTCCCCCTGAGGATGGAATTTCCGCATAAGCTCAACCGCTTCATCAATCAGCTTCAGGAATTTGTTGGAACGGTTGATCGTCTCGATCCGCTCCTTCATATCCCCCAGATCCCGGTTAATGTCCATGCCGGCCTGATAAACACTGTCAAGAAATGTATCAATGTCTGTGCCGTATTCCCACTGTATCCGGTGCTTCACCTGGTTCACCTTTATCTGCATCCGCCAGTTTACGGAACGGTATATTTTAAAAAGCGCTATGATATCATGGTAAGCTTCATTCTCTTCTCCGACAAACTGCTTGTTTATGACTCCCGATCTTCCCATTTGTTCTTTTCCCCAACTTTCTGCTCACTGGAATGTTCCCTCTCCCATAAGCGTTTCTCTTCCTCATCACTGTGCTTTCCTACAAGAATGCAACAATACATAATTCCTGCACAAAAAAGCATTGCTAATACTTCTGAAATTACTAAAACTAACATCTAATCCCTCTCTACTTCCTATGTATTTGTATTTTAAATTCCGTGTACACCGCCTGAATCATCCAGTTCCCATATTTTGTTGTCAATGTGCCGATCTTCACTTAACAGGAAGTAAGGTTTATCAGAAATTCTGTAAAGATTGTGGATATATTTTTATTTTTGAATGAAATGCAAGATAAGATTTGATAATTGAAATTTGGATTCTATATGCCTTAATTTATAAACTGTTTTTTTACAAAAGAAAAGAGCTGCCATCATAGCATAATGACAACTCTTCCACTTGTTTTAATATGCGTTCTTATTCTGAATCTTCTTAACTATAATAGTTCAAACATTTTCTCAATCTCTTTTTTCTGTGTATCAGAAAATTCGACGCTCTAAGCGATAAGGCTTTATTACACAATATTCACAGCTACATACCCATCCTCTGTCTTTACAATCTGGTGTTCTTTAAGAAGCTCCTTTGTACTGCTTCCATAAAATGTCTGGACAGATTTATAACTGCCAAAGAATTGATTAGTTCCAAGATAAAATTCTTCGTCTTCATCCAACTCATCCTCCATGGTCAGTCCATGCGCCTGCAAAATATTTTTTAATGCCATCTCTTTCCACTCTTCATAGGTTTGCTTTTTTCTCCTGTCCTCACCATAAAGCAGATATGTAATACCCTTCGGATGATTTCTGTCAAACCATTTCCAGATTTCCTCCCTGTCCGTTCCTTTCGGGAAACAGATAACCGATCTCTCTTTTGATTTTCTCCCATCTTCAAAATCAGCCATAAGTACAATTTTATATTCCTGCTCTAAAACCAGCCTGTGTTCTTCATCTTCTTTAAAAGCGACCTGTGCAAAATCTTTCCAGAGTTGTTCTATCTGCCTGTAGCAGTATCCTTTTTCCCCGCTCCAGTCACAGAAATCTTCCTCATACAGACACTCACTGCAGAGCATAAGCTTAAAGCCGCATCTTGCACAGAATACCTGGTAACCGTTTTCTTTCACATTCCATTCCAGTGTAACTTCTTCATTGCAATGCGGACAGAATTCCGTAACCCTATAAGAACTGTTCTCTAAAGACTCCTGCTTTTTTACCTGCTCCCTTTCCTCCATCTTCTTTATCGTTGAAACACCTCTCCAGAATAAACTTTCCAACTCCTGAATCAATCCGGCAAAATGTCTGACGGATCGGATACTCTTCCCATCCATTGTAAGCTCCAGGACCTCATCATCTCCACCCGGCAGATCAGTTCCGTTTTCATCCCACCAGTTTGTTAATATATCTGCAACGGATTCAAAGGTTCTTTCTATTTCTTTCCCATCTACGTTGATTGTTTTTATTCTAATCATCTTGTCACTCCTCTTCAATCTTTACAGATTCAGCCGCATCTTTTATGGCTTCTGCAATTGCATATTCATAGGTCATATTATTTTTATCTAAGTATGTCCGAAGTAAAAATGCTGCCTCCTCTATAAAACTTTTGTTTCCTTTAAGCTTCACATACTGCTCCGCTGTCAGATAGGTTTCCATATTTTCTCTCACATTCTCCTGATCATAAAGATTCTCCTGCTCCTCATAAGCCAAAAACACCTCCTGTTCCGTCAAGATTATCTTCTTTCCTTCTCTGTAAATTTCCATGTTCAACACTCCTCCTGTCTAAATCGTTCATTTTTTTCTATGCACTCTATTCTTCCAGACCAATTCACCTATATCAGCAATAAACCCGTAACCATTTTAAGAATGTCTGGTGCATTCTGTAAGTCCGCACGAATCCAACTCACAGAATTTTCTGCCTTCTTCCTCATCTTCTATAAACGGGTCACATACTTTATACTGATTTTTGTTCAATATCCGAATGGCTGATTCTTTTATCTCTTCCAGTATGCCTATATTCCACGGGAACCGTTCTTCATAATCCTTTTCATTTTCCAGTTCCAAAAGCGTAAGGCACATCCGATATACTGCATTGTCTACTTCATCGGCACGTTTCATCATAGCCTCTGTAAATTCCATCTCTTCACCCACAGGATTCACTTCTTCCACCTGATCCATTTTTGCCTCTCTTTTAATGATTTCAGAGAAATAGACTCTCTGCTTTTCTAATGAGCCATATTCCTCCCAGTCATAATAAGCTGCATCTTTGTCGACCAAAATCCTTCTGTCTGCAACACTCTTCAATCTGCGTATGATTTCTTTGACGGAAGGGAACGGAACCTTTCTGTCATTTGTGTAAAACAAATACATATATCCTCTTGATTCAGGCACACTCCTTGTATTACCGATAATAATTGCTTTAAATTCCGCATCATTTTTCACGGAAATCTCAGCTGTCCTAAGCTTATAATTCCAGGTAACATTATAATACTTAAATACTGGCTCTTTCTTTAAACGGTTATATCCATCCTTAATATTTCTTGCAAGTTCTTTATAACCCATACCTTTTCCTCCTTCAAAAAGGGCATTGACTATTCCGTAAAATAATCAATGCCTTTTTTGTTCTTTCAATAATTATTTCCTGCTTTGCCTATGCAATTATATCCAAAAATTCTGTTTCTAAAAGAATTGTTACTCCTAGCGACTGCGCCTTTGCCAGCTTACTTCCAGCCTTTTCGCCGCAGATCAGATAATCCGTATTCTTACTGACCGAGCTGCCCGGTTTCCCTCCAAGCTCATATATTTTGGAATTGATTCCATCACGGGTAAAATTCATGAGCTTCCCCGTAGCAACAATCGTACAGCCCTGAAATGGATTTTTAGAACTTACAAGTTCTTCCCCTGCCGATTTGATCTCCACAGTCCTAAAATTCATTTCCATCTGCAAATTCCTCCATAAACTCAGATTATCTTCATCCGCAAACCATGTGTGTATATTCCGGTTCAGGGTATCTCCGAAATCTTCCAGTTTTGAAAAGTCATAGTTTCCGGTAGCTGCTTTCTCAAACCTATTAAGACTCCCTTCAAACACTTCGCACAATACCCTGCTCTTTGTCCTGCCTACCATCGGGATATCCATTGCGGTCAGATAATGGATAAAATCCGTATTCCTGCTCTCATTGATCGCCGACCAGAGCTTTTCATAAGATTTTTCTCCATATCCTTCCAAAGCAATCATTTCTTTCCGATATCTGTCCAAATGGTAAATATCCTGGAACGAGGTAAGCCATCCGCACTCCAGAAAGCGCCTCAGATTTGACTCGGAAAGCCCGGATATGTCCATTGCTTTTTTCGCTACAAAGTGGACGTATTTCTTCAGGATCTGGCTGTCGCATTCCGGATTGTCACAATGCAGCGTCTCCAAAACCTTTCCTTTATTCGTTCTCCCTTTCCGTATTCTTGTAGGACTACCACAGCAGGGACATTGAACCGGATACGTGTCATAGTAGAATCCCCGGTCAAGGTTATCCTCTATGTGTGGAATGATCATATTCCGTTTTGAAACCAGAATGCGGCATCCGGGAACCAGTTCCAGATTCTTAATGAAAGACAGGTTATGAAGTGATGCCCTTGAAACATCCGCGCCGTCAATCTCCACTGGGTCAAATACCGCAACCGGTGCTAGGTCTCCAGACCTGGAAGGCGTCCATTCGATTTCCTGCAGTGAGGTTTCATAAGTTTCATCTTCAAATTTGTAAGCAAGCCCGTCCTTATAGTGATGCCCTGTCCTGCCACATTTTGCAGAATGACTAAGGCTGTCGTAAATAAGAACCAGACCGTCTATGGGTAATTCCTTTTCTCCTGCAACGGCCACTAGCTTTCCGATCTGCTCACTAAGCTCTTTCTCGCTGTATCTTCCTGCTTCCAGCCATACATAAGGGCATATATCAAATCCCAAAGTCGCAAGCTGCATCAGCTTAAACTCCCGGCTGTCAACGCCCTCTCCTCCATCCAGTCCTTCTAATACATTGAACGGGATAAAATTGATATGCCTTCCTTTGCACACTTCCGGATTCAGATTGCGGACGGATCCGGAAGCCAGGTTACGAGCGTTTTTATATGGTTCTCCATTTCCATCCCGGATCGTATCCTTTAGCTGCCGGAAAACATCCTTGTAGATAAATGCCTCCCCAACCGCAACAAGTCTTTCCTTATAGCTAATTGTAAGAGGAATATTTTCAAATGCAGGGATATTGTGGGTTATATCTTCCCCAATATCTCCGTCACCGCGCGTAGATGCCTGTACCAGTCTGCCTTCTTCATAAACAAGCTTAACAGTCAGTCCATCCAGTTTCAGCATCAGCAATGTATCCTGGTTTTCCATAAAATCAGCTAACTCCTGGATTTGCTTTGTCTTTTCAAGAGAAAGCAATGCCCTTGGATGCCTTACTTTCTTCAAGTCACTGACCGGATAATAACCAACGCTCTGTGTTGGGGAATTGGAAAATACAATACCAGACTCCTTCTCCAGTTCTGCTAAATGGTCAAAGAGACGGTCATATTCCTTATCTGTCATCGTTGATGAATTCCGATTGTAATAAGCATCCCTCTGTTCATTTAGTGTCTGTACTAATGTTTTGATTTCCTGTAACATATTTTTTGCAGCTCCTTTCTTTTGTTTGAGTGAAAACTTATCCTCCTTTCTGATACGATTTGTGTTTAAACGCAAAAAAAGGCACTGATTATTCCATAAAAATAATCAATGCCTTCCTGCATTCTAAACATAATAGCAGAATAAATCTGCAAAAATTAGGGTTCTAATCACTCTACTTAGAACAAAAGTTTCGTAATCCCTTCTATAATCTTGGAATTATAAATATATGACATATTCATTTTATATGTAGAAGTCATATCTGTCAATAGAATACTTTTCTACTGAAGCCTTTTAATGGTGTTAAAACAAACTCCCTCTGTATACTTACGCTTTAATCTCTTATATTCACCTTTCGCACGTAAATAACTATAATAGTTCCAAATATTTGCCGTAATTGGCACGTTTTTCAAATAATCAAATTTAGTTATTACATGTATTTTATGAGCAATACACCAAAAATAAATATCTCTCATATATAATTTTTCTCCTGCTTCTATCCTATTGTTCAAATACCAAAATTTAGAGATATCTTCTTCTCTCTCCAATACTAAATAAAACTTTACATTATAATACTCCACAACTGCCCACTGCATACACATTTTTACTCCTTCTGTGTTTTCTGTTTATAATTACTTCAATTTTCATTCACTATCCACACTATACACATATATATTCATTAGTACATTTTTGGGCAAGCAGATGGCCAATACCCCCTCCTCTGTACAGTTCCTGAAGTTCTGCATCCATGCCGCTTTTTTCACCCAGTATCATGGCAGAAAGCACTGCAGCATCCTCTTCCCTCATATATTTTTCAAACACTCCTCTCCAGCTTCGCCGGAACTGATACAGCCTGTCAGCCAGCACATCCGGCCTGCTGTCTATGATCTTAAGCTTTCCCGCCCATACGGATCCATGGATATCCTGTCTCTGATAATAGAGCTTCTGGTCAAAATTCCCGGGATTACGAGCGGATTGAAAAAATGACGCCTCGCCGCTTATCTTTACCCGCTGTCCGATCCGTGTCTCTGTCTTTTCTTCTTCATATACTATAATTCTGGATTCTGTAAAGAATTGTTTTTGATTTCTAATGGAATTATTTTTTAGATATAAGATCTGATAGTCATCTTTGATTTCTTTTTTGTATATCTGCCCTGTAAAGACAATCTCATCTCCGTCCCGGGCGCAGCGCTCAAGGGGGGAGGGGGCAAGCTCTTTCACTGCCCTTTCCTTCCCGATACACACCGCCCCGCAGATCAGAAGAGAGAGAAGCAGACATACTGTACATAATGGTCTGTTTTTCACTCCTGCCTCTTTTCCGTTAACTTTGGATCCTTTGAAAGGGGTTTGCTTAAATCAATGGTCTCCTGATACGTAATATTGATTTCTCCATTGACCAGAATCTGCACCTGGCTGGTTTCCCCGCCGTCTATAATGGAATTCACCAGTGCATACACCGTAACCTTGGGATTAACCTTCTCTGCAACATTTAAGAAGCCCTCATCAAAATTTACATAACACACATTTTCCCTGATGGAAACACCGAGAAGCCTGGTCCCTGCCGGTATGACCGCTTTATCCCCTGCTACAGAAGGACCCTTAAGAATCTGCTCCACAATAAGCTTTTCCACAGACATATTGCTGTTATAGCGTACACTTACCTCCTCCTGGGACAGCCTGTCGCCCTTTTCATTCGAAAAATACAGTGTCAGGTTTGCCGTCTGATAATTGTGAAGAGAGGAGCCTGTATTCTGTACAAAATCCTCTGCCCTCATATACCCGGCTTCTTTCCCACTATTACTCGCCAAAGGCTCCCCGTCCACATAGAAACAGACATAATCCACGCCGGAGATCTGGACCAGAGACTGTACCACAGCCGCCCGTAAAAGCAGCTCCGAAACCGCATCCAGCTTCCTGTATTTTTTACTGAAATTAAGACGCAGCTTCGTCTCATAAAGTTCCCATGAATCAATCTTCACATTATCTGTGAATACACTCTTATAATCTATGGTATCAGGCTCTGCCTTAAGAAGGCCAAGCACCTCCTCTACTTTCCCTTCCACGGTTCCTGCATCTGCCGTACACTGCTCCTCCACAAGCTGTGTCCCGTCCGTATCCAGGTAAAAGATACGATATCCTCCTGTCTCCAGCTCCTTCCCCCTCCCGCATCCGCAAAGAAGCAGCAAAAAAGCCAGCAGAATGATATATTTTCCTTTTCTCCTATCCTTCATCTTCTCTTCCTCGCTCATACAATTACCTCTATGGCAGCTATTTAGTACCTTCACAGCAGATCTGCCAGGCAGCCGCCCTCTAAGATACATAAATCAGCGGCATACGGACAGTAAATGTGGTTCCCTCGCCAATCTGACTGTATACCTTTATAGCGCCCCGGTGCATAACCACTGCACTTCTTGCAATGGAAAGCCCCAGCCCGGTTCCTCCGATTTCCCTGGAGTGGGACTTGTCTACCCGGTAAAAGCGTTCAAAGATGTGCTCTGTATCCTCCTGCTTAATCCCAATCCCGGAATCTGCCACCTCGATGCAGAGCGACTTATGGTCTGCATTGAGGGAAACATGCACCCAGCCATTTTCCTTATTATACTTGATTGCATTTTCCACCAGATTCGTAAGGGCAAGGGACAACTTCATCTCATCTACTTCTGCCGAAACCGGACGGAAGCTTTCGAAAATCAGCTCAATATTGCGCTGTGCCGCAATCGGGCGCAGCCTTTTGAGCACCCGCTCCACAAGTGCATTGATGCTCTCTGTCGTAATATTCATGGTATTAGCGGTCTTGTCAAGCTTCACGAGAGACAGAAAATCATTGATGATCTTATTCTCTCTCTCAATCTCCTCTGACATATCTCCCATGAATTCCCGGTACAACTCCACAGGCGCCTCCTCCTGTGAAAGAAGAGAGTCTGCCAGAACCTTCATGGAGGTCAGGGGCGTCTTAAGCTCGTGGGAGACATTGGACACAAACTCCTGCCTGGAATCGTCCAGTACCTTGAGCCTGCCCAGCATCTTATTAAATGACTCAGACAAAAGGATCGTCTCTGTATAAGCATTTTCATGCAGATAATTATCTTCATAACCCTCTGTTACTGCCTCGATTGAGCCGGTAATCCTCTGGAAAGGCCTTACTGTTCCTGCACCAATCACAAATGCAGCGATCAGCAAAATAACTCCTGCCACTGCCTCTATGGTCCGCGCCCTGTTAACAAGAAGCAGCATGCTGTCCTCAATGGAATCCGTGGATACACTGACCAGGATCACTCCTTCTACCTTTTCAGACGCATTGCCTACAACCGGCGACGTCACTTCTATATAGCGGTTCTGCGCATCATAATGGCTCGTCCCTTCTCCTCTGCCTCCAAAGCACCTGATCACATCTCGCGAGACAATCGTCTTCCCTTCATCCATGCCATATGTATCCTCTACAATACGGAATTCCTGATCAATCAACATAACACGGCCACTATAAATATTGGATAACTGGACAAACTCCGTCCGGACTATATCAGATGTCTCTCCCTGCTGGTAACTTAAATCACCAAGCTGGTTACATAGAATTGTACATTGATTCTGAATCTCGGCGGTCCGTACATCTACCGCCCGCTTTTCATAACTCTTAAGAATCACCATTTCCAAAAGGAACATTGGTATCATCCCCACAACAACGATGAGAATCATAAGCCGGAAACGGAGACTCTTAAATATACTTTTTTTTAAATATGGCCTAACCCCTAAAATAATAACCCACTCCCCATTTTGTATGTACGTATTTTGGATCGCTCGGGTTCTTTTCGATCTTTTCCCGAAGACGTCTTATATGTACATCCACTGTTCTCGCATCGCCGGGGTATTCATATCCCCATACAATATTCAGAAGATTCTCCCTGCTATATACCTTGCCCGGATTCGTAGCGAGAAGCTCAATCAGGTCAAATTCCTTTGCCGTCAGGTTCACTTCCCTGTCTTCAATTACCACACGTCTGCTCTCACAGTCTATGGTCATGCCGCCCTTTACAATCATCCTGCCTGCGGTATGTATATCCCCGCGTCTGCTGGTTCTGCGCATAATCGCCTTAATCCGCGCCTTTACCTCAAGTATGTTAAAGGGCTTCGTAATATAATCATCCGCACCATATTCCAGGCCGAGAATCTTGTCCATATCCTCGCCCTTTGCTGTCAGCATGACAACCGGCACATCTGAAAATTCACGAATCCTCTGGCACACCTCAAATCCGTCAAGCTTTGGAAGCATGATGTCAAGCAAAATGAGATCATAGGCATTCTCCCCCGCAAGCGCAAGTGCCTCTTCACCGTCATAAGCTGCATCTACATCCATGCCGTCCTGTTCCAGGCTGAATCGTATTCCCTTAACAATTAACTTTTCATCGTCAACAACTAATACACGCTTCCCCATTCTTATACTTCCCCTGTCAAATCTTAATCTGATCCTTTACCTTGCTAAACACACCATCCTTGATGCCTTCTATCTCCTTTAGTTCTTCAATAGAGGTAAATCTTCCCTTTTCCTCGCGGTAACGGATAATTGCTTCTGCCTTTACTTCCCCGATTCCGCTCAGTGTCATCAGCTCTTCCTTTGACGCGGTATTCAGATCCACTTTCCCATCATCCGCCTCTGGGATACCGGCGGGCATCTTTCCTGGTGTTCCTTCTTCTGAAAGTATTGTTCCTGTCTGTCCCTTTTCTGAAATCTCTTTTTCTGACGGCACATAGATCTGCTGTCCGTCTGTAAGCCTTTCTGCCTGATTCAGATATGAATCAGCCGCCTTCTGTGTCATACCGCCTGCCGCTCTGACTGCCTCAAACACGCGGCTGTCCGGCGGGAGTTCAAAAACCCCGGGAGTGGTTACCTCCCCGCACACATACACGTATATATTTTCATCCTGCAGGGAGATGTCTGCCTGCCCGTCATCTGAGGACGTCTCCTCTTCTGCCAGAACATCCACTTCCCGGATTTCTGAACCTTTTTCGTCCTTTGCTGCACAGCCTTGCAGTCCTGTGAGAGCCAGGAGCACAGCCATCATTCCAATAAAAAGGAATAAATAATGAAGAAAAAAATCAGTTTGTAACATATTAGTCCTTCGCATAATATTCTCCTTTACAGTTTTTTAGGACTGTAAATACCCCTCTGTTATGCTAAGACATTTTTATTGTACTATTTCCACTGGAAAATTGCAACTCCTATTAATGCAATTCCCATACCAATTACTTTTCTCCACTCCAAAGGTTCCTTATCAACCCCAAAAAGTCCTAATAATTCGATTACATACGCCACAATTAGCTGTGCTATGACAATCAGAAGCGCGGCTTTGGCAGGTCCTAACTGCTCCATGCTCTTTATGACAGTCAGGGTAATGCCTGCCCCGATCACTCCTCCCAGAAGCACATACCTCGGCTCCACCTTCGCAAGCGTCATAATATGATCCCGTCCGGCAATCAGCCATGCCACGATGCAGACAAGGAATGCCGTTAGCTGTACCCAGGCATTGCTTACCCACATCCCGGTCGTCTTCGTCACCTGCGTATTAAAAACCCCCTGTACGCTCATCAGCGCACCTGACAATAAAGCAATGAAAAAACCAATCATCTGAATCTACCTCCTGACGTTTCGCAGCAGTTCAGACAGATGTCAGCGTCCTGTCTGAACTGTTGCGGCACCTTTCATCATAGTATATCCAACAATTGGTCTTTGTATTATAGGATCAAATGATTTTCCTTTACACAGGTTATTTACATACAGTTCCTTAGTATGCCAAGCATCTCGTCCACATGCTCTTTTTCTATAATCAGGGGCGGAACAAGACGGATCACGTTTTCGCTGGCACTGATGATAATAAGCCCTTCCTTAAGCGCCTGGTTTATAATCTCTCCCGCCGGTTTTTTTACCCTGATTCCCTGAATCAGTCCGGTTCCCCTTATCTCCTGGATCTCATCCGTAGTTTCCTTCAGCGCCTTTAAGCCTTTACTCAGATATTCTCCCACTTCCTTTACATGTGTGGGAATGCTTTCTCTTTCAAAAATTTCTATGGTCTTCGCCACTGCTGCGCATACAAAGGGATTGCCGCCGTAGGTGGAACCGTGGTCGCCCGGCTCCAGTGAAAACTCTGCCACATCCTCTGTCATGGCAAACGCGCCTACCGGAACTCCGCTGCCGATTGCTTTCGCCACAGCCATAATATCAGGCTTTGTTCCATAATTCTGCCATGCAAACATGGAACCTGTGCGCCCCATGCCGCACTGTATCTCATCACAGATCATGAGGATTCCTTCTTCATCACAAAGCTTCCGGATTCCTTTTATAAAATCAGGCTCTGCCATGTGGATCCCGCCCTCTCCCTGAACCGGCTCCAGAAGAATTGCACAGGTCTTATCGGAAATCTGAGCCTTTACACTCTCCAGATTGTTAAACTCAGCGAATTTTACGCCTGGAAGCATGGGTTCAAAAGGCTCCCTGTAATGTGCATTTCCCGTTACAGATACAGCCCCGATGCTCCGCCCGTGAAAGGAGTGCTCCATGGCAATAAATTCATATCGTCCGGTCCCCTTTTTATACGCATACTTTCTTGCCGCCTTTAAGGCTCCCTCAATGGCCTCTGTTCCGCTGTTGGTAAAAAATACGCGGTCCATTCCCGTAACCTGAAGAAGCGCGCGGGCCGCCCTCCCGCAGGTTGTATTATAATACAGATTTGACGTATGCATAAGCATATCAATCTGATCCTTCAGTGCCTGGTTTAACTCCGGATTTCCATAGCCAAGTCCACATACCGCGATTCCCGCTGCGAAGTCAAGATACTTTTTCCCTTCTGTGTCGTAAAGATATACGCCCTTGCCTTTTTCAAATATAACCGGAAACCGGTTGTAGGTATGCACCAGTGCATCCTCTGTCTCTTCCATATATCCCTGATACTGATCCATTGTCCTATTCTCCATAATAATATCTCTGCTCTCCGTCATTTATAATTGCCGTACCGATTCCCTTGTTGGTGAAAATCTCAAGAAGCAGGCAGTGCGGAATCCGCCCGTCTAAAATATGCACCCGGGAGACCCCGTGTTCAATGGCATCAATACAATTGTTAAGCTTCGGAAGCATACCGCCGCCGATATATCCGTCCTTCATAAGTTCATGCGCCTCTGTGACTGTAAGCTCTGAAATCAGCGTCTGCGGATCCTCTGGATCCTTATATACTCCCTCAATATCTGTTAAAAATGCCAGCTTTTCCGCCCTCATGGCCCTGGCAATTGCACAGGCAGCGTCATCTGCGTTAATATTGTATGTATTATAGTGATCATCAAGACCTGTGGGGCATACAACCGGCAGGAAATCTTTCTCAAGAAGGTCATAAAGAACAGTGGCGTCAACCTTCTTCACGTCACCCACAAAGCCGATGTCCTCCCCGCCTGCATACTTTTTGCTGACAGAAAGAAGCTTTCCATCCTTGCCGCTGATGCCGATGGCTCTTACCCCCAGGCTCTCCACAAGCTGGACGAGGCTCTTATTGACCTTTCCAAGTACCATCTCTGCAAGCTCCATGGTCGCTTCGTCTGTCACACGGAGGCCGTTGACAAATTCCGGCTCCATACCTACCTTTCCTACCCATCTGCTGATCTCCTTGCCGCCTCCATGGACAATGATCGGCTTAAAACCTACCAGCTTAAGGAGTGTTACATCCTGGATGACCTGCGCTTTTAATTCCTCATCTACCATTGCGCTTCCGCCGTATTTTACCACAATAATTCTACGGTTAAACCGCTGTATATACGGAAGCGCTTCAATCAGCACCTCCGCCTTATCTAAAAATTTCTGCATGTCCTTATTCATCTCGTTCTGCTTCCCTTCTGTAACAAAGTCCTGATACGTTCTAACTCCTGTAATCTGCATTGATATCAATATAGCCGTGGGTCAGGTCACAGCCCCAGGCTGTGGCTTCCTTATCTCCCATCTTTACGTCTGCAATCGCCGTCACAGCCGGTTCAGAGAGAATCCTGGCAGCCTCATCCTCGCTGTAATCTGCCGCTATTCCGTTTTCGATAATCTGAATCCTGCCTGCCCTGCTCTCGAAAAACAAATCCACCTTCTCCGGGTCAAACTGTGCCCCGGAATATCCCATTGCACAGAGGATTCTCCCCCAGTTCGCATCATGACCAGCGATTGCAGCCTTAGTAAGACTGGAGCATACGACTGCCTTTGCCAGTGTCTTTGCCTGCTCTGTATTCTCACATCCTACAGCCTTCACCTCAAACAGTGCCGTAGCTCCCTCGCCGTCCCCCGCAATCTTTTTCGCCAGGTATTCATTTACCTCGTGAAGAGCCTGAACAAATGTCTCATAGTCCTCTGTTCCATACATGATCTGCGGATTTTCGGCAAGACCATTTGCCAGCAGGAGAACTGTGTCATTGGTTGACGTGTCTCCGTCCACGGAGATCATATTATAAGTATCTTCCACATCCCCGCTTAACGCCTTCTGAAGCGCCTCCTGGCTAATGACTGCATCCGTTGTAATGAACGCAAGCATGGTGCACATATTCGGATGAATCATCCCGGATCCCTTGGCCATTCCACCGATGGTCACAGTCCTGCCGCTGATCTCAAACTCCACCGCCAGCTCCTTTTCACAGGTGTCTGTCGTCATAATCGCCTTTGCTGCTTCGGTTCCGCTTTCTATAGAAGCATTTTTCTTTCCTGCAAGAGTCTTAATTCCTTCTGTCAGCTTCTTAATTGGAAGCTGCATGCCGATTACACCAGTTGAACCAAGCACTACACTGTCCTCGGAAATATGAAGAGCCTCTGCCGCTGCCTTTGCGGAATCTCTACAATATCCAAAGCCCTCCTCTCCTGTGCAGGCATTTGCAATCCCTGAATTCACAATCACTGCCTGTACCGGACTTTTGCTGTCTATCACCTGACGGTCCCATTGAACCGGCGCTGCCTTTACCACATTTGTCGTAAAGGTTCCTGCCGCTGCACACGGAGCCTGGCTGTAAACCAGCGCCATATCTGTTCTGTTCTGATACTTAATCCCTGCAGCCGTACTTGCTGCCTCAAATCCCTTTGCCGCGGTAACCCCGCCTTTTATCTGCTTCATCTTCTCCTCCTTTATAGTCTGTACTAAAATCCTGCGCAAATGTGCAGAACTGCTACTGAATAAATGCCGTTATATTTTCTTCATTTAGTGTAAAGTCATAATAATTCAGATCCTCGCGTTTTGTCCAGCCTATTTCCTTCCAAAAAGCATTTCCAATATCATTTTTTGTAAAAGCAATCAGTGAGACCTTGTTAATCTTTTCCTTTTTCAACGCCTCCATCGCATATACAACCATGGACTTTCCAATTCCTCTCATACGATATCCGGGATCCACACACACATGATACAGACACCCTCTCCTGCCGTCATGTCCACAGAGAATTGCCCCTACGATCCTGCCGTCCTCTCTTGCCACAACGCTGGTCTCCGGATTGCGCGACAGAAAACGTGCAACACCCTCCCTGGAATCATCCACACTTCTCAGACCAAATCCCCTGATTTTCCTCCATAATGCATAGACCTCATCATAATCCTCAATTGTCATTGCTCTTACCATCTGCCATTCACCCTCTGTCTTCGATCCTCTGTTTTCCATCACCGGTCTTCCATACTCTGCTGCCATCCCTGCCCGGACTACGGGAACAGCGGCACAAGCTTAAGTCCTTCGTCCTCAGGAAGCCCGAACATAATATTCATATTCTGTACCGCCTGCCCGGCCGCTCCCTTCACTAAATTATCAATTGCACCCATCATGACAATCCGGTTTGTCCTGGGATCAATCTGAAATCCGATATCCACATAATTACTGCCCTCCACCCATTTTGTCTCCGGACACGCACCGGCTCCCAGCACGCGGATGAAAGTTTCTTCCTTATAATATTTCTCATAAACTGCCCGTACATCTTCCTCTGTCACATTTCCTTTCAGAGAAGCATATTCCGTAGCCAGGATTCCCCTGTTCATCGGAACAAGGTGAGGTGTAAAGCTAAGCAGCACCTCTTCTCCCGATGCATAGGAAAGCTGCTCCTCAATCTCTGGCGTATGTCTGTGAGACGCCACACCATAAGCCTTCATATTTTCATTTACCTCACAGAAAAGATTGGGAATCTTCGCTCCCCTCCCCGCACCAGAGGTGCCGGATTTGGCGTCAATAATCAGTGTATTCATATCAATCATACCCTCTTTTGCAAGAGGATACGCTGTCAGAATCGAACAGGTCGTGTAACACCCCGGATTCGCCACAAGCCGCGCGTTCCGGATTTTCTCCCTGTTCACTTCACAGAGCCCGTACACCGCCTCATCAATAAACTGCGGGCTCTCATGCCTGATCCCGTACCATTGCTCATAAACTCCCACATCCTTAATCCGGAAATCCGCACTCAGATCCACAATCTTTGTCCTCTCTAAGATCTCCTCACTGATAACCGAAGCACAATAGCCCTGTGGCGTTGCCGTAAAAATCACGTCAGCCTGCTTCGCAAGCTCCTCCATATTATCATCCAGGCACTTCGCATCCACAATCTCAAACATGTTGCGATAGACATCTGCATACTTCTGATCTATATAACTTCTAGAGCCATACCACACAATCTCCGCCTCTCTGTGCCCTGTCAATATTCTCACCAGCTCGCCGCCCGCATATCCGGTAGCGCCGATGATACCTGCCTTAATCATCCTTCTTACATCCTCCTGGGTGGGGGACGGGGCATTTTTAAAAATGCCCCGTCCCAAATTGAAATTAACCTGTCCCTTTTTGCTCTCTATCCAAAAATGAAACGCTTGCATAATTATACAACTTCTATGCATAATATGCAAGCTTTTCTTTTCATTTTATAGAATACTCTTTATAAACGTTATTGTCAATACATTATTCTATGTTGTTCTCACGGAATAACGGTTACTATTCACGGGTCAGGAATGCGCGTAAGCTGCGCATTCCGTAAGAACGTGATTCAAGGGTAAGGGGCGATTTTTGCGCAGCAAAACTTTAAATATCGCCCCGAATCGTTACTGTGAATATGTCAAGTCTTTTCCTTTTTATGCATTATTTTTGTATATTCTGCATAAATATAAGTTTTTCTCAAATATTGATTGCATATTTATTGGATTTGGTGTATAGTATTTCTTGCGTTAAGAAACGAAAACTGAAACCAATGCCATACTTATTAAGGAGGATTTTTATAATGAAAGAAAAAGTTGTATTAGCCTATTCCGGCGGACTGGACACGACTGCGATTATCCCGTGGTTAAAGGAGAATTTTGATTATGAAGTAATCTGCTGCTGTATCAACTGCGGACAGGGAGAGGAACTTGACGGTCTAGAGGAACGTGCAAAGCTGTCAGGTGCATCCAAGTTATATATTGAAGATATTACGGACGAATTCTGCGACGAATATATTATGCCATGCGTTCAGGGACATGCAGTATATGAGAATAAGTACCTTCTTGGCACTTCCATGGCACGTCCGTGCATGGCAAAGCATCTCGTGGAGATTGCGCGCAAGGAAGGTGCTACTGCCATCTGCCACGGCGCTACCGGAAAGGGAAATGACCAGATCCGCTTTGAACTTGGCATCAAAGCGCTGGCTCCGGATCTTAAGATTATCGCTCCATGGCGCATGACTGACATATGGACCATGAATTCCCGCGAGGAGGAGATTGAGTACTGTAAAAAACATGGAATTGATCTTCCCTTTGATGCAAGCCACAGCTACAGCCGCGACCGCAATCTGTGGCATATCAGCCATGAGGGTCTTGAACTTGAGGATCCGGCAAATGAGCCGGATTATGACCATCTTCTTGTTCTCGGAGTCACACCGGAAAAAGCACCGGATGAAGCAGAGTATGTGACCATGACATTTGAAAAGGGCATTCCTGTAAGCCTGAATGGCGAGGCGATGAAGACCTCTGACATTATCCGCAGGCTCAACGAACTCGGTGGAAAACATGGAATCGGCATCTGCGATATTGTAGAAAACCGTGTTGTCGGAATGAAGTCACGCGGCATCTACGAGACGCCAGGCGGCACCATCCTCTACGAGGCACACCAGCAGTTGGAAGAGCTTGTATTAGATCGTTCCACTTACGAGGTAAAGGAAGAGATGGGCAACAAGCTGTCACAGATCGTATATGAAGGCAAATGGTTTACGCCTCTGCGTGAGGCCGTGCAGGCATTTATCGAAAAGACACAGGAATATGTAACCGGAGAAGTGAAGTTCAAGCTTTATAAGGGAAATATTATCAAGGCCGGAACCACCTCCCCCTATTCATTATACAGTGAATCACTGGCAAGCTTCACAACAGGAGATCTCTACGATCATCACGATGCGGACGGCTTTATCAATCTGTTCGGACTGCCGTTAAAGGTTCGCGCCATGAAAATGCAGGATATGGAGTAACTGACTTTAAGAAGCGCAAAAAGGGACAGGGCATTTTTAATTTGGGACGGGGCATTTTTAAAAATGCCCCGTCCCCAACAATGTTCCGAGAAGTATATACAGATCCGCCAGGTTTACTGTAATCTTCGATATTTTCTTTTTTTTGCTGTCTGTCCCGATGTAGTCTATTACCTTTCCCCGGACCAGGCGGTCATAGATATTGCTGAATGCTCCTGCGCTTAGGATGGTCATTCCAAGCTTTTTTATCCGCCGTCCTTTTTTCATTAGAAGCCAGCCGTCATAGGCTGCAATTCCTGCTCCCATGGCTGCGGATGCTCCTTTGACCAGTGCCGGATGTCCTTCCAGGGTATCCATTATGAATCCTTTGTTATATACCTTTCTTAAGACAATGTTTCCAAAGATCGTTTTTCGCTCTTCTCCCGGACTGAAGGTATCCTCTATATATTGCTTTGCTCCCATGTCACTGCATACAAGCAATAAAAATAATCCGCCCAGCTGCTTATGCATCAGAATACCTCTTTTATTCTCTGAATCTCGTCTTTGTATTTTTCCATCTCTTCATCTCTTTTTTCGATTGTCTCACACAGTGGCGTGTAGTCCAGGTCAGACACTTCTCCTTCACGGAATTTTTCGTACACCATCTGTCCGATCTCCAAAAGATCTCTTTCGTTGGCGCGGCGCAGTGAGCGAACCTTACTTTTCAGCTTTTCTACTTCAATCGTATCTCCCGCTCTCTTTCCGATATCCTCTGCTACATCTGAAATTCTTTTTCCCAGGTCTTCAAAAAAATCTGACATAATCCATCTCTCCTTTTCATTATGTATTCTGCTGCACGTATTTACAGGCTTCTCAGGCGGTTCAGGGACTGGTACAGATCCATGGTTCCATAGCCCCATTCCTGGTTCGGATATTCTGGAAGAACTCCCTGGTTTGCACCAAGTATGAGGATATTCTTCACCTGGCTCGTCGTGATCCCAATCGAATTCGGCTGCTGCCTGAGCCATTCAATAATCAATGCTGCCGCCCCTGCTGTGATTCCTGCCGCGATACTGGAACCGCTGCTCTTAATAAAACGCCCGTCCGTCCCGGCGCCGAGCACCTGTACGCCCGGTGCTGCAAATTCTGGTTTTATCAGCCTGTTTCTAGTATACCCTCTCCCCGAATTAATATCAACACTATTATCAATTGCATTATAATAAGAAACTGTTATGGCACACCCGGTGCTCCCGGGATCGGTCAGTGTATAGTCTGGATTTGCTTCCAGGAAATATACCTCTCCTGACAGGAATTCCTCCATGGACATCCAGATATGGAACGCCCCGTCCACGACTCTTAAGGGCTCCACCCCGATGCGCCAGATGCCTGCCGCTGCAGAAAGAAACCGGAAGAACAAAAGCTGGGAATCATTGTTGTCCATAAGCAGGCGGTACTCAACCTCCACCGTCGTATTATCAAAGGGAAAGGTAAGGCTGTAGCGGCTGGCCTGTCTCACGGATATGGAAGGACTTCTCTCTCCAGAGGGCGACACCAGGTAGGCGGTCACAATATTCGGAAGTGTTGTCCAAAGCTCTGCTACAAATCTGGTACCTGCCTCCTCTACCCTGATCTCCACTTCCTTCGTCTGGTCCGCCTCAAGCCTCCCGAAATAGTGATGTCTCTGGTTCGCTTCATTTCCCCCGCCGATAACAACACAGCGGTTCAGAGTATTTGCATAATCCCCCAGGATATTGCACAACGCACTCTTTCCATTGTGCCCTCCGAATCCGCTTCCAAGGGCCACGCAGAGTACAAGGGGCATATTCCTTCTCTCCGCAAGTCTGTGGAGATAATACATCCCCTGCAAAATATCCGTTTCCTGAAAACATACCGCCTCCTGGGCAATCCCATAAAAATCCTTCAGGTATTCCTTCGCCTGCTTGAGCTTTACCATGCCGATCACTGCACCCGGCGCTGCTCCCTGGAACCGGTTCTCCACGTTCTCACTTCCTGCTGCCACACTGGCCATAAATGTTCCATGACCGTTCTCATCCATACTGGGTACGATCGTGGCCGGGTTCTCAGATCGCAGCGCTGCATTGATCATCTCCTCCGTGTATTCACTCCCATAGGTAAAGCCTTCCGGAAGGTTTCCTGTCTGGATCGTCTGATCCCAGATTGCGGCGATCCGGGTGCTTCCGTCCGCCCCTCTAAAAATCGGATTTCGGTAATCAATTCCCGTATCCACAAACCCGATCATAATCCCATTTCCCTGAAGCTTAAGAGTCGGGTAATTCTGCACCGTGCTGATGCCTGCCGCATTCATGGCTTCCAGGTCCACCAGGGCATAGCACCCCGGAATGCTGTTGTAGCCGTACCGTTCAAGGGTAAGGTCTCCCACATACTCTTTATTCACATAGACCACCCTGTAATCGAACCCCACATCCTGTACACAAGCCTGGCTTCTGGGAAATACAATCTCCGCATCCTTCCGGTAATCCGGAATAATAAAATCCATACAGTCCTGGGATAATATTTTTTCTCTGCATCCTTCTACAGGCATAAAAAAACACCTCATATACTTTTTTTTAGTATATGAGGTACTTCTGCTATTTTATGATACAAGTGCCAGAAGCTTGTTACGATTCACGGGTTACTATGAGCGAACGGCCAGTCCGTGAATCATAATAAAAGGTTAGAGCGTGTTTCCGATACGGCGCACTTCCTGCCCTCTGAGAGTAATAACCGGACCGCCTCTGTTTTCAATATATTCCTCTGTAATCGTCACCTGTCCAATACTGTCATCCTTGGGAATCTCATACATAATATCCAGCATAAACTCCTCAATAATTGCACGAAGCGCCCTGGCGCCGGTATCCTTTTTCATGGCCTTTTTCGCGATTGCGGACAAAGCACCGTCCGTAAAGTCAAGCTTCACCTCATCCAGGGCAAGAAGCTTCTGGTACTGCTTCAGTATAGCATTCTTCGGCTCCTTTAAGATCTTCACAAGCATCTCCTCGTTCAGCCCCTGGAGCGTAAAGATAATAGGCATACGCCCGATAAACTCAGGAATCATGCCGAATTTGCGGATATCCTCTGTCGTCACCTTACTGAGGATGGTCTTGTCCTTATCATATTTGTCTTTCAGGTCTGCGCCAAAGCCTATGGATGACTGCTTCGTAAGCCTCTCCTTAATAATATTTTCCAGGTCAGGAAATGCCCCGCCGCAGATAAACAGGATGTTTCTCGTATTGACTGTTGTAAGGGGAACCATGGCATTCTTACTGTTGGCGCCTACCGGAACCTCTACCTCGCTTCCTTCCAGGAGCTTTAGCATCCCCTGCTGCACCGACTCGCCGCTTACATCCCGCTGGTTCGTGTTTCTCTTCTTGGCAATCTTATCAATCTCGTCAATAAAGATAATGCCCTGCTCCGCCTTCTCCACATCATTATCTGCTGCTGCAAGAAGCTTGGATACCACACTCTCTATATCGTCGCCTATGTACCCCGCCTCTGTAAGGGACGTGGCGTCTGTAATGGCAAGAGGCACATCCAGCAGCCTGGCCAGGGTCTTAACCAGATATGTCTTACCGGATCCGGTAGGTCCGATCATCAGCATATTGGACTTTTCAATCTCTATATCATCCATCGTGTCTGTGGCTACTCTTTTGTAATGATTATAGACTGCCACAGACATCGCCTTCTTCGCGTACTCCTGCCCTACTACATATTCATCCAGGCTTGCCTTGATCTTATGAGGCGCCGGAAGATTCTTAATATCCACCAGGGGCTTTTTCTCCTCGCCTTCCTTTTTCTTCTTAAGTTTCTGCCTCTTTGGCACCTGCTGCTCCATATCTGTCATATTAAAAATCTGTACGCCCGGCATATTCATAAGCTGGCTTAGATCAATCTGTCCATTGCTCATGGCGTCAAAGCTCTTCTGCATGCAATCATTACAGACACAGATATGATTGGGCAGATCTATCATCCTGCCGGCAATGCTCTCGGGCCTGCGGCACACAAAGCACACCTTTTCGTACTCATCCTCATGCTTTGTGGTCTCTACTTCGCCTGTCTCAGTCTTTTTTGTTTCGTCAAGAGTCTCTTCCCTGAAATCATGTTCCGACATCTCTTTTTTTCCTTCCTTCTTTTTTCGTCTGGCAGCTGCCTGTTACTTTTCCTCTATCATTTCTAAAAACTGCTTCTCCGATATAATTGGAATCCCCAGTTCACTCGCCTTCTTATTTTTTGAAGATGCAGAGGTCACATCATTGTTAATCAGATAACTCGTCTTAGATGTGACAGAGCCTGTCACCTTTCCGCCCAGGCTCTCAATCAGTTCCTTCGCCTCACTGCGGTTGGAAAAATGCTCCACAGTTCCTGTAATTACAAAATTCACACCTTTCAGTATCTGCTTTTCTTCCTTCTTTTCCTCTGGTATCACAAGCTCACTTAAGAGTCTCTCAAATTTCTCCCTGTGGCTTCTGTCGGCAAAATAATCTGTAAATGCCTTCGCCAGTACACTCCCCACACCCGGGATCTCGTCAAGCTCCTCCTCTGTGGCCCCTGTCATCCGCTTTACATCATAATCAAATTCCCGGCAGATCACCTTCGCATTCGCAAGACCGATCCCGGAGATTCCAAGCGCATAGACCACTCTTGGAAGTGTGGTAGTACGTGCTTTTTTAATATTGGCTATCAGATTCTGATAAGATTTCTCTCCAAAACCCTCCATGGAGGTAATCTCCTCTTCATACCTCTCAAGATGAAAGATATCCGCAAATTCCCTGATATATCCTTTTACAATAAATTTTTCCAGCGTGGCCTCAGAGAGTCCCTCGATGTTCAGCGCATCCCTGCTTACAAACAGGGAAAATGCCTTCACATGCTTTGCCTGGCATTCCGGGTTCGTGCAATACAGCGCCTTTGCATTACTTACCTTGCGTATCTCTGTTCTTCCGCCGCATACCGGACAGGTCTCTGGGATGTCCCTCACTCCGCTCCTTGTAAGATTCTGCGCAATCTGCGGAATAATCATATTTGCCTTATATACTTCGATCCGGTCTCCAGTCCCAAGCTCCAGCTCCTCCATAATACTGATATTATGAACGCTTGCACGGCTTACCGTAGTTCCCTCCAGCTCCACAGGTTTAAATATAGCAACCGGGTTAATCAGCCCTGTTCTTGACGGACTCCACTCAATCTGCACAAGCTCTGTCTCCCGGATCTCATCTGCCCACTTAAAGGCAAAGGAATCCCGCGGAAACTTCGAGGTCTGTCCAAGAGACTGTCCATATGCTATATTATCATATACTAGCACAAGTCCGTCAGATGGGAAATCATTTTGTGTGATTTTTTCTGAAAATTTAATAACTTCCTCTTCTATGGTTTCCCTTGTCACCTGGCAGCACTCTACAGTCTCGAATCCCTGTTCCTTAAGCCATTCCATCTGATACATTCTGGAATTACGAAAGTCCACACCCTCTGCCCGGACAAGGGAGAAGGCATAAAACCGTACATTCCGCTTTGCTGTAATCTCATTATTCAGCTGTCTCACAGAACCACTGCACAAGTTTCTCGGATTTTTGTATTTTGCCTCTGCCTCTTCGATCTCCGAATTAATCTTTTCGAAATCCCGGTATCCGATTACCGCCTCTCCTCTAAGAATTAATTCCCCGGAATACCGGATCTTAAGAGGAATATTTTTGAATACCCTCGCGTTATTCGTGATCACTTCGCCAACCTCGCCGTTTCCCCGGGTGACTGCTTTATAGAGCTCCCCGTCCCGGTAAGTAAGCACAATCGTAAGCCCGTCAAGCTTCCAGGAAAGTACTGCCTTCTGATCTCCCAGAAAGCTTTTCAGCTCCTCTACCTCTTTTGTCTTATCAAGAGACAGCATGGGACGCTCATGACGCTCCTTCGGAAGCTCGCTTAACACCTCATAGCCCACATGGACCGTAGGACTGTCCGAAAGCGTTATGCCAAGCTCTCTTTCAAGAGAAAGCAGCTCATCATAAAGCCTGTCATACTCATAGTTGCTCATCATCTCCTCTGCATCCTGGTAATAGGCGCGTCCCGCTCTATTTAAAAGCTCCACCAGTTCCTTCATTCTCTGTCTCTGCCTGCTCATACAATTCCTTTAACTCCTGTTCATTTAATTTCCGGTATTCCCCCGGTTTCATAGCTCCAAGTTCAATATTCATAATCCTTACACGCACAAGCCTTGTTACCTTAAAGCCAAGCGCCCCGCACATTCTCCGTATCTGACGGTTCAGCCCCTGGGTCAGAACAATGGAAAAGGTGTATTTCCCGATTCCTGTCACCTGGCAGGGTCTTGTCACCTCGTCAATCCCCTTCTCCTTATCCTGGATCCGGACTCCGCGCCCCATCTTATGGAGAAATTCCTCTGTAACTTCCCTGTTAACCGTCACCTTATACTCCTTCTCATGCCGGTAGCGCGCACGCATCATGCGGTTAATCAGCTCCCCGTCATTGGTCATGATAAGAAGCCCTTCCGAATCCTTATCAAGTCTTCCCGCATAGGTCACTCTTATGGGATATTTTAAAAAGCGGATAATATTTCCCTTTACCCGCATATCCTCAGTACATACGACGCCCACAGGCTTGTTTACCGCAAGCACCACCTTCTCATCCGCCCTTTTTATGATCCGTTTTCCTACACGAACTGTCTGACTGTCTTCCACCCTCATGCCCGTGGAAGCCTTTTTTCCGTCCACGGTTACCCTTCCGCTCTCAATAAGGCGGTCTGCCTCTCTCCGGGAGCACACCCCTGCCTCACTGAGATATTTATTCAGTCTCATCATCTGTCAGTACTCCTCTGATCTTATCATCCTTCATGAAAGTATTGCCGCCATACAAAAAAAGTACACTGGTAATCTCATAATCCTTCATCACATGCCCCAGACCTTTCTTGTAATACCTGGGATCAATCATAACAATTTCCCGGAAGTACGGAACGAGAAATGGAACCAGACAGTTTGCATAGGAATCCTTGACCAGCAGAAGCCGCCCGTCTGACTTTGCCGTGGTCTTAATATCAATCAGCGGAAAATCCCCGCCGAAAAATACGGCATACTTGTCCTCCCCATTAAGCTTCGAGCTATCATAGAGTGTGGCAGTCTTTCTGCCCTCCTCCACATAGCTGACCACTACCTTCGTGTTGTCCTGCGCATCCTCCTCACTATAGATATACACTGGCTCTCTGTATCCGCCCTCATAACCCGAATCCTTTGAAAGCGCTCCGTGAAAATCACCTGTCACCGCGTAGGGCTTAAGCGACGGCTGCTTTTGGGATCCAAGTCCCATACTCTCTATCAGCCCGCTGCAGGCATAAAAGGCTCCCTGAGTTGTCCAAAGTGCGTCAGTATGATAGTAAAGCTCCTGCTTTTTTTCTGCCTTCAGCGCCTTCTCCACATCCACCCAGACAAAATCCTGCTCCAGGGATTCTTTTATATTTTCAAACTGCTCTGTCTGATCCTCTGTCACTGCAAAGACCGGAAGCTTATCCGACAATACATTGGCAGCACCTGGTACAAGCATAAAATAAAAGGGAATGTCCATATAAGAACTTCTAAACTCCTTCATATCCTCCAGAGTCTGGCTCACTTCTGCCTCATCCGGCTTTACGATATCCTCCAGAAGATAATGATCCTTTCCCTTAAAAATGCCGTTCGATTCTCTCTTTCCTCCCAAAAGGCTGATATTCGCCCTGGCTGCGGTCAAAAATTCTCTTTTATCTCCTTCCGGAAACAGCCTGCCCCGGAAAACCAGATTCATAAGACAGACAGCCGAGAGAAGAATGGCAAACATCACGCCCGCCGCGCGCCTGCTCTGGGGATGCTGTCTCTTTCTCCTTCCTGTATCCTTTCTCATTTCCATAGCTGTACTCCTTATAAAAAAATGATGCGAGTGTCAAACGGTCAAACCATATAAACAATGCACAGGATAAACAGTACCGCGTATACTGCTGTGTTCATGACCATCCTCACCCGTTTCCCTCTATAGATAAAATGCTCATATAACCTGAAAATCAACGGGGTAGAGCAAAAGATCAGGGTAAACCACAGCACCACATTGGACATCAGTATATAGATTCCCCTGGCATCCGTAAGGCCGCTACCTCCGATACCAGCCATCCGTCCCAGATAGGCAAGGGCACTTCCAGGAGTCGGACTGAAAAACAGCACCCATCCCGCCATAATTAACAGAAGACTGAAAAAACGGGTAACTGCCCCAGGAATCCTCTGGATTGCATTCGCCGTAATATATTTCTCAACTACAAGCAGAATACCATAGTACAGCCCCCACAGAATATAATTCCAGGACGCCCCGTGCCACAGACCGATCAGCATCCATACAATCAGAATGCTCCGGATATCCTTCCTCACTGTTTTGCGTTTTCCGCTAAGAGGGAGGCCGACATAATTCTGAAACCACGAAACGAGGGATATATACCATCTGCCCCAGAAATCCGTAATACTTTCTGCCATGTACGGGTAGGCAAAATTCTGCCTGAATTCGAACCCAAACATTCTTCCCAATCCAACAGCCATATCTGAAAATGCACCCAGCTCAAAATAAATCCGGAACATGAATGCCAGGCAGCCAAGCCATGCACTTAAAACAGACATCTCCCCGGGTTCCATGGCAAATACAACATCCATGATCCTCCCGGCAGCATCTGCCAGAAGCAGCTTTTTGGCAAGCCCGCGGATAAAGAAAAAAGCCCCGTCCCCAAAGTCCGCAAGCGACGTCTTTCTCCCACGGAGCTGCTCTGTCATATCCTTATATTTCACAACCGGTCCCGCAATCAGACGGGGAAACAAAGTAACATAGACTGCAAAGTCCAGAAGACTCCTCTGCACCTTCACTCTTCTCTGGTACACGTCAATCGTATAGGACAATGCCTGCAGCGTATAAAAGGAAATCCCGACGGGCACCGGCAGCTCCCTGTACCGGATCTCTGTCTGGAATATGTCATTAAACCCTTCAAGGACAGGAGCCCCATACCGGAAAGCAAACAGCAGTCCCACATTTGCCACAATATTTATGATAAGCCTTCTCCTTGCTTTCTTCTTTTCCTTAAGAGCCCCTGCTATGAGAAATCCGCTCATATAATTAAACAGGACCGAAAAAAATACAAGAAAGATATATGCAGGCTCCCCCCACGCATAGAAGAGCACTCCGCCCGCAAGAATCACTACATCCTTAAGTCTTCCTGGAAGCACATGATACAAAATCAATATAACTGGCAGAAACCCCAGCAGCAATTCCAGTCCTCTTCCTAAGTCCGGCAGATCCTCCGTCCTCCCAGGGAATCTCTCCCGGGCTGCCTTCTTCTTAGATTCCCCGGTATGCCCATTCCCCGTATACTTCTTTTCTTCTGAATCCCGTATCGTTATATCCGGATCCTCTGCCCCCTGACTTAGCGCATCCTGATTCTCTGCATCCTGACCCTGCGCGTCCTGATCCTCTGCACTCTGGTCTCCTTTATCCTGGTCTCCTGTATCCTGGTCTTCTGATTCCTGGCTCCCCGGGTCCTGGTTCTCTGTGTCCTGATCATCCTGGCTGTCCCTGGCATTCTCAAGTTCCTGAATCCGGATCTCATTCGTCTGTACATTCATTTTTGCCATCTGTTCCAGTTTCTCTTCTCCCGCAGCAGAATCCTCCCGCAGATTCCCCATACGTCCTGCAACCACAATGGCAGCTATAAGAAGTAACACCGCTACGGCAATTACCGCAAAGCGGAGTACCCTGTCCTCTTCTCCAAAATGCTTTTTATTTCCCATCTGACTTTCCTTTATCTTTTCAATAGTAGCACCTCAATTATACTATCTTCCGGGACGGAAGTCAAAATTTCTTGCACTCCTCCTTTACATTCCGGACTATTTCCTGTTATAATATGGTACAAGCATGACCCCTTGACACCAGGAACATCAGGAAGCAGCCATTTTTCGTAGAAAAATGAGCGGATTCGAGGTGTTTTAGAATTGTGAGTGTAGTAAACCGGAGAATATTTTATGATTGTATTAGATTTAAATGCTAAAATCAGCATGGCACATCTGCTTCTAAAATCAGCCTTTCACAATTTTTCTTTTATAGAAGGAGAAGTAACTACTTTTAATAAATACCATATTGACGGCCGTCTTCACAAGGAGTTTTTTGATGAAGAACCTGACCGGGAATATTCCTGCTGGAAGGAGGTTCAGGAATACTTTTTCTCGGTAATCCGGGGGAAGAGAACCCCCTTAAGCTTTAAGATTATCCTCTCCCTTGCACGGGATGACTTTCCGTCATTTCTCTCCTCCTGCAATCTTTCCTTCCGCCCGGAGGACATCCAGGGATTATACCTGAATCTCCGGTATAGTGAAAACCAGCTTAGGTGCATCACCGGCACTTCCATGAATACATTTACAATGGATAAAAGTCTGGAGCAGGAATGGGACAGATATGTCCAGAAGCTTCTGACAGAGCTTTCTATGGCAGCCTGACATCATAGATCAGACTGGTAAGAATAAAAAAAGAATGTGCCAAAGCACATTCTTTTTTTATTCTTACCAGTCTGTATAAATATCAATCGTACCGCTTGCGCAGCCGGTATCATAAACAATCCCCATGCCAAGCGATGTCATGACCTGCGTCCCCTTCGGATAATCGCTGCTTGCAAGACAAAGAAAACCATTGGCGTCACGAATTGTACCATCTGCTGCCACATGACGTCCCGGTATAACCAGGCCGTGCCCTGGAAGGACTTTCTGGCTATAATAAGTCTCCCTGTGTCCCCCGTAATTATTCACGCCCTTTGAAGGGGTAAGGACGCCGCCATCTGACGGATACGTATAACCTCCTCCTGAAGACTCTGTATTGTCTGCCGGAGTGCTTCCATTCTTCGAAGCATCAGAGTTCCCGTTATTATTTGCTGCTGCCGCCCTGGCTTCTTCTGCTTTTCTCGCCTCTTCTGCTGCCCTCGCTGCCTCTTCTGCCTGCTGCGCCTTCATATCCTGGATCTTTGCTTCAAGTGTCTCAATATCTGTTGATGTCTCTTCCGCTTTTTCTTTCAGCTTCTTTCGTTTGCTCTTCAGCTCCTCTTCAAGGTCAACACAGGCATCCTGCTGCTTTTTCAGATGTTTCTCTTCCTTTTCAATCGCATTGCGCAATTCCTGAAGTTCCTTAAACATGTTCCGGTCATACTCACTTACTGTCTGTACAAACTGAACCTTGTTAATAAAATCCGGGAAACTGTCCGCCGAGAAGATCAGCCCCAGCATAGATTCCCCATCGTTCTCATACATATACTGGATACGGATCTTCATCTCAGCATAGTAATCATCTTCATTGTTCTTTGCAATGGCCAGCTGTTCCTGCGTCTTAGTAATGTCATTATTAATGCTGTCAAGCTCATTTTCATTCTCAGCAATCTGGGTTCCAATAGAGAGCAGTTCTTTGTTAATCTGCTCCAGATTACTTTGAAGTCCTGAAGATTCACTCTCCAGATTGTCAAGCTCATCGGCCCGGACTCCCGGCGCGGGACACAGAAGACATACTGCACAGGTGCAGGCTGTCATCATTTGTAACCATCGTGTTTTTGTTCTCTTCATAATACCTTTCGTAACTGCCTGAAAGCTTCGCAGTCACTGCCTTTCCTAATAGAGTCATTTTCGAGGTACCATTGTGCGAACAGTTCAGACAGGTCTGCGCAGGCTTGTCTGAGCTGTTACCATGTGCAGTCAGTAACCACACTGACGGCTGCCTGGTTTCTTCACAGCCAACTACATTCTACTATCTTTTTCCCAGCTTGTCAATCCAAGGTTGACGACACTATTCTGAATCGCTGTAACTGCGTTACTGCCATCCTATTCTGAGTCACTGTTGTCCTGTTCTGAGTCACTGTTGTCCTGTTCTGAGTCACTGTTGTCCTGTTCTGGAATCTGCGGCTCCATATTTACAATCTCGGTAATATTGGGAACCAGCGTATCCGTGGAAACTGCCATTACGTTATTCAGAAACAGGACATCCTTAATATCCTTCTCTTTCACCAGCCCCTCCAGGCTTGATGGGTAATAGCGGTAATCTACCACGTATACATACTCATAATGATCCACAAGGAATGGAACAAATGCATTTCCATAGGATTCCTTTACTACCAGAACAGAGCTTCCGTCATTCTTCGACGGATTATGAATCCAGCCAAGGGGCTCATCCCCGCCGATGAAGCAGTTGTACTTGGAGGCCTCGTTCCACTGTGTTACATCCGCAATCACCTCATAATCCACCGTGTTGCCGTCTACATCTATGTACTGCATGTCATTGGTTGCCAGCGGGATATAGGCAGTCACATAATCCGGATTCTTCTTCAGCGCCTCCGACTGGTTGCAATAGGAATACATAGTCCCCAGAAAATCCTCAAACTTCATGGTCTGGTACTGTTCAAGCGGCGTTGGCTTCACCTTCTTTTCATCCATAAATTCACAGTATGCATAATATGCTCCCAGGGCAGTCCAGTGGTGATCACTTCTAAAATACAGATACTCATTATTATGATTTTCAAGCGTGGCAAACACATCTACCGGAATCACGTTCTTATCCAGGCGGTCATGAACATACTGGATCGCCTCTTTCTGGTCGCTGCTCCCCAGTTCCTTCTGAAGATCATCATCCAGGTATACTCCGCTGCTGATCGGCACAATCATATTATAAACCTTTACATCTTTCCCAGCCTTGTCAGCAAAAGTATTCAGCGTATCAATATATTCGTCTACCACATCCTGGTTAAAAGAAAAGAGACTGAACGCGGTATCCTCTGCCACATAGACTGCTCCAAACTGCTCCTGGATCTGACTGATCTCACGCTGTTTTTTCCCATCCTTTGACGTCTTGTCCTTCTTTTTCTCTTTTTTATCCTCTCCGGCAGCGCTGGCCATCACCTGTGTGCTACCGTAAATCTGTGTCTTCTGCAGCCCATATGCAGCATGGAGCTTCATATTTTTCGATATGAGCCAGTCCCTGAGAGGGAATGTATCTGCATACCATGCATTAATTCCTTCAAAAAACTCACCGTTCCATATTGTCTCAAGAGTCGGCCCTGGAAATCGTTCCAGTTTACGCTTCTCAATCTCAGATTCCTTCGGCCGCAGCGGTATCATAAGCGCAAGCAGCGCGAAAAAGCCCACGACTCCCGCAAATGCATAGATCTTATATTTTACATATTTTTTTTGTTTTCTCCTCCGTATCATACTTCTGCTGCCTTTCTTTTAAAACTGAAAATATAAAAACGGGTTATAGCTATTTCCGACAAGTGCCATCGTAGCCAGTATCACAAGAATCACCGGGCCTGCCACCTCAATTCCCATATAAATGTACCTCACCGCCAGAATCCGGCCAAACTTTTTCCTTCCCTTGTGATAAGCATTCTTAAGCAGAGGTGTACAGGCAATCACTGCTGCAATCATAAAAAAGAAATTATTCTGAATATTGACTTTTACTTCCATATTAATAAATCCATTTTTATTCAGTCCAAACATTCCCAAAAGAACATGTCCAAGGTAAGGCATGCTGCTGAATTTGAAAAGAATCCACCCGAAGTATACCACAGCCAGTGTATAGATATGCCCCACTGACTTGTGTAGGGTCTTAAGCTTATCCAGAAATCCATTTTTCTCAATCACAAGGAACAGATAATAAAACAGCCCCCAGAGAATAAAGTTCCAGTTTGCCCCGTGCCAGAGCCCTGTAAGAGCCCATACCACGAACATATTGATCATCGTCCTCCTCTGTCCCTTCCGGTTGCCGCCAAGAGGGATATAAATGTAGTCTCTGAAAAAGGAGCTGAGCGAGATATGCCAGCGCCTCCAGAACTCTGTCACAGAATCTGACATGTATGGATAATTAAAATTTTCTTTAAAATGAAAGCCTGTCATCAGCCCCATCCCAATGGCCATATCCGAATAAGCTGAAAAATCAAGGTAGATCTGAAGCATATACATAAACACACCAGTCCAGATTCCCAGCGCCGGTATTCCCTTCAGTCCTTCAAGCGCCTGGGGGAACATGGCATCCGCAATCTCGGCGCAGGAATTTGCAAAAACCGCCTTTTTCACCAGCCCAATCGTAAACCGGTTAATTCCGGCGGCAACCTCTGACATTCTCGGCCTTCTGTCCCCAATCTCCTCCGCAACATCCCTGTAGCGTACAATAGGTCCGGCGATACACTGGAAAAACAGACCTGCATATAGAAGGACAAGCCAGTATTTTCTCTGAGGCTCTACATCGCCCCGGTATACGTCAATTACATACGATATAAGCTGGAAGGTATAAAACGAAATACCAATGGGCAGAACAATCTCCGGGAGCCTCTCTGGGAAACCCGTTATCTTCTGCAGATTCCCAAGGAGGAACCCGGCGTATTTAAAATATGCCAGAAGCCCCAGCTGCAGACCCGCCCCTGCAATCAGAAAGGCTTTCTTAAGCAGGGCATTATCTTTATAATCATAGATCAGAATCGCCGAGATCCAGCTGATCAGGCACATCAGAAGCAGCAGAACCAGATATCTCGGACCTCCCCAGCCATAGAAAATAAGGGATGCCGCAAGCAGCACAATATTCTTTTTGTCCAGTGTATTCATCAGGCAATACACCAGCATGGTAACTGCAAAAAAAAGAAACAAAAACAGCAGACTTGAAAAAACCAACGCACTCTCCTCCAAAACAACGAAACATATATAAATCAGTGTAATACATTTTTGCTGATTATTCAAATATATTTGCCGAAATTCGACATTTTTTACAGAAGCATTAACGTTAGTTACTGTTCACTCCGTTCGCAGTAACATTCGCAAATCCATTTAAAATTCGCTTCGCGAATGGGATTTGCTCACCCCTGAATCATTTTCTTACGGACTTTGCAGTAAATGCAAAGTTCTGTGCGAACAGTAACTAACGTTACTGTTCGCACAGGCGGAAAAATTTTTCCTTTTGACTTTTTTCTGTATTCAAATTATAATCTAGTTATAGACACATACTGCAAAATTGCAAAATGTAAGCTCGGAGGTAATGATATGAAAAAAGTAAAGGGGCTGTCTGTGATCCTGGCAGCGGTTATGTTGTCGTCCTGTATCTTTCCACAGACTGGAAGTGTAAAGGCTGCTGAGATCACGGACGAAGAATCCGCCGAAGCTCCAGACGCCGGCTATGCTGCGTATGCGGAAGCGGAACAATCAGAAGAAATAACAGTCGATGAGGAAAAGCTTGAAGATACCGCGGTACATCAAAAGGCAAGTGCCACTATTGATATGACTTATATTTCCATCGGTGAGACCTGCCAGGAGATCTTTTCTGCCGAGAGCACAGAAAAGTATTACTGGTTTGACCTGGAGAAGTCAGGGAGGCTTACACTCTCTGCCAATGCTACCGGGCTTTCCCGTCTCCAGTATTATATTGACGATATCGGCGGAGACAGCCTGTGGAGCAAGCGCTCCTCCTCGACCGGCTCAGAGAAGAAGATCAAAACAAATGAAACCATTGACCTGACAGCAGGCACCTATTACCTTTCTGTTATAAGCAGCGGAGGGGACGGAGAGTTTTCCTTCTCTCTTTCATCCGAGGATGCCGGGGAGAGCTTCGAGGAAGAAAATGGCGGCACGGACAATGACCGGGGATATGCGAACCCCGTTGAGTTCGGTCAGACCTACTGGGGTCAGCTGGCACGGAATGATAATGCGGACTATTATGAGTTCACGTTAAGCGCCTCCAGCCGTTTGTACCTCTCTGCCAGAGCTCAGATCAAGTCTTTGTATCTTTATCTGTATGATGCTGGCGGAAAGGAACTGTGGAAAAAATATGCGTCCACAGACAGCGCGGCAAAGACCCTGGAGGCTGATGCCGAGATCGACCTGACAGGAGGCGTCTACTACCTTGCCGTTAAAAGCGCCAGCGCTACGGGCCCGACAGGCAACTATTCCTTCCGTTTATCCTGCACAGATGCAAAAGAAAGCTTTCCAGAGACCCGGGGGAATCTGAATAACACCCTGTCAAGTGCCAATGCTGTCTCATCCGATACCATTTACAAGGGTCAGATTGCAGCAAATGACGCGAGGGACTTTTATAAATTCACGGTAAATGAATCCTCACAGATAACTCTTGATGCAACCGCTGCCATTCCCTGGGTTTATTATCATATCTATGACAGCAAAGGGAAGGAAGTGTGGAAACAGGGCGTGTCCTGGAATAAAACGATTGGATATAGCAGTCTGACAAAAAAGCACACCCTGTCAAAAGGCACGTATTACTTCGCAGTGGCGCAGTACAGCAATTATACCGGCAACTATGCCTTTAAGATGCATATTCATAATTACAAAACTACCACGCAGAAAGCTACCACCAAAAAGAATGGCAGCATTCGTAAAAAATGCTCCTGCGGGCATGTCGTCAGCCTGAAAACCATCTACCGTCCCAAAAAGATGACCCTTTCAAAAACAGTTTATGTCTATAATGGGAAGAAGAAAAAACCTTCTGTAAAAGTTACGGACAGTAAGGGCAAGGTGATCAGCCGTTCGAATTATAAGGTTTGCTATTCCTCAGGGAGGAAGCGCGTAGGAAAATATAAGGTAACCGTAAAGTTCAAAGGGAAGTATAAAGGCCGCATGTCAAAAACCTTCCGTATTAAGGCCCGTAAAAAATAATCCATTAGAACGTATGCCTGGCTGTACTAGAGCGTGTTTGAGAATTGCAGAAAGCAATTCTCAAACACGCTCTAATCTGATTTCGTGAATCCTCTTCATCTGACGCACCGGTCCCATGACTGCCATGCACACGGAAACCAGCATAATCATCACTATGACAAGAAGCTCCCACCCAGGTATCTCCCACGCATCTCCCCAACGCGAGGTTACAAGTGACCTGAATAATACCCGGTTAAGGGACAGTCCCGCAGTGCAGCCAAAGATGACTCCAGACACAATATACGTTACAGCCTCCCCTGTGATCATCCTGACCAGCTGCCTGACACTCATTCCAATGGCGTGCATAGAGACATATTCTTTCATCCGCGCTGACACGCTCATGGCAATACTGTTCATGATGTTAAAAAATCCAATCATGGCAATCACTGCCAGAAATCCATATAAAAATACTGACATGGAATAGCTGGCTCCCTTTACCTCCTGGTTTCTAATCCGTTTATCTGAAAACGCAGTATCTGTTTTACACGACTGCTCCATCTCCCGCCGTATTTCCCGTACCTCCAGGTCCGACGTCTCTGAATGAAGCTGTACATCAAGCACACTATAATCCTTCTCTCCTGTCAGCTCCCTGAATAGCTCCTCTGAGCAGATCAGCATACTCTTCCTGCTTCCCGTATTGCTGTCCATCCCAGAATGATACGGGACGTCTTCCAGAATTCCGGTTATCGTAATCTCCTGCTCTCTTCCGTCTGCCAGTATCCGGACACTGTCTCCTGTGGCAAGTGCAGATCCTTCCCGGAATACAGAAAGAGCACCCTTTCCATCCAGTGCCTCTGAAAGTCCTCCTTCAACCAAAGAAGGCTCTGCCCACCTAAGCTGCTGTTCGTCATAGGACAGCAGGATGAGAGTCCTTCCGTCTTCCTTAAGCGGAAGCTCTGCATAGCTCCGTCCAAACGCACGTCTCACTCCTGGGTATTTCTTTATTTTATCAGCAAGCTCCTGCGGAATCTCATTTGAGGCGTCCTCCTTATAAATAGAGAGATCCGGCGCTGACGGCCGAAGAGGCGTAATCGCATGGTTCATAAAGTCGATTGCCGTACTAAATGCAAGGAACAGTATAATGCTGAACGCAAAGGAGCCTGTTATCAGAAAAAAATTTTTCTTACTTCCCCAGGCATGATGAATCCCCAGTGCAGTATCCACCTTAAAAAATTTTGTATTTGCTGTCCTTTTTACTGCCTGCACAGTTCCGGCATTTCCAGAAACTGCTGTCAGAGGAGATACCTTAGACGCACGCCTTGCGGGAGCTCTCGCAGCCAGAAGAACTGTAATTAGTCCTACAACCACTCCTGCTGCAATCGCCAGCCAGCTGATTCCAAGTACCGGAAGCCCTTCAAAGAGTCCCGGGCTTAAATACCTCAGCATCCCGCAAAGCAGCCATACCACAAGAATACCTGCCAGTATGCCTGCAGGAATCGCCCTCCTGCACCAGCCAAGAGCCTCTCTCCTTACAAACCGGATGACCTGCTTCTTCGTTGCACCAAGACAGCGCAGCATCCCGAAAAATTCTGTCCGTCCTGCAATGTTACTGTTCATACTGGCCGTAATCATAAAAATTCCTGCAATCATTACCAGTCCTGCCAGAATCGCTGCCACAAGATAAAGCCGCATCATATAGGAATCCCCGCTTTGAAACATCAGCATAAGAACCTTTGCATTCTGCCTCACCTGTCGGGGCTTTAGGTCAAACTGTCTGCTGATCTCCTGGATTGCCTTCTGAATATTACAATACTTCCGGAACTTCACATAATAAAGCACCTCCTGGGCCGCTTCCGTCTCTTCTGGCCGGAGGCTGGAGAATCCTTCTGTATTCAGGAACATTCCAAAAGCATCATGCTCTGCTTCCAGTGACGTATCTTTTGTAATTCCGGTAATCCGGTACTGCGTCACATCTCCCCGGGGAACCTGAAGCCTGATTGTATCACCCACCTTTACTCCCAGGCGGATCTTTGCACTCTCATTCAGAACCGCTTCCTCTTTGGTTTCTGGAAATTTCCCTTCCGTAATCTCCGCATCTGGAACCATTTCCAAAAACTCTCTGTCAAAACCGCAGATTGCTGTTTCCGTCCCTTTAATCTGATATCCGTCCTTAAGATTATAGTTCAGCACCCCATACCTGGCTACGGTTTCCGCCTCCGGGCGCACCGCCAGCAATGCCCCCTTCTTTTCATCCACTAAAAATGCCGCATGCCAGCTTCCGTCCGTCTTCACTGCCTGGATCATCTGGGAACGCATCTCCATATCCGCCATGCCATAAATCACCGTAACCAGAAACACTGCCAGTACGATACAAAGCCTCGTCATCCGGTTCTGCTTCCTATGCTGCCTGGCAGATATTTTAACCAGATCAAGATAATGCTTCATTTATGCCTCACCTCCCAGTTCCTTAAGTTTCCCGTCCGCAACCCGGAACACCCGGTCTGCCGATGTGGTCAGATTCATATTATGTGTAATCATGAGTACTGTCTGCTGGTAATGCCGGGACGCTCTGCACAGCAGATCCATCACATCCTGGCTGCTCTCAGAGTCCAGATTCCCGGTAGGCTCATCGGCAAGAACCAGCGCCGGGCGTGTAATAAGTGCACGTCCGATTGCCACCCTCTGCTGCTGTCCTCCGGAAAGCTGCCCGGGCAGATGTTTTTTCCGGCTCGTAAGTCCCAGCACCTCCAGCATCTCGTCCACACGTCTCTGTTCCGGCTTCTTATAATCCAGCAGAAGAGGGAAGATTATATTCTGCTCCACATCCAACTCCGGAATGAGATGAAAAGACTGGAAGATAAACCCAATATTCTGCCTGCGGAAAATCGTCCGCTCATTCTCCCCCATGGCAAATAAATCTCTTCCATTTATAAGTACCTTTCCTTCATTTGCTTCATCCAGTCCTCCGATACAGTTCAGAAGCGTACTCTTTCCAGAGCCAGATACACCTACAACCGTACCGAACTCCCCTCTCTCCATAGAAAACGAAACCTGCCTTAGCGCTTCCACACGGGCCTCACCCGTACCATACGTCTTGCTCAGATTTTCCACTCTCAAAATTTCCATCTGTCATGTCCTTCCTTTCCTTTTCGCTTTTGCATATACATCATAGCATCCGAAGCTTACATTTCAGTGAAAGAAAGCTTACAGATTATACATGTTGGGGACGGGGTATTATTTGCCTTAGCACGCATCAAAAGCTCCAGTGGAGCTATTGATGTGAAAAATACCCCGTCCCCAACTAGAAGGTCATGCAGAATCTGCTGCCCTCCCCCAGGCTGCTTTCCACAGACAGATTCCCTCCCTGTCCTTCCACAATTGATCTGGCAAGAGAAAGGCCGAGTCCTGCACCCTGCCTTTCACCGGAGCTTTTGCTCCTGTAAAACTGTTTGAAAATATGGTGGATATCCTCTTCTTCTATCCCACTCCCATTATCCGTCACCGTCAGGCGGAACACAACCGGAGTTTCCTGCCAGGATACCCGGATTACTCCCCCTGCCGCCGTATGATCCAACGCGTTTTTCACAAGATTCCCAACAGCCTCCCGCATCCACCGGGGATCGCAGAACAGCTTTTCCTCCTGCTTCCCATCCAGCAGAATCTGCTTATCCTCACACTTTGCACGCTCCATCAGGTCACTTACTCCCTGTTCTATAATATCCAGTATGAGGCAATCGCGTTTTTCGAATGTAATACTGCCTGCATCCAGCCGCGCCATTTTCAGCAGCGCGTGAACCAGATCCTTCATCCGTTCCACAGACTGCATGGATTTTTGTGAAAAATTCTTTACCTCTTCTTCATTCCATGGCTCCTCTGTTATAATCTCCATATACATACTCAGCGCTGCAAGAGGGGTTTTCAGCTGATGGGAAATGTTGGATATCATATCCCTGAGAAATGTCTTCGCCTTATGCTCCATCTCACTTTTTGACTGCAGAGACTGGGCAAGCTGTTCTATACTCCCGAATAGTTGATAGAGCGTTCCTGTCTGTCCCGCAGGCAGATGTTTCCCGAACCGGCCTTCTGCATAATATGCAATCACCTGTCCCGCCTCTTCATAAATGCGCTCTCTCTTCCAAAGAAAAACAGCTGTCCCGGCCAGTATGACTAAGGCAAATGAAAGCCCTGCTGCCGGCAGGATGAAAATCCCGGACACAGAGACCGGTTTCAGATGACTCCAGGCAGAGGCCACCAGTTCGGGTGAAACGCCCTTCTCCAGCAGGCAGGATGCTGCCGCAAACTCACGCTCTGCAAGTATTGCCCGGATATTCTGCGTCTGAAAAATACTGCAGATCCCTAAAAAACAGATCTGCAGTACACATACCAGTATCAGAAACAAGTAAAACCTCCTTGTCTGTTTCTCATATAAAATCTTCAAACTACTCACTCCTTCCACTGATACCCGAATCCGCGGACTGTTATCAGATGCTCTGGTTTCGATGGGTCTTCCTCCAGCTTCTCACGGAGACGGCGCACATATACAGACAGGGTGTTATCATCTACAAAACTCCCCGCACCATCCCACAGTCTGTCCAGAATCATACTGCGGGTGAGAAGCCTTCCACTGTTTTTCACGAAGAGACAGAGCAGCCTGTACTCTGCCCCTGTACATTCCAACGGATCTCCATTTAAAAACACTCTTCCTTCTGCAAGGTTTATCTGAAGATTTCCCGAATATAAGACGTCATTGCATGCATTTCCGCGATTACTGCGGCGCAGAAGTGCACGGATACGGGAACACAACTCCCCCAGTTTGAACGGTTTCGTAATATAGTCATCCCCTCCGCAGTCCAGCCCGCGGATTACACTGGTCTCCTCATCAGACGCAGTCAGGAAAATTAGGGGAATCTGATTCCCTGATAATCGAATCTTCTCACATAGTGTAATTCCATTCCCGTCCGGCAGAGTCACATCAAAAAGAAAGATGTCAAAATCCCTCTGCTCCATAACCAGATCTTCTGCTTCTTTTATCGTCCTTGCGACCCTGACGTCAAAATCATTTTTCCGCAGGGAATAGGTCAGCCCGTCAATCAGGCTGATGTCATCCTCAAGAAGTAACAGCTTGTACAAATAAAACGCCTCCTCTTTCTAATCACTCCTATTCTATTATACACGATTTTGAATGTATATCTGCTTACAAAAATGTAAGCTGGTTAATATTTACGGATCAGGAATGCGCGTAAAGGTAAACTGAATTGGGGACGGGGCATTTTTAAAAATGCCCCGTCCCCAATTCGTTATTTTGTCAGCATCATCATAATCTCATTACTTCTCTGCACGAATGCGGTCATGTCTTCCGGCTTTAACGGCCTGTGTGCCAGCATTGCCAGATCGTACAGCTGCTTACAGATTAAGGATACATTTTCATGGTCTTTGTTGTCTACTACAAATTTTACAAGTGGATGGTTTGCGTTGAGCACCAGTGTGCTCTCGCCGCCCATATCCATATCGTTCATGCCGTACATCTTCATCATTTCCTGCATACGGCGGTTCTGCTCGGATAAGGTGATCATGGACGCAACCTTTTCGTCTTTCAGTTTTTCGATCTTTACGTCCAGCTTGTCGCTGCCAAGCTCCTTGCGGAAGATTTCGATCAGGCTGTCGGATACTTCCTTGAATGCTTCCTGGTCTTCTTCTGCTACTTCCTCTTTTACAGTCTCCGTCACATCTGCATCAATTCTCTGGAAACGGATGGCCGGATTGCGCTGTTCAAGCTGCGTGATGAATGGAGAATCAATATTGTGGTTTAAGATGACAGCATCCTGTCCCTGGCTGCGGAACATGTTAATATACTGGCTCTGCTGGATCTCATCAGTCACATAGTAGATGGTGGTCTTGATCTCCTCTACCTTGTTCTCGTCTTCGTTTTCATTCTCTTCTTTCTTCTCATTCGTCTCTACGACTTCACCGCCGTTTTCTTCTATGCAGTCTTTAAGGGTAAGGTATTTTCCGTCAATGTTCTTGAAGAGGACTGCATCCTTCATCTTATCGCAGAACTTCTCGTCCTTCAGGCAGCCGAATTTGATAAAGGGACTGATATTATCCCAGTATTTCTCATAGTCCTCTCTCTTGGTCTTGCACATGCCGGAAAGCTTATCTGCTACCTTTTTGGAAATGTAATCGGCAATCTTATTTACAAATCCATCGTTCTGCAGCGCGCTTCTTGATACATTCAGCGGAAGGTCCGGGCAGTCGATGACTCCTTTTAGCACCATGAGGAACTCCGGGATCACCTCCTTGATGTTGTCTGCGATGAATACCTGGTTGTTGTAGAGCTTAATGGTTCCTTCTATGGAGTCGTACTCTGTATTGATTCTCGGGAAGTAGAGGATTCCCTTCAGGTTAAACGGGTAATCCATATTCAGGTGAATCCAGAACAAGGGCTCCTTGTAGTCTAAAAATACCTTGCGGTAGAATTCCTGGTAGTCCTCGTCGGAGCAGTCGTTCGGGTGCTTTGTCCAAAGGGGAGAGGTATCGCTTAAGGAAACCGGGCGCTTCTCAATCTTTACCTTTTCCTTTGCAGGCTCTACTTCCACGATCTCCTTCTCGCCGTTTTCATTTTCCTTTTCTTCGGTCTTTGCATCCTCGTGGATGTGTTCTACCACTACGTCGTCCTCTTTTAAGTCCGCCTCGTCGATGGTCTCATACTCTGTCTCGGCATTAGCTTTGGACAGGAAGATCGGAACCGGCATGAAGGAGCAGTATTTCTCAATGACTTCTCTTACACGGTACTCGTTGGCAAATTCCAGGCTGTCTTCATTCAGGCACAGGGTAATCTCGGTTCCCACAGTGTCCTTGCTTCCGTCTTCCATCTCGTACTCTGTGCCGCCGGTGCTCACCCAGTGTACCGGAGCGGCTCCTTCCTTATAAGAAAGGGTATCAATATGCACCTCGTCTGCTACCATGAATGCAGAATAAAAGCCGAGACCGAAGTGTCCGATCATATCGTCTTCTGTTGTCTTGTCCTTATATTTCTCAAGGAACTCTGTTGCACCGGAGAATGCAATCTGTGTAATATACTCTTCTACTTCCTCTGCGGTCATTCCAAGACCATTATCTGTGAATTTTAATGTCTTTTCTTCCGGGTTTACCTCCACCTGGATGGATGCTTTATAGTCATCTGGTATCTGATATTCACCCATGACGTCAAGCTTCTTAAGCTTGGTGATTGCGTCACATCCGTTTGATACCATCTCTCTTACGAAAATATCATGGTCAGAATATACCCACTTTTTAATAATTGGAAATATGTTTTCGCTGCTTATAGATAAGCTTCCTTTTTTTGCTGCCATTTGTTATCACCCCTGATTTTATTATTTTATAAATTCCTATCGGCAGCTTACAGATGATGCTGCCTTTTCTCTAAAAGATATGATAATACGAAGAATATAAAAAGTCAACAGGAAATTAGCACTCTTTCAAAAAGAGTGCTAACAATTTTCTTAAGAATATTAAAATTCTGTAAACAGGCTTCTCTATTCAATACTTTTCAAAGATTCCACCATATTGATCCTCTTCAGCTTAAAATACATAACACCATTAATCAGAAGGGAGAATGCAATCGTCAGTACCAGGCTGTAGAGAAAGCTGGGCGGATTAATATTCCTTCCGAACATAGCGGAATCCACCTCTACTGTCTCTATGATAAAGAGATGGAGGAACTTTCCAAGGACGACTCCCACCACAGATCCCAGGAGGGTAAGCAGAATATTTTCCCGGTAGACATATTGTGCCACCTCGCCGTTGTAGAAGCCGAGCACCTTTAACGTTGCCAGCTCTCTTTTGCGCTCCGCAATATTCACTGTGTTCAGATTGTAAAGTACTACAAATGCCAGCATTCCCGCTGATATAATCAGTACAATGATGACAAGGTTCAGGCTTTGCAGCATATCATCCAGCTGTTTTTCGATATCGTGTGTGTAGCTTACGCTTAGGGCTCCATTCAGTTTCAGGATATTCTGTCCGGTTCCCTCCATCTGTTTTGAGGAGCAGGCATCGTCCACGGAGAAGAAGATGCTGTTATACTCTGGCGTCTCACCGTACACCTTCTCATAATATGCAGGAGTGAAATAGATGTAATGTCCCATGTAATTTTCGCAGATATGCTCAATCACAACCTTTTTATTTCCATTCTCCTCATCCTTGATCTCTACCGTGTCCCCTTCCTCTGCCTCTAAAAGCTTTGCTGTCTTCTCACTTACAATCACTCCTTCATCGGATAATTCATACTGTTCCTTTGTCCTGCGGTCATGAAAATCCACAAAATCCGGGATCTCATCCACAGAGCCGAATACACATTCATAAGCCGCACGTTCCTTTTTCCCGTTCACCAGTGTTACGCTCTGCATATTCATATCCATGTACTGTGTAATATTCTCCTCACTGTCCAGCGCTTCTGCAAGCTCTGCGCGCTCTTCCTCTGTAATATCTTCCTCCAGGTAAATGCTTCCGTCATAGAACTGTATCTCTGCATACTGGAGCTCTGCAATCTCATAGCAGGAATCCTTAAGGCCAAAGCCCACCAGCATCAGCGCCATACAGCCGCCTGTCCCGAATATGGTCATAAAGAAACGCTTTTTATAGCGCATCAGGTTGCGGATCGTTGATTTCCATGTAAAGTTCAGATGTCTCCAGATGAATCCGATCCGTTCTAAGAAAACCCGCTTTCCATTCCTCGGTGAGGGAGGCCGCATGAGAACCGCAGGCTGTGCCCCCAGTTCCTTATAACATGCCAGGAATGTGGCCAGCATGGTACAAAATACCGCTGCACCTGACGCCATCACGGCATATTTCCACTGATAAGGAACAAGGATTGCCGGGAGATGCCGGTATAAAATTCCATACGCGTAGACAATAATATACGGCAGGATCTTCTCACCTGCAAGCACGCCAATGATGCTTCCCCCTACGGTTGCGAGGAATGCATAGCCCATATATTTTGAAGCAATGGCAAATTTGCCGTAGCCCAGCGCCTTCATGGTTCCGATGGAGGTTCTCTGCTCCTCTACCATACGGGTCATGCTGGTAAGGCTTATGAGAGCCGCAACCAGGAAGAACAGTACCGGAAAGACTCTGCCTATGGCTCCCAGGCGCTCGGAATTCTCCCCAAAGCCGCTGTATTCAATCAGGGTACTTCTGTCGTACACATACCATTTCGGTCTCTCAATCTCGGCAATCTCCCTCTCGGCGTCTGCAATTTCAGCTTCGGCATCTGCAATCTCGGCCTCTGCCTCTGCCTTTCCTTTCCTGTACTCCTTTCTTGCATCCGCAAGCTTTTCCTCATTTTCTTCAAGCCTGGTCTCTCCGTCCTTCAGCTCCTTTTCCTTATCTGCAAGCTCCTTCCTTCCCTTATCAAGCTGCTCCTGCCCGGATTTCAGCTGGTCCGGGGCTTTCTTAAGCTCCGCCTCTGCGCTGTCAAGCTCTGCCTTTGACTTTGCAAGCTTTTCTTCTGCATCTTCAAACTTCTTCTTTGCAGCGTCTAAGCTCTTTTTATTCTTTTTATACTCTTTTTCCTGGCTGTTAAGGGTGCTCTTCGTCTCCTTTGCCTGCGCCTTTAAACCCTGGAGTGTGGCCGCCCACTGGACATAGCCTGGCTCCTCCGGTCCCATGGGGGATTCTTCCATGGCATCAATCTGCTGCACCAGCTGGTCATAGCCCGCCCATCCCTCGTCAAGCTGGCTGCGGTACTCTTCCATCTGCCCTTCCTTTGAACCAAGCTCTGCCTTACGTTTCTGCTCCTTTAGCTCTTTCTTTCCCTTTTCGTACTCTGCCTTTCCTTCGTTCAGCTTCCTGAGCCCGGATTCATATTCCGAACGCGCTGTATTAAGCTCCGCCTGCTTCTTATTAAGGGTTTCTTTTGCGTCTTCAAGCTGCTCCCTGCCGTCCTTTAACTGTTTCCTCGCATCCTTCAGCTTTTTCTTTGCTTCTTTTATCTCCTTTTTCGCATCAGCAAGCTGTTCCTCTGACTCCTTTTTTCCGTCTTCCAGTTCCTGCCTTGCTTCCTCTAATTCTTCGTTCGCCTCATCTACGATCTCCTGTCTGCGGGCATCGGCCCTTACCTCTGCTGTTTCCTCCGCGCGCTCTGCCACCTCTTCAATCAGGTCATCATATTCATCCGTAAATGCCAGAAGCTCCTTTGCACCCTCGACCTGCAGGTAGACCTCTGTAAAAAACTCCATGTCAAAGGTCTCCTCTGGAACTACAAGGAAAGCGCTGATGCTGCCGTCTCCTGCCGTAGAACTCCCACGCCCGTAGGAAAGATAGCAGGGACTGTTTCCAAGCCCCACCACTTCCAGCGTGTCTGTAACCAGTGTATCCGACAGTGGGTCCTCTGTGCCAGACTCCATCGTAATCTTGTCTCCGATCTGAAACCCGGCCTCATCATCCGCCATACACTCTCCTGCCTCTTTTGGGAGCCGGCCTTTACTTACCTTCACATGGTTCATCTCTTCCTGCAGGGACATAAGATGAAGAACCTGCTGTTCGTCAGATGTATTATATAAGACATCCGTGCTATATGCGCCTTCTGCATCTGCTACTCCTTCTGTCTCTTCCATCGCGCTGATATCATCATCTGTAACCCCGTATGTACTAATGGCCTTAATATCCATAAGACTGCTGTCATCAAAATAGGAATCCCCGGAAAGTCTCATGTCCGGCTCTGACGCACGGATCCCTGAAAAAAATGCAACCCCAAGAGCCACAATAAACAGAATCGAAAGGAACCTCCCCAGGCTCTTCCTGATTTCCATATAAAAATCTTTTCTTGTTGTCTTCTTCTTTTTCTTCATCTTATGTCCCTACCACTCTATTGTCTCTACAGAAACTGGTTCTGGATTTTCCACTATATCAGATACCCGCCCGTTCTTAATCCTGATCACCCGGTCTGCCATGGGTGCGATCGCTGAATTATGCGTAATCAGTACAACTGTCATGCCCTTATTCCGGCAGGTATCCTGCAAAAGCTTCAGGATTGCCTTTCCGGTATTATAGTCAAGCGCCCCTGTAGGCTCATCACAGAGAAGAAGCTTTGGATTCTTCGCAAGCGCCCTGGCAATAGATACCCTCTGCTGCTCCCCTCCCGAAAGCTGGGCCGGAAAATTATCAAGCCGTTCTCCAAGTCCGACCTCTTCCATAACCTCCTTTGCATCCATCGGATCCTTACAGATCTGAAGGGCAAGCTCAACATTCTCCAGTGCAGTAAGGTTTGGAATCAGATTATAAAACTGAAAGACGAATCCAATATCATCCCTTCTGTATGCGGTAAGCTGCTTTTGGGAATAGCGTGCAATATCATTTCCGTCAACAAGAACCGAACCCTCCGTCGCCGTATCCATACCTCCCAGAATATTAAGAACCGTCGTCTTTCCCGCGCCGCTTGGCCCTACTATCACCGCAAACTCACCCTTCTGTATCTCAAAGTCGATTCCGGCTGCCGCCACAATCTCCACCTCACCCATCTTATATATCTTCTTTACATCCTTCAATGAAACAAAAGTTTCCATATGTTTCCTCCAAAAGTCAAATTTATTATTGTATGGAGCCATTATATCATATATAATAAGACTTTGAAAATAATTGTTTTTAACGGAGGCATGTAGTATGGACTTAGACACAATTGTTCTGGCAAAAACGGATGACGACATCCGGGAAATCGCGGTTCTGGCAGAAGAGATCTGGAACCAGCATTTTGTGGATATTATCGGAAAAGCGCAAGTCGATTACATGGTAGAAAAGTTCCAGTCCTATCCGGCTCTTAAAAAGCAGATCGAACAGGAAGGATATGAATACTACCGGATATTCTGCGGAGGACTGCAGGCAGGGTATATTGGAGTTCATCCGGAAAAAGATGCACTGTTTTTAAGCAAACTCTATATCAGAAAGGATTTCCGCGGAAAGCATCTGGCTACAGACGCCTTAAGGTTCCTCACAGAACTCTGCAGAAAAAGGGGACTTAAAAAGATCTGGCTCACCTGTAATAAACACAATGATCATACCCTGGCTGTCTATGACCATCTTGGGTTCCAGATTACGGATGAGCAAGTCGCAGATATCGGAAACGGGTATGTAATGGATGACTATATACTGACGTACGAATTGGGGACGGGGCATTTTTAAAAATGCCCCGTCCCCAATTCGAATAAATCTTCCGCTGTCAGAAGCACTGCCCCCTCCTCTTTCGCCCTCTTCTGCACGGGCAGCGTAAAACCGCTCTTACTTATAAACATCAGATACTTTTTCATTGCTTTTGGAAATGCTTTTGTTGCTGTCACAAGATCCTCGTACTCTTCCATCGGCATCGGCCTGCCAGTGAATTTACATTCACAAAAGACTGCCTCTGTTCTTTTTCTGTTGAGCGCCAGCAGATCCACATCATCCTGCGCCTTTATAGCCGGATTGTTTCCCCACCATTTTCCAATCTCAGCCGGGACAAAGGGAAGTTTCCGCAGTTTTGCCTGACGCATCAGGTACTGTCTGCAGATCTCCTCAAAGGCAAGACCCATAAAATCAGAAATGTCCTCTGTAATCTCGACTGCCGCGTCTGACTCACCGAGAATCTCATAATAACTTTTATTGGTGAAGATATAGCGATACCAGAACCGGTAAAAATGATCTGTCAGTACATAGATTGTCTTTTTACTTCCGGCTCCCTCGCCGCACGGCACCCGCTTTTCCACCAGTCTTATGGCAGTCAGCGTCAGGATATATTTACTGCATTTACTCTTATCCTCATGGATGCAGTCTGCAATCTCTGAAATCTTATTGTACCCCCTGGCAATTGCTTCCAGAATGCTGTTGTAAACATTAGGCTCACGGAGTTCCATCTTCAAAAGCATGGCAGGTTCATCATTTAAGAGAGCTCCCTTCGCCAGAATTTCCTTTTCAATATTCTCTTTGATTGACCGTTTTGATGAAAATGCATTCAGATAGCGCGGGACTCCCCCTAATATTCCATAGGCGGTCAGTTTCTCTTCCATGGAATAGTCCGGAAAAAATTCAGCACTGTCAAGATAATCGAACGGAAGCACCTCCATTGATGCTGTTGTACGCCCGTAGAGCGGACTCTGATAGCCCATAATGTCATTGATCATAAAGCTGACACTGGAACCGCACAGAATAAGGAAAATATTCCGGTTCTTCCATTGATGGTCAATTTCATGCTGGAGCATGCTTTTTATAGAGGGATTCGGTCCCGCCATAAATGGAAATTCATCAATGATAAGTACGATTCTTTCCTCCCCCGTTCGATCTGTTACATAGGAAAACGCCTCCTCCCATGTCTGAAAAGGTGCAATGAACCGGTTGTCAAAATACAGTTGGATTGTCCGTGAAAAATCCTGAAGATTTAAGCTGTCATTTTTCTCCTGCGCGGAATAAAAAATCACTTTATGACGATCCGCAAATTCCTGGAGAATCGTTGTTTTACCAATACGCCTGCGGCCATACATAACTAAAAATTCATAACAATTACTGCAATATAAGCTTTCCAACTGTTCCATTTCTTTTTTTCTGCCGATCATGTCCTTCTCTCTTCCAAAAATAAAATTTATATACTTACAAGTAGTATACTTACGTTTCCACAATTTAGATCGGAAGAGCACACGTCTGAACTCCAGT
>CAPEBR010000026.1 GCA_948602995.1 uncultured Dorea sp.
CCGAATCGGGTGGTTTTCGGCCCCAATACCAGAGTGTTCTATGGGTATTGTGTATATTATAATAGAAGAAACGCAGAAATTATCTGATGGCTTTGGCTAAAATTGCAAAAAGATAGGAAATCATAAAAAACCTCCCATTTTATGGAAAAATGAGAGATAATGTAATTAACCCAACAACATATCTTCACCCATAAAAGAAGGAGGTTTTTTACATGAAAAGAGAATAGCGGTTACGAGAAAAGAAACCCGGGAAAACTTACAGAAACTCCGGCTTGCATGTGAACTCTCAAAACTGATCCGGCACTACTTCCCGGATCTGGTGCCACTGCTGAAAAAACTGCCGGATCCCAGAAACCAAAGCCATATTACCTATCCGTCTGCCGTGCTCCTAATGACCCGTATCCTTTCTTCTATATTTTACATCAGCAGTATGAGAAAAACAAGTGAAGAATTCAATTCGGATCTCATGATTGAAAATATCTGGGAACTATGCGCAGAGGAAGAAACCGTCCGCGAGCTCCCTTACTGGGAGACCATCAACCGGTATCTGGAAAAACTGGAGCCGGAATCTCTGCAGGAAGTCATCTGGAAACTGGTGTACCGCCTGCTGCGGAGCAAGGCGTTCCAAGGGGCGCGAATTGGAGAGAAACACTGGCAGATCATTTTAGACGGGACCCAGTTACACAGCAGCCGTAAGCCGCTGGATCCGAAATGCATGTACCGGATCCGTCACAAAGGCAGGCCGGAAGAATACCGCGAGAATTATTACTATGTCCTGGAGGCAAAGTTGGTATTGCATCCCAAGATTGTAGTAAGTATTATGACCGAATTTGTGGAAAATGATGGGAAAGAGATGGACAAGCAGGACTGCGAAAGGAAAGCAGGTGTGAGACTGATGGAAAAGCTGAGGAAGCAGTTTCCAAGATTAAATATCTGCCTATGTGCGGACAGCCTGTATGCATGTGAGCCATTTTTCCGGAAATGCGGGGAATACCGGTGGCAGTATCTGATCCGATTTAAGGAGGGAAGTATCCCGACAGTAGGAAAGGAATATAGAAAACTGAAAGACTTGGAAAAGAACCGAAAGGAAACGAAAATAAAAAATGGCCGGTACTGGTATGATTATGTAAATGAGATTGACTATAACGGATGTAAAATCAATTTGATGGAGTATGGTGAGGAACTGAAACGGACCATAAAAAGAGGGATGTGCAAAATCGAACGTGAGGAAAAAAAGTCGTTCTGTTTTTTGACAAGTCTGCCGGTGAGAAAAAAGAACGTATGCGATCTGGTGGAGAAGGGGCGGATGCGCTGGAAAATAGAAAATGAAGGGTTTAATACGCAAAAGAATCAGGGATATTATTTGAAGCACTTGTTCAGTAAAAACTACCAGGGGATCAAAAACCATTATTACCTGATCCAAATCGGGCACATGATTGCACAGATTATGGAGACATGGGGAAGATTGTGGGAAGGGATGCATCTGAGTATGGAACAAAAGCATCAGAAGATACTGGAATCCTTTCAGGCTGTCAGGTTGAAAGAATACATTGGAATAAAAAAGAACATACAAATCCGATTACAATAGACAGGTCTCGAAGGAAGGGGGGATTCAAAAGGAAGCTGGAAATTGAATAGAGGAAACCAAGGGAATACTGTTTCCTGGAATCCATAATACTAAGAAAAGGCTGTGGAAGATATGAAATTTTCATAGCCTGGAAGAAAAAAATAAATTTAAGCGTCAGAGCTGCTAAAAAATTCACCCTGTTGACAAAACGAAGCTTTATCTTTATAATTTAAATCATATGAGACAAGGGCGTTTTCATCCTGGCATGAGAACGCCCTTTTTGCCATAGCAATAAGGAGGTAACAGAAAATGAATCAATATACACGCGAGGACATCATCCGCCTTGTGGAAGAGGAGGATGTCGGTTTCATCCGCCTGCAGTTTACCGATATTTTCGGAACCTTTAAAAACATAGCCATTACGCCTGCCCAGCTGGAAAAGGCTCTGGACAACCAGTGCATGTTTGACGGCTCTGCCATTGAGGGATTTGCGAGGATTGAGGATGCGGACATGTACCTGTGCCCGAACCTTTGCACCTTCGAGATTTTTCCCTGGAGGCCCCAGCAGGGGAAGGTTGCGCGTCTGATCTGTGATGTCTATAAGGCTGACGGGACGCCCTTTGAGAGCGACCCGCGCTACGTGCTGAAAAAGGTCATCAGGGAGGCGGCAGAGATGGGATATACCTTTGATGTGGGTCCGGAATGCGAATTTTTCCTGTTCCACACAGATGATGCAGGACTTCCTACGACAATTACCCATGAGCAGGCGGGATATTTTGATCTGGGGCCACTGGATCTGGGAGAGAATGCCCGCCGGGATATGGTGCTGACACTGGAAGAGATGGGATTTGTCATCGAAGCCTCCCATCATGAGATGGCGCCTGCACAGCATGAGATTGATTTCCGCTACGATGAGGCCCTTACAACAGCAGATAATATTATGACATTCAGAATGGTAGTCAAGACCATTGCCAAGCGGCACGGACTTCATGCCACCTTTATGCCCAAGCCCAGGTACGGAGTCAATGGCTCCGGCATGCACACCAACATGTCCCTGAGCCGGGACGGGGTGAATGCGTTTATTGACAGGTCAGATGCAGGAAAGCTGAGTAAAGAGGCGTATTACTTTATTGGCGGCATCATGAAACATATCAAGGCGGTTACATTTATTACGAACCCTCTTGTAAATTCCTACAAAAGACTGGTGACTGGCTATGAAGCGCCGGTCTATATCGCATGGTCGGCCAAGAACCGGACGCCGCTGATCCGTGTTCCGTCCCCCAGGGGGAATTCAGCGAGAATCGAGCTTCGAAGCCCGGATCCGTCTGCCAATCCCTACCTTGCCCTGGCGGTCTGCCTTGCGGCGGGGCTTGACGGAATCAGGAATCAGATCATGCCCCGGGAGAGCATTGACTGCAATATATTTGAGATGACGAAGGAGGAGCGGGAGCGTGCCGGGATTGAGGCACTGCCCGGAAGCCTTCTTGAAGCAGCAAGGGAATTTGCGAAGGATGAGTATATTCAGAAGGTGCTGGGAGAGGATCTGGCGAAGAAATATATCGAAGCAAAGACCAGGGAATATGCAGACTACCGCGGACAGGTTACAGACTGGGAAATCGGCAGATATCTTCATGTAATCTAAGCTTTTAGGAACTGTAGGAAAATCTGCATAAGTTATTTTTCTACAATTGCTTACCAGATAGCTTGTAAGTGAGACATGAAAGAGGAGGAGGTAAGGGTGGCAGGAATTATCGTTGTATTTCCGAACCGGGACAATGCGGTTTCCATTCGGAATCTCCTTGTGCGCGGCGGTATGACCGTCACCGGCGTATGCACATCAGGAGCGCAGGCAATGAATTACGCAGATGCCCTGGACGAGGGAATTATCGTATGCGGCTATAAGCTTAGGGACATGATGTATACAGAACTTAGGGAGTACCTGCCGGACAGCTTCGAGATGCTTCTTGTGGCATCCAGGGTCAAGTGGGAACATGGCCTTATGGAGGGGGTTGCCGGCATTCCTATGCCGCTGAAGGCCTATGAGCTGATGGATGCACTTCAGGGTATGCTGGAGCGGATGGATCTGCAGCGAAGGAGGCGCCGGAAAGAGAGAAGCAGGACGAGAAACCCGAAACAGCAGGAGGCTGTCAGAAGGGCGAAGGAGCTCTTGATGGAAAAGAACCGTATGTCCGAGGAGGAGGCCCACAGGTATCTGCAGAAGCACAGCATGGACAGCGGGACGAACATGGCTGAGACGGCAGAGATGATATTAAGTATGATAGAGCGAGGAGCGTTATAGATGAAGTTTACAAAGATGCATGGACTAGGAAATGATTATGTTTATGTGAACTGTCTGAAAGAAAGTGTAGACAATCCGTCTGCAGTGGCGAGATATGTAAGTGACAGGCATTTTGGGATCGGCTCTGACGGGCTGATTCTGATCAATCCGTCCGAAAAGGCGGACTTTGAGATGGAGATGTACAATGCGGACGGATCCAGGGGCGAGATGTGCGGAAATGGCATCCGCTGTGTGGCAAAGTATGTTTATGACTACGGTCTTACAGATAAGACCAGTATCTCCGTGGAGACGCTGGGAGGAATCAAATATCTGGACCTGACGGTGAAAGACGGCAGGGTGGAACTGGTGAAGGTGGATATGGGAAGTCCGGAGCTTGTGGCAGGGAAGATCCCCATTGTAATGGAGGATTGTTCGGCTCATGTGGTGGATGCACCCATTGCCGTGGACAAAACAGAATACCGCATGACAGGTGTTTCCATGGGAAATCCCCATGCAGTTATCTATGTAGATGATGTGGAGGAATTAGAGCTTGAAAAGATCGGGCCGAAGTTTGAGAATCACGAGAGATTTCCCAGAAGGATCAACACGGAGTTTGTCCAGGTTCTTGACAGGAGAACGGTTAAGATGCGTGTGTGGGAGCGGGGCTCAGGAGAGACCTTTGCCTGCGGCACCGGGGCGTGTGCCGTGGCCGTGGCCTGTATACTGAATGGCCTTACGGATGACCAGGTTACAGTAAAGCTTTTAGGCGGCGACCTGCAGATTGAGTGGGACAGGAAGGCGGACCGGGTCTATATGACAGGTCCCGCTGCCGTAGTGTTTGACGGTGAGATTGACCTGCAGAATGTCAGATAGATAGCAGTGGACCGCAAAGACGGGTCTGCGTGGATTTGCAGAGTAACGGAATACTTATATACTCACGGCCCATGAAATCTGCCGCGCAGTATAAATCAATAAAGAAAACAGGAGAGGACGAATATGTTTAAAGTAAATGAGGATTATCTAAAATTGCCGGGAAGTTATTTATTTTCTACGATCGGAAAGAAGGTGGCAGCCTTTCAGGAGGCCAACCCGGACAAAAGCATTATCCGGCTTGGGATCGGCGATGTGACACAGCCACTGGCGCCTGCGATTATTGAAAGCCTGCACAGTGCGGTGGATGAGATGGCACATTCAGAGACCTTCCGCGGCTATGCGCCGGATCTTGGCTATGAATTCTTGAGAAGTGCCATGGCGAAAAATGATTATCAGGACAGGGGCTGTGAGATTCATGCCGACGAGATCTTCATTTCCGACGGGGCGAAATGCGACTCTGGAAATATTCAGGAGATTTTCGCAAAGGATAATAAAATTGCAGTCTGCGACCCGGTCTATCCAGTTTATGTGGACACAAATGTTATGGCAGGGCGTACCGGAACCTATGATACGAAGACAGAGACATGGAGTAATGTTATCTACATGCCCTGTACAAAGGAAACCAATTTTGCGCCGGAGCTTCCAAAGGAGACGCCGGATATTATCTACCTCTGTTTCCCGAATAATCCTACCGGCTCCACGATCACGAAAGCACAGCTTCAGGAATGGGTGGATTATGCCAATAAAAATGGGGCTGTTATCATTTATGATGCGGCTTATGAGGCATATATTTCCGAGGAGGACGTTCCCCACAGCATCTATGAGTGCGAAGGGGCAAGAACCTGTGCCATTGAGCTTCGGAGCTTTTCCAAAAATGCAGGCTTTACAGGAGTGCGCCTTGGCGCGGCTGTAATTCCAAAGGACGTAAAAGCTGGAGATGTGATGCTCCACTCACTGTGGGCAAGACGCCATGGGACAAAATATAACGGTGCGCCCTATATTGTGCAGAAGGCGGGCGAGGCCGTTTATTCCGAGGCAGGAAAGGCGCAGCTTAAGGAGCAGGTTGCCTATTACATGAAGAATGCAAAAGTGATCTATGAGGGACTGAAAAGTGCAGGCTATCACGTATCCGGCGGCGTCAACGCGCCTTATATCTGGCTTCAGACGCCGGATGGAATGACTTCCTGGGAGTTTTTCGATTATCTGCTCGAAAAGGCAAACGTAGTCGGAACGCCTGGCTCCGGGTTCGGACCCAGTGGGGAAGGGTATTTCCGGCTGACCGCGTTCGGGTCATATGAGAATACGGTGGCTGCCATCGGAAGAATCAAGAACCTTTAAAAAATTTTAGAATATAAGGCAGGGGCCTGTCTCCTGCCATTCATGTTCCAGGATTGCCATCAGGATATTATCAGCGTAAGAACCACCGTCCTTCACAGCATCCCTCAAAACACCTTCGCGTCTGAATCCGGCTTTCAGATATGTCTTTTCTGCTCTGGGGTTGAAAGAAAACACATTCAGCTCCAGACGGTGAAGATGAAGCTGCCCAAAGGCAAAGCCGCATGTCATACGGGTTGCCCAGGAGCCGATGCCTTTCCCGCAGGAGTCACTGTGGAAAAGGCAGATACGGAAATTTGCGCTTCGCAGATTCCAGTCAATTTCATTAATAACGCTCTCGCCGATAATGTTTCCGGCAGGGTTGATAATCAGGAAGTCCCGGCGGTTTTCGTCATCAATACAGGAAAGGAAAAAGTCCACCACCTCGTCATGCGTAAAATATGTCTTACTGCCGGTAAGACGCGCAATCTCCGGGTCAAGAGGGTTGTAGTTTTGCTGGTAATAGTTTTCCGCGTCTTTTTTTTGTGCAGGTCTGAGGATATAACCATCCTTTTCCCAGGTCTTTCCCATTTTTTCCATAATAGAAAGTCTCCTTTATCTCTATTTCCTACAGTTAATGGCTACAACACTGGCAAATAAGATAAGCGCGATAACAAATGCTGATGCAGCGCCATCTTCACTTTCTGAACGCATTCTCAATTAACAGCTTTTAGACTTCATTGTAGCCCAAGACAGTTTCAGCGTCTCCTTAAACAAATATCCTCTTATTCAAGAATATACTCATAGCAACAATCCTCTTTTATAGTACCTTCTATTATGCAGGTTTTTCCACTATTGACAAATCCATTAGCTTCATAAAACTTTCTGGCTTTCATGTTATCTTTTATAACCCATAATACTATTTTCCGCACTCCTTTTTTTCTTGCCTGCTGAATCAGATATTCTATCAAAAGTGTTCCTATTCCCTGTCCCACAAAAAAAGGTTCAACATAAAAATCCGTAATCTCAATTATTGTATCACCTATAGGCTGTCCGTTTATTACCCCTTTGACGATTCCATCATCATATAGCAACATCCCATTTAATCTATCTGGATTATTTTTATATTCTTCATACAAATGAACAACCTGCAACTCATTAAATGACACATAATCATTTTCAAATATAGGTCTATATGCAACCCTTTTTCCAAACACAATAATCTCGGCTATCCTTGGAATATCTTGTTTATTAGCTTGTCTAATCATGTATGATCTCCCCATTACTTCCATAAATCTCGAATTATCGAATTCCCTGCAAATGGGAATATGAATGTTTCTATATTTCTCTAAACAAATAAACCATTTCTTTCATAACGCGGACCTCTGGCCGTAACCCAAAATAAAATAGAGCCAAAACTCTGTTGACTGTGCCACAATGCACATAGGCTAATACCAACAAGGAGGTGCAGTTCTATGTGCAAAATGATAGACCAATATGTTGATAAAATCAAGGGGTAGTTTTCTTTTTTGATCGGATGATCATAAACGGCTATTTTCGTCCCCTGCTTTCTGAGCAGACGCGGATTGGCTTTCTATATTCAATGGGGATCCCATTGAGGGATTTCACCGAATATTTCAGGCACTTCACTGACCGGCTGCTGAAACAAATCGAAGACAGCGCCGGGGAACTCGGACGGCCTGTTGTATACCTCCCTTCCGTCTAAGACAGGAAAGAAGACATCGCCAAAGGCTTCCTTCTTTCAGGCCCTGTGGATGAAGGCCTCATCTGTGTCCTGAAGACACTGGAATCCTGCAGGACCGCAAAGGTTGTTGGCAGGGAGGGGAAACATTTTCTAAAGTCATCCTCCACAAAATGCCTCCACTATTACCTCTACTATCTGGATAAAGAATTCGGGTTCATGTTTGTCAAAATCCAGACATGGTTCCCTTTCAATGTATAAGAGATATAGTTTCCGACAGGGCCTGATGGAAAAATCAGCTATCGTATGATATAATGGACAGACAGCAGAATAAGTTTATCCATGTGAAACAGCTGATGGACATGAAAGCAGGAAACTGAATTTAAAGGAGGAAAGGGAAAAATGAGTTTGATATTATATAAAGGCAGGCCGGGTGATACGACAGGAAGACTTCCGAAAGAAATGAGGGTCTACGATCTGCTCGACAGTCTGGGAATTGAATATGGGAGGATTGACCATGCCCCGGCTATGACGATGGAGGTATGCAAAAGCATTGATGAGGCTCTTGGCGCAGAAATCTGTAAGAACCTGTTTTTATGCAACCGGCAGAAGACAAAGTTTTATCTGCTGATGATTCCAGGTGATAAGGCCTTTCATACGAAGGAGCTGTCTGCCCAGATCGGCAGCGCAAGACTTTCCTTCGCAGACGGAGCATTTATGGAACAATTTCTTGATATTACTCCCGGCGCAGTCAGTGTAATGGGACTTATGAACGATGTGGAGAACCGCGTGCGTCTTCTAGTGGACGAGGATGTACTGAAGGAGGAGTTTTTAGGATGCCATCCCTGTGTCAATACGTCCAGCCTGAGATTAAGGACGCGGGATGTGTTCGGCACTTATCTGAAGGCAGTGCACCATGACATGACGGTCGTCCGGCTGACAGCAGATGATTAAAGACGTGGGACAGAAGGGGCGTATTCAATAAGTTTGCAGGATGCGTTACTATGAGCGGACGGTTAGTCCGTGAATAGTAACTGGGTGTAGATAAAATTCCTGAGTAATTATCTGACAATTTAAGTACCTGCGTGTATAGGTGCTTAAATTAGTTTAATATTTTATATGTTCTATTTACAAAATCGGACTCCCAAAGTTCGCTTTCCCATTTGTAAACAAGAGTCATTAAATATTGTGCCGTTGATACGCCCCATCTCATTCCGGCTTGTTTGAATCGTCTTTGTACGATTATCTTATTACTGCTTTCAATGGCTCCACTGCCAATAAAAAATCCCATCTTTGAATACTGGGGATAATCAATATGTCCCTTATTTGAGTCTATATAATGATATAGATTAACAGTATTTTTATGGGTTTCTTCCGGATCCAATTCGCTAAGAACTTCATCCCATTTTCCTTCTTTGAGTTTTTACATTTGTCTTCAGCCCACGGTATATATTCGGATTCTTTCATTTTGAATTTTGCTTTCCCGTATGAGTAGACATTTTCGCTTAGATGAAAAAACCTTCCGGAAAGTATGCCTGTCGTTCAGCTGTCTATAACCCTCCACAATTCTGTTTACAGCAACCATATCACAAAGCAAATCTGTTCAGACCAGCTGCTATGCCGATGGTTTGGGACTGTATACGCTTTTTTACGGAAATTCAATGTTTATGATATCCGTAGAAAGGGAACCGGCGAACATAGCTTTACTTTTCAGAAAGAGATTAGCTGTCCTTACTAATACTGATTAAATATGCAGTTGTCAATGTGCCGAGATAGAAAGTCTCACGGATTCAGGTAGTTATTTAAAGATCATTTAAATATGTTAAAATTGTAAATATCAAATTTACCAAAGCTAAAATCTCCATAGTAGTCATGCCCTTCGAATTATTTGTATTATTTAACTTATTCATATATACCTCACCCCTTCCTTTGTAAAGAACATCTTTATTTTCATTTTGAACTCTGCAGATTTTTGCCACCTCCTTATGCAAATATTTTTTATCCGTATTTTCAATTATTAGTTTACTATAGCTATAATTTATTGCACATAATTAATAAAAGATTAACTTTATACCCCATTATGCAATAAAACATATTCTTTATTATAAAAATAAATTATTTTCCTTCTATATTTCATTTATTTTATTGACGATTTTTTCGTTAAATATTATATTAATGATAGAAGACTGTACTTGGAAGGTGAATGTTTATGAAAGAAGGAAATTTAAAGCCAATGTATGTAGCATATTATGAAAAAATGAAACCTGTTATTAAGGTGCCTAAATCACGAAAAAAAGAAAAAGGCACTTCCAGTTATCCAAAACAAGTATATTTTTTTGAATTAATGTTCCCGGAAAAAATTCGAGGAAATGATTATAAAAGAGTCAATAATCTAAGTTCATTAAATACAATTATATCTAATCAAATAAATAAAGGTGAATTTCGACAAAGCCTAATTGAAAACCTTTATAACAATAGTAGTAATATAAAAGAAATATACGATTACACTATTAAAGAACTAGAAAAGTACAAAAACTATAGCATTAACTCAATGCTTACTATTTGTAACACTTATAAAATTAAAGTTCCGGAAGATATATCATCAGAGCATCTTAAATTACTTATATATTTTTTACAGAAATGTGTAATCGAACACGACCCACTAACTACATACATGAAACAGAAAAAAATACAGTCAGCCCATTTAAAAGATTATTTAAAAGAAGTTGTTTGGAAGGATGGAGTTTCCGGGAAAGCCGGAATTAGGCGGATACTTTATTTAGCGGATCGCTCATTAGAAGAACACACAATTAAAAAGAACCCATTCATCTTGTATGAAGCCGGAGAAATTGAATATTACGGCAGAGGCAGGACCCATAAACCAAACTATGAAAAGGCCTACAAATATTATAGTGAAGCGGCAGACAATTTTCAGCATCCTTTAGCTCTATGGTCAATGGGCTATATTATTATGGAACTAACTGACAAAACAGAAAGTCTGCAAATTCACAACAACTTAACCGAAAAAGAAAAATACGAAAAAGCATTATATTTTTTCAATGAATGCCTTAAGCAAAATCCCGAGTGCGGAGCTGCGTATAATTCTTTAGGAAAGGCATGCCAAAAAGAAAGCAATAAAATTCCAGATACACTAAAAGAAAAATATATATATCAATGGGGGCGTACTCCCATTGATCTGTTCAAAAAAGCGAAAAAATACGGTAATGTATATGGAATGAATAATTATTATGTTTGTTTAATTCAAAAATCTATAAGAGAATCAGCGGAACAAAAAAAGAAAACCTTAGCAGAAGCTGTAAGTGTTATCAAGGAAGCGGCAGATCTTCTGAACCCTTGGTCCGCCAACCGTTTAGCCGAGATTTATTTTTCGGGAAAAGTTAATGGAATAGAAGGAATTATCTCTCCTGATAAGGAAATGGCAAAAACCTACTACGAAATAGCGGTATATACACATGCGGATGATTCTTGTTAGTGGGGAAATTATAACTATGTCAATAATATATTGTTAAATCCTGAAATAAAAGTTAAAACAAACACTCCAATCGTAGAAAGCATCAGACTATTAAAAGCTGTTATAGATGATGAAAAAAACTTTGACTTAGAACTAAGGGCAAAAAGCTGTGCCAAACTTGCCCATCTATATTACCAGGAACGCAGTTATGATAAAATCAAAGAATTATATATTGGAAATTATTTAAAATTGCAAGAAAAGTTTTACAGTGAAGCAAACTTAGTTAATAGCCTCAAATGTAAAAGAATTCAGGATAGTTTATCCGAATTTCAAAAAATTTATGAGTCTTTCTGATAAGGAGATTTATGCGCGAAGATTATATTGATATTTTAATTTCACATCAAAATTGTTATGCCCAAAATGATGTTAAAAATTTATTTTCCAAAGATGACTATCTCAATTGGTTTCATAATTATAATATTAAAAGCTCAGAATCATATATTAAACATGCTGTTTCCAATTTAGTACAAAGTAATTTAACAACAGGTATATCTGTGTCCTGTGGAACCGTTGAAAAAGTACAGTACTATAACTCAGGATACACTGGGTCAAAAAAGTATCCTGTCTCCAGCAAAACATTAATAGATTTAGCTTCTGTAACAAAAATACTAACTTGTATTGCCTTTTTCATAATAAATGAACAGATGGGAATCAAGTTAAATATGTCTCTCGATTACTACACTAAAAAATTTAAAAATCTTAGGGATATTAACATTATAGAATTAATGAACTTTTCGAAATTATTCAAAACCGAAAAAAGAATTGATAAAGCAAATGATTATGAAGAAGCTCTCAGTCTTCTGCATAATATAACATATATTAATATAAACTCACCAATATATTCAGATATGGGCGCAATGATTTTAGGTATTCTATTTGAAACTATAGTACAAACGCCATTAAGCATTTTTATAAAAACAGAAATTTTCGATAAACTACACATGAATCTATCAGGATTCCAATGTGTGGATAATTGCTCTGAACATTGCATGGATTATAGTAATGAGTACAGATTTAAAAATCAGAAACTTTTAAAAATAGAAAATTCCATTGGTTTAATACATGATCCAAAAGTCAGAATCTTATCTGAGAAATGTCCATTTGTAGGTCATGCTGGAATATTTTCTACAGCAGAAGATATCAGTATTCTCAGTCAACATTTACTGCGAGGCGATATTATTTCAATAGAATCTTTAAATAAAATAGGAAGCTTCGAATTCCAGGCACCTTCTACAGGTTCACAACGCTTTGGGCTTTTGTGTTATACTAAAAATCCCACAAAACATTTATCAGAAGTTCCACATCAATTATCTGGAAATGCATTTGCCATATCAGGTTATACAGGATGCTCATTGTTGCTTGATCCCTTGAATAAGTTATTTATTTTTATTGGAGGGAATCGATTAAACAATCGGATTTCAAAAACGGATTTGGACATAAATTTCTTTCCTGACAATGCTTTATATTATAATGGTCAAAAATATATAGTAAGCCAAAATTTCGTATTTGAAAAGGACAAATTACAAGAAGATCTCTTACTATCATTGCTTTGTCGATGATTATATTTATCAAGCTCATAGGCATGGACAATCAGGAGTTTTTCCAGGGAACGGGCTTTTGAGCCGGCAGTTTTTCTGCCGAAGTGTCCGGTGGAGCCATTCCTTATCCGTCTGTTTTCTGCGGGACTGCCTTTTTTCAGCATCCCAGTAGCTGATGGACTCATAAACATAGGTGGTATCGGTATCCTTATGGTATTGTTTGATAATGGTCATGATAGCAGTCTCCTTCTTTCGTACTCGTTACAATTAATATATTTATCACATCACTTATTGTAACGAGTATCTATAATAAAGTGACATAAATATCCACAAAATATATCACTTGTAATTGTGCACTTTTTTCATAAAAGAGCAAGCCCGAAGGCCTGCCTTAGTAACCACGACAAACGCATGAGTAAATAAATTGTGAACAAGCCTCTTTTCTGATAAAATAAAAGGGGCGTTGTTTATGGAGGAATTATTAAACTGGATGGAATATATTGAAGATGTGCGTCAAAAAAAAGAAAGTCCGGCATTTGCTAAAGGATATTCTTGTGATTGTTTTGTTTGCCACACTCGTAAATGCAGATGACTGGGTAGAGATTGCACTGTTTGCACAGGTATATGAAGAGTAGAGCCGTGAAGACGGTTTCAGCCTGGGACAGAAAGCAGTGAGTGAAAAGAGCAATGAGATTACAGCAATTTCGGAACTAATAGAAAGGTTTCAAATAAAGGGACAGATCATTACGATAGATGCAATGGGAACGCAGACAGCAATCGTAGAAAAAATCTAGGGAAAAAGGGAAGATAGAGACACGGGAATATTACCAGACAGAAGATATCCGATGGATGATACGGAAAAAAGATTGGAAAGGGCTGAAAAGCATAGCGATGGAAAGAAAAAGCATAGAAAAGAATGGGAGAAAGGAAACGGAATACCGGTATTTTATCAGCAGCCTAAAAGGAGACACAGAAACCATAAGCCGTGCAGTAAGAGGCCATTGGAGCATAGAGAGCATGCACTGGCATCCGGATGTAACATTTCGAGAAGACGCAAACGCAACACTGGAGAAAATGTCAGCGCAGAATCTGAATATAATCAGGAAATGGAGCTTAAGCATATTAAAGCTAATGGAACTTACAAAAAAGAAATTATCAATGAAGAAAGTTTGTCGTGCTTAGTAACCTGCAATTAGTCTTTTGCATTAAATTGTATAAATTCATCAGAAGTTGATCGCTATAATGCAGGCTATTTAAGAGAAAATATGTCGTTTATTGCATCAATTCGTCTCATAATTGTGTATATAATAAGTGAAATATTACATGATTTTGGCAAAAGACTAATTGCAGTTAGTAACTAATATCCTTGCATTTTTGCACATGCAGGTGTATAATAATACACATAAAAAGAGAAAATCTTCAGGGCAGGGTGTAATTCCCTACCGGCGGTAGAGCCCGCGAGCCGTAAGGTATGATCCGGTGAGATTCCGGAGCCGACAGTATAGTCTGGATGAAAGAAGATGATGACATCATGACCATAACATGATAGTTGCTGATATGCTCTGAATGGAAACAGACCGTTCAGAGCTTTTTTGTGATATGAAACTTCGATTCCTATATCACAACGATGAAAGCCCCCTGCAGATTTTTGCAGGGGGCTTTGCATGTAACAGACCGGTTAGTCTGAAAAACTGCCCTGTGACTCTTTGAAAGAAAGGAGAGATGTGGATTGACAGATCAGGATTATATGCTCCGTGCCATAGAGCTTGCGAAGCGGGGAATGGGATGGACGAACCCGAATCCCATGGTAGGCGCGGTAATTGTCCGGGACGGGAGGATTATCGGGGAAGGATATCACACAAGATGCGGGGAGCCTCATGCAGAGCGGGAGGCAATTGCACGCCTTACAGAGCCAGCATCAGGAGCAACGCTGTATGTTACCCTGGAACCGTGCTGCCATCATGGCAAGACCCCTCCCTGTACAGAGGCAATTTTAGAGCAGGGGATTACAAGAGTCGTAATCGGCTCCAGGGATCCGAACCCCAAAGTTTCGGGAAAAGGCGTAAGGCAGCTGAGAGAGGGCGGCATACAGGTGGAGGAGGACTTCATGAGGGAGGAATGCGACCGTATCAATCCTGTATTTTTTCATTATATAACAGAAAAGCAGCCCTATGTAGTGCTGAAATATGCCATGACTGTGGACGGCAAGATTGCGACCAGGACAGGCGCATCCAGATGGATTACTGGGGAACCGGCGCGCAGAAGGGTGCAGATGCTCCGGCACACATATATGGGAATCATGGCAGGGAGTGGAACCGTGCTTTCGGATGATCCATTGTTAAATGTCCGGACAGAAGGAATGAAAAGCCCTGTCAGAATTATCTGTGACAGCACTCTGAGGCTCCCTCTTGACAGTCAGATCTGCAGGACGGCAGGGGAGTACCCGACAATTGTGGTCTGTGCTGATGCCAGTGAAAAGAAGAAAAAAGAGCTGAAAGCCTGCAAAATTAAGGTAATAGAACTTCCGGATGCAGACGGGAGAGTGGATTTAAGGAGACTGATGCAGTACCTGGGAGGACAGGGTATTGATAGTATTCTTCTGGAAGGCGGGGGAAGACTTGCAGAAAGCGCCCTGCGCGCAGGGATTGTACAGGAGATAAAAGCCTTTATTGCCCCGAAAATTTTTGGAGGAGCCGAGGCAAAAACACCGGTGGAGGGACAGGGAGTTGACGATCCGGACAGTGCATATATGCTGAAGCTTCAGAAAATGTCCATGACCGGAGAAGATATCCTGTTGGAATATAAAGTTCAGAATTCCAGTTTACGGCACACATAACACGTATAGGCCGTGCATTTTTAGGGCAATATAATTCGCGGTGAAAGAAGGTAAGAGGATGTTTACAGGTATTATAGAGGAGATCGGACAGATAAGACGTCTGTCACTTGCGGGAAGTTCCGGGGAGATTGGAATACGGGCAAAAAGGGTGTTGGAGGGTACTAAAATCGGTGATAGTATTGCCGTAAACGGAATCTGTCTGACCGTGACAGCTTTAAGGCCGGACGGCTTCACGGCGGACGTTATGGCTGAGACTGTAAGGAGGAGCAGCCTTAAGGCCTCTGGTGCAGGAGATCTGGTGAACCTGGAGAGGGCGATGGCAGCGGATGGGAGATTCGGAGGCCATATTGTAAGCGGGCATATCGATGGTACAGGACGGATCCGGTCAGTCAGGAAAGAAGAAAATGCGGTATGGATTACCATTGAGACCCCGCAGGAAATTCTGCGGCTGATTGTGGAAAAAGGATCCATCTGTATCGACGGGATTAGCCTGACAGTGGCGGCAGTATCCGAGGGGGCGTTTCAGGTGTCTGTAATCCCCCATACAGGAGAGGAGACAACCCTGCTTGGAAAAAGTCCGGGGGATATAGTCAACCTGGAAAATGATGTAGTAGGAAAATACGTAGAAAAACTGCTTGGGTTTGGACAGAAGGAGGAAAACGCGCCTGCCCGGAATCATAAATCAGGGGGAATTACCATGCAGTTTCTGGAGGAGAACGGGATATAGGAATCATCCAGCCCATTTAAAAGTCGCTTTCAGCCAGAGGCTGGATGCTGAAAACCACCACTTTATCGGCTCGGATGCCGTGCAGCAGGGTGTACGGCCCCGTGAATAGCAGCGAATCATTACAAAAGGAGGAGAAAAAGATGAGCTATCAATATAATACGATCGAGGAGGCGCTTAAGGAGCTGCGTGCAGGGAAGATTATCCTTGTAACAGACGACCCTGACAGGGAGAATGAAGGGGATATGATCTGCGCCGCAGAGTATGCGACACAGGAGAATATCAACTTCATGGCATGTCATGCAAAGGGGCTGATCTGTACTCCCATGAGTGCACAGATTGCCGGAAAGCTCGGCCTGCCGCAGATGGTATCAGAGAATACAGATAATCATACAACAGCATTTACCGTATCTGTTGACCATGCGGATACAACAACCGGAATCTCTGCCGCAGAGCGTTCCTATACCATGATGAAATGCGCGGATGAGAGTACGAAACCAGAAGACTTACGCCGGCCCGGACATGTATTTCCGCTGGTATCCAGGCGGGGAGGCGTGCTTGTAAGAGGAGGACACACAGAGGCGACCACGGATCTAATGCGGCTTGCAGGGCTTAAGGAGTGCGGAATCTGCTGTGAGATTATGGAGGATGACGGAACCATGATGCGGGCCCCGGGCCTGTGGAAGCTTGCAGAAAGGTTTGGGCTGAAATTTATTACAATTAAAGATCTGCAGGACTATCTGAGGATTCATGAAAAGCACGTTTCACGCGAGGCATGTGCGGACATGCCGACAAAATATGGACACTTTCAGATATATGGTTATGTAAATGATATTACCGGGGAGCATCATGTGGCTCTTGTAAAGGGGGAGATCGGTGATGGGGAGGATGTCCTTTGCCGGGTGCACTCAGAATGCCTGACCGGGGATACCTTTGGCTCTCTTAGATGTGATTGCGGGAACCAGCTTCAGACCGCCATGAGGCAGGTGGAAGAGGAAGGCAGGGGAGTCATTCTCTACATGCGCCAGGAAGGCAGAGGGATTGGCCTGATCAACAAGCTGAAGGCCTATGAACTCCAGGAGCGCGGAATGGATACAGTAGAGGCGAATATAGAGCTTGGATTTGCACCAGACCTGCGGGAGTACTGGGCAGGCGCACAGATTCTGTCAGATCTTGGAGTAAAATCGCTCAGGCTTCTTACGAACAATCCGGATAAAGTATACGGAATCAGTGGTTTCGGACTGGAAATCAGGGAGCGCGTGCCCATTGAGGTTGCACCGCAGAAATATGATGAATTTTACATGAAGACAAAACAGATGAAGATGGGACACATTTTTAATGAAATAAGATTGTAACTATGAAGGTACAAAATAAGCTATACTGCACGCCAGAGCGTGTTTGAAAATTCATTTCTGCAATCTGCCGCGCAGCATAACATAATGCGCACAGCCGCATAAAGAAGTATGCCGCTTTGCGGCTGCGGCTGGCGCGATACTCACGGCAGATTTCATCGGCTGTGAGTGTATATAAAATGATAGGAGGATAAAAAAATGAGAGAGATTCAGGTAATAGAAGGAAAAGTTGTAGCTCCGAAGGGAATGAAGGCAGGAATAGTTGCCTCCAGGTTTAATGAAATTATCGTGAACAAACTGCTGGCAGGAGCAGTAGACGGACTGGTGCGCCACGGTGTAGAGGAAAGCAATATTACGGCCGCATGGGTTCCGGGCGCTTTTGAAATCCCAGTGGCGGCATCTAAGATGGCACAGTCAGGAAAATACGATGCAGTCATCTGTGTCGGAGCGGTAATCAGAGGTGATACCTCCCATTATGACTATGTGTGCAGCGAGGTATCAAAGGGAATTGCACAGGTAGGTCTTCAGACCGGGATTCCAGTCTTATTCGGCGTGATCACAACGGAAAATATTGAACAGGCAATTGCCCGTGCAGGAAGCAAGGCAGGAAACAAAGGGTATGACTGCGCACTGTCAGCTATCGAGATGGTAAATCTCCTGGGACAGTTGGGGACGGGGTATTTTTAAAAATACCCCGTCCCCAACTCTCGCTTTTTTTGGCCATAGGATGTATAATGGTCTGTAGTTTAAGATAAGATCAATCAAAAAGGAGAGAAATCCGCCATGCAGCTGTGTGATGAAATCCCAGACACCTTCTGGACCCTGTTCCGGTCCGTCAACCGTGGGGCCTACATAGAGGCGCTTCTTGCGGTGAACGAGGAATACCAGTACAGCAATTACTTCCTGACCAGGGAGCTGTGCATCCAGGTGCTGGCTGACCTGAATATGAAAAAGCAGATTGAATTAAAGAGAGAGGAGAACGAGACAGAGTTCGATATGATGGAGACCCCCTCCTCCAGGATGCTGAAGTGGCTTCTCAGGATGGGGTGGCTCAAGGCGGTGGAGGATTATAACACTTTGGTGACCAATATCGTGATCCCCGATTATGCCGCTGTTTTTATTGAAGCGTTCGAGAAGATCCACTCAGAGGGCGGGGAAGAGACGGAGATATACATTCAGAACGTCTATGCCACCCTGTTTTCCTTCCGGAATGACCCGAAGGCGGGTCTTAGCATGCTCCGCACAGCCCTGGTAAATACGAGGAGGCTGAATAAGGCGCTCCAGGACATGCTTCACAACATGGATAAATTTTTCGGGAGGCTTCTTGGCAGAACCACTTACGGAGAGCTTTTAAAGGAGCACCTGGAAGGATACGTGGAGGAGATTGTCAGGAAGAAGTATCATATTCTGAAGACCACGGATAATTTTTACATATACAAGACAGACATTAAGAAATGTCTTCGGGATATGCGGGAGGATGCGGACTGGATTGCCAGGATCCGCAGGCGTTCCCGTGAGATGGGAGAGACGGGGGAGGATGTGCTGGAAGTACTGGATCTGATTGAGCGGGGCTTTGACGATATTGAGCACCGTATTTCCAATATGGACAAGGAGCATACCAAGTATGTCCGCGCCACGGTGACGAGGATGAACTACCTGCTGAGTGGGGAGACGGATACAAAAGGACTGGTCGTACAGCTTCTGAATCAGATTGCACAAAGCGGAGATAAGGAAGCACGGATACAGGCTGTGGGCGCGCAGATGAACCTGTCCCACCTGGAGGTCCTGTCGGAAAAATCCCTTTATAAGAGGAGAAGGGGAAAGAAGGCCTTTGTAAGCCATATGGCGGACGAGGAGCTGGCGGAAGATCTGAACCGGGAGGATGTACTGAGACTGAACCGGGTTCAGAGCCGTTTCAGCAGAAAACAGATTGAGGAATTTATTGAGAGCCATATGGAGGGAGAGGTGATGGACGCGGCGTCACTCTCCTTTGCGGATCCGGAGGAATTTGAAAAGCTGATTCTTGCCTATGATTACAGTACAAGGAGGAACAGCAGGTATGCCGTGGTTTCTGAGGCAGAGGAAATGGTAGAGAAGGACGGGTATCGTTATCCGGCGCTTAAATTTGTAAGGAGGTCGCTATGATTGGGTATTACAGGGAGCTGCCCCAGGAGGAGCAGGAAGCGGTTACCGCGGTGATTCAGCTTTTATACCGCCAGACATTTCTCCTGGAACGCAGGTTTGATAAGCGCTCAGGACGTTTCCAGTATGTGAAGGAGTACAGGGAGTGTAGCAAACACATGGAATTTCTGAAGGAGTACTTCCAGGTGGCGGGTATTGCGCTTACGGAAAATGTCCACATGGGCGTGATCTACATCCAGGGAGAGACGCTGTGGGGAGAAAAGCTTCCCAGGCTCGCTACCATTTATCTTCTTATATTAAAGCTGATCTATGACGAGCAGATGGCAAAGGCTTCCGCCAGTGTGCAGGTGGTGACCACCCTTGGCGGGGTGAATGGGAAGGCGGGGGAATTCCGGGTGCTTTCCGGCATCCCGTCTCCTACGGAGCTTCGGCGCACCATCACATTTCTTAAGAAATACTAGATCATTGAGCCTCTGGATGTGCTGGAGGAGCTGGGGGAAAATACAAGACTTGTCATTTACCCTACGGTTCACGCAGTGCTTTCCGGCGAGGATATCAGGAAACTTTTGGAAACATTCAGTGAGGAGGATGACATTGGAGAAGAAGCAGGCCTTCCGGGCACTTTCGAAGATATGCCTGAATAACTGGCACTACATAGATAAGAAGATACTGACTTTAAGCGAAGGGATCAATTTCTTTACGGGACACTCCGGCAGCGGGAAGTCCACGGTCATTGACGCCCTGCAGATTGTCCTGTACGCCAGTTCGGACGGGCGGAGGTTCTTTAATAAGGCGGCGGCAGACGACTCGGACCGCACCCTCATAGAATATCTGAGGGGCATGGTAAATATCAGCGAGAATAATGAGTTCCAGTATCTCAGAAATCAGAATTTTTCCAGTACCATTGTACTGGAGTTTCAGAATACAGCTACCAGGGAACGCCAGTGTGTGGGCGTTGTTTTTGATGTGGAGACAGCATCGAATGAGACCAGCCGGCTGTTTTTCTGGCATATGGGAGGGCTTCTTGAGAATCAGTACCGGGCAGGGAAGCGCTGCCTTTCCACGGCGGAGATGCGTGAGTATCTACAGAGAAATTTTACAGCGGAGCGGTATTACTGCGGCCCAAACAACGAGAGATTCCGCAGACAGATGTATGACATTTACTTAGGAGGGCTGGACGGGGAGAAATTTCCCCGTCTGTTTAAGCGCGCCATTCCATTCCGTATGAACATTAAGCTGGAGGATTTTGTGAAGGAATATATCTGCATGGAGCAGGATATCCACATCGAGGATCTAAAGGAGAGCGTCATGCAGTACGGCAGGATGCAGAGCAGGATTGAAGAGACGCTTGGAGAGATCAGAAGGCTCGGAGAGATCAGGAAGGCATTTGACATATACCAGGAAGCAAGGGAAAGTGCAAAGTCCTGCGATTATCAGATCAGACGCCTGGAAATGCTCCAGTCCGAGGAGAAGAGTCTGGGGCTTAAGGGGAAGGTCAGGGAACGCGAGGATGCCATAAAGGGACAGGAAGTTCTGCTCCATAAACTTTCAAAAGAGCAGGAGGCATTGCAGAAGGAGTATGAGGAACTTTTGCTGCGCATAGCTGACAGCGGGTATTCCGGCATGGAGCAGGAGCTTGCGTCCTTAAATGAGACGCTTATGCGCCTGGAAACGGCCAGGACAAGATGGCAGAAGACAGCAGAGGGGCTGAAAGAATGGAAGAAGACGGATCTTGCGTCCAATCAGCTCATATGGGATGTGGAGAAATTCGATGCAGGAACCGTGACCGAAGAGGAGATCTTAAGGCTTCAGGAAACCATCCGGGAGCTCTTTTGCGAGCTTGAGGAAGAGCGCCGGGAGGCGGACAGCGCGCTCCGGTCTGTGAAGCGTGAGGAAAAAGAAGCAAGAGAGGAACTTAAGGAGTTAAAGCAGGGAAAGAAGGCCTACCCGAGAGAGGTGGAGGAGGCAAGATTTGAACTTCGAAACTGCCTGAGGGAGCGCTGCGGCAGGTTCGTGAACGTGCAGATTCTTGCAGATCTTCTGGAGATCAGGGAGGAGCGCTGGCGAAATGCCGTAGAAGGATACCTGGGCGAAAATAAGCTGCTCCTTGTAACTGAGCCGGAATTTGCAAAGGATGCTATCGAAATTTATGCAGGAATGGACAGGAAACGGCTCGGCCCCGCGGCGGTACTGGATTCCTGCCGGATGACTGAGAAAGTGCACCCCGTAAGGTCTGGCGCGCTGGCTGAGGAGGTTATTGCAGAGGAACCTCATGTGCGGGCTTATATAGATTTTATTTTGGGCAATGTCATGAAGTGTGAGAATGCCGGAGAGCTTATGGCATGCCATACCGGGATCACTCCTGACTGTATGCTGTATCATCATTTTTCCTTACAGCATATAGATTCGGATTATTATACGAGACGGGCATATATCGGGGAAATGAGCATGCGCCAACGGATCCTGAGACTGGAAGAACGATGCCAGTCGCTGCAGGAAAAACGGCTTCCCCTCCAGGAGCGGCTGGAGGAAATCCGGCAGCTCCTTCAGTATGAGGCGCTGCCTCTTCCAGCTTCGGATTATATACAGCAGCTTAAGGATATAGAGGAGATTCCGGGCAGGGAGCGCCGGAAAAAGGAACTGGAGCAGAAGATCGGAAAGCTTAAGAACGAAACCATGGATGCCTGGGAGCAGCAGAAAAAAGAACTCATGGAAAAGCATGCTGAGAAAAGCAGACAGATTGAGAAGGCACGAAAGGCAGTCTGGGCTAATCAGAGCGATATTCAGAAGTTTTCCGAGGAAATCATTGCGGTGGAGGGACAGCTTAAGGATCAGCACAAGAGCTTCGAGGAATTCTGTGAAAGGCTTGACAGTCAGACTGCATCCAGTCAGGACGGGCCGGAAACCGTTTTTTCCAGGTCAGAGGAATATGAAGAACAGTTTACCCGGTACTTGAACAGCCGCCGTTCGGAGAATTATGATTATCTGCGCCGTCAGAAGATTATGGAGAGTTATCCGCTTAAGGAAAGGGAGGAGGCAGAGTATCAGAAGCTGATTAATACCCGGGGAGAGTATATTCGCAGCTACCCGAACCGGACCTTTTCAACGGGAATTAAGGACAATGTCCCTTATGACCGGCTGATGGAGAGTCTTTCCTGCGATGAGCTGGAGACCTACCGGGAGACGGCAAAAGAGCAGGCGCGTTCGGCAGTGGAGCACTTCAAAGATGATTTCATTTTCAAAATCCGCAGTGCCATAAGGGAAGCATACCAGCGCCGGGACGAGCTGAACCGTGTCATCAGTGGAATGGATTTCGGTAAGGATAAATACCAGTTTGTTATTACGAAGAATAAAGGTGCGGACGGGAAGTATTACAGGATGTTCATGGATGACTCCCTGAATATCCAGCCCTCCCAGCTTACGAACCACATGGACAACCAGCTGAATATGTTCACCATGGAGCACGAGGACCAGTATGGGGAAATGATGAATGAGCTGATCGGTATTTTCATTCCTCCAGAAAATGCCACGAAGGAGGAGCTTGACGAGGCGAAGCGGAATATGGATAAGTATGCCGATTACCGGACCTACCTTTCCTTCGATATGCAGCAGATTGTAAAGGGAGAAAAAGATATGACAATTGGTCTTGGCAGGATGATCAAGAAGAATTCCGGCGGAGAGGGGCAGAATCCGCTGTATGTGGCCCTTCTTGCCAGCTTTGCACAGATTTACCGGATTCATCTTCCGCAGAAACTTAAGCGTACCCCAACCATCCGCCTTGTCGTGCTGGATGAGGCATTTTCCAAGATGGACGCCGAGAAGGTGGCAAGCTGTATTTCCCTGATCCGGGGACTGGGCTTCCAGGCGGTTATCAGTGCTACTAATGATAAGATTCAGAATTACCTGGAAAATGTGGACAAAACCTTTGTATATGCGAACCCTAATAAAATGCATATCTCTATCCAGGAATTTGAGAGGACAGAATTTGACCAGCTTACGGATTTTGATGTATTATGACATAAAAATGAGGGAGATTTGGGTCTGAATTTGGTGAATAGGAACAAAAATAAAAAAAAAGGAAAAAAGACTTGATTTTTGTGGAAAATCCGGTATAATAGTATATGTTCGCTGAACAAAACAGTGAATGTAATGCTGATGCGGATTGGTGTAATGGCAGCACAGCAGACTCTGACTCTGTTAGTAGAGGTTCGAGTCCTCTATCCGTAGTTCCTTGGCAGGGGCGCCGGGTGCTTTATGATAAAAGGCATCCGGTTACATACCGGAGTGTGGCTCAGCTTGGTAGAGCGCTACGTTCGGGACGTAGAGGCCGCAGGTTCAAATCCTGTCACTCCGACTGAATATAAGGTATGACTTTTAACGTGGAAAGTCATACCTTATTTGTGTTTTGGTAAGATTTTCCGGTAATAGAGTGCTTCGTGCATGTAAATACATGTAAAGCATTATAGATGCAAGCGGCTACAAACTGATGCCCCCATATATGGCGACATTTTTTAAAGATTGCTGTATTGTGGGTAATAACATGTGTATTTAAGGGATGCTTCGCTGAAATATAGGAAAAAATAACTGTAAAATGTCCTATGGGTAATGTATAATGATAATATAAGATGTGAACAGGAGGTCGATAATATGTTAGCAGTAAAGGGTATTATACAGGGAAATACAGTGGTTATTGAAGACGAAGACATAAAAAAATATGAGGGAAAAGATGTTATTGTAACTATTCTTGATTATCCATATAAAAAACAGTATAAGGAAAAGAAAGTCGATTTAAGAAAGTATATGGGAAGAGGGGAGAAGATGTTTCAATCAGATGCACAGGAATATATAAAGGGGCTTAGGGATGATGAAAGGATATAATAAAGTATTTTTAGATACGGCTCCGGTCATTTACTTTCTTGATGAAGATATTAATTTTGCGGAAAAGGTGAAAGATATTTTTGAAGAGATATTAGAGAATGAGATAAAAATGACTACTTCAGCTATTACATGTACAGAATATCTGACGTTTCCATACAAAACTAATAACCTTGAGAAAATCAGTGCATTTTTTGACTTCGTAACAGAATGTGATATTCCACTGTATTCTGTTGATGTGGAAATTGCAAAGAAAGCATCTAGAATCAGAGCTGAGTATAAAGATTTTAAAACAATGGATGCATTGCAGTTGGCAAGTGCATGCATTCAGAAATGTGATTTGTTTCTGACTAATGATAAGCAGTTAAAGCAGTTCGAAGAAATCAATTGCGTTACAGTGGAGGAGTGGCAGTGAGTAAAATACGTGTGATAACTAAAGAAGAATATATTGTGGAATGGGATGATGGAAGAAAGATTGATTTGTCTTGTGGAGATGTAGTGAAAGTCTATTTTGTAGATGGGACTTATCTTGAAGGTATTGTTGGTCTTCCGGAACGTATGGAGCCTTTTACGCTTGCAATAAAAACACAGACAGGATTTGTAACCATCAGATGGACGCTTATTGAAAAAATTATAATAACAGGTCATGAAGCCGATGATTCTCTATATTTTTGTAGCAATTGGGTAGAATTGGCATATGATAAATAACAAAAAAGAATACAGGTAGTACGAAGGCCCTGACCCATTTAGAGTGGTGTCAGGGCTTTCTTTGCATTGAAATGATTTAGTAAGGTTTGGAGGGTAATAGGATGAATTACATTGAATTCAAAAAAGAATTAAAAGAGTTAGTGAAGAAAGAATTAGGAAGAGACGTACAGATTTCTTTTGAAGTGGTTGAAAAGAATAATGGTAAGAGCGAAGAAAGCATTGTATTTTACAAACAGAAAGAGTACTCTCAAATAGTTGTAGGACTACCGGGCCTGTATGAAATATACAGGACAACAGAAAATATGCGGTACAGTTTTGAACGGATTTTGGATATTTTAAGGAGAGGGGAGAGGATAAGTGTAGATGAAGCGTTTTGTGACTGGGAAAGGATAAAGGGACTAATTTCAATGCGGCTCATTAATTTGGAATGGAACAAGAACATGTTGAAAACAGTCAATACGGACGTAGTTTTAAAGGAAGAATGGCTGTCTAATGAGCTATATTATTTCAGTAGGGAAGGGGGAGTGGTAACGATGATTTAAAAGATTCTTTTGGATGAAGGTAGCGGTGAGGCTAAGAAGCAGAAAAGCTTATTGATAGAGGGGAAGAAGTATCTTAATAGTGGATGTGTCTGAATGTGCATGACATTAACCGACCGCCTAAATATTACAGGGGGACGGAAAGAGAGTGGGTTGAGGAGCTGACTTCTTACATATATTTCTGTCCTGTAGAATGGTCATCCCTGTATGAGGAGTATCTAAAGAAGGTTTTAGATATTGAAAAAGAGGTTTTGCAGTTCTATCGTAGTGAAGATGGCTACCTTAGAAAGGAGGGAGCAGAAGGGGTGTATTTGAAGGTTACAGGACGCACAGAATCTCTCAGCCATGAAGAGCTAAGCTATATAGGTCGGTTGCCGTCAGAACAGGAAGAAGAACTCTTCAAAGCCTGTTTGGAGTATAACGGATTGGATGAGCATGGAAGAAGCCTGTGGACAAGGCAGATGGAAGAGAAGCTTCAATGTCACACTGGGGGAAAAGAGCTATCGGTTTTTGTTGTGGATACTTTGGATGAATCTGAATTTCTTGGAAAAGAGCTGTATTTCGATATGCTGAATGATTTGTACATGATACTTTAAAAGGAGGATGCAAAATGTATATAAGAGAGTACATGCTGTTTGATAAAGAGAACCGAAAACATTGTGATTTAAGAAATCAACAACCTTCGCTCTAAACATAATTATTGGATTTATGACAATCAGACATTTATGTACGTCAAATCCTTTTAACTCTTATTTTTCTATAAGCCGGATATGGGCGGAAGCAAAGAAAATGTCGATTGAATGAAGAGCAAGATGCCCTTTTCCTATATGGTATTCAAGGAAAAGCTGTCAAGAAAAGCAAAGTCGGGGACGGGGTAAAATTAATTTTACCCCGTCCCCGACTTTGAAGAGCGATAATCCTCAATGACTTTCAGTCTGTCACGCACCCTTTTCTCCTCGCCCTGTATGCCCGGGTGATAATACCGTTTGTCTCTAAGCATGTCAGGCATACACTGCATATGAGTAAGTTTTTCCTCTGTATCATGGGCATATTCATACCCTTTTCCGTAATTCAGCTCCTTCATAAGTTTTGTAGGGGCATTGCGAAGTACAAGGGGCACTGGTTCAGCCCGTAGTTCCTTCACATCGCGTTTACATGCTTCACAGGCAGCATATAAGGAATTGGACTTGGGAGCCATAGAGAGATAGGTGACTGCATGGGTCAGATGCACATCACACTCAGGCAATCCAAGAAAATGGCATGCCTGATAGGCGGCTACTGCAACCTGTAGTGCATGGCTGTCCGCCATGCCGATGTCCTCGCTTGCAAAGCGGATTAGCCTCCTTGCGATATACAGGGGATTTTCCCCGCCCTCAAGCATTCGGCACATCCAGTAGATTGCTGCATCCGGGTCGCTGTTCCGCATGGATTTATGAAGGGCTGATATGAGATTATAATGTTCTTCCCCATTTTTATCATATAAAAGAGATTTTTTGCTGATACACTGCTCCAGTCCCTCATTGGTGACAAGAATCCCATCTGCATGGATATCACCATTTAAAACCGCCATTTCCAGTGTATTTAACGCAGTTCTGGCATCTCCGTTCGAAAATGCCGCAACAGCCTCGATCTGCCTGTCTGTAATCTTCACATGCTGGTCGCCAAACCCTGCCGGACTTTTTAGGGCGTTCTGGAGAAGTTTTACAATATCTTTGTTTTCCAGCGCCTTCAATACAAATACGCGACACCTGGAGAGCAATGCGGCGTTTACCTCAAAGGAAGGGTTTTCTGTTGTAGCGCCAATGAGAACAATGCTTCCCTTTTCTACAAAAGGAAGGAATGCATCCTGCTGTGCTTTATTGAACCGATGTATTTCGTCCACAAAAAGAACGGTGCGGATTCCCACTTTCCGGCTGTTTTCAGCCTGCTTCATGACCTCTTTAATCTCTTTGATTCCACTTGTCACGGCGCTGAAATTAATAAAGTCAGCCGATGTCCGTCCTGCAATAATACTGGCAAGCGTCGTCTTCCCGACGCCGGGCGGTCCCCAGAATATCATGGAGGATATCTGATCCTGCTCAATAAGCGCCCGGAGCATCTTCCCTTTTCCTAGAAGATGCTCCTGACCCGCAAATTCTTCAAGCGTCTGAGGCCGGATCCGATTTGCAAGAGGCGCCGTCTGCCTGCCGCTGTCAAATAATGATATCTGTTCCATTTTCCTCTCCTCTTAACATTTCTGATACACGGATTGATCTGTACTGACGCGCTCTCGCAATCCCGCAGACAAAAATTATGGGAGAACCTTTGTGCATACTCAATGGCAGTGCCTCTTCTGGCATTCCGTAGACATATTGGGATCTGTCGGATCCCATGTATGGAAGGAGTCAAGCTGTTCTGCCACTGGCTTTCCAAGTGGTCCCGGGTCAGAGCTGCTGTAAATGACTACCTGTGTATTAATTGCGCAGTTATCGTAGATCCACTTTGCATCTCCTGCTTTCAGCCGGACGCATCCGTGCGAGCAGGTAGTCCCCAGTTTGTTGTATTCTGCTATATCAAGATCCTTGTTATCCTGGGTCTTATAAGGGGAGGAATGGAACAGAATATCTCCCTGTATTCCGGTACACCACTGCCCGTAACAGGGTCCGGCCAAAAGAAGCCATCTGTATTTCTGGGGCGTGTAAAAGGTTCCGGTCGGCGTGTCCTCTCCGGCTGCACAGATAAATGCTTTTACCGGAATCATGGAATCTGTCCCATCGTCCTTTGCATATACAGTCACTACATTTTCCTGCTTATTGACCATGAGGACATAGGACGACTGCTCGCCGATCAGGCCGCTTACATCTGTTACCAGCTTTCCCTGGGAGTTATAGTACAGCTTCTTATTGTCCTTGTAAACCCAGCCGGCTTTTCCTTTTTCATATATATTCGAGAATTTTCCGTACGTTTTCTTTCCGACGGATTCCCTGTACGCCCTGATTTTGTAATAATAGGTTTCGCCTTTTTTCAGATTTTTGTCTGTCCATTCCACAGAAGCAGCGCCGGAAATGGACTTTATCTTTGTATAGGTTCCGGTTTCTTTCTGACTGCGGAAGATTTCATACCCGCTGGCGCCCTCTACCTGTTTCCATTTAAGGACGATCTTATCTTCATAAGGTTCTGTCTGATCCGTGATTACCGGTCCGTCTGATGCAGATGTCATGTCCGCAGCCTGGGTCTGTGTATTTTGCAGGCTTCTTCTTTGCAGATTATCTGTAGGGGGATTGTAAAAAGAACCTCTGTCCCTGACGGTTCTTCTCCACGGCCCTCCGGGCTGAACCGGCTGTACGGGCTGCGTGGGACGTGCTGCCGGCTGAACCGGCTGTGCTGGACGCGCCGTCGGCTGAACTGGCTGAACCGCTGCATTCTCCTGGGCAGAAGCCGGGAGGGGAAAGAGGGGCGCGGCACATAGAAAGGCTGTTAAAAGACAGGCTAATCCTTGATTTATTTTTCGCATAGCAACCTCCTGTATACTTCTGTAATTATCTTTATTTTATCATACCGTGGGGGATATGTCCAATATCTGTCGCAATAAACGATATGCTTTTGATTCATGGTTACTATGAGCAGCCTCCTGGGCCGTGAATAGTAACCAGTAACGAAGTATGCTGTAAGCGGAATGCAATAAAAGTATTGCCGTTGGAAACAGAGTAGGGTATAATTTATACAGCCAATAGAGTGAGTAAGAATGAAAATGGTATGTCATGCAGCATAAATGAGAGAGGAAGGCTTATGAAGTTTTTTAATTTGTTTGGGCTGAGGAATCAAAAGGAGCCTGTTAAAACTGAGGAAACAGACAATAGCGGAGAGCTGCATCACTATTCGGGTATGCGGGTGGAGGTGACAGATTTTGACGGCTGTTTTCTTTTTGTTGCAAAAATACAGGGATTGTGGAAAAATACAGCGGAATTATATCAATATTCTGAAATGGAGATTCCGAAGGAGGACAGCGAACCGCTTCGTGTCAGGATCCGCGGATACAGTGATCATGAAAAGAAAGCGGTTTATATGGAGGGAGTCATTACACCCAGGGATAAACACATATGGAAGACAGAAGAACTGGTTGTAACCCAAATAGGAAATGACCGTGCCTTTTTCCGGCTGAGCACGGATCTTGACGCAACTGTTACGATGTTCAGTGGGCTGGAGATTGGGGAAAAGCCGTGCAGAATGCTGAATATCAGTGTGGGAGGGGCGTGCGTCAGCTCGGAGTGCAGATATTATGAAGGTGACAAATTCCTGCTGAAGGTACAGCTGCTTGAGGACAGGCCCATATCTTCCATGTACTGCCAGGTACTGCGCATTGTAGAAAAAGAGGATGGGAAGTATGAATACGGCTGCAAGTTTTTAGAGCTTACTGAGGATGATCAGGAGAAAATTACACATAACATATTCGCAGCCCAGCTTGCGGAACGGCGCAAAAAAATAGGTGCATCCTAGAGCGTGTTTGAAAATTCATTCCTACAATCTGCCGCCCCTTATTTAGGGGGCGGACTAAAGCTCTGTCGGCGGAACTGACCAGGCGTCATTCCAAATTTCTTTTTAAATAAACGGTTAAAATTTGAAAGATTATCAAATCCGTTTGCTTCCGATATTTTTAGAATGGTATCATTCGTACTGCGGAGATCCTGGGCAGCCCTGCCAAGGCGGTATTCAATCAGATAGCCGGCAAATCCAGATCCGGCAGCCTCTTTAAACCAACGCATAAAGTGGCTGGCGCTGTATCCGCATTTCTCAGCCATAAGCTCTACCGTCAGCTTCTGGTCATAATTCTGCTCAATGTACAGAAGTACAGTTTTCAGTTTTTCGATATTTTTATCATCAACAGGCTCTTTCTCCTGTTTCACTGTCATTTGAATCATAATAGAGAAAAGGATCATCAGATGTCCCTTTACGCCCAGCTCGTAGCCGGCAGGGCGTAAGGAACATAACCGGTCCGAAGCATCTAGGCATGCGGCGGCAGACGGGTAGACGGGATCCTCTTTTCTGATGCGGGAGGGGAAATTCAGTTTTCCGTTTATGACAGGCTGGAGGTATTTCTGGCTGCATAGATCCACTCTGTCACTTCCGAGAAAATTCATGTCAAAAATAATATTTTCGTATTCCATTCGTTCCTTTTTTATATTCCCGAGCCCGTGTAAATGTCCCGGCAATATAAAAAAGATATCGCCGGCTTCTGCTGCGTAGGTTTCAAAATCTATCCGGACGATTCCGGTTCCATGCTTTACATAGATGATTTCCATACTGTTGTGCCAGTGAATGGGGACAAAAGCAAAATCATCAGGAATCGTACAGGGATAGATATTATATGCAAACATTGTATCAGTATGCCGCTTTGTTTCCTGATAGGCAGAATCCCGTACAAGCGTATTATTCTCCATAGTTTTCATATCCGGTGTTTTATTGCTCCTGTGTAAATTATGATAGGATTATACAATTTTTTAATAGGATTGCGCAAGTATTTCAGGAACAATTGTGATAATAATATGATGTAAGCGTAAACAGGTCATGTTATTTCATGCAGGATTGAAACGCATAACCTTTTGCCGCTTGTATCATCATATTATATTAAGGAGTAATTTAGGTGGAAGGAGATTTTTCATGATGAAAGTCAAAGGTGTGAAAGAGATTGAGAATATTTTAGTAAACATTTGCAAAAAGGAGATTGAACAGTGCTCTTATGAAGAGCTGTATACTGCTCTGCTTGGCATTACAGAAGAGGAAAGTAAGAAACGGGCCAGGTCTGTAGAAGGACGTAAATTATACTATATATCCGCTGAATTTTTAATCGGAAAACTGCTGAGCAACAACCTGATCAACCTGGGGCTGTATGATGCAGTAAAGTCCTGTCTGAACGCCCACGGAAAATCAATGGCAGAGCTTGAGGAGACCGAGCCGGAGCCAGGTCTTGGAAATGGCGGTCTGGGCCGGCTGGCGGCCTGCTTTTTAGACTCTCTTGCCACCTTGAATCTTCCGGGAGATGGAATCGGTCTCCGGTATCATTGCGGGCTGTTCCGGCAGAGATTTGAAGACCAGTCACAAAGAGAGATGCCGGACTTCTGGCTGGGCGGCAGGGACTGGGCAAGAAAAACCGGTAAGACGTATGCGGTGTCACTTGCGGGCAGAGACTATACTGCAAGGCTGTATCAGCTTGCAGTTACCGGATATGAAGGACGTACCAACTATCTGAACCTGTTTGACCTGGATACGGTTGATCCATCCGTAATCGGCAAAGGCATATCCTTTGATAAAGACGATATTTCAAGGAATCTGACATTATTCCTCTATCCGGATGACAGTGATGAGGCGGGACGGCTCCTGCGGATCTATCAGCAGTATCTCATGGTCAGTGCAGGCGCGCAGATGATACTGGAGGAGTGTGTGGAACGCGGCAGTAATCTGCATGACCTGTATGACTATGCGGCAATCCAGATCAACGATACCCATCCCTCCATGGTGATTCCGGAGCTGATCCGCCTTCTTGGTAAAGAGGGAATTGATTTCAATGAAGCGGTGGAAATCGTGACAAAGGTATGTGCATATACCAACCATACCATTCTTGCAGAAGCGCTGGAAAAGTGGCCGAAGGACTACCTGAATACAGTCGTTCCGCAGCTGGTGCCCATAATCGAAAAGCTGGACGAGATTGTACGCGAAAGGACAGAGGATGCCTCAGCTGCCATAATTGACGCCAGTGAAACAGTCCATATGGCACACATGGACATTCATTTTACCCACAGCACAAACGGAGTGGCGGCGCTTCATACAGAAATCCTCAAGAACAGTGAGCTAAGCCAGTTTTACAGTCTGTATCCTGAAAAATTCAATAATAAAACCAATGGAATTACCTTCCGGCGCTGGCTTCTGAAATGTAACCCGAAGCTTGCAGACCTGATAGAGGAGCTCATTGGCCCGGGCTATAAAAAGGATGCATCAGAGCTTGAAAGGCTTAAGGATTTTGCAGGGGACGAGGAGGTATTAAAACGGCTTGCAGAGATTAAGCATGAAAACAAAGAAACACTGGCACAGTGGCTTGGATGTACACAAAAGATCCGTGTAAATCCAGACAGCATGTTCTTGATCCAGTCCAAGCGTCTGCATGAATATAAACGACAGCAGCTTAACCTTTTGTATCTGATCCATAAATATTTTGAAATCAAATCCGGGCATACGCCGAAGATTCCTGTTACAGTAATCTTTGGCGCAAAGGCAGCGCCGGCGTATACCATTGCCAAGGATATTATCCATGCGCTTTTAACTCTGTCAAAGGTAATTGAAGATGATCAGGAGGTCTCCCGGTGGCTTCAGATTGTGTTTGTAGAAAACTATAATGTTACGGCTGCAGAAAAGATGATTCCTGCATGTGACCTGTCCGAACAGATCAGTCTTGCGTCCAAAGAAGCTTCCGGTACAGGCAATATGAAATTCATGCTGAATGGCGCACTGACACTTGGCACGCTGGATGGGGCGAATGTAGAGATTGCCGAGGCGGTAGGAGAAAAAAACATATACATCTTTGGACAAAGCAGCCGCCAGGTAATCCGCAGATACGCACATGGGGATTACAGTGCAAGAGAATGGTACGATGCGGATGCAAATATCAGAAGAGCGATAGATTTCCTTACAAGTGAGATCATGACAGAGTATGGGTCACAGGAAAAACTGAAGCGTCTCCAAAAAGAACTGACAGATAAGGACTGGTTCCAGACACTGCCGGACTTTAATGCTTATATCGTCCGGAAGGAGCAGGCAATTGCAGATTATGCCCTGAATCCAATGGAATGGGCAAAAAGAAGCCTGGTAAATATCAGCATGGCGGGTTACTTTTCCTCGGACCGTACAATTGAAGAATACAACCGGGATATCTGGCATCTCCGGTAAGGAAGAAGTTGGGGACGGGGCATTTTTAAAAATGCCCCGTCCCCAACTCTGCTCCGAAGGGCATCAGTGCCAGTCGTGCCAGCTTGAAATGCTGCAGTCCGAACGGAATGCCGATAACTGTGATACATAAGGCCGTACCAATCATAGCAGATTCGGCTGCAAGCCAGAGTCCGGATATGGAAAGCCAGATAATATTAAGAAGCAGGGAGCCGGCGCCGCCTCCATATATAACCTCTTTTCCGAAAGGGAAAAAACTCAGGGACGCAAATTTAAAGCACTGAAGTCCCACCGGAATACCTACAATCGTAAGACACCACAGACATCCGGCGAGTGCCCAGCTGAGCCCGCTTAAGCAGCCCCCGCACATAAACCACAGTATGTTTCCCAGACATCCCATAAAGTAATACCTCCTAATAAACTATGAATATAGTATACGCGTTAAAACGCAAAAAGTCAAAATGAAGGAAATTCTTTTTTCTTTTAGGACGTCAGAAATGGTTACTGTTCACTCCGTGACCAGTAACCTTCTGTGTGTTATTTTTTTGCTGCAGTGAAAAAATACACTAACTTTTCCGGCTGCTGAGTTGTTATATATTTCAGATGGCAGGAATTGTGCTTATTGTCCTTGTGGTTATTTTAGGAAGTGTGATTGTTTTGGCATTTTGGACAGGTTATAATAAAAATATATGTCTTGATGATGACAGGGAGGCGGCACATTGATCCTGATCTGCCGGAGTAAGGGAGCCTCTGGCGAAAATTATGTAAGAGATAACCGGAATTTTGTGGAGGAGACAGATGAATGTACAGGCGTTTTGGAATGTCATTGGTAATTATAATGAGCAGACAAAAATCATTCAAATTGGCTTGCTTATATTCGTGATTTTGGCGATTGCGTTATCTTATATACGAAAAGTGAACTGGGCGGCAAAGTTTGCGCTGGGACTTGAAAGCTGGCATAACAAGAATGATTTACTTGAAAAGCCTGCCCCTTTTATAATGCCATGCCCAATTGTTAGCCTGAGCATAACTGTTTATGCAGGGTACAAAAGAAAAATATATTGCTTCTTATCGTATTAACTGTTTGGGGATTAACAGGAATAAAGTCTATTATTTTTAGTGCATACGAAGATATTATTCTCCCTGTAATTGTCTAATGACAAACAGGGTTGATTGCGATATAATAAAAACGGCATTGACATCCATAGTGGGACGAAAGAGTACAGTATCGAAACCTGGAGGGAATTGAATATGGAAAAAGATAAAAGAAAATTAACAGATAAAGAACTGAAACGTAAAGACCACTTTGAAAAATTAAACGCTGAAATGCAGCAAAAAGGATATCAAATAAAGAATATGGTCATTGATATCCGGCAAGCGAATTATCAGGGACCTTTGAGTATGCTGCCATTTATGGTCTTGGCATTGGGGGCGTACTATTATGTGAATGGTTTTGATTTAGACGGAATCTCTATCGGAGCTGTCGCAGTAGCATATCTGCTCATGCTGGTCCTGATTATTCTGCATGAGTTAATACATGGAATCACCTGGGGGATTTTTGCAAAGGATCATTTTCATTCGATTGACTTTGGATTCATTCGGAGCAGTTTTACTCCATACTGTACTTGCTCAGAACCGTTGAAAAAGTGGCAGTATCTGTTAGGAGCGGCTATGCCGACATTAGTTTTGGGATGTGCAGTTGCAGCGGCGGCGGTGATGACAGATCAATTATTGTTGTTTTTCGTGGCAGAGATCATGCTGCTGTCAGGCGGCGGAGATTTTCTGATCATACTGAAAATCTTGTTATACCGCACGGATAAGAAAGAAAGCGTGTATTGCGATCATCCTTATGAATGTGGCTTTGTTGTTTTTGAAAAATAGGATTTTGAATAGCCGCCGTATACAAAGAACGGTTATCCCATATGTTTTTCCTGGCTATGTATGGAAATAAGACGCTGATTTTGGTAAAATAGAATGCAGCAGCGCCAGGTGAAAAGCTAACGCTGCACTTAGGAAACCAGTATTTTCATTGAGATCAGTCGAAGGGAGAGACGGAATGGCGGAAATTGTATTTGAATCAATTTATAGGGAGATTTTCCCTTTTTGGGAAAACATTTCGGATGCGGACAGGGAGTATATCTGCCGAAACTCTTACGGTATTACATATCCGAAGGGAAAGAATATCCATGACGGCAGTGAATGTTCCGGTGTGATCCTTGTTCGTTCGGGAAGCCTTCGTCTTTATATTATGTCAGAAGAAGGCAAGGATATCACGCTTTATCGTCTGCAGAAAGGCGATCTGTGTATGCTGTCAGCGTCCTGTGTCCTGTCAGCCGTTACATTTGAGGTATTTGTGGACGCGGAGGAGGACAGTGAATGTTGTGTGATCAGCGGTCCCGCTTTTGCGGCAGTCTCTGAACGGAACCCGGATGTCCGGATATTTGCGCTGGAAACCGCAGTCAGCCGATTCTCTGATGTAATGTGGGTGATGCAGCAGATTTTGTTTATGAGTATGGATAGGAGGCTGGCAATTTTCCTTTCTGATGAGGCAGTGAGGACGGGTTCGGATACGATTATACTGACACACGGGCAGATTGCCCGGTATATGGGATCTGCCCGTGAAGTTGTATCCAGAATGCTGAAATATTTTGCCAGTGAAGGGATTGTGAAAGTTTCTAGAGGCGGTGTCACGATCCTTGATAAGAAACGCCTTCGTAAGTTAACCCTTTAGCATGGCGAGAATATCATCTTTTGACTTTGCGCCTGCGGACTGATGGACGACATCCCCATTTTTGATCACAACCAGGGTGGGGATACTTAACACGCGGAATCTTTGTGCCAGTTCCCGTTCAGTATCCACATTGATCTTGCCTACCAGATACTGGGGGTTTTCTTCCGCGATCTCATCCACGATGGGAGATACCATGCGGCAGGGGCCGCACCAGTCTGCATAAAAATCTAAAAGTACAGGTTTATCACTGTTTTTAACAGAATCAAAGTTGTTTTTGTTTACAATAAGTATGGACATAATCATTACCTTCCTTTCTTTTGTCTGATGACAGTATAGCATTTTTGTATTATTGTTTCTGTGATGCAGTCACATTTTTGGCTTTGCATATCAGTTGTGTCATGGTGCCCATAGGGCAGTACACGCACCAGGAGCGCGGCTTGAAGAGGACCATGGTAAGGAATCCAAGTACGGTGGAGGTCAGCATGACGCTGTAGAAACCGAAAGCAAACTGTGCCACACCGTCAGAGAACAAGGTTCCATGATATGCCCAGTGCCATGGCAGCCGGAAAGTCCACAGCAGCGTTACCGCGGCGTCAAGGCTTTTTACTCCTGTGAAGACCAGCCAGGTATTCCACAGCATAAGGAAGAACATTATAAAGAAGAAGATCAAAAATCCGTAGCGGAAATATTTCGACTTCATCCATTTGGGGATATCCTTTTTCCTGGAAAGCCCAAACCTGCCGCCGATCAGGGAAAATAACTGTCCTCTGCCGCAGAATTTGTTGCAGTAAGTCTTGTTGCCTTTTAAAATCGCGATAAAGAGCGGGATAAAAAAGCAGAGAAGTCCCAGCCAGGCAAAAAGGATATTGAAGAATCCCAAGATCAGATAGGTAAGAGAAGCGATCCAAAGATAATCATACCATTTCTTTTTTCTGTTCATTATTCTGTCACCTCCAGTGAGATAATGCTTGCAGGACATTCTTTTACACATTTTCCGCATCCCACGCATAATTCTTCCTTAATTCTGGCATAGATGCCCTGGGGAACCGAGATTGCGTTTCTTGGACAAACTTTTATGCAGCATCCACATGCAACACATTCCCGGATACTGACAACTGCTTTTCTTCTTGCCATGATAAAGCTCCTTTTTGTTTTTTGTCTATTATACAGGGGGAGGAAGAATTATTCGGTGACGAAGTCACACAAACGGCTGACGATCATATTTAGAGTAAATAACCTATAGCGATAAAAAGACAGCTATATAAGCAGTTCCTGTTTAATCTTAAATACATTACGCCGCTAAGAAAAGAAAATATCATAGTAGAAATTCCGTTCCATATTTCAAATCCTGATCCCCGTGATACAAAATGAAACGCGCCCCATGTCACAGCCAAAATCATACCGCCAAAAGGAAAGGGACTTTCTTTTCTCAATAAAGTTTCAATCGCTTTTTGTCCATATAGGATGACCAGAATAACAAGCATCACTTCGAATATATAATATAAATATTGTGCACAGAATTGGTATGCATTCTTTCCTTGAACTTCGCCAACTACTTTTAGAGTATGCCAGTATATGTAGAACCATTAGTTCGATTACAAATATTGAAAAATATTCAAGCATAAATGCTCCAAACGAGAGCAGGCTCATCACCGGAAGAGCCGTGGTTTGGCCAGATGAGCCTGCCAAGGGAATTGTCTCTAAAAGACGGAAGGTTATACCAGGGGCCGGTCAGAGAGTTTGACACTATGCGGCGTAATAAGCATCAGCGGCGCAGCCTGGTAAATACTGCGGACGGCGAATTGAAGCTAAGGATCATACTGGATCGTTTCAGCGTAGAAGTCTTCGTAAATGACTGCTTAGGCATTTGATAAATGCATACTTATCGTTGGGCTTGTATCGTTTCTTCATATAGCAGTGATGGAGAAACCTGCAGCCCTTTACTTTATTCTTTATTGTTTTCTCCCCAAACGCATAACTGGTCTAAAACAACCATCAGGGATGTTCCCCTGTCACTGAGTCTGTATTCCACCTTTGGAGGGATTTGGGGATATTCTTTTCGTATGATTAGCCGGTCTGCTTCCAGCTCTTTGAGATTGCTGCTTAATGTCTTGTCTGATACATTTTTCAGGTATCGCTTTAATTCATTAAATCTAACGACTTCAAATTCCATCAGGCAGTAGAGGATTACCATCTTATGTTTGCCGGATATCAGAGATAAAGTATAGCTGAATCCGGTATCTTCAAAATTTGCTTTTTCTATATAATTTTTTATCATTTTATGCTTCCTTTAATGACAGTACCTGTCTAATAAGATAGTACTTGCATATTATTTGTTACTGGTTATAATTATATATAAGGATATGAGTCCTGTCAAATCTAATAGAAGAAATGAGGTAATGACAATGAGAAAAAAAATTAATATCACCGAAGGTATCTTTCCAATGCCTGTTTTAATGGCGGCAACTTACAACGAAGACGGAAGCATTAATGTTATGAATGCCGCCTGGGGAACTATGCAGGAGAGAGGCCGCGTGGCGCTTAATCTGACGGAAACGCACAAGACAGTGAAGAATATCAAGGCAAGAGGCGCTTTTACAGTAAGCATTGCTGATGCGGCGCATGTAGTCGAGGCGGACTATTTTGGCGTCGAATCCGGTAACCGGGTGGCAGATAAATTCAAAAACAGCGGACTTACAGCTTCGAAAGCTGAACTGGTGGACGCTCCGGTTATCAATGAATTTCCGCTCTGCTTAGAGTGTGAATTTATCGAATATCAGAATAATGAATATGGATGCGGTGTGATCGGTAAAGTGGTGAATGTCACCGCAGATGAACGTGTCATGGTTGACGGCAGGATTGATATGACTTTGGTAAATGCTATTGCTTTTGATCCTTACACGCATGGTTATTACAAAGTGGGCGAAAGAGTGGGAGAAGCCTTCAAAGATGGTCTGCGGCTTAAAAAGTGATCCATCACACTAGAGCGTGTTTGAAAATTGCTTTCTGCAAGATGTCGTCCCAGTTTGCATCAGATTTTATGCTGGATTTAGGAGGTGTAGCGGGCTACATTGACTAAATTCAGCATAAAATCTGGTGTAAAGTGGGGCGGCAGATTGTGGGAATGAATTTTCAAACACGCTCTAGCAGAGCACTTCCGTAATATCCCCGTCTATGCATATGGCACGCTCTTCAATCTCTTTCGGACAGTATGCTTCCCCATAATTGATACAGGCATACATCGCTTTCGGATTTTCCGCTTTCATCCGCCAGAAAGGATATTTGATAATTCCCGGGGTATTATGTTTCTTGAGAGTAAAAAGTTCTAAATAAAAATAACCCTTCTGTATGGATTTATGGTATCATCTTTAAGTCACCACACTTAAGAAAGATACAAACCGCTGGAAAAGTTATTTCATGTATGAGTTTACCATACATCATGGCACTTCTTCCTGACTGCTATCTCTCCATGCTCCACTTTTTCAGAGCCTCATCCTGGTCTCTGGATGCCATCCGCACCGGTTGGTTCTCTGCGGTAAAAGAGTATTCGCCTCTCTACCTGGAAGGGAATTTTCATGTCCTTGTGGGGGACGGGGTCAAGCAGTCCAAGGAAGGCCGCCGCATGCCCGGCGTGAAAAAACTCTTTCAGGAATCGGAAAACTCCGCAAAGCCCCAGTATATCCATGGACATATGTTCGGCGGCCTTGGAATCCTGGCCGGCAGTATCTGGGGCATCTGACCCTCTGGAGCAGGTGAAGGACGAAAGAAGCCGACAGAATATTCTGAAAGCAGCCCGGGCTACCGAAATGCATATGGCAGTATCCTGCATTGCCATGGGGATACTCCAGAGTATTTCTGTCTGCTGGTTGGGGAAATTGTCCTCAGACCAGCTGCGCTACCAGAGAACCCCTTCCAAAGGAAGAGTATTAGAGGCCGCGCTCATGGTCTACCTACGGAAATATTTTTCCTGTTTATGGAAAAACAGGCGGATTTACGCATAACACAAATAATTCAGGAACAGCAGGATAAGTCGGGAATCTATTGGGATTCGCTGGCTTCTTAGTAGTGCAAGTTGCTTTTTACCATTCTCCTAATGACTCTGGAAGCGGTAGATGTACTTACTTTAAGCAATTCGATTACATCATTTCTTGTAATAGCGCCATGAGACCGGGCATATTCCAATACTCTTTCTTCATCGCTCAGGACTTTTTCAGCCCCAGCAACAGAACTTGTGATTGATTTCACTTTCGATGCAGAAAACTTTCCCGTTTCATATTTTGCGTTAATATTAGGCAATATGATCTTAAAGGCATTTCTGGTTATTTCAATCGAAGGTTTTTCTTCCATGCCTTCGTATGCCCTCATAATCTTTCCCATTCCAGTACCGTAAGCTTCAATCAGATGCAGCCGGTAAAACACATTCGCAAGGTTCTGATTTCTGCATACGGAAATGCCTGCCATAATATCTTCCAGATCAATTCCCGGCATCAATCCTCCAATGGATACGAATTCAATCCGATCCGTATAAATACTAATAAGCGCACTGGCGCTAAAGGAATAATCGCGGTGAACCAGCAGATTTAGAAGTGCCTCCCTTACGGCAATCTCAGGGTAGTCCCTGACATCAATTCTCAATAATCTTTCTATGGTTGCGCGGGTTTGATTGCGGAAGTCAATAAAATCATAAACTTCATTCATTTGCTGCATCAGCGATCCGGTATCAGGACAAAATATTCCTTTTCCTGTACCAGATTGTATAAATCATGATAGACATTTTTAGCCGCATTTTGATATCGGTTTATGAAAATGTAACGGCTCCAATACGCCCAATATTCTTCTAATGTTTTGTAGGGATAAAAGCCCGCAGAATACATATCCTTAAAGCGATTTTTTGCTATGAAATCCGGAAAGTTATCTTCAAACCGTTTCCCAGAATATAATTTAAGGTTTATATAGGTGAAAAACCGTTCGGTGTTGGTGACCGGGCGGTTTTTCAATAAAAAGTACAAATGTATTGTTTAGAATTTGTAATTGATACCGCTTTGCTTCATAATGGCATTTGCAGTATGCCGGGATTTTATCTTAGTATCAACCGTCACGTGTCGTTCCGTAATTGGACTGTACCAGATATCATGGTCGCCTTTTCCGCGGCGCAGGAAAGAACATCCATTTTGGGAAAGTATTTTGCGTACTTTTTTCTTATATTCAGCCATTACAGAACCATCCTTTCTTGGCGTCTCGATATAAAGGTAAGAGATAATGGATGGGTTTCGGGAGCATTCAGTGCGAGAAGTTCAGGTATAGCAAAACGAGTGCGTTCTAACAAGGCATCAAAAGAACCAGATTCCAGTACAAGGCCTGGGATATCATCGCTGGTAGCGATCCATACGTTGGCTTCGTCATCCCATGTGAAATTTACAACATATTCCATAATATATTACCTCCGTATTTGTGGTATACGATCTCTCATGAACAGAGCATGACAATATTGATGATTTATTTCATCATCGAATATACCATGTTTAAAAGAAAATGTAAACGATATTTCCATTAATATATTTTAAGGTTAACTTAAGATACAGAAAAGCACTGCCTAAGATAGATGATTTATGCTAAGAGCGCCGTTGATAATGTGAGCGCCACTTTAATGCCAGGGGTATATGGGCTGCTTGGTGCAAACGGCGCGGGCAAGACCACGCTGATGCGGATGATATGCGGTGTCCTTAAGCCGACTGCGGGAAGTATCCGTCTAAATGGAAAAACGATAGAAGAATTAGGGGAGAGATATTATACCCATTTGGGATATATGCCGCAGGATTTTGGCTTTTATCCTGATTTTACGGCACGTGAATTTATGCTGTATATGGCTGCGGTGAAGGGGCTTGATAAAAAACAGGCAAAAGACCGGACAGAAGCTCTGCTTCATATGGTAAACCTGTCCGATGTGGCGGATAAAAAGATCAAATCCTATTCTGGAGGCATGAAGCAGAGGCTGGGAATCGCGCAGGCAGAACTGAACCGCCCGTCTGTCCTGATACTGGATGAACCAACGGCGGGGCTTGACCCAAAAGAAAGAGTGCGGTTCCGCAATCTTATTTCTGATTTTGCAAAAGAGAAGATCGTGATTCTGTCCACGCATATTGTTTCGGATGTGTCTTATATTGCGGACACGATCCTGATGATGAAGCAGGGGCGTTTTCTTTTGCAGGAACCGATGAGTACGGTGACAGACAGCATCAAAGGCAAGGTGTGGGAGCTTTTAGTCGATGAAAAGACGGCGGTGGAATACAGCAGGAATTTTTCTGTTGTAAATCTTCACCACGAGAACAATATGGTGCGGTTACGTATGATAGAAGAAACAGCGCCCAGGGAGGATGCACAGACGGTGGAGCCGAGTCTGGAAGATTTATTTATGTATCATTTCGGCGAAGAGACCGAGGGACAGGACGTTTGGGATAGACGGCTATGATCTGCCGGTGCAGATCGCAAATACGGCGATTCCTTACCCATTCACATTTTTACAGGCTGTTCTTATTAACATTGGCATTATTTACCTGGTACTCCTTGCAATGATCGGGCTGACACTTATGTTGTCTGCAAAGATGAAAAGTCCTTACTTTGTTCTGATCATTTTTGTTCCTGTACTGTTTATCCCGATGTTCCTTACACCGAACGGGACAACAGGGGCATATAATCTGACCTTGTTTTTACTTCCCTACCGTGCGTCAATGCCGGAGCTTGGCAAGTATATTTCATACCAGTTCGGCGGACTGGTGCTGGATGCGCTTACCATGAGGGCGGTTCTTTACGGCGTATTAGCAGTAATCCTGCCTCCGCTTGCAAGTTTAGGATTTAAGAAACATCAGGCTGCATAAGCGGGGAGGTACAGTATGAAAAAGAAAAGATTCAAAATGATGGTAGTTCGCTTGGTATATCAGCGAAGATACAAAGCTTTCTGGTAAAGGAGGAGATGAAGGGCGAAGCGGAATCATCCGGCCTTACATCTGACGAAGCAGCCCGCCCGAACATTCTTTATTCCCACGAGCAACGAGCCAGGCGGGCATGCCTGCAGGCACATTTGGCGACTGCCGCGAGGGTCAAATACCCCGCTGCTCTGCAGCGCTGCAAATTTGATGCCCCGTTGCTTGCAGCGGGGATTTTGACTTGGCGGGCTATCGCTTTATATTTCTTGCAGATGGTTAATCTGACAGCTCTGTAACGGATTCAATACAGCCATCTTTAATCATGATAATCTCATCTGCCTGTGCTGCAAGATACTTGCTGTGCGTTACTACAATGACGCATTTTCCAAGCTCATGCGCCGTTCTTTTTAGTAATTCTATAATCTCCCCTGCCGTGTTTTCATCAAGGTTACCCGTTGGCTCATCTGCAAGCAGCACTTTCGCGTTACTTGCCAGTGCCCTTGCAATGGCAACCCGCTGCTGCTGGCCGCCCGATAGCTGCAAAACATTTCTTTTCCAATCCTCACAAGGAATGTTTACTTTCTCCAATAAATCCTGGGGTTTTTTTGTTCCGCCAAGCCGCACGTTTTCCTCTGTCGTCAGATAATCAATCAAATTATAATTTTGAAAAACCAATGAAACATGATGCTTTCTGTGGTAGTTAAGCCCTTTTTTCTGTATATCCTCACCGTCATACAGAATGGTTCCTCTCACAGGCAGATCCAGTCCTGCAAGCAGGGACAAGAACGTCGTTTTGCCTGCCCCGCTTGCACCAACAATCGTGTAAAACTTCTTTTCTTCAAACTGCATGGAAACATTTTTTGAAATTTCTTTTTCTTTCTGTGATTTATAAGAATACTGCACATTTTTGACTTCTAATACCATCTTTTTGTCCTCCTAACTAATTTCACTGAAAATATCTTTGGGATTTTTACGGGCAATCAGAATGCCGGCAGCCCCAACCGATATTACAACTAACAACGCTACGCCGAACCAATCGTACAGCATGAGTTCTGGTGTAACGGCGACGGAAACGCCTGTAACTGTTTCCTCTGAATCCACCGCATTTTTTGCAACTTTTCCTTCCTCTAAGACAGACTGTTCCGTTGCCTTTTGCACCTGCTGCTGCACAAGATAATCCGCTGTAATATCAGAAGTGGCGGGCGCAGCCGCAAAAGAGAGGAATAGGGCGGCGGCAGCGATCATGGATGCTTCCAATAATATCTGCCCGAATATTTTTATTTTCGGTGTGCCAAGGGCTAATAAAATTCCAATTTCCTGCACCCGCCCTTTCATCCAAAAAACGAATACTAAAAATAGGATGATCAGGCTGGCTCTTGCAACTACGATAACTAATATCTGGCTGACATTTTCCAAATCATTGAAATTTTTGGACATCTTATCAATATTTCTGTTGTTGTCAATCAAATCATAGCGTTCCCATCCAATATCCACTTTCTGTATCTCTTTTTTTATTTCATCGTATTGGTTCACGTCTGCCACTTTGAAATATGCTTTTTCGTACAATGCACCTGATGTGCTTCCTTCTGCTTTTTCTGGAAATCCTAAATCTGTAAATATAATATTTTCAGAACGGTAAGTATCTCCAGCCATAACAGGCGTCATTTTCTGCTGAACCCTGTAAATCCCAACAATCTCCGCCCCAAAGACGGTTCCATTCTCTACATTACGGCGGTCATTGAATTGTATCCTGTTTCCAACCGACAGATTGTTTTTTTCGGCAAGTTCTTCTGAAATCACACATACATTGGCATCTTCCTCCGTTATCATCCGCCCATCCTTAATTGTTACATTCCCTGACAGGACATTGGCATCCAATGCCATATCCTTATTGCCGATTAAGCTGACACAAAGTAAATCAGAGCTTTGGTCTACATCATCATCCTCAATTCTGGAAAAATCCACAGGATTCACTGCTGTGACGGCAGTTGTAATATTATATTCGGAAATTCCAGACACAGCGGCAATCTTTTCCATATCATTGATTAAAACCGTCTGGAACGAATTATCATACGATACCCTCCATGACGTACCATAGTTTGTTTCTATTTTTTCGACATTCACGCCATCGAAATTCCCTTCTTCCCCCTCGGTCTTTTTTGCAAGAATTTCATCCGCCCTGTTCCGCTTGTTTGCTTCGTTTGCTTCTATCAGAAATCCAGCCCCTACTGCCTGCTTTGTCTTATTCTGGGTGGCGATGCTTGCGTTTCGGCTGGCCATGCCCGATAGAAAAAACAGACTGATCATAAATACTACAAAAAACAGAAGTATGCTTTTGACTGGTTTGCGTATGACCGAACGCCACGCCATTTGGAAACTATTCATTGTCTATCCCTCCATTTTTGATAAAGTTTCTTTGGGGTTCGTTCTTAATATCGGGAGCAGGGAGACTATGACTGCCGCCAATACAAGCAGGCTTCCCAAACCTGCCAGAAGGCCTATATCTTTGAACTGTAATAAAACCTCTAAAGAAATGTCTGTTCCAGATTCCGTAAGGAATCCTTGTAAAATGCCTGCCATAAAGTTTCCAAGACAACATGAGCCAAGGACAGCGAATGCAAAGACGAAAAATGATTCCATAAATACCTGTAAAAAAATACTGGCTTTTGATTTCCCAATACTGATAAAAATAGCAGTTTCTTTCTGCCGTGTCCGCATCCACATACAAAGCAGCAAAGATACGATCACTGTTCCTGCCAGAAGCGTTAGGGCAAGCATTAGCTTTGCAGCCCTGGTAATCTGTTCTAATGGCAGAGCCATTTGTTGATACAAGGTATCAGATGTCGTAGAATCTGCTTTATCAGATAAATATTTGTTCAATTCTTCCTCTAAGACGTTTAATTGCTCTGGCTTTTTGCAATAAACAGCAACTTTGGCATAACCGTCCGTTTCAAATAAATCCGAGTAGGAAATGTTATCTATGAATATCTGGTTTTCAATACGGTTTACAGAATCCATTCCTTCTGGCTGTTTGCTTTCATTTCCAGATAAAAAGATACCGACAATTTCCAGGGAAACCCGCTTTCCATTGGTATTTTCTAATTCTATTAAGTCTCCTAATTTTAATTGATTGGAATCCGCAAGATAAGAGTTGATAACGATCCCTTTTATGTCCCCCGCAATATAACTGCCAGATACAAGACGGTACACTCCTTCTGAAAACCCGCTGTCATTTTCCAGATTATCGTAGGATAGAAGGGATGCTTTCTGATTGGTTGCTTCTGTAGAATCGCTGCCCGTAACCAATTGGAAATTTATAGGGAACGCATCGTTTTTTGCCAGACAATTTACTGTGGAAACTTCCTCTAAATCCTTTATCCATTCCACGTCATCAGGCGTAATCCTGTCATCCCCTTTCAAAATCTCCATGACAACTTTTGCTTTTGTTTTTTCTCCAATTGCTGTTTTTGAATCAGCCGTTGCACGGAGAATCATATTTGTGCTTAGTATCATGCTGCTCACAATGAGCAGCACAAAAAACAATAAGACTGTCTTGACTTTTTTCGCTTCAAATAACGAAACGCAAGCTGATAAAATGCCATGTCTATTCCTTCCTCCTATTCATATTGGGTAATGATTACTTTTTCAGCTGTAAAATTTTCTGTATCGTCAAAATTCCCATAAAGCAGCAATGATGTTTTTTTCTTGATATCCGCTTTGGCAGCTTCACTGACCGTGGCTTCTCCAGTCGCTATGCTTATCACTGCTTTTTGGAATATGCAGTTATCTCCATATTTAATAGTTACTTTTGCCCCCTCATTTTCGTACCCTTCCGCAGAGACGACAGCCTCGTCAATATGATCTGATGTTACCGGGTTGACCACGCATCCATGATCTGAAAACTCAATTACATGTCCCTGCAGATCAGATGCCGCAATTATTTCATCGCCATCCATACTCCCGATATCATTTGAATTGTTCTCATTGAAACTATCTTTTTTGTCAGAGTCTGTTGTGCCATTTTCAATATAAATATCCTTCGCTTCGCTTTCTCCGTTTGTGTCTGTGCCATTTGGCGTACCGCAGCCTGTCAAAGCAAAAATACTTGCCCCAACTACGAATGTCCGCATTAATTTTTTGTTCTTCATCATTCTTTTCCGCCTTTCTTTTTGATATGTCTGTATTTAGAATTACGAAGCCATTGTATCTAAAAAACCTGCTAAAAATCCTGTAAATTACGAAAAGATATAAGTGACTTTTTAGAGAAAAAACGGTTATATGGTTGATGCTTGTAATGATGGGGAAACTGCCATGCTGTATG